>NZ_CP045429.1:2772633-3380166 GCF_005886805.2 Pseudoalteromonas rubra
TAATCGCATGCTCTGACAGCAATGCCGAAAACTTGCCAGCATCCAAGTGAAAAGCATAGTTAATCATGCGCTCATATTCGGCATTCGTGATCAGCTTAGGCGCTTTGTTTTCGAGTGCGATATGGGCCTGAATGGAAACACTTTGGTCAAAGCGAGCCCTGGCCTCTGGCAGTTGATGCAACCAGTAAGGCAACAGATTAACCCCGTTAACATTTGGGTCGTCAAATGGATGAAAATAGCAATGGGGTTGTCCGTTAACTGGCTTATTCCAGCCAACAAAATGAATGCCATTTTTAAACGTAGCATCGCACAGGCGAAACATGTCCGACTCACGGATGCCAAACTTCTTCAGGCTATCGACAATCACCGGGACAGTCCCCTCTCCGACACCAATCGTCGGAATGTCAGGAGACTCTACTAATGTAATACTCACATCCTCGGACGCATCTGCGGCCAAATGATTGGCAGCCAGCCAACCCGCTGTGCCACCACCGACAATGACGATACGCTTAATTTTGGTTTCTGCATTTTGCACAATTCACCTCACAACCACTGTAAAGACCACCACGGACAGGCATGCCACTATTGATACATACAAACTACACCTGTCTCGATCTTGCCATAAAACGGGCATAAAAAAGCCCCACTATTTAAGCAGGGCTTTTCCAAACAACAAAATTAGAAACGTAAGTTTGCACCCAGTGCAATCTTGCGCTCACCTACATAGCTCCATGCAGGGAAGTTGTGTTTCGTTTCTTCTTTCAACAGACCGTCAGAGCCAGAGATACCGATCTGGTAGCTGTCTTCTTCAAGAATGTTTACAACTTCAAGCGTCAGGCTGATATTGTCGTTCACCTGGTAGTTACCAGTGAAGTCCAAAGTACCGAAGTCCATGTGCTCACGTGAAGAGTAGAAACCCGTTTCACGGATCATGAACTCAGAACGCCAGTTATAAGCAAGACGAGCACCGAAGTCATCATTCTCATAGTAACCAACCAGGTTAACTGTGTGGTCAGAACTGTCTGAGAAACGGCCAATACGGTCGTCGAAGTTTGTTTCTTCAGATGAGCTGTCTGCATACGTGTAGTTAACAATCGCACCGAAGCCGTTGTCAAACGCGTGTTGAAGCTGAAGCTCAAGACCGATTACGTCACCACCGTCACCATTCACACGGTTAACGATGTTCCACACGTCACAGTTACATGCCGGGTCATTAATACCGATAGACTGATTTGGCGTGGTTGATGACGTTACGAATGTCTCGATGTCCTTGTAGAAGAACGTCGCACTTGCGAAGTTGCTGTCACCGTAATAGTACTCGTAAGACACGTCCAACTGAGTTGCTTTGAACGGCTCAAGACCTGGGTTACCAGTTACTTCTTGCTGGTCATTCGGGTTTTCATTGTCGTAACCACTCAGGCTAGAACGTGCAAACACATCCTGGTAGTTAGGGCGACTGATAACCTGCGCGATTGAACCTCTCAGGATAGTGTCTTCATCCAGGTCATACGCGATATTGAAGCTTGGCAGGATATCTGAGTAATCCGCTTCTTTGTTAGACAGTGTCTTAGATTTCAGTGCATTACCGCCGTAGAAGTTACCTGAATCTGTGATACCTGTCACAGTGATGTCTGAACCATAGTAGTCACTGTTTACATCTGTAGAGATATAACGTAGACCGAAGTTACCACGGTAGTTTTCACCGCTGAAATCAGCCATTACGTAAAACGCAAAGTTCTCTTCTTCAAGCGCGGCATAACCACTGCGGTCACGAACATATTCACTGAAGTTCTGCGCAGTATGGTTGAACATCGCGTCCAGGTGTGGACCAGGGATAGTGATGTATTCAAAACCCGCTTCGTTTACACCGTTACCATATAGTTGAGCAGGTGCGATATCAGCAATGTCCGCAATTACGCTAGTTGGGTTATTTGGATCACTTAGCACCGGCGTACCATCTGCATTACGCTGAATGTTTGCCAGGCCTTTAAAGTTGTCTTCTTCAACCTTGTGGTTAGTGAAACGAGCACCAACGTGAACAGCAGTGATGATGTCATGATCAAGCATAAACTTAGTATCAAGTTGTGCGTACGTTTCTTCATCCGTATTCGGCTGATTACGTACTGCCCATGCTGCTACGCCCGGGCTACCCTCATTCCAGTGACCAACGCGATAATCATTTTCTTTCAGCTGGATCTTAATACGCTTGCCCGTCATGTCTATCATGCCGTAGCGATCTTCATGAGAGCCAATCAAACCACCATAGTTTGTTTGTGCTTCTGTACCACCCGTTGCTTCTGAACGACCGATACGACCTGAAATTTCGAACGTGTCACGTTTGAATTCAAAGCCAAAATCAACCGTTTCAGATTCCATCGTTGCACGACGTGCAAAGGCTTGTAGCCAAGACGGGTTATCTGTTGGCGTTGCCGCTGTTGCTTCAGACAACATACATACGCCATCCGGGTTTTCGCCCAAGCAGTTTGCGCCAGCCTGGAAAATCCATAAGCTACTGTTGTTGTTGTTCGCTTCTAACTCTAGGTTCATGTAAGTCAGATCGAATGACAGTTCATCATTTGGCGCGTACTGGAACGCTACGTTAGTTGCTGTTCTTTCACGCTCTTGCAGGAAGTAGTTAGCAGAAACTGCACCATTCCAGCCAGCAAGTGATTCGTTACCACGACGAACATAGTCAGTTTCCTGTACCGCTAATGCAGCAAGTACACCAAATGTTTCGTCATCGTTTTTATAGCTTGCAAGGCCACTGTAAGCAGGATCCCACTGCTCAGACTGGCTTGAATATACGCTCTTTACAGAAGCGAAAACGGTTCCGGAATCCAGGTCTAACGGCTTACGGGTTTTTACGTTAACCGTACCACCTACACCACCTTCAACAATATTTGCTTGTGAAGACTTATACACGTCGATACCTGAGATAAGTTCAGGTGGCAACAATGTGTAGTTGAAGCTTCGGTCAATTGCTTGCTCTGTGTACCAACCTGTTGAAGCAACGTTCTGACCATTCAGAGTTGTCAAAGTTAGCTGGCTAGACGCACCACGAATAGATACTTGCTGGCCCTGACCAAACTGACGGCTAACAGCTACGCCTGGGATACGACCCAGTGCTTCACCTACGTCACTGTCTGGAAACTTACCGATATCTTCTGCTGATACCGCATCTACAACGCTGGTTGCAAATCGTTTAGTATTAACTGCTTCGGCCAATGAACGGCGGATACCGCGCACTTCAATGACTTCAACGTTTTCTTGAACGCCAGTCTGGTTATCTTCAGCAAACGCCACGCCTGTCACACCCGTACTTAGGATGAGGCCAACCTTAGCTGCCAGTAAGCTTTTTTTAAAATTATTAGCTAACACAGGATTCCCCTTGAATCATTTTGTTGGTTTTTAAATCACTTCTGCCCAGTGATGATGACAACGCTGTCATCTAATAACAAACCATACACCCAAAATTACAGATTCGCTACATCTTTTTTTGTGGCTTACATAAGATTTTTTCAACAAAATCCTAAGCCACTGAAATAGATAGAATAAATAATTTTGTGGTTATAGTTTGTTACAAACGAGAAGAATATATCACAAGCTATGCACTTTTTAACAGCAGTTGCGATGAGTTATGTAGAAGAATTGGACCTAATTAATAAACTAATCTAATTTAGGCAAGTTGTGCTGTCTGATTATTCCATAAACGTTCGGGCAGAAGCGGATTCAAGGTGATAATAGATCTCAATGACAACGCTGTCATTTTATCTTTTTCATCATTACTTTGTCCAGTATATTTGTGTGACAAATTTGCGAAGAAGCCTTTAAACTCGGTGTTGTAGGGCATTTCATCACTGCAAAACAAGTACTTAAACTGAGTAACGGGAATGAAAATTTGTCACTACCCTTTCTTTTTAATTTAGATATGCATCATCGCCAATTAAATGATGTGGCTCATGTAGCGCTTTCACAGAGGAATGTGCCTTGATTACAAACGGGCAGACGTGCTTAAAACAAATGAGCAATGTACCACCCTATTTGATTCGCTTCCTGCACTGTGCCATTAAGGGCAACAAAAAAGCCCGGTCGAATTACTCGCCGGGCTTCTCAAAACACAATAATAACTGCGTTGAATTATTTACTCAGATCAAGCATTAGCTTATTCAGACGAGCAACGAACCCTGCCGGGTCTTTCAGACTGCCGCGCTCTGCAAGCAATGCCTGATCTAACAGTACCTCTGACCATTGAGCAAACTTATCTTCATCCTGCTCAACGTTCAGATGTTTAACCAGTTGATGCTCCGGGTTAAGTTCAAAAATTGGCTTAGACTCAGGTGCAGACTGACCAATTGATTCCATCAGCTTTTGCATTTGTGAGCTCATGTCGTGGTCATCAACAACCACACAAGCCGGAGAATCTGTCAGACGGTGCGTAAAGCGTACTTCTTTTACTTTATCACCCAGCGCTTCTTTGATGCGCTCAACCAAACCTTCTACCTGCTTCTCGCTCTCTTCCTGCGCTTTTTTACTTTCTTCGTCTTCCATATCACCCAGGTCTAAATCACCACGAGTAATTGACTGGAATGATTTCTCAGCAAACTCTGTCAGGTGGCTCATCATCCACTCGTCAACGCGATCTGACAGCAACAGTACTTCAATGCCTTTCTTACGGAAGATCTCAAGGTGCGGTGAGCTCTTCGCAGCTTCAAAGCTGTCTGCCACCACGTAGTAAATTTTGTCCTGACCTTCAGTCATACGCTCGATATACTGCTCCAGTGATACATTTTGCACACTCTCGTCAGTATGTGTCGAGCTGAAACGCAGTAGTTTAGCAATCGCTTCTTTATTTGCTGCATCTTCAGCCGGGCCTTCTTTGATAACCTGGCCGAACTCATTCCAGAAAGTCTGGTAGTCTTCTGCTTTATTCTTACCCATGCGATCAAGCATCTTTAGGATACGTGATGTACAGCCCTTACGGATTGCCTGAGTAACTTTGTTGTCTTGCAAGATTTCACGAGATACGTTCAGTGGAAGATCGTTAGAATCCAACAGACCTTTTACAAAACGCAGATAGCTTGGCATAAACTGCTCAGCGTCATCCATAATGAATACACGTTGTACGTACAACTTCAGACCTGTCTGACGGTCACGGTTCCACATGTCGAAAGGTGCTTTTTTAGGAATGTACAGCAAGCTGGTGTATTCCGTTTTACCTTCTACTTTGTTGTGTGCCCAGGTCAGTGGTTCTTCCCAGTCATGGCCAACATGCTTATAAAACTCTTTATATTCTTCTTCGCTAATCTCAGACTTATCACGCGTCCATAACGCCGTAGCACGGTTTATCCCTTCCCATTCACCAGGCTGAGCTTCAATTTTCTCGCCGTCCGGCCCTTCAGATTCAGGTACTGGCGCTTTGAACATTTCAACCGGGATAGAGATATGATCAGAATACTTAGTCACGATTGAACGCAGGCGGAAGTCATCGGCAAACTCCAGCTCTTCATCACGCAGGTGCAAAATAATTTCTGTACCACGCTCTGCTTTTTCGATATCTGCCAGCGTGTATTCACCCTCGCCTTTTGACTGCCATTCAACAGCCTGCACTTCACCCGCTTTGCGCGTACGCACTGTCACTTCGTCGGCAACGATAAACGCTGAGTAGAAACCCACACCAAATTGACCGATCAACTGAGAGTCTTTTGCCTCATCACCGGTCAGGTTTTTAAAGAACTCAGCAGTGCCTGACTTTGCAATGGTACCCAAAGAGCTGATCACTTCGTCGCGGGTCATACCAATACCATTGTCAGAAATGGTCACTGTTTTTGCGTCTTTGTCGGCGCTGATACGTACACGCAGATCGGCGTCCCCTTCATACAGGTCACCGTTTTGCAGCGCTAAGAAACGCAGCTTATCAGCGGCATCCGACGCATTGGATACCAGCTCACGTAAAAAGATCTCTTTGTTTGAGTATAAGCTGTGGATCATCAGCTGTAATAGTTGCTTAGTGTTGGCACTAAATGAATGATTTTCTTTGGTATTTTCGGTAGTCATTTGGTACACCCTAACTTATTTGGTACACAATAGTAGTACATAGTTAATCAGTTAACTTGCGTTATGCTGAGGTATATTGTGCTGGGGAGATATTTTTCAAGAGTGATAAAGTAAAAAAATTGCGAATTGTATATATTCGGGGCAAGGAGAAAGCCCTTTCGGGCATTCATTAAATCGCTTTTCTACCGCTAAACGCATGCATCAAAGTCATACCATCGACGAGTTCCAGCTCACCACCAACAGGCATACCGTGTGCGATCCGCGAGGCCGTCACATTGTGTTGATGACACATTTCACCAATAAAATGAGCTGTGGCCTCTCCTTCAACCGTCGGATTGGTTGCCAGGATCACTTCATTGATGTTGCCATTGCTGAGCGTTTTTTCCAGAACATCCATACCAATTTCGTTTGGACCAATCCCATCTAACGGTGACAAGTGCCCCATCAAAACAAAATACAACCCCTGGTACTGACCAGTTTGTTCAATTGCCAGTACATCACTCGGGGATTCAACCACACATAACAACCCAGTATCCTGACGTTTAACGTTGCTGCAGATATCACATACCGGAGTTTCTGAAAATGTTCGGCAAGACTCACAATGACCAATCTTATCCATCGCCTGTAACAGACTCTGGCCTAACTGAGTGCCGCCACTACGGTCTCTTTCAAGCAGATGAAAGGCGATCCTTTGTGCTGATTTAGGTCCAATGCCGGGTAAACAACGCAAGGCTTCAACCAAAGCGGAAAGTGAGGGAGATAATTGCATAATAAAGCGTTCTTAAATTTGCTGACAGCGTTGCACAATGGTAACCAGACACTCGATGACATAACACCAGTACGACGGCTATCTATGACACTGTTCATTGTCGTTCAATGGCAGCCATCTTACTATGCCTGGCACAGTAGCGACAAGCCTAAGATAAATCACGAATTAGGTATCACAGCATGTTAGGTAAAAAGAAAAAGGCGGGCAATCGGAGAAGATTGGATCTCATGGGTAAGAGTGAATACCCGCCTGAAGGACGCAAATTGTCTCTTTAGTTCGTGCCAATTAACTCTTAGCCACCAGCTCTTTGCTTACCTGATCGATACCGACTTCGCTGATCCGCGACGTAATTTCTTTTTGCTTTGCGCTAAGCAATGAGATGCTCTCAGCAACCAGATCATAGACCTGCCACTCTCCGGCTTTGTTTTTACGAAACTTGAATACAATGTCGATGGTTGGGGCATTGGGCTCAACTATCTCAGACTTAACTGAGGCAAATTTACTGTCGGCACTGACAACCGGTTCAATAAAATTAACCTGCTGACCTTTATAGCTCATCAGCGCATTTGCATACGTGTTTGCCAGATACTGCTCGACGGCATCGATAAACGTCACCGCCTGCTCGCGCTTTATCTCACGGACATGTTTACCCAACAACTTAAAAGACACATATTTAATGTCGATATGCGGCATTAACTGTTCCCGTACCAATTTTTTCAGCTCAGCTTTCTTGTGCGCTTCTTCCAGGGTATTTAGCTTGCTGATATCCACAAACAGTTGATCACCAACCGACTTGATCAAGCCATAAGGATCGCTTTGTGTATCCGTCGCAGCAACGCTTTGTAGGCTGCCAAACGCCAGCAATGCCACCAGCATAAGTTGCAGTAGTTTTTTCATGATCCGCTCCATTCTATGTTAATGAAGCTAGTTTAGCGCTAACTTTGCAGATGAAAAACACACAAATCAGCACCATATTAGTGCCACTTTGGCATCAATTGAATTTTCTATTAAAATCAAACACCTAGTTTTTTGGTGTCAAAAAGGCATCAATTAGTTTCTATTTAATGCCTTTTTAAAAGCAATGGACATCCAGACAATAGGGATATTCAATTATATTGGGTTTGATTTCATTATGATCAGAGCAATCCTATTTCTGCTGTCACTGCTTACTATTATTACTGCACCTGTATACGCGCAGCAGCATGGCTATGCCGTTCACTACATTCATGGCGAAGGCAGTGTCGACGGGATCAAATTAGCTTACCAATATCATCCGGAACTGGACTTACCACAAGCCTGGCGTCACTTTGATGTACACTTCGAAAGCAGTATCAACTTCTGGCAGTATGGGGAAGAGAACCATCATGATGGCAATTTTGTCCTGGCGGTTTCCCCGGTGATCAGCTATCCATTCACGACCTTTAACGGTCACCCGGTGGCTCTAGAATTTGGCATTGGCCTGGCCTTACTGGATGATACCCAGTTTGCAGGTAAAGACGTCAGTACCCACTACCAGTTTGAAGACAGATTAGGGCTGGTATATCAGATGGACGAGGCCAATATTGCTATCCGCTATATGCATTACTCCAATGCAGGATTTAAAAGCCCCAACCCCGGGCTGGATTTTCTCTCCTTGTCCTACTCAGCGTATTTTTAAGCAAATTTTGCCCGGGCTTACACTGCTCGCCGAGCTGTAACTCAAATAGCGAATATGGGATGGTTCAATCAGCTAATCCCTACGAAGAAAAGTCGCTACGAATTAACTTTGGCAACCAGGGTTAGTTACCACTGACCCGAACGTGCCTTCTGGTTCCCCATATTAGAGCCAGCCAACCTTGACAAACAGGCAGTTTATTCTAACCTCCAAAGATTAGAGTAAGTTAGTTGCTGACCATGTCATATCAGCGTTTTGATAGAGAAACACGTCATTGGCGCACTACAATCAGTAGGGTCAGGGAGACTTATGACCAGTAAACTCCCCGGCCAAACGTCAACAGCGTTCTTGCTATCATCCATTCTACTCATCAGTTCGCACAGCGCAGCACAAGATGATGAACTTGATACACTAATGGAGCTGAGCTTAGAAGACTTGCTCGATGTCACCGTGTCATCCGCATCCGGTATTGAAGAAACACTGCGTGATGCTCCTGCGGCTATGGTGATCATTACCGCAGCAGATATCAGGCAACGCGGTTATACCAGCATTGATGAAGTGATCCTTGATCTTCCCGGGTTTGATAGCACAGTCACCAATGGTAATGGTGGCGTTATCACCTATCAGCGCGGCTATCGTACCCCGCTCACCCAGCGCACGTTAATGCTGGTCAATGGTATAGTCGATAATCACTTGTGGTATCACGAAGCCACCTTGTCAAAAAATTATCCATTGTCGAATATAGCGCGGATAGAAGTGCTGTATGGCCCGGTAGGTGCAGTGTACGGCCCCAATGCATTTCTGGGGATCATAAACCTGGTTACGTCCAATGCCCAAGAGACACATGAGAGTAATGATTTTTTTAAAGTGAATATTCAGTCTGGCAGCTATGACACACAAAGTGTTGATATTGCCGCGGGCGGCAACCATAGCAACCTGACCTATAATCTGTCAGCTAAATACTACTCGAGTGACGAAGCCGACATAGATGATCTGGCGCCTTGGGGGTTTGTCAGTAACGAACTATTGAGCAACCGCGATATCTGGGGACCTGTCATCTATGACACTGCCCTGTCCGCTAATTGCGAGGCGGATGGCTGTCCCCACAGCTCTAAATACAATGAGTTTGGTGCCTATCACGACCCACAACGGGAATGGGGCATTCTTGCCGATGTAGGGTTCAAAAACCTGACCTTAGGGATCATAGAATGGGATATGCGCCATGGCTGGGGTCCGCAATATCCTCATGACAGAGCGCAGCCAGCGGCGCAGTGGTATCGAAACTCTGAACAATATTACCTGCGACACACAGGCGCAATTAAAAATAACTTACAAGTAAATACTCTACTGCTGAGCAGAAAAAGTGGCAATGGCGGTTACTGGGTCGAATCCTTCCCCGGCTCTACCGCTTTGACCGGTCCGGATGTGGTATCAACACTGACCATTTCACACTGGCGAACAAGTAATAAGAGCTGGCTGTTTAAGCAAGACTACGAGTTTGATTACTCTGAGCAGTTAAAGCTCAGCGGCGGCATTAAATTTGAGGATAAAGAACTCACCAAAGCTTACGACGCCTGCGGTTATTTTCCCGAAACCTTTTGCTCATCAGATACGCCTGAGACCGCCGGTGACGGGGTTGCGAGCAATAGGGACAGCACCATCAACATTCAGCCAGATACACTCAGTCGGATGCCAGACGAAAACCTCGCCAGTCTGACCGACAGAGGCGCATACATTCAGGCCATCTGGAATATCAATGACTGGCGGGTCAACGCCGGTGTAAGATACGACAAAAATAGTCTGTACGGCAGTACCACTAACCCCAGAGCTTCCGCAATTTATTTTCTCTCAGATAAATCAACCCTTAAGATGCTGTACGGCACGGCTTTTCAGGAACCAGCCCCGATACAACTGTGGGGAGGCTGGAGCGGCCGCTCTGCCAACCCAGACCTGAAACCAGAAAAAGCCGAGAATTTTGAGTTCATCTATATGTATCAGCAGGACAACTGGCTGCATGACCTATCCTTGTTTACCGCCAGATACGACGACGTTGTGAAAGAAGAAGCAGAAAACGCCGGAAAGCGCAGCACCTATGGGCTGGAATATCGAGGTAAATTTGAGTTCAGTAACTTTATCCCAGGCGCTGCCAATATCTCCGGTTATCTGTATTACACCCATACAAAAACCAAAAGCAGTGTCAGTTACGACCACACACTGGATCTGTGGGTTGGTCAGGGGATAGAAAATTGTCAGAACATCGCCCAGAGCCACACACTATCTTACGACCCTTGCCAGGATATGGATGCAGAGCTGGGAGATATAGCCCCACACAAAGTTAGTGCCGGGCTAAATGTACCAATCAATGAAGCACTCAATGTCAACGTCAGAGCCAACTGGGTTTCAAGTAAACCGCTGTACTTGAGAAATACACTGCGCGCTAAAGACAGAAAAAATGACGCCTATTTAACACTAGATGCCAACATCATTTATCGGTACGAATCGATTGAAGTCGCGTTTAAGGTAAAAAATCTCTTTAATGAAATCTATTACCATTCCGGCGCAGAAGCCGCCGCAAGTGGCGATGATTTTGAGCAGCGTTCGCAAGGCTGGGCCAACTCCCTGATCCCTCAGCCCAAACGCAGCTTTATGCTATCTGTGAGTATGCAGTTTTAGTTAACGCCTGAGATCAAAAATCTGTCTAACCAACGGTTTTACTACAACACGCGGTCCCAGCCCCCTTTTGCACGAAACTACTATTAGCCTTATTGAGTAAATACAACAAAGAATGTGCTATGCGTATACACTATTTAAGGAGCATTAAGTACTGATGCAACTCCACCCCCCAAAACGGTACAGCCCGTCAAATTTCAAAGGTACCCACCAGTAAATTCACAAAACAAAATAAACTTGCTCGTCTAGCCAAAATTCAGATTTCGGGTGGGTGTACATACAAACATGATTTAGCAATCTGATTGTTAGTCTAAACCTCTCGCAGATCACCTTCGGCTAGGTATCTAAAGCCTAATGGCTATTCGAGACTATAAGCGTAGACTTCGTTGCAAAAGTACGCCATGTTTAGGAGGAATGTCGCTTATTTTGCACTCGGCACCTAGACTCGGCTAAGGGGTAATACGACGAAGCAGTTATGTTATGGCAGAGAAGCAATTGCACAGGGCTATACGTACATACAAACGCTTAGGAGGCTTCGGTTATGAGGCCCCCCAGCGCTATGATAATCGCCAGACTTTTCTGGGTTATTTGCCTGCGCAGAGTAAGCAAAAACAGTACAGTAAAATTTCCCAATTAGTCAGCTTATTAGCTATAGATTAATACAGACTAATTATTTTGGTTCATTGATAATAGTTAGTATAGGCCTTTCGTTAATTGCTGTGTACTTTTGGATTGTTAAAGTATCAACAGATTTCTTCAAAAAAGATTTAAAATTCAATAAATCATTTTTTTCTACTGCCTTTTTTATATTTTCACTGTCATGCTTAAATTTATAAACGATCCAGTTATAATTATGTAGAACTTGTTCTTTTGTTTTCACATCAGTAACTTTAAAATTTAGCCATCCGTATAGCCCTGATTGAGAAACTAGGTTTGTACTTGCCTCTACATCTGTGATGTACACTTCAACTAACAAAACTTCACCTTTTTCTTTTAAATCAGCCAAAATTTTATTTTTTATTTCTTCATTCTCTTTGGATTTCTGAGGCGACATGATGTATTTTTTCACCTCAGATGAATCGATGAAATTTGAAACCTCTACTGCATTAAAGCCATTTTCATTAAAGTAGTTACTTAGATAGGGACTCATGTCCCGCTCTAGATCCCAAACGCCCGAAAATTCAGAGCCTTTACGATCTTCATGCAAAAAACCCTCTTCCGTATAATTTATTTTGTATTCTGGAACATAATACAGAACAACTAAAGAAGTATCTTTCTCAAGAACAGGAGTATCCAAAAGGTTAGTTTTAGCTGTAGATGCACAACCACTTAATATTGTAAAAATAAAAACCGTTGACAATACTTTAAGAAAGCTCACTTACTACCTCTTTCACATTTAATTACTATATTATTTTCGTTCACGATACATGATAAATCGAAATTTTCCTTGGATTCAACGTCCCAAACGTTAGCTCCTGAAATATAATTACCATTACCCAGTGGTGTTGCCGTTGGAATATACACACGAGTAAAATCATTTCCATCTTTGTAGCCATACAATTTATAACTCTTTGACTCGGCTGTTCCCTCAATAATTTTCGACGGTAAACCGATCGACTCAACTAATTCAGCAACGGTTGTTTCACCGTATCTTACTTTTAAATTTGAATATTCGTTTGTATCAAACGAGCTGGAACAGCCCGAAATGGCTAGAAAGGTTAATATAGATAGGTACTTCACTTTTCGATTTTCTCCTTAGATTGACAAATAGCTAACGCCTTGCTCTTAGGAGCCCCCCAGATATTTATATTTAAAATCAGTATGATGGACACTTACGGCTTTGTTGGATCGAATTTATTTCACCAAAAACCCACCAAATAACAACACATAAGTGATAACCCCAGTCTACACGATATGCCCAAAAAAAGCTGCCACCAAATTAATACTAGCCATCTTTTTTCATCGAAGATGGCAACTGAGATTTTGCTAGATAGCAATCAACTTTCATTTGCTGAGCCGGAGCGAAATATAAAGAGCCCTGTCACTGCCAAGCTCAATATCAAACGTATGGGCCGACCATGGAAAATGTAATCCACTTTTAAGTGGATGTCGCCTTTTTCTAGGGCGGGTTGTGCATACTTTTTACCCATCTTGTTATGTGTTTTTACGGCTTTGCTTTAATGCACCGAAAACTGCCACCAACAACATGGGTAGTACCGTGAAGTCTAGCACGAACGCTAACGGCCAAAATGCCTTGTATGGCCCAAACCACAATCCCAGAAACAATAAAATTGCACCAACATAGGGCACAAATGAAGTGCTACCATTTCTAAAAATAGCGGAGAAGTACGCATACCAATTACTGAGGCCTATAAAAGCACCCAGAATAATCAAACTTAGAAGGAGTAAGGAGTTCATTTAAATCTTCATTTTCAGACAAGACACATAGCGATCGCTTAGCCAACTCAAAATATCAGACTAAATTAGCAACAACAAAACGCAAGCCTTCTGTTTTACCCCTGTAGGTTGCAGCGCTTTTGATAGCCAAATTAGACCAAGTTTTTTTATTGATCTCTGACGCCACAACCATTCCCGTATAAGGCCCAATTACTAAACCGCTTACGCTGAGTACCTAAACAACTTTACTTTTTTAGGCGCCTGTTATGTACCAATTACTCGGAGGTTTCAAACTCAAAGCCGCCTACCTTTTTGGCGACCAAGTTGTAAACCCAACAAAACAAGCGCTGCATAAAGTAAAACATAACCCCATAAAATACGGGTGCAAAAGCGAAAAATAAAAATGGAAAGTTTGGGATTTGTTCTCCATTGTTGGTCTTCATTTCTGGAGCCATTAAGAAGAAAAATATGGATATAAAGCTAAACGGCAACATTAAAATTGCTAACGTAATTGCGAACACTTTGCTTGTCTGATGACCAGATATATTTGTGATTTGAATTTTCATAGTAGCCTGTTTCCCCTTTGTATATGACGCCCGTACCTGAGAAACCTCAGATATTTGTGTTCCGAATCAATAACAGCATTGATTGCTCGAACAGGTAAACCTATACATTGCAATCTAGCATGCAGCTCTGATAATTGGCCTGTCATAAGAGACTGTTTATCTTTGCATACATAAAAAGATACGTAGCAAGCCATAATAATAAAATTACTAAAGCAAAGTAGCCAGCCTGCTCCTTTGAATTTTTGAAGGAAAAAACAAACCATATAAAACTAACCAGTATGCTAATTACGAAAAGAGGCAGTACATTGAAAGCAAAGGTTATAGCACAAGGTCCATCCCCAGGGTGAGAGCATGAAAAATCATTTGCTATTCAGTACCTTTTCAAGGTAGCTCTCGCTTCTAGCTGCTTTCATTTGTTTGGCGCGCACGCCTTTTTGAAGGTCATTTCTTTTTCCAATAAATTCAATGATATATGGCGTTTCCCAGCTAATACTTCTGCGCCACCATCTCGACGAATGCGACAACCATCTTCGTTCATAGCAACATCTAAACACCAATGAAGACTATTCTCAATGTGCCAGTGAGCGCGAGCAGCTTGTGCCAATCTCTGTGCACTCAACTTTGCGGAGCTAATGTAGTAGCGGTACGTGAATTCACCTTTCTTCTGATTATCTGGCTTTCGATAAGACACTATAACGCCAACAGTCCGAAGGTTCGGCCATCGGTGTGTTTCTGGAAGCTGAGTCATATCATGGCATACCACTGCGGCCCTAAATTCTTCACGACCACGTTGATAGTCAACCTCGCTTAATAAAGTGTCTGACTCTATTTGCCGTGTCACTTCTGGCAGTAGAAATTGCTGAACTTGTTCAAATAGACCACCTTGATTGGCCTTTAGCGCAAGCAAATAGTCAGCTTCTTTTTCCAAAATTTCCTGAGCAATGTCTTTTTGACAGCCCATCGCATCAACAGTGACCAAACAACTTTTGATTTCGAGCAGCTGAAGCAGTTCAGGGATGGCTGTTATTTCGTTGGACTTCGTGTCTGTTTTACACTGGCCTAAAGTCACCCCATTTTCGCAGGCAAAAGCACTTACCATGTGAATGGCATCTTTTCTATCTGACTGTTTAAATGAGCCTTTTAGTCTTCTCCCATCAATGGCAACAACACTACCGTCGGTGAGTTCGCAACAATGTTGCATCCAACTAGAGAAGCAAGCCTGAAATTGTGCCATATCAATGCGGCTAACAACTCGCGCAATAGTATCGTGACGCGGTACACCATTAGTCAAAGGCACAAATTTACGCAACCAAGGGAGCCTATCATGGGCAAAATCTTCGACTTCTTCCCACCCTTGACAGCCTGCAATCACAGCGCAGACGGTAAGAAATAAAATATCATTCAATTGATGCTTCACTTTACCTTGCTGGCACGGGTCATCAATGGTGGAGAAATAATCGAACAATGTATTGGCTTGCATAAACTGGCTGCTTATTCTAAAAAGAATTATAAAATCATAAACTTATGTCAAGGTAAAGTTCGTGATCTTGCCCTGCGTTTACAGAGACGATTGGAATTAAGGCTAAAGAAAACATAGAAATATTTTTCATTAATACTTTAATTAGCATGCTGCCATCGCTGTCTTTGTCCTTTTAACTCTACTTAGAGTAGACATAACTCCAACTAAAACGGCCATTAATAGTCGCCAAAAATAAGTGCGCCCTTAAAGAAAGAAGCCAAGGGTATATTGTCCGATTGAATGTCTTGTTAAAACTATTTGTCAGATACGGCGTAAATCAACTTACACACACCACTATCTGTAGTTCTTACCCAAATCGGATGTTCTGTTGTGTGAGCGGTTAGCAAAAGTGAATACACAGAGTCATAATTCTTAGAGCTCGGATCTAGTTTAATGTATCCATTACTACCAGCGTCACATGATAATTTTGACTCATCTCCAGAGGTGCTTATTGTCGTACCGCCATCAGACTCAACAACGATTCTTGTAACTTTAACCCCAGTACAACTCACACCACTACATGTAGCTAAAGCATTACCTGAAAAAATTAATGGTAAAAGAAAACAAACACAATATCGCATGCTAACTCCAAAGTTATGACAGCGTTTTAGCGTACATGCCGTTCAAACACCTGCCCCCAAACCATTCCACTCACAACAACAACCTATACCTTTGTAATATTTGATATCCGATTGGTTGCACTGCCTCTTCCTTGCTGTTCGCATATTCTATCCCCCTCAATCCTTTGAGTACTATTTGAATAAATGTAGACGGTGTAACTTCCATACGCCAGTTTAGGGTGGAGTTACATTGTCTTGTCAGCCGCCTTGTCTAAAATCGACCTCAGCCTCATTGATAAGTGTAAAATACCCCTCATTATCTTCAAGTTGAAGCGATATTGAGATATAAACAGTTTCTCCGTCTTCAGGCTCTTAGTTAAAGCCGGCACCAATTGAGAAAGATAGCTTTTGATGTACTTCTTGTGATAGTAAATTTTGTGTTTTCTGGAAGTTATTGACTGCAAGTTCTGAAAGTCTGAATGTGTATTCTGTTTTTGCAGGTTCGGACGAAAAAAAGCCTTCTTGCGCAGCTATCTTATCCCGTTTTACAAGAATGAGTGGAAATGTAAAATTACTATGCCCTCTTTCATTCACTAAACTGAGGCTTAGATTAATTTTTTCCATGTTTAACGTAAAAGGCTCTGACAACCAAATTTTCGAACGAATTTGCGAAGGGTTTAGCGCGGCAAAACTTTGTTCATCAAAGTTGCGATATTTAAGCATTGTCGAGATCGGAATGCTCGAGCAGCCAAACAAAAATAGTGCTACAAATACAAAAAAAAGCTTTTTCATTATCTTTCCTTGATTGATAACTAGCGGCTTGTTCTGAGGCACCCCGATATATTCACTTTTCAATTCAATATAATAGCTGCACATGACATTACTTTGTCTAATTTATTTCGCAAAAAATTCACCATATAGAAACCCCTGCGAGATACCACCATCCTATACGGTATACCTAGAAAAGCTGAATTTATCAGAGGCATCCACCCGTAAATTCACAGACCAATATAGACAGGGATAATATAGAAATGCAAGACAATTGGACCCTGCGCTCTTCTACTCTTCCAGTACACCCCGTGAATGCTCAATAACTTACCCTCGATCCAATCTCGCCGATATAAATATGACTCGCCTGTTACGCGGTCTGTGCCACACAAAAATGTCCAGCAAACACGCCGGGATATACAGTGATGATATCTAGTACCGGTTAAGCTAACCTGCTTCTTCCCTACAGTTGGCATAGTCTATTAGCCTCAACCCTTTGAGCACGTTCTAAGCGTAGACATCGTTGCAAAAGTACGCCATTTTTAGGAGGGTATCGCCTGCTTTCCTCTGCATAAACATCCTATGTGTTAATGCTTCAACCAGCAGAAAATAAAAGTGTGGCGAGTCTTTTTCCGCCGAGCTGGCCTGTTGTTTTTAGTTTGTAGTAATGTAAGCATGTCTCAAATCTTCTGAGGCAGTTGCCAGTGAACAACTGCCGGTACCACCTAGTGTTATTTGTTGTTTACCTATTTGAGCTGCTAACAAGATTGATAGCATATTTTTGCCTTCAGGAGTCGTAGCATCAAAACTGAACTTCCATGATTGTGTACCACATGTTTGATTACTAACGTTCCCATTTACTTGAATTTGGCATAATGGAGAAACGTGCTTTGTATGGCAAACCACTTGTTTAATGGTACCCGTAAAACTTGCTCCAGCCAGTGAATGGAAAGACAATAAAATAAAAAGTGAAAAAAGTGACAGTTTTTTCATTTGTACTCCCCAAAAAATAATAACCTAATGGCTTTATATGGGCCAATTCCGGTCTCCAAAGCCATTCAAAACATAATTAAAAATAGTGTAACCCTAAAAATAAAAATATCCACCTCATAGAATTTTTTTCAAAGGCATAGGCTGGCACATAGATACTTGAGCGTTCTCGCATCATCAAGACTGAACAGTGCCATAAAACATCAATAACATATGGTTACCTGGATTTGAGCAACAAAACCAGATAACATTTGTACCTTTTAAAGATGCTATCCATATGAAAATTATGCGTCACTTTTCATTGTCGTCGCTAAATCATTGTCGGACGCTTGCTTCACTCACTTTAAAATAATAAGGGATATAGATTTTGAAACGCAGAGATTTTATAACTAGCGTAGCTGCGATTGCTGGTACAGGGGGAATACTAGGCTTAAAAGCCCATGCTACTGAGTTACAAACTGGTACCCGAGATACCTCTCAGATTGCAAATGTCATTGACTTTGGTGCAACAGGTGATGGCAAAACGAATGATACAGAAGCAATGAGAGCGGCACATGCAACCGGAAGGATTGTCTATTATCCCGCGGGTGAATATAGATTTACATCTCTTGAAATGCGAACGGGTGGGATCATAGGTGAAGGCAAGAATACGATCCTCACCTGTACTGATTCTGGAGAGCAACACGCAATTACGCATACTCTTGAGGATCCTGACAGCGTACTCATTAACGAAAGAGGCGCGCTGTTTAGAGATTTTTTACTTCGCTATGAAAATGAACAAAAAAATGGTACCGGTATTAACCTCATCCCATCAAAATTTTCTGATGGTAACCCAGTTGAAAATTATACTTCTTATATATCAAATGTAACTATACGAAATTTTTCAACCTGTATCAAAACGTCACTTGTTTCTTATATGAATATTGAAAATTGCTATTTCGTCAACTTTCGAGATTTCGGTATTCACTCTGACATGAATAATGAAACATTTGCCGACAACGGTGATAATGGTTTTATAAACAATTACTTTTTTACATCACCGAAATATTCGAATGCGATTTGTGTAAGATACAGAGCTGGCGGGCTTCGCTTTATTGGTAACAAAGTAAACGGTGGGTTAATTGGTGTCGATATCAGTCCTAATCAAAGCTCTTCTGTCGTTTTAATTAATAGTAACAGTATAGAGAACCAAACAAATACAGGCATACGCTTTTTTGTTTATCCTGAAGATACAGCTGCTCGGGAGTTTGGTCGAATCGTTATCGCCAACAATCAGCTTAATCTCGCCGCTACCGAAGGCTCCGCGATATCAATCAATTCGCAGGTAAACGACTTCAAACTAAACGACGTCAACATCACTGGAAATACGATTTATGCGGCCAGAACATCCGCAAACCTCATCGACTTACGAGGAGTTGATCGCTTTAATGTGGTTGCTAACCAATGTTATGCGCACGCAGCGGCCTCCAGCGGAGTTTATGTCCATGCAAATTGCAGCAATGGTAATGTTGAAGCCAACTCAATTATGGGCACGGCTTTGGGAGAGGTAATTAACTACAGCGACACGGTGACGGTTAATGGCATTAAAGCAAAGGTTACGGAGCGTATTCTGCTACCAACGCTTTTGGCAGGTGAGGTATATGAGGGACAAGTCAATATACAGCAAGCCGGCTTCAGCGATGAGTGTATTGTGTTATGGAATATTGATGGCCAGGGACTTGACCTAAAAGCTTGGGTTTCCAGCCCCGGACAAGTCAAATACCGAATTGCAAACTCAACAGCGAATGACTTTGCCTCAACTGAGGTCGCTCAAACATTTGTAATCAGGCGAGTTTAGTCCCCTGAAAGGCGTCACCCAAAATCACTTTGGGTGGCTTTAGTTCCTGTCAGCTTGGGTGGGTATCATCCAGGTTGTTTTTTCAGGTCAATAAAAAACCACCATCAGCGCTTTACCTCATACCAATTCTTGTCGAGATATTCTTTTTCACCTCCGAGTATGGCTCTCTTTACACGGCACGGATTACCGAATATACGAACAAAATGCCAATCTCCGAATTCGTCAAATTTTCTGCAGGACGTTGTAATTGACTCGTTTGAAATAATTTTGTGCTGTTTTCCAGATTTACGCCCATGCAATTTCAGCCTGTGCAAAAAATCCACATCTTCTGCTATATGCCGTTGCTCATCGAACCCCCCAATTGCATCGAAGTCCGTCTTTCGGAACCAATACATACCAAAAGAGAGGCCAAGGAAAAAAGCAGGCACTAACATCATACCGTAGCCTACTGCTATTCCAGGAGACAACCTTTCTGGCTTAATGCGTATACCGCCACCTATACAATTTGGAGATTTCGCATGCTGATATATTGTGTTTAGAACTCCTTTGGACATCCAACTATCGGCATCAATCGTCACAATCCAATCTGACGTAGCATACGCTACGCCAGTATTTTTTATTGATGATAGATTCTTTGAATCATCTGCAACTACGATAGCCCCAAACGATTTTGCTATTTCGCCTGTCTTATCAGTGCACCTGTTTAAGACAACGATTGTTTCGACCTCCATTTCCTGAGGAATAAGCTGATCCTTGATTGATGACAGACACCGAGCGATATAACTTTCTTCGTTGTGGGCTGGAATAACTACACTGATTTTCATTTCATGCTACTCCCTATGATGCTCTTACATGTATAACGCTTTAATCTGAGGCCCCCCCAGATATTCATATTAAAAAGCAGTGAGATGGACGCGAACGACATCGTATGAACTAATTTGTTTGGCCAAAAACCAAATAAACAACCACACCATGCGTGATACTTCCATCCTACACGATATGCTCCGAAAAAAAATGCCTAAATTTCATACTCTGCATCTTGATCGATTAACGCTGGCAACTGAAACATTGCTCGATAGCAATCAACTTTCACGCACCAAGATGGGCCGAAATATGAAGGGCCCTGCCGCTGCCAAGCACAACATTAAACGTATGGACCGACTGCTTGGCAACACCGCTATGCATAACGATCGACTTGCTATTTACCGTTTCCATGCGCGCCTGATATGTGACGCTAACCCCATGCCTATTTTGCTGGTCGGCTGGGCCGATGTGCGCGAACAACTGCGGCTGATGACTTTGCGAGCTTCCGTCAGCATTCAAGGACGCTTAATGATAGTGTATGAGCGCATCTCCTAAATCCCATCAGCTGTTCCTTGATGAACTTGCCATTATCCTTCCATAGAGGGCCTGCCTGATAAATGTATTCCACTCATCGTGACCGATGCTGGCTATCGAAACACCTGGTTTCGACAGGTCAATAAAAAAGGTTGGTTCTGGCTGGGGCGGGTGTGTGGCAAAGTCACTTATCAGCATAAAAACAGCGAAGATTGGCATGTAAATCAGGCACTTTATCCATCCGCCACTCCCCGTGGACGTTACATTGGAGAGGTAAAACTTGGCCGAAAAAACCCTATCAACTGCCACCTTCATTTATATAAAGCCAAACAAAAAGGCCGTACTGATAAACGCTCTTCAAAAGCTGGCAGGCATCATACCGCACAAAAAAGTTATCGAACTGGCAGTAAGGAGCCCTGGCTATTAGCCACTAACCTGCCCGCTGACTTATTCAAACCCAAACGTGTAGTCTCACTTTACGCCAAGCGCATGCAAATCGAAGAAAGCTTTCGAGACCTGAAAAGCCCCCAATACAGTATGGGCCTGAGACATAGTAAAAGTCGATGCCCCAACCGGCTCGATATACTGTTATTACTCTCTTTGCTGGCGACCATTATTCTCTGGTGGATCGGCCTGTATGCTCAGCACTCAAATTGGCAACGAAAGTTTCAGGCAAATACCATCAGAGATCGTGCTGTGCTGTCGATTGTCAGGCTTGGCAAAGAGGTCTGGCGACGAAGCGATTATGTTATGACGGGGAAGCAACTACTCTGGGCTATACGCGAATACGTGCGCTTGATACATCGGCTTGGGAGGCCTCAATTATGAGGGGATCCCCCAGCGCCGCAAATAAACGGCAAAAATTAGTTGGCTAAAATTTGTGAGGTACGAACAAGGCCAACTGATTTTTGTCCGCACTTTTTTATTTGCTTTGTTATGTGGCTTTACTTCCTAGTTGTTGGATCTGTTAACACCAAATTTTTAAAGTAGCTGATAGCCTCGTTAATATCTTGGAATGATTTATGATTCATCTTTTGTCCGCGTTCATAGTAAAACACCTCAATCTCACTTTGAGCATCGTATATACAATAACCTTCTAACATTGGTAGTTCATCGATGCCAACAATGCTTTTGTAAACTTTTTTCTGAACTAGATACTTCTTCAGAGCGACTAATTCTTCACGCATTCAATTGCCACATAACGCTGCCATAAACGGCATAAAATAGCTGGCTAAACTTAGCGACGAAGGAGCACAAGCCAGCTGTTTTGTGTCCACGGTTTTATGGCCTTGTTAGGTGAACTTATTTGTATTGGCTAGAATTCAACTCTAATTCCATACTTTTCTTCACAAGACTCGATGATTTCTACCATGTCTTGCATGCCAGATATAACTGTTTCTGAAGGCCTGGGAGGACCATTTTTAAGCATTTCTTCCATGTTTCCCATTACTGAATTTGCTAGTTTGGCATATTCACTTAGTGCATTGCTAAACTCTGAATACTTCGCAGGCTCCCATTTCTCTTGAGCTATTTTTGCGGTGCATTTACATAGCTTTTCTAGTTTTTCATATTCATCTTCATTGGTAGGCGCAATTAAGAACTGTAGGTTCTGTGAAACACTCTCTAACTCACTCAAGTTAACTTCCTTAGCATTCAAAATTGGGGATAACAGCATAATAATTATTAAAGTAATAGTTTTCATTGGTATCTCATGTTCACCTAACAATTTATTCTACTCCAAAATGTCGGAACATAAACCGACAAAACGGACTGTATTACATACCCACATAGTCCCACGGAACAAATTCAAAGTAAACAATCGGTTGCAACCTGTCAAAACACACTGGTGCAAAAATTGGACAAAACGGCGTGTAATAATATTATTGGACAATAGCCAAAAAAACTGTACATAAATCCAGTGTCAACTTTGCCAAATGGAGCGTCCATGACATCACCTTTCCTGCTCATGCTGCAAAAACAAATGTGCCTAAAGCGTTACGCCAAACGCACCATTGAAGCGTATTTAAAATAGATTGCCGCATTTATCCGCATTAATGATATGCGACACCATACAACTATGGAGGATAGCGAAATTGAACTATTTCTTAACCACTTGGTAAATTGCCAGAATGTTGCTCAGGGAACGCAAGCACACATTAAAAAGCCCGACTAAACTAGCCGGGCTTTGTTAACTCATAAATATCGTGTCAGTTTAATCGCGGGTAATGCGGATCACCGGGCGTTGCTGGCAAGTTTTCCCTAGCAAACAACTTAGCGCATCGCGGACGGTGTCAACACTAAAGTCGAGCAATTTAACCTCAGGTGCCTTGATGCGGCCATTGCTTACATCATCAAGCAGCTGACGGCCCATAAAGCACAAATGCTGCTGGGCACACAGGCTGTTGGCCATCCAGGCGCCAGCGACTGAGACCACCCCAATATTGGGCGCTTTCTCAAAAAGTAGTTCTTCCGGAATAGTGCCAAAGCCATTCAGACAAGCGATCCGACCACAGAATCTCAGATGACGCAGATCATTCAAGAAGGAGTCGCCGCCTTGTGTATTCAGGATACAGTCAAAACCACCTGGCCCCATTTCTCGCTTGATCTGTTCGCACACCGACTCAGATTCGCAATCGAATACCCAGTCTGCACCAAGTTTATTCAGTCTCTTGTGGTGTTCTTTCTGTGCAAAAGCAAACACCTGAGCACCGCGCTGTTTGGCATATTGCACTGCAAAGTGAGCTACGGCACCCTGCGCGCTGTTTATGGCCAGTGAGTCACCGTCCTGCACCTGCATTTTATCCAGTGCCAGCAAAGCTGCCATCCCCGCATTGGGTAAAGACACTGCCACTTCGCCGCTCATGCCATCCGGTACTTCCGACACGGCGTGGCTGGGTACAACTGCGTACTCTTTGAGCATCCCCTGCTCTGCCAGACTGGCATTAAACAACACCCGACTGCCTTTAGGCGGAAATACCCCTTTAGCAGCTGAGACCACAGTTCCGACGGCATCCAGTCCCAAAACGTGAGGATACTGCCACTGGCAAAATCCGTCTTTTGCCATCCGTGCATCCAGGTGATTCAGTGCCACATAATCAATGGCAACCAGTAACTCGTTGTCTCCCGGCACTGGCATAGCGTGCTCTGCCATCGCTAAGTCAAACTCGGCGCCACATTGACGCAGTTCCAGCGCTCGCATGGTGGATTTTTCGACTGACATGAGTGGTTTTCTCCGCTTTTCGGCCATTTTGAGGCCTGACTGCCCATAATTTTAACTTTCCGATTATGGGCAAAACTTCGCAATTGTTGCTATTAAACCATCTTGGTCTCTGTCAAACAACTCAATGTTGTGACAGGTGTTTAAATCCTGTTAACTACTCTTTCTCTATAACAGGCTCGTTCGCACTGTCCTTTGAGCTATCGTTTAAGGTGACTAGACGGTAGAAGACAGGCGTAAATAGTAAGCCAAATACCGTAACTCCAATCATCCCGAAGAACACTGCATTACCCATTGCCTGACGCATCTCTGCACCTGCCCCTGACGCCAGTACCAGAGGGACTACACCAGCTGTGAACGCAATTGAGGTCATCAGGATAGGACGCAGTCGTAAGCGACACGCCTCCATGATGGCTTCCAGATGGGTAGCCCCGGTTTTATGCTTGTCGCGGGCAAACTCAACCATCAGAATCGCGTTCTTCGAGGCCAATGCCACCAATACAATCAGCGCAATCTGGGTGAAGATATTATTGTCACCACCAAGCATGTAGACACCCGCCAGTGCAGAGAATATCGTCATTGGCACTATCAAGATGATGGCAAGCGGTAAACGCAGACTCTCATATTGTGCAGCCAGTACCATGAAGACCAACACCACAACCAGAGGGAACACATAAACCATGGTATTGCCCGCCAGGATCTGCTGGTAGGTTACCTCAGTCCACTCATAACTGATCCCTTCCGGTAAGCTCTCGGCCAGTACAGATTCAATCGCTTCTTTGGCCTGATCTGAGCTGTAACCCGGCGCTGGACTGCCGTTTAGTTCAGCCGTCATATAACCGTTATAGTGCATTACCCGATCCGGACCTGTGGTGGGTGTCACCGTAACTACCGAGCCCAGCGGTACCATATTGCCAGCGGCATTGCGTACCTTCAGGTTGTTGATCTGTGACTGTTTGGCGCGAAACTCAGCGTCGGCCTGTGCTTTTACCTGATAGGTACGACCAAACAGGTTAAAGTCATTCACATACACAGAGCCAAGATAAACCTGTAGCGCACTGAACACTTCATCCAGCGGAATACCTTGTAGTAGTGCCTGCTCACGGTCAACGTTAATGTCCATCTGTGGTACCTGGATACGGAAGCTGGAGTACAGACCCGTCAGTGCCGGATGTTGCTGAGCCTGACCAATGGTACCCTGCAGCGCCGCAAACAAGGCTTCGAACCCTTTATTACCTCTGTCCTGAAGCTGCAGCTTAAAGCCACCTGTGGTACCCAGGCCAAGAATTGGCGGCGGCGGGAAGACCGCAACAAAAGCCTCATCAATTTCAGCAAAACGCATATTCAGTTGCATCGCAATCGCATGGGCCGAGAGGCTGGGATCCTGACGCTCCGAGAAATCAGCCAGTGGCGTAAACACGATGCCGCTGTTGGTACTGTTAGTAAAACCATTTACCGACAGACCCGGGAATGCCACAGTATGGGCAACACCTGGTACTTCCAGCGCAATCGCCTGCATTTGTCTGACAACGGCTTCTGTTCTGTCCAGACTGGCAGCATCTGGCAGTTGTGCCACCGCAACCAAATATTGCTTATCCTGCTGAGGAATAAAGCCACCCGGCACTGAATTAAACAAGCCAACCGTTGACCCCACCAGGCCTAAGTAAACCACACCCACGACAACACTCATGCGGATCAGTTTTTGTACCAGCTTCTCGTAACCTTGTGCACCTTTGTCGAACATGCGATTGAACGGTTTGAACAACCAGGCACCAAACAGTTTGTCCAGTACACGAGTCAGACCATCTTTAGGCGCATCATGCGACTTCAACAACAAGGCTGAAAGCGCAGGCGACAAGGTCAGTGAGTTAAAGGCAGAGATCAAGGTTGAGATCGTGATGGTCAGAGCAAACTGCTTGTAGAACTGACCCGACAGTCCGGTAATGAATGCCGTCGGAATAAAGACCGCACACAGTACAAAGGCAATCGCGATAATTGGACCGGTTACTTCGGTCATGGCAATTTTAGTTGCCTCGAACGGACTGTATCCGTCAGCAATATTACGCTCTACGTTTTCAACCACTACAATGGCGTCGTCCACAACAATACCGATGGCCAGTACCAGACCAAACAATGACAGCGTATTAATAGACACGCCCAGCATCTGCATTACGGCGAAGGTACCAATCAGTGACACCGGCACAGCAATTAATGGGATGATTGACGCACGCCAGGTTTGCAAAAATACCACCACAACCACAACAACCAGCAGGATGGCTTCTAGCAAGGTCTGAATAACCGCATCAATTGAGCCGCGCACGAATACAGTCGGGTCATAGGCAATTTCGTAGGTCATGCCCGTCGGGAAGTCTTTAGACAGACGTGCCATTGTCGCACGTACGTTATCTGACAAGGCAATGGCATTAGAGCCCGGGCGCTGGAAGACAGGCATGGCCAGCGCAGGCTGATTGTCCAGCATGGCGCGTAGCGCATAGTTTTCCTGACCCAGTTCAACGCGGGCAATATCCTTTAAGCGTGTGATCTGGCCCTGCTCGCCCACTTTAATGATCACTTCTTCGAATTCATCAATCTGAGTTAAGCGACCTTTTACGTTTAACAATACCTGAAACTGGTTTTCATCCGGTGAAGGTTGAGCCCCCAGAGAGCCTGCTGCTACCTGTTGGTTTTGCGCACGTAATGCACTGATCACATCACCTGCTGTCAAGTTGCGGGCAGCCAGCGCATCGGGGTTTAACCACACACGCATAGAGTATTTAGCACCACCAAATAGTTGCAGATCGCCCACTTCTGGCAAACGCTTCAGCTCATCTTTAATATAGATATCCGCATAGTTGGCCATGTAAGAGGTATCCTGCTGACCATCTGGAGAAACCAAGTGGACCACCAACGCCAGGTTAGGTGATGACTTTTGTGCTGTCACACCCAGCCGCTGAACTTCCTGCGGCAGGCGAGGCAAGGCGTTATTCACGCGGTTTTGCACCTGAACTTGTGCCTGGTCCAGATCGGTACCCAAGGCAAACGTCACAGTCAAAGTTAAACGACCATCGCTGGTTGCCTGAGATGAATGATACAACATGTTTTCGAGGCCATTCAGTTCTTGCTCAAGGGGCGTTGCAACAGTCTGACCAATAACTTTGGGGTTTGCGCCCGGGTAGCTGGCATTCACCACAACCGTGGGTGGCACTACTTCCGGATACTCACTGACCGGCAACTGAAACAGTGAAATAGCACCGGTGATCACAAACACCAGCGAGAGCATGGCCGCAAAAATCGGCCTGCTGATAAAAAAGTGAGAAAAGTTCATAATGGCCTCTTAGTTTGCAGCGCTGAGCTGAATGTCGCGCTGTGCAATCACAAGACGGGTGTCATCCAGGTTGAGCGTGACCATATTTGGCGTAATTGGCATACCCGGGCCGACACGAGCAGGGCCATTGGCCGCCACTTTATCCCCATCTTCCAGGCCTGATTTAATCGCGCGGAATGCACCATAGCGCTCGCCCAACTCCACCAGGCGATATTGCAAGGTGTTGTTAGCATCAACGGTCAACACAAAGCGGTTTTTCAGATCAGTGCCAATGGCACGCTCAGGCACTAACGGCATTGTTGTCGCATCGGCGGCGCCTAAAGAAATTCGAGCAAACGCACCCGGCTTAAGACCATGCTGCTGCGCGTCAAATACTGCGCGAACACCTAACGTACCGGTATTCGGGTTAATTTCATTGTCGATAAAATCGACCACGCCAGGTACAGATGCGCCACCATTAATACGCTGCAATTGCACCGTGACCGCATCGGTAGCATCAACACCGGCAAATTTGTCGCTCCAGGTGCGTTCGTCCACATCAAAATAAGCATAGATCTGCTGATCTGACACTATGGTTGCCAGTGTGGTTTCGCCCGCACTCACATAGTTACCTTTGGTCACGATAGCACGAGATACAACCCCGCTGATCGGCGCTTCAACCTGACTAAACTCCAGATCCAGACGCGCTTTTTTCAGTTGCGCCGCAATGGCATCACGATTAGCTTGTGCCTGACGCAATGTCGCCGCACGCTGCTCAGCCAGCTCGGTTGACATGGCTTTCTCAGCCACCAGCTGCTTAGCACGACGCGCTTCACTTTTGGCCTGCATCAGGGCTGCATCGGCACTCACCAGTTGTGCATTCAGGGTTTCAACCTGCACCTCAAACGGACGAGGATCGAGTCTGAACAGGATCTGACCTTTCTCAATCCGCTCACCTTCTTTGAATGTCATCTGCTCCACCTGGCCAGACACACGCGGCTTAAGCACAACCCGCTCTGGTGCCTGCAAACGCGTAGTAAAGGTATGCCAGGACTGGACCGGCGCCATTTTGACCTGTGCCACATCAATGGTCAGTGGCGGTGGCTGCTGCCCTTCCTGTGCGCTTGGCTGACTACAACCACTAAGCACTAAAGCAAGTGCGACCGCACTGAGTGTATAGCTAATTTTATTCATGACATTCTCCGACAGTATGAGTTGATATGATGGTACGAAGAATTACCGTGAAGAAAAATGGTAGTTTTTTAAAAACATTAGTGCCAGAATGGCACCAATAAACTTTTCTTTGTGTTAAAAGGACAGATTATGGATACCACCAGCCGCTTGATTATGTTGCTCGAAGTTGTTGAGCAGGGGTCATTTTCTAAGGCCGCTGAACTGAGAAATATAGACCGTTCAGTGATCTCCAAACAAATAGGCAAGCTCGAAGAAGAGCTGGGGGTTCGACTACTGAATCGCACCACCCGATCCTTTTCCCTGACTGCGGCCGGTGCTGAAATGGTAAAAAAGGCAGCAGATCTGCGCTTGTTATTGCAAGATACCGTGCAACTGGCTGAAAACTATCACCAGGAGCCCAGAGGGTTATTGCGCATTACCGCATCGAGTTATATTGGCCAACATTACCTGATGCCAGTCATCAACGACTTCCAGAAGCGCTTTCCTCAGGTCAGTGTTGAGATACGCATGGATGATCGGGTCGTTGATATGATCTCTGAAGGGTATGATCTGGCCTTTAGGGTCGGTGAGCCACGTGACTCGTCTCTGGTTGCCCGCAAGATAGCCCGAAACAAAATGCTGATCCTGGCAACACAGCGCTTTATCGACACCTATGGCGAGCCCAAAACCATGGCCGATCTGGCCGACTTACCTGCGGCTTCCTACAGCAGCTCCCATTTGCGTTTTGAGTCCATCAGTTACATAGATGAAAATGGCAAGCCTCAGGAACAGCCCATTACACCCGTGTTTCGCTCCAATGATGCCGAAGCTCTGATGTCCAAAGTGTTATCACATACCGCATTTTTTACCGCACCGGCCTTCTTTTTTGCCGATGGCGTCGATACCGATCAGCTGGTTCCGATGCTGACGCATGTCAATTTGCCCGACTACAGCGCAGTGTATGCAGTCTATCCACACCGGGATCTACCCGTCAGAACCCGATTATTTTTGGATGCTGCACGGCACTATATCGGCGAGCATAAGCCGCGCTGGGAGCTGAATATTCCCGGTATTGATCAGCTTTATCAAGCTAACAATAAATAATTGCACTGTATGGGTATATTTATACTCATACAAAATATTCAATAATGACAACGATAAAATAGCAGTCATAATGACATTCTGTGGGCTATGAAGCGCAAAAACTCGAGGGAAAGAGCGTTTTTCAGGTTTAACTCAACTCCACGTACATCAATAATGTTATTTCACAAAGAGTCACACATACACACCATTAAAACCTAGAAAGCCTTTATTTTTCATATAAATACAGTTTAAAACAGGATGTTTTCCGAGATGTTAACACCCAAACTAAAGTCATTTGTTAGCCATATATATGGCACACAGATGCCATGAATTCTTAGCCTCTTTGTCTTTTTTGGTTTCTATAGTACTGCCCCTGAAACAATTACAGAGTCAGGATTATGAAATTAAAATTACTAACACTTGCAATGCTTTGCGGCAGTGCCGCTTTACTCACTGGTTGTTCTGATAATGACAATGAGGTGCCAATCAAACCGCCGGTTAAAGAGCAGCAAACGGACGATGATAAGCAGCCTGTAGATGACAAGCAGCCAACTGACGACGACAAGCAACCGACAGATGACGATAAACCAACAGACGACGATAAGCCAACAGACGACGATAAGCCAACGGATGACGATAAACAGCCTGATGAGCCCGTGATTGCTGAAGGTACACTGCTTGAGCTGCGCATCATGGAAACCACTGATCTGCATGCTAACCTAATGAACTTCAACTACTTCTCGAACAAAGCAGATGACAAAGTCGGTCTGGTCAAAACCGCAACTCTGATCCGCCAGGCGCGTGAGGCAGTTAATAATTCTGTATTAGTTGACAATGGTGACCTGATCCAGGGCAGCCCGCTTGGTGACTATATGGCAAAAGTCAAAGGCCTTGAAGAAGGTGATGTACATCCCATTTATGAGGCGATGAACACGCTGGATTACGACGTAGCGAATATCGGTAACCATGAGTTTAACTTTGGTCTGGAGTTTTTGGACGAAGCCATCGACGACGCCAAGTTCCCGTATATCTCTGCCAACGTATTTAAGGATGACGGTGACGATGACCCAAGCAACGATGTACCACTTTTCACTCCGTATCTTATCAAAGAGAAGCAAGTCATTGATAAAAACGGTGACACACAAACGCTGAAAATCGGTTACATCGGTTTTGTTCCACCTCAGATCATGCAGTGGGACAAAGCTAACCTGGAAGGTCAGGTTATTGCCAAAGACATCGTCGATATGGCCAATCACTATGTGCCTAAGATGAAAGAAGAAGGCGCGGATATCATCATTGCTATTCCTCACTCTGGACTGGAAACGGCTGAGAAGAAACCTCTGGCTGAGAATGCCAGCTACTACCTGTCAAAAGTCGACGGCATTGACGCCATCATGTTTGGCCATGCCCATGCTAATTTCCCGGGTTCGCGCTATGCCGGCCTTGAAGAACATGGTGTCGACAATGAGAAAGGCACCATCAATGGCGTAGCTGCCGTGATGCCTGGTTTTTGGGGTAATAACCTAGGTATCATAGACATGACGTTAGAATACGGTGCAGATGGGTGGCAGGTAAAAGACTCTCAGTCTACGCTGCAACCGATCTCTATCACCAACCCAGATCGCACCGTCACGTCTTTAGCAGTTAACGATGCTCAGGTCGAAAACGCGTCAATGACCGCACATGAAGAAACCAAAACCTGGGTAAACGAGCCGTTTGCTAAGATTGCTGATGAGGTCAACAGCTATTTCGCACTCGTTAACGACGATCCGTCAATTCAAATTGTTACCGATGCTCAACTTTGGTATACGCAAACAATTGTCAAAGGGACTGAACTGGACGGTCTACCTGTGTTATCGGCAGGCGCGCCGTTCAGAGCAGGACGTGGTGGCCCAGACGACTTTACAGCGGTCGATAAAGGAGACATTGCTTATCGTAACGTAGCCGACCTGTATATATACCCAAATGTACTGAAAGTTCTTAAACTCAATGGTGCTGAAGTTAAGCAATGGCTGGAAATGTCAGCGGGTCAGTTTAACCAAATCATGCCAAACAGTGAAGATGTTCAGGTTCTGGTTAATACCGACTTCCCTTCTTATAACTTTGATGTGCTGGATGGCGTGGGCTATCAAATTGATGTGACCGAGCCTGCTCGATACGACACCAAAGGCAATAAAGTCTCTGATGGTAACCGCATTAAAGCCCTCACCTACCAGGGCGAATTGGTAACGGATGAACAGGTGTTCCTGGTTGCAACGAATAACTATCGTGCATCAGGTGGCGGTAACTTCCCGGGGATCTCAGGAGAGAAAATTGTAGTTGATTCTCCTAACGAAAACCGTCAGGTCGTCGCCGACTACATTGCACTACAGTCAAATAAAAATCCGGAAACCGGCATGGATCCAAGCGCGGATGGTAACTGGTCATTCGCACCGGTAGAGGGTGCAAACGTGGTATTTTACAGCTCTCCGTCGGATAAAGCTGCCGTATTCAGTGCTCGCTTTGCCCATATCACACCTTTGAACAAAACCACTGATGATGGTTTTGCAATCTATCAAATCGACCTGACTCAGTCTGCTGACTGAATTTCAGAGCGATAAACAAATTAAAAGCCACGCATTTGCGTGGCTTTTATATCGCGCCGTAATCACAGGCAGTATGCGGCAATTTCATATCAACCTGCTGAACTGAACGCGCAATTTTGAGGCCAAAGGATTGTGTGCTTGCCAGGGAAACTTGGCTATTCAGCGAGCTTAACTTAGTTCGCAATCGGTTTACGTACTGAGTTAATGCGCTCATTTAGCAAAGGTAGTCAGGCAGGTTGATATTCACAACGGGAATTGATGATGAAACTATCTAAACTCACAGTTTTAGGCCTTGGTGTAACGCTTGCGCTTAGCGCAACCGCTTTGCAAGCTGCAACACCGTATAACTGGAATAACACCGCACCGGTCAAAGTGCCGAGTGCACAACAAAGTAATGGCAAAACCGTTCTGTTCGACGTCTCGCACGGCGGCGTTGAAGGTAATGCCGACTGGGTTATCGACGGCGCATTTTCTGACTTCGCCGACGCGCTTGTCGCTGAAGGTTACCGCGTTGAGGAATATCGCGGCGTCGATTTGAATAACGATGGTAAAATTCGCTTTTTTGATGACCGCAGTTTCTCAACTCAGGCAAACGAAGCCATCATTACTTATGATGCTATCAAACATGCTGACGTGTTTGTCCTGGCAGAAACCAACCGCCCATTTACCCTGGCAGAGCAACAGGCGCTGGAAACCTTCGTAGCCGCGGGTAAAGGTATTTTCTTTATCGCCGACCATTATGATGCGGATCGCAACCTCAATACCTGGGATGCGACTGAAGTCTTCAACGGTTACAACCGCTCTGATCTGAGCAAGTACAATATGGGTGGCGCTTATGGTGACTGGCGTAACCCTAAAAGCGCACAACAAGGCTGGTTAGTCGAAAACTTCGGTATTCGTTTTCGCTTCAACGGAGTTGACTACAAGCAAGGCGTCAGCGGTGTTGAGCCGGCTTATCAGACCGAAGGTCTGACACAAGGTGTCGCGCCTATCCTAATGGCTGCTGGTGCAACCCTGGCTATCGTCGACGGCCAAAAAGCCAAAGGACTGGTTTACTTTGCTGAAACCGATAATCCGACTAAGTGGCGACATGCGAAAGACTCAGGTTTGTATTTTGGTGGAGAAGCTGAAGGCCCTTATGTAGCAATCGCTAAATCAGGCGCTGGTAAAGCAGCCTTCATTGGTGACTCTTCACCAATTGAAGATGCAACACCTAAGTATCGTCGTCAGGACAATGGCAACACTAAGAAGACTTATCCAGGCTGGACAGATCCGGGCCACGCATCCGTACTGTCAATTAACATCGTCAACTGGCTGGCTACGCCAGAGAGTTATACCCATTTTGATGGTGCCAATGGCCGCACACCAGGTCGCGTAACACCAGTGCCGATGACCTCAGAGGAGATGTTCGATCCTAACAATGGCCAGCCCTGGAGCAACCCAAGCAATGGCTTCAACCCATGGGATACTGATACCTATAAAGACAACTCTTTCAATGCACCTTATGGCCAGGGCCAGGTAGACCCAGATCCTGATCCGGATCCTGATCCGACACCTGGTACTGCGGTCTCCGTTGCTGACGCTTTGGCAGCGACAACCGGTACTGAGTTAGTCGTTCAAGGTAAAGTGACTGACGCCGTCAATGGTATCTATGGCCTGTTACTGACTGACTTAAATAACCCGGCTGTCAGCATCAATGTCAAATTAGAGTCTAATCAACGTGCCGACTTCAACCCGCAATTGAACCCTGAAATTCTGGGTAAAACCTTGTTGGTAACCGGTAAGCGTAACAGCTACATGGGTGAACCAGGGATCCGTTACGTCACGGATTTGGTTATCGCACCAAGCGCACTGTCCGTCTCTCAGGCGCTGGCCACCGCGCAGGGTGAAACCATCACGTTAACCGGTAAGGTCAAAGCACCGCTGAACAGCATCTATGCTCTGGTCCTGTCAGACTTGTCTGACGACAGCACCACCATCAACATCAAGCTTGAGTCAAGCCAGCGCGCCGAATTCAGCCCACAGCTGAACCCGAGCATTCTGGATGAGACTTTAGTGATCACCGGTAAGCGCGACTCGTACATGAGCCAGCCGGGGATCCGCAACGTCTCTGAAATTGCCAAGGCGTCGTCGACTTCACCAGATCCGGATCCAAATCTGGATTTGACCGTCAGCGAAGTACTGGCAAAAAGCAATGGCACACCCGTTGTTGTGGCCGGTACCATAACTTCTGCCATCAACAACATTTATGCCCTGGAACTGAGCGATCCAAACGCGCCAGGTAACAAGCTGTATATCAAGTTGGAATCATCACAGCGCGCGACATACAGCCCTCAGCTAAACCCTTCTCTATTGGGCAAAAAGCTGCGTGTAACCGGTGTTAAAAATGACTATATGAGCCAGCCGGGTGTACGTAACGTCACCGCACTGACTCTACTAGACTAAACCAACGGGATTAAAGTCAGGCGACGCATTGCGCGTCGCCTTTTTCATTAGTCTTCCGCTGCAAGTGATTGAATGTCCTCAATCAGCTCTTCTAACTCTGATATTAAACGTTTTTTCTGTTTATCACTGAGACTTTGATACACATCCAGTAAATACTGATGGTTGGCTTTGCTATTTTGCTCATTGGCCAGGTTGAGCTGCTCAGAGCGGAATACCTCAGGTGCCATCAGCAACTCGGACAACCTCGCCTTAAATGCATCTCCACGCTCAGGCTGAGCAAACAAGGCTCTGAGCTCCGCCTGATAATGCGCACGATAGTCTGACCATAAATCTGAGGTACTGACCAGTTGCCCATATAACTGCTCAATACGACTTTCCTGCTCAGCAGACAGTCTGCCTATCCAGCGCTTAAGGTTCTTGTTGCGCTCTTTTAGCCAACGCTTGTACTTTTTCTGCTCAGAACGCTTTGCCCTTTTCTCTGCCCGCTCAGCTTCTCCTTCAGCAATTTCATCAAATAATTCACTGGCCTGTTCTTCACTGAGCATCGGGGCCATTTCGACCAGATCTGGCACCACTTTGTTGCGCAGGCGATGCCAATGCTCAAGCATCTGTGTGCGGTGGTAACCAATGCGCTCCAACGTAATTTTGTCATTTTCTATATCTGATTTCAGCATAGTGAGCTGCTCGGCATACCGTGTCAGCTCTTGTGACTTATGCCAGTCCAGCCAGACAAGCAAACGCTCGTCAAACTGTGCTTCCTGTTCATCGGTAAGCGAAATGTAGTCATCAAGATACCAATAGCTCAGCCAGTCAGCATTTTTATAGATAAATTTAGTTGAACAGCCGGTCATCGTCAGCAATGCCAGCACCAGAAAGAACTTTCTCATCGTCGTATCCATAGTCTGTGTTATTAGTCTCTTTAGTTAATACGGAATTCGACAAAAAGTGGACTAAAAAAGTGTCTGTAAATATTTCGTTCGTTACAAACTCCGGCCAACCTCAAAATCTAATAATAAGCCGATTATCGCAAAATCTGAGCCCTGCCCCGCACGATAGCTTACCTGCATACTGATACCCAGAAGACAATACACGAGGAACACTTATGAGCCACTGGAATGATGAAGATGCCATCAGCTACGACAACAAATGGGGGGAACTGGCGTTCCACCAGCAGATCCCTGAACTTGCAGGCGTACAATCTGATTTCAATATTATCGAACTGGGTTGCGGTGGCGGGTATCTGAGCTTATGCCTGGCACAGGCTGCTGTAAACGTACGTGTAACAGCTTTGGATCCAACCCCTAAAATGATTGCTTTGGCGCAGGCGCGGCAACGCAAAACAAACCTTTCACACGCTCAATTACAGTTTTTTGAAGCCGGTGCAGAGGCACTGGATGTCAGTGCAGACACTCAGGACCTAGTGATCGCTGCATTTTCTGTCCACCACTGGCAAAGCCCGGAGCAAGCTATGACACTGATTTACGGCGCACTTAAGCCCGGCGGTAAGATCTGGTTATGCGAGGATCTGAATGCACCTACCGAAGGAAATACAGAGGTGCACACTGAATTGAAGACACTTAACGGCGTTAAAGGACTGCTGCAACACACTGGTTTTACCCAGCTATCACATAAAGTCCATCGCAGTCATGAAGGTGAATTTCTGATAATTGAAGCACTTAAGCCGTCATAAAACAGCTAAACAAAGCGCCCGGCTTTATGTCCGGGCGACTATCATTACATCAGTACCAGAGAAAAGACACTCAGCCAGATCAATTGAGTCCAGTAGGACAAGCGTTGATACAAACCCGCACCGTGCTTAACCTGAAACGCCTTGACCAGTTTGGCCGTGAAAAACATCGAAATTAAGACTATCAGGATAGAAAAAACACGAAACCAGGGAGAAACCAGTTCAGAGCTCGGGCTAATAGCCACAAAGACCGGGGCCAGTAATAAGGTTAACATTACGACCGAGCCGGCAGTAGAATGGATCAAACAGTGGCGGCTGGGGGTTGGTGTATAAGGGTCTTTATCCATTGGAAAATAACCTGCAATCCAGGTACCAATGCCATGAAAAACAATCAGCATCCCGGTAATGTAAAACGCGATACTGACCTCAGGTAACTGTGTGACATGCCAGCCAAAAATCACAAACATCACGCTCAATGGGTAATTATTAATCCAGGGCGATAGCTTTTGAGTTGGGCTTCCGGCGGCCCCCAGTTCACTACAAAATTGATTAAAATGATCATAGTTTGGATAAAATCGACCCGCTATATAAACACCGCATGTTATCCACACGGTTGCGACCAGGCCTAATAACGCTGCAAAATATTCAAACATCTGCTTGCTCCTTGTTTCAGGTAAAGCTGTAGATGACGGTTAAACGCTTTTTTTATTGTTCTGCACCAATATAAAAAACAACTTGTATACTAAGTGCTAATACAATGTACCCATTAACGACTCAAATTGCAAAAGAATGGGCTACACAACGCAACCGACGATACCATGTCCAGGATATAAAAATTCACGAAACAAAATAAAATATTTAAAAATCAGTTAGTTAAAAAACACCATTGATATAAGAGGGTTTTTTAGATAGTGAAAAGTTGGACAAAAACAAAGCAAAAAACATATTATTAATTTTGTTCACATTTAATGATCTTAAGTTACAAGGTGAGTCACTATCTGTGGAAGGATCAAAATATTATATGAAGGAAACTAACATGCAAAAACTTATTACGCTGACTGCTATTGCAGCCTGTCTGATCTCACTTAGCAGCACAGCTCTGGCAAAGGGCAGCAACCCCGGAGATTTCCGTTACTATCACTTTCAGTGCCTGGACAGCAACCAGGTTCAACTTTGGTTCAGGATTTCACAGACTTATAACCCAACATTTGCCACCAGCTGTGAAAACGATGGCGGCAGGCTCAAAGTCACCAAAGTGTTTTGGTAGACAAAACAAAAGGATCTATTAAGTCATAATGGCCATGCCAATGGCCACTTCCAGCATTCTGAAGAACATTTCGGCATTAAACTGATCTCACTTTTTCTTGCATTCACGAAAAAGTGCCAATACACTGTGCCCGTTCGAAAGACAAACGAATACTTATTATCCAATTTATATCAATCAACCGCAGAGGAGAAAAAATATGACTAACACATCACGTTCCTTTGCAGGTCTTGTCCGCTAATTAGCTGAAAGCGACTTAACTCTTGTTAGCTTTCTGACAAAGCTATTACCCGGTCTCGCCATTGTGAACAGGCGAGTAAATAGATCTGCCAATTCGTTTTACACTAAAAATTATAGTGCTCTTTTATGAGCAAGGAATTGGTATTATGGGCAGATCCGTCCAACAAATTACACCCAACGTCAGCCTGATCGCGTCTGAAGAGACCTGGATCGAAGGTCTGGCAATTCAACAACTTAAAAAAACATCAGAATTGGCTGGTATGCAACAGGTTGCCGGTATGCCGGACTTACACCCGGGCAGAGGGTACCCGATTGGTGCGGCATTTTTTACCACAGGTCAGATATACCCTGCTCTGGTCGGCAACGACATCGGTTGTGGTATGTCTCTTTGGCAAACATCAATGAAAACATCAAAAGTGCATTTGGATAAGTTAGTCAAAAAATTTATCCATGTCGAATGCCCACTTGATGAAAGCTGGCACGACTATGTTGCAGAGCGCAAACAAGCAAAGCAAATAGCAAACAACCAGTTTGATCATGCTCTGGGCACAATTGGTGGAGGTAACCACTTCGCTGAGTTTCAGTCTATTGACAAGATCTACGATAAGACAACCATTACTGAATTAGGACTGGACAAGCGCAGCTTGCAACTCTTGGTACATTCAGGCTCACGAGGGCTTGGGCAATCAATTTTGGCCGATCATGTCTCCAGATTCAACCACGCAGGGCTGACCCATTCAGATAAAGCATTTGAAGCGTACCTGACCAGGCACGATGAAGCACTGCGCTGGGCTGAACTGAACCGTGAATTAATTGCACTTCGATTTCTCGACGCAATTCGTACCAAAGGCACATGCGTTCTGGATATAAACCACAACCTGATGTCACCCAAAACACTGGCTGGCGTTGAAGGCTGGTTACATCGTAAAGGGGCAACCCCAAGTGATCGTGGGTGCGTAATGATCCCAGGTTCGCGCGGCGATTACAGTTACCTGGTTAAACCTAAAAACACTACTGAACCACATCTCAGCTTATGTTCACTGGCACATGGCGCTGGCAGAAAATGGAAACGGGGCGAATGTCAGGGACGCCTGAGTCACAAATACAAGCGCGATGATTTATATCGCACAGAGCTGGGCAGCCGAGTGATCTGTGGTAACAAAGAACTACTTTATGATGAAGCGCCACAAGCGTACAAAAAGTGTGAAACCGTAATTGCTGATATGGAGGACGCAGGTCTCATTGACGTTGTTGCCCGCTTTAAACCGGTATTGACCTTTAAAACCAATGGAGACTGTAGCGGATGATTTTATTGCAACTTTCTTCAGGACAAGGCCCGGCTGAATGCTGTCGGGCTGTGGCCCTGGCAGTAAGTCATATCACGCGACAATGCCATAAAGCGGGTGTCGGGCTAACTGTGATTGAAACGACCTTCTCCGACAACAAGGAGGGATACAAATCCATTTTACTCAGATTATATTCTGCAGATGATGATGCCATGGCTACACAACTTGCACACCAGTGGCAAGGCTCAATGCTGTGGGTATGCCAGAGTCCCTACCGGCCACGACATAAGCGCAAAAACTGGTTTTTTAGCGGCGCGGTTACAGAAGTAGATGAACATACAATGAGTAAAGAAATCACCTTTCAGCGCTGCCGGGCTTCGGGTGCAGGTGGCCAGCATGTTAACACCACAGATTCTGCTGTCAGGGCAACGCATACCCAGACAGGGATCTGCGTAAGAGCAGAAAGTGAGCGCAGTCAGCACGCCAATAAACGCATAGCCATCGCCCTCATATTCAACAAACTGGAGGCGATGAAATCCCAGCAACGACATGATCAGGCCAAAATGCGCTGGCAGCAACACCAGACACTTGAAAGAGGTGCGCCAAAGCGCACCTTCACAGGTGAACAGTTTAAGGAAAAACGATGACCAAATGTCGCCTGGGATGCAACTCACATCCAAAAGGATTTAGAGAAATCACCCGTCAACTCGGATCGCAATACGGTGCTCTAATCACACTCGTTGCATTTCAGCAAACAGAAGCCAACAACAAAAACAGCCGCCATTCCGTGCCAAGTGATGTGCTTAAATCGCAAGTCGACAGACTTCAGTGGCCAGCCAGATCTGAAGGGCACCGCATGTTGGTCATTGGAAATCAGGGGGTCGAGCTAAGCAGAACCGGGCGCTTTTAAACTTAAGCGCTAAGCCTCATTGCCAGAAACGGTGACTCAGCAAACTATCCTACCCTATCACTTAGTCTCGCAATTAAATTCAACAAGCGTGTTGATTAACAAACACCAACACGCTTGTTGAAATCACATGTCGAATTCAAGCCGGTCTGTCATAGCCAGCAATAATCGTCGTATGCGCAACTGATGCGTCGAAGTACCGTGCTTTGACTTGTAAATAATCCTCATCAGAAAAAAAACGCTCGGACGCCTCTTTACTTGGAAAGTGAATAGTGAAAACCCGGTTAATCGGTTCATTGGTCTCGGATCTGAGGACTTCACTGACAACTAAATCGTATCCAAACCCGCCATGATATAGACTTAAAATAGGCTTCATCGCTGCACGGTACTGCGCATATACCGCATTATCCGATACGGCTAACCCGACTAAATATTCATACACCTCTATCTTTCCTTTCCGATCCAGGAGAATTAATTGTTTCCAATTGCTCAGCAGTTCACTTCACTGCTACCTAAGCCAAACCCAAGTGACGACATATTAATGAAACTGCTATCGATTAAGCGCCCTGACCAAGAGGCCTTCGCTTGGCACCTTTTAAATTTAATGTGCAGACCAGTTGAGTAAAGTCGGACGGTCGCCACTACAAGTTTCATCCGTGATACGCATAGACACTGATTTATTAGCCATCCATATAGCCAGGAGTGCCGAATACTGTGTTGCCCCAGGCTCTTTCGAAGTGTCAATCGCAACAACATTTCCCGGGTGTCCACATCCTTTGGAAGTATGAGATTTATCTATACTGATCGTAAATTGATTGCCATAGAACTCGATAATTTGAATCTTCGCACCACTCACCTGGCTTATTCCTGCTTGAGAAAACATTGAAGCCATGGCCAGAGCGCTCATCAGGAGATATTTTTTCATGATCTTTCTCTAAAGTTATATCGATTTATAAAATTTCAGACAGTTGTAAGCCTCTCACACAGGCCGAACGTATATTCCTACAAAGTACAATTGCCTACAACCCGAATGAGCACGACCTATATCAGTACAACTTTCACACGAAAATCCGAAATGGGCCAATATATAACGCTAACCTGCTTAAAGGATCACAGCATATCCAGCACCCAAGCTTACCAAGATTTCAGCCTATTCGACTTCCCCCTTAGTGCGCTTTGTCTTTACCAAATAGGCAACACTCAATCCACTGATAAAACCAAAAACATGGCTTGAACTGCTCGTTTGTGCAGAAAAATCAAACAGGGTCGCTAAAAAGCTGATGTTGGCGTAATAAGTGAGTATCAATAAAGCGATAAAACTCACAATACCCAGCACATTGCGATTAAATACAGCTGCGCCAAGTAATAGACCAAAATAGCCCATAACCACGCCCGATGCACCAATATGATTACCTGAGCCTGCGAAAAGCCAGACGAGCAACCCTGTCGTAACAACAATAAACAAGGTTGCCCTTTTAAAGTTAGGCAACCTAGCAGCCAGATATCCACTGATGGATAAGCCTACCAGATTGCTCGCCAAATGGCCCCAACTACCATGGATAAAAGGCGCAGTAAACACGCCGCCCAAATGATTTACACTCAGTGGGATCATACCAAAACGCGCGACAGGTAACCCAAAGACACTGCCTAACAAGTGTACTACAATCATCAAAACCATCGCGTAAACGACCCAAATAAAATTGGGCGGTAAAACCAATGCACGCTTACTCATTTTTACCCTTATTATTTTGGTATCAAGATTTGCTAAATCTGAGGCAAAAAAATAGCGCCATCAGGCGCTATTTTTCTTTTACTTTCAATTAGAAAGGCATTTTGAATCCCGGAGGCATCTGCATGCCGCCGGTGACTTCTGACATGCGCTTCTGCGACTCTTCGCCTACGCGGCGTACAGCGTCATTTACCGCAGCTGCAAGCAGGTCTTCGATCATGTCTTTGTCATCTTCCATTAGGCTTTCGTCGATCTCTACACGGCGCACATTGTGGCTGCCGAGCATAGTGACTTTAACCAGGCCTGCACCTGCTTCACCAACCACTTCAAGGTTTTTAATCTCTTCCTGGGCTTTTTCCATGCGCTCTTGCATTTGCTGCGCCTGCTTCATGATATTGCCCATTCCACCTTTAAACATACTCTGCTCTCTTACACTTCAAAAATTAAAATTCTATGGGATACAAGATAAGGGCTTACTCGCGCAATTACAATGCCCTTACCGACTTTTCATCGACCGAGGCCTCAAACTCACGGGCAAAGGCCTGGATCACGGGATCGTGATTAACCGCATCGACCGCCTGAAGATATCTCTGCTGATCAATATCCTGCTGGATCAAAAACGGGGTGTCAGTTACCACGTCAACAAATTCGATATTCAACTCGACCGGTGTATTTAGTCGCTCAGTCAGACTTTCATGCAGTTTTTCTCTGAGCATGCTGGAGTCCAGATGCTGCTGGCTTTGCTCCACTTGCAATGTACAGTGCTGATCCCGACGATGAAACATAGCATGCAGTGCAAATTGTCTTACCCGACCGCCGAGCTGCATTTGTTCAATCATCTGGGCCCAGTCATCTTTTTGATGGGCGAATTTAATATCGCTGATCGGGCTGACAAAATTTTCAGGTGCAGGTATATCCAGCGTACCTTCCTGTGATTCCTGCTCGTCTGGAGCCTGTGGTGCTAATTGCTCAAGCAACTCAGGTGCCAGCTTACTCTCGTCCTTCTTAAAGCGCTCAGCCATATCTGGCTTCTTCGCTTTACGAACCGAGGCAACAGGCTGAAAACTTTGCTGCGGCTGCGCTTGCTGAGACACCTGCTCTCGCATCTGGGTTTCTGCAGGCCCACTTTGCATAGGCTCTGCTGACGTTGGCGGGAAGTGTCTGCCTGATGCAACAGCGCCGGACTCAGGTCCAGCTCCCTGCTGTGGCTCAGACTTTTTTCCTTCGTCCTCTCCTCCCAACAACTTACCCGCACCGGAAATTTGCCGGTTTTGTAATATCCGGGCAATCGCCGACTGCGCCTGTTGCTGCTTTTGTGCCAGTTGCTGAACCGGTGTGTGCTCCGGTTGTTGACCCTGCTCCGGTTGCTGATGCGCAGGCATTGGCTGAGACTGAGGCTCGCTCTGGTACTGCTCATACCCCTGAGATTCGGCCTGAGCCATAATGTCCTGGTATTGTTGCTCAATCGAAGCATCGCCCGGCAGCGGCTGAGGTGCTGAAGGCGGAGTCTGTTTCGGAGCTGCACCTTCATCCTGAATAACTGGTGCCACTCGCTCTGGCCTGGCCTGCGGTACCGGAACCTGGTGCGCGGGGACATCCGCTTGGTGAGCAGTAACTGGTCCATCATTTTGTTGCACCTGTGCAGGCGGAGCACTCTGATGCGTTAGCGGTGCGCCTGGCTGTGCAGCCACCTCCGCAGTCTTTTGCGGTGCAGGTTGCGGATCTGGCGTTACCACCGGACTTTGCGTTGTTGCACTATGATGTTCAGGGGCAGATACAGAGGTTTGAGCCTGTGGGCCACGTGGCTTTGCACTCAGCATGTCTCTGAGCTTGCCAACCTTTCCCGGATCCTTTGCCGCTGCGGCTGGCACTGAGCCAGTCGGCTGGCTAAAGTCAGCCTGTTCAAATGCCAGCAACCTCAGCATGATCATTTCGAAGCCCAGCTTAGGCTCAGGTGCCCAGCTCAGATCTTTTTTCCCGGCCAACAATAACTGATACATAAACTGCGTGTTTTGCGGCGTTAACTGCTGTGCCAATGTCTTCACCTGCTCAGCCTCAAACTGACCAAAATTGGCCGCCTGAGGTACCAACTGAGTTAACTGAACCAGATGCAGTAAACTAATTAAATCGTCCAGCACGCTGGTGAAATTACCATTTTTCAGGGCAATGTCGGCAACTTCTGCCAACAAGGCTTCTCCGTCTTGTGACAATACAGCAGCCATCAGCAACACGGCATGACTGCTGTCCATCAGGCCAAGCATTTGCTGTACTGCTGGTAAAGTCAGCTCGCCATTGGTTTGCGCAATCGCCTGATCGGTCAGGCTGAGTGCATCACGCATACTACCGTCTGCGGCTTTAGCCAGCACTTCTAACGCGGGCTCTTCAAAATTGACAGATTCCTGAGGCAGAATTTGCGACAATTGCGTTACTATCTGGCTCTGTGCCATAGCATTGAGGTTAAACTGCAAACAGCGCGATAAGATGGTGATCGGTAATTTTTGCGGATCTGTCGTCGCCAGCAGAAACTTAACATGCTCAGGTGGCTCTTCCAGGGTTTTCAGCAAAGCATTAAAACTGTGCTTGGACAACATGTGCACTTCATCGATCAGATACACTTTGTAGCGACCCCGAGTCGGTGCATATTGTACGTTGTCCAGAATTTCTCTCGTGTCTTCAACTTTTGTGCGCGATGCGGCATCTATCTCGATAAGGTCAATGAACTTACCGGCTTCTATCTCTTCACACGCACTACATTGACCACACGGTGTGGAAGTGATCCCCACCTCACAATTCAGGCTCTTGGCGAAGATCCTGGCAATGGTCGTTTTACCCACTCCACGAGTACCTGTGAACAGATAGGCATGATGCAAACGTTGCTCATTCAATGCATTAATGAGCGCCTGTTTAACATGCTCCTGCCCCATCATCTCGTGGAACGACTGTGGACGCCATTTACGCGCCAGAACCTGATAACTCATCGTGCGTTACTCGCCGTCAAACTCGACCAGTTTAAGCACTTTAATGCCCATGTCTGCAACGCGCTTCTCACCGCCCAGTTCTGGCAATGAAATTACAAAGGCGGCGTCTGTCGCTTTACCACCAAGACGCTCAACCAGTTTAGCGGTCGCTTCAATGGTACCACCGGTTGCCAGTAAATCATCAACCAATAGAACTTTATCGCCCTGTTCGACAGCATCAGTATGCAGCTCTAATACATCTTCACCATACTCAAGCTGATAAGATTGGCTAATCACTTCGCGCGGTAACTTGCCAGGCTTACGTACCGGAATAAAAGGCAAACCCAATTCATAAGCCAACGGCGCACCAAAGATAAAGCCACGAGACTCAGTACCAATAATCTTGGTAAAGCCCTGATCTTTGTATGCTTCAACCAGGCAATCCATCGTTGCTTTGAATGCTGCCGGGTTAGCCAACAAGGTCGTCACATCACGGAACATGATCCCTTCTTTCGGGTAGTTAGGAACCGTTGCGATGCTGTCTTTAATCAGTGACAAATTTGCTTGTGTCATAATCGAATGCTTAATAAGTTTTAATATCAAAGAGCTCGATTATAACAAGAAAGCAATGACATGAAATGCCAGGAGGCAGGATTTTGCGATAATTTCGCAATGTTCGGATAGAAAAAAACCACCCAATCGACAGGTGGCTTTTTAACTCTAGGTTCTATGTAGCGATTAAGCGCTCAGTGCAGTCGCCCAGCCTAGAATTGCATTCAGGCAACCAATGCCAGCAAATACAGCGATAAAAGCCAGGAAATACTTCGCGTTGAACGGATCTTTGAAATCACCTTTAGACATATTACACCTTTATTTATTAAGCGCTGGGTGAGCAAGCAGCCTGAAGAGGGCAAAACTGCCCGGGATCAGCCGCCTGTCCTGCACTCAGCATAAGCACGACAAAACGGCGCCCATAATAATCGAACTTAACAAACTGATAAAGGGGAATTATGCTTTTTTATCGACCAATATACCAAGGCGAACAAACTGACTGAGCGTCTGGATCGCACCATTGATCAGGGTCTCTTTGTCAAATTGGCTAAATTGCTCGGCCAGATGTGCGGCCAACGCGCCTATGGTTATCCCGGGGTTAACAACAATGTTTTGGATCAACAATGCCGTCATTGGATTAGTTTCGATAAATTGTACGTCAAATGCCCTATCGCGATAAACGATAAAGCAATGAGGGCCTGAGGTACTTTGAGGCTGATAGTCACAAGTTATCTGATGCACCGGATACTGATAACTTACACTCCGTGCAGCTTGCGCCAGATGAAGCCCCGATTGTTCAGACAAAGGCAGCGGTATTGGCAACTCCGCTTCGGCTTCCTGTACAATAGCCACTTCCAACTCAGTCCACTCATAATGGGCCAGTTCGAGCATAAAAGGCGGATCAGCAGGTGTGGGTGTATACTCCTCTTGCAGAAAGCCCAAAAACTCCCGACTGATCTCCAAAAAGTAGGGAGACAGGCAGTCATGCTGACTAAAAAACGCCCGCACCAGAGTTAACCAAGTTTGTTCATCATATAGGCTTTTCAGCACCGGAAATGTGGAGGCGACAAACCCTTCAATATTATTAAAAAATAGCTCGCGATAAACTTGCATCCGCCTGTCTTCAATACCCTTCGGCGCGGGATATTTGATCGGATTTTTAATGTGGGCCATAAAATCGGCCTGGATTTGCTGAAATGACATCAAGCGATCCCTCTTTGTGATTTATCCAGACGCTGTACAGCATGGATCTGATCCACCTCATCCAATAACTGAGGCATCGGCGGAATGTTGAAGTCTCGTTCAAGCAAAGTCGGAAACACACCATGTATGCGATACGCCTCCTGCAACAGCTGCCAGACAGGGTCGCACACTGCATCGCCATGCGTATCGACCAGCAGGTCTTCAGCCTCAACATAATGACCAGCTATGTGGCCATATGCAATGCGCTCACTGGGCATTGCCGCAAGAAACGCGTTGGCATCATAACCATGATTAATTGAGTTGACGTAAATATTGTTCACATCCAGCAGCAAATCACAATCGGCCTCTTCCAATACCGCCAGGGTAAAGTTCAGCTCCGATAATTGCTGACCAGGCGCAGCGTAATAGGAAACGTTTTCTACCGCGATGCGACGCTCCAGGCGTGCTTGTACTTCCCGGATCCTTGCTGCGGTGTGCATTACAGCTTCTTCAGTGAAAGGGATCGGCATCAAATCGTACATGTGCCCGTCCCCTGAACAATAGCTCAAGTGCTCGCTATAGCACCGTATGTTATGCTGGCTAAAAAAGGTTTTCAGATTACTGACAAACTCGGTATCAAGCGGTGCTGGTGATCCGAGTGATAATGACAAACCATGACAGACAAATGGGTGCCGGGCCGTTAACTCTGAAAACTGAGCAGCGTATTTGCCACCGAGCGTCATCCAGTTTTCGGGGGCGACTTCGTAATAGTCTACCTGCGGAGGCGGTACAGCCAGAATGTCATCCAGCATTTCACGCCTCAGGCCCATGCCAACCATACCAAACGGTTTATTCATTATCACTCCTTAGCCTAATCACTGATTATGCGTGGCCACCGCACTTGCCTTCACCACACTTACCTTCTTTTTTGGTTTTGCCACCACATTTACCTTCGCCGCATTTACCTTCTTTTTTACCTTTGGCATCGCCGCCACATTTACCTTCGCCGCATTTGCCTTCTTTTTTACCTTTAGCATCGCCGCCACATTTGCCTTCGCCGCATTTACCTTCACCTGCGTCTAACTGATAACCAGCCGTCATCTGCTCAAAGCTAAATGGATTAGCAGCAGCCTCTGGTGCGCTAAATGTAGCCGCAGTAACGACAGCGGCACCTAATGTCATTGCAAGTGTGTTAGTTTTCTTTACTGATTTCATGTTGTTCTCTCTCAATCGGTAGCAATAAAAAATGGATGATTCGCTTAGTAGACCACGGACTGAAGATATTTATTTCAGCATTTGAGAAATTTTTATCTCCATTTCCCTATTAATAATCTGCTCCTCTCGTATAGAATAGCGCGAATTTTTTCTGGTGCGGTAATAATGAAGCTATTTTTGGCCCCGATGGAGGGCGTTGTCGATTTTAAAATGCGTGAACTGCTCACCGATCTTGGTGGGTTCGATATGTGTGTCACTGAGTTTATTCGTGTTGTAGACCTGACACTGCCGCGCCGTGTCTTTGTGCGTTACTGTCCTGAGCTGCTCAATGGCGGGTTAACCCGCGCAGGCACGCCTGTGCGTATTCAACTGCTTGGCCAGGTGCCACAGGCGTTGGCCGCTAATGCCAGAAAAGCTGTAAAGCTGGGCTCTCACGGTGTTGATCTTAATTTTGGGTGTCCAGCTAAGACGGTCAACAAGAGTAAAGGTGGCGCAGTACTGCTCAAAGAGCCTGAGCAAATATATCAAATCATTCGCGCTGTTCGCGAAGCAGTACCGCAAGAGCACGAAGTCAGTGCCAAAATTCGACTTGGCTTTGACGACGATGCAAACAGCACAGAGATTGTCGACGCCGTACAAAGCGCAGGCGCATCCAGCCTGGTGATCCACGCCCGCACCAAACGTGATGGCTATAAACCACCGGCCTACTGGGAGAAAATTCCTCCGCTTCTGGAAAGGCTGACAATTCCTGTTGTCGCCAATGGCGAAATCTGGCAAGTAGAGGATGCAATTCGTTGCCAGCAGCGCAGCGCCTGCGACAATCTGATGTTAGGCCGGGGCGCATTGGCCACCCCAGATCTGGCAGCCAAGATAAAAGCACACATCGAAGGACGAGACTACCGTCCACTTGAGTGGCAGGAAGTGGTTTATCACATATTACATTCCTCAATGCATCAGGACCCTGAGGTAGGTGAAAAGTACTTTTCATCACGCACCAAGCAGTGGCTAGGTTACTTAAAGTTACAATACCCTCAGGCTCATACCTTATTCGATGAGATAAAACGTCTGAAAAGCAAAGATGACGTGGTAACCGTGCTGGATAAATACGCAAAGTCCCCGCTGATTGATTCAAATCATAACAATGAGCCGACTGCCTAATAGATAATGGATGCTCAGAAAAGGAGAAGAGCGCCATGAATGAGAATTTAAAGAATCACTATCAGGTAAAACTGCAGGCTGAGCTCGACCAGATCCGACACGAGTTTCTTGCGGATTTAAAACAAGCCAGTAACCATGCGACCGAGGCGTTGATCAGCACATTACAGTCAGCGCCACCACACGAATGGGTCGATATCGCAACAGACAGGATCTGTCCGGGTCAATTTCCGAACTTTGAACGCTTGGTCAAAGTAGAAGCCGCAATTTGCCAGATGGACATAGGCCAGTTTGGCTACTGCTGTGACTGTGAGAAGAAAATTGAAGACACCCTGCTCGCCGTTGACCCGGCCGCACAAAGGTGCCTTGAATGCCTGGCTAAGCAGAAGTAACTTGGTTTAACAACACAAAACTGGTTGCAGGAAAGAAAAGGATATTCTTCAGCAAAACAAAGGCCTGGTCTTCATTCAGCGCTAACCTAGACTGCAGTGCCAACAGAGCTTGTTTCTGCGACCACGCAAAGTAATGCACCCCCAAATCCACTTCCATCATGACTGCGGCGAATTGAAGTTCGCCTTTGGTCCACTTGGTATCACACTGACTGACAGTTTGGCGCAAAGATACGAATTGGTCCCGCCAGTTTAAACCCGCAACTTTATCGCACTTAGCCAGCAGCTGATGTACCAAAGGATCACTTGCCTTGTAATTCACCCGTACCATAACGTCCCTGGTATCATTCGTTACACTCTGTAATTTACTAAACAAGGATTCAGGTGCACTCACAGAGCCACCATAGAAATTGAGCTTGCTCTGATACCACTCTTTGCCGTTCGGCAGCTGGTACATCCCCAGAGACGACCTGACCCGATAACTTTCCAAATACTCCGCCAGCTGCTGCGCAGCTTGTGATTGTCTGGTTACCTCAGGCGTAAGATGTTCAAGCAACTGATTTCTCTCTAACCGGTTAAGCACAATTTTACTTTCCCGGGCTTCGCTCAGACGTGACTCTACATATCCGTACCAGGTATCCAGTTGAGACGACAACACACCACGCTCTTGTGCAACCTTGGGGAGATTAATATGTACCGGCCAGGGTAAAAAGCGTTCAGGGTATCTCTGCTGTATGCTCAGATACTGACTTTCCTGAGCTGCTATTTCCGTAAAACTACTCAAGTCTGCGCGCTGTAAAAGATCGTGACGTTTTTTCAGATAAAGTTCTGTAAAAGGTAATCCGGCAAGGTCATTCTCAGGTAAACCCTGCGACTGACTTACAGATGAAAACCAATTAAGTTGCCTGAGCTGCGCCGACAACTCTGTGTAAGGGAGGTTTACTTGCGGCTCAGTGCAGCCGCCAATCATAGTTAGCAGCACAAGTGCTGAGGACACATAATGCCGAGAGGTTTTCATGTCGGTTTATCCACTTTGTTTCACGTTGCAGATATGCACTAGGCACAGCTGATCCCAATCGGGTTAGATTATAACAAAGATGAGGAGAGATTTTAGTACTTAAATCAGCGTACTAAGCTCGAATATATCACTGTGGATGACAGCGTTAGGTGAGCTGGGGCTATAAAAGCAAAAAGCCCCTTGCGGGGCTTTTTCGACTTAAAGGCTGATGCCTTTACGCTGTGCTTTCTCTTTAATGAAAGAGGCCCAGCTGCGAGCAAATTTACGTGTTCTAGGATCTTCCTGAGCCTTAACAATCGCAGTATATGCTTGCTTATACTTTTCCTGATACAGGTAAGCTTCCGCCAAGTCTGAGTAGATTGTGCCTTTTTTCTCAGAACCCAGTTCCAACGCTTTGTTCAAACGAACAACGGCTGCGCTGTACTGCTGATCCTGAAGTAACAAGCTACCAGCTTTGCGGTATAACTCAGCATCTTCGTCAAACTTTGCAGCTTCTTCATAGTACTTAGCAGCATCGCTGATGTGCTTAGCCTGATGATAGTAGCTGGCAACAGCCGTCACGTTTTGCTTAGTGCGCTTAACCTTCTCCTCTTTGACCGACTTTTCCATCACCTTAGCGGCTTTGTATGGAATTTCGTTCAATGAGTAGTAGCTGCTCAGAATTTTATAATGGTTTTCTTTTTCAAAATAACCATTTTTATAAGCCACTTCCATCACGGTTTGACCTTTTTTGTAGTCTTCCGTTTGCATATAGAAGGAGCCCAACTGAGTCCACATTTTCGGGTCTTCAGGGAACAGTTTCACCAGCTCTTCAGCCACCTTTACGGCGTTTTTGAACTGCTTAAGCTCAAAGTAAGAACCAATTTTAAGCATATAGAATGACTTATTTGGTTCTTCTTTGTTTAGCGCAATTGCCTGGTCCGCCGGCTCAATCACATCTCTGAACTGCTTGAGTTCATAGTTTGCCTGAGCAATACGGCCATACACTTTAGCATCTAGCTCGCCAGTGAAATCCATCCAGTCGTAGTAAGCTTTCTTGGCACCGTCGTATTGCTCAGTACCAATCAGAAGGTCACCTAACAACTTAATTAGATCGCCTTGATCTTTAAAGTTCAGCACATCTGGCGCAATCGCCTGACGGATGTACTTGATTGCTGTTTGATACTCTTCTTTCTGAGCATACAAGTTACCCAGGTAACGGTTTACCGTAGCGCGGTCGAAGTCGTCAGACGCGTCGATTTCAAGCAATAATGCAATCGCTTCATCAACTTTGTCTTCGTTATACAAGTCAAACGCTTTGATAACCTTTTTACCAACTCGCTCACCCATAACCTTAGTTTTGGCATTTTTGCGCGCTTCGATCTTTGCAGGATCAGGGGCGGCAAATGTGGCAGTGCTTAAAGCACCGCCAGCCAAAGACATCATCAGAGCAAGAGCTGTTGCTTTAGACATTTGCTTCATACCTTACTCCTATTAGTCTTGGTTAAGTTTAAAGTCGAGTTGTACAGTAATACCTGGCTGTTTCTGAGGCTTACCATCAACGATTTTAGGTCTGTACTTCCATTTGCGAAGCGCACGTTTTGCTTCACGGTTGAAAATACGCTTTGGTTCAGCATCGATGATCTCAATGTCATCTACACCGCCCAGCTCGTTGATAGTGAAGCGCAGCTGTACCCAGCCTTCTTTACCATCACGCGCTGCTTGAGGCGGATACTTAGGTTCGATACGAACGATAGGTGTTGCTTCACCGTCACGACCGAAATCACCAGGACCACTTAAACCACCAGCTGTGCCACCGATGTCAATGCTTGGCATGTTAAAGCCAATTGCACCTGCATTTGGGTTAGCATTCTCAGGCTGAGGCGGCTGCGGTTTAGGCGGCTGCTTTGGCGGTGGAGGAGGTGGAGGCGGTACACGCTTCCTCTCCTGCACATCTGATTCAGGCGGATTCGACATAATCTCGACTATGATCTCTTCCTTCTTATTATCAGCCCTATCCGCTCCTCCTGAGATAAGATAGGACATAAAGAAGAATAAGCCGAAGGTTACTGCCCCACCTGCAAGAAGTGAAAACAGAAATCGAATCATCACTTAGCTCCAGCTATTGAAATCTTCAAGGCGTCGTCAGTTGCCTTAATCTGGTCCATTACCTTAACAACTACACCGTGTTTCGCGCCTTTATCCGCCTGGATAATAACGGTCTCGGTTTGTTGCTCAGCTAACAGATTTTCAAGGTTCGCACTTACACGCTCAACATCAACCTGACGCTTATCCATCCAAATCTCACCGTTTTCACGGATAGCGATGAAGATGTTCGCATTCTTAGTTTGTTGTGCCTGCGCAGCTTTTGGCTTTTTAACTTCAATACCAGCCTCTTTAACAAAAGAGGTAGTAACGATGAAGAAGATCAACATGATGAATACGATGTCAAGCATCGGGGTCATGTCTACTGCTGCTTCTTCTTCCTCACGAAAACGTTGTTTACGTGCCATAATAAAATCTCTCTCTAGTGATGTGGCAAGCTATCAATTAGTTTCTCTTTAGCCATCTTCGCTCTCGCTTCAAGACGGGTGCTAAAGAATACACCTGATAGTGCCGCAACCATTCCAGCCATTGTTGGTATCGTTGCCATTGAGATGCCTGAGGCCATCAATCGAGGGTTACCTGTACCTTGTGTAGCCATGGTTTCGAATACCGAAATCATACCTGTCACTGTACCTAGTAGACCGATTAACGGACACATTGCAACCAATGTTTTGATAATCAACATGCGCTCATCTAATTTTTCAGACGCTTCAGAAATCCATGCATCGCGGATTCTGTGTGCGTACCAAGATGTAGTATCTTGGCGGGCATCCCATCTGGCTACAATTCCCTTCTTAATTTTAGGAAACTCAGCCAATAGGAACCAATAGCGCTCAATCATTAATACCCACATTAGAAAGAGTGCTATCGCGACCACGTATAATACATCGCCGCCTGTAGCAACAAAATCCCTGATAGATTCCCACGTCTCCACCAGGACTAGCATTATGCTCTCTCCTTCTCCGCGTGCGCAGCAACGATACCCGCGCTTTGCTCGTCAAGAATGTGTAGGATAGATTTACTACGACCCGCAACGATAGCGTGAAGTAGGATTAACGGTAGCGCAGCAATTAGACCAAGCGCAGTAGTAACAAGAGCTAGAGAGATGTTACCTGCCATGATCTTCGGATCACCAGTACCAAATAGTGTGATTGATTCGAACGTCAGGATCATACCAACAACCGTACCTAGTAGACCTAGTAGAGGTGCGATAGCTGCAAGGATCTTGATGATGTTGATACCAGCTTCGATACGAGGCGTTTCACGTAGAATTGCTTCGTCAAGTTTAAGCTCAAGGTTTTCAACGTCTTGGTTCTTGTTGTCGTGGTACACTTTCAAGATACGACCCAGTGGGTTGCTGTCACTTGGGTTGTTAGCGTTCTTGATTTGTGCCTTGATCTTCGCACCAACCAGCATTAGGTCTAGGAAACGAACAACAGCGATTAATGCACCAAGTGCCAACAATGCAGTGATGATGTAACCTACTGTGTCACCCTGGTGCCAACGTTCTTCAACAGTTGCACGCTGAGTGTTCAGACGTAGGATAGCACCACGCGTTGGGTCAACAACGAAAGGTGTGTACTGGTCAGCAGACGTGCTCAGAAGATCAGCAACAGTTGCTAGAACGTCTGAAGAAGGTTGCTTACCTAAAGGTACGATTTGTTTGTTTTCTGCATCGTAAACAACGTAGCCGTCTTTAGTTACTAGGTTGAAGTTACCAACACGAGTTACTTGTTTAACATTGATGTCGCCGCTTAGTTCAGCTACTTCAGATTCGAAAGTAGAGATTTTTGCAGACTCAGTCATTTCAGTTTGGAAAGCAATCCAAAGCTCTTCCAACTCGCGAGTAGTTGGTAGTTCTTTAGCAGCTGCCAGTGAACGAAGTACTTCTGAACGTCCAGGCTTTTCAGCACTGATGATTGACGCTTCGATAGCACCGATTGCTTCAGCAGCGTTACGACGTACCACACCGAACATCTCACCCAGGGTACCCTGTGCGTTAAGTAGTTCAGTTTCTTTCTCAGCAAGTGTTACTTCGTTTTGCTTGAATTCCTTGTTAAGACGCTCACCACGTGCTTTTTCAGCAGCAAGGTCGCGCTTAGCTTTGTTCAGCAAAGCTTGCTTGTCAGCACGATCTGACAGGAACTCTTGTTCGCGAGCTTTGTTGATTTTACCTTCAGAGATACGGTTCTGCTTTACTTGCTCAAGGATTTTATCCAGAGACTCAGTGCTTGCATGTGCGTTCAATGCGCCACCAGCAGAAACTGTTAATGCTGCAGCAACGGCAAAACCTTTAAATAGTTTCTTCATGTTTTATTACTCCGCGCCGAAAATAGGTAGTTTAACTAGTTCTGGGGCAGCCTGACCACGTGCGATACGGATCATGTCTTTAATAGGCTTCAGATATTCTTCACCTAACTGATCCCACTGCTTGCTGCTGGTGTTCCAAACCCACGCTTGCTTCTGGTCGAAAGACTGAGCAACAAATGCGATACGGCCTAGACGGGCGAAGTCAACATTGATGTTTTTACCGTTGATCTCAAGTGAACCTTGAGAAGCAACCATTGCAGAACCATAGTTGGTTTCAATGCTGTATGCTTCAAGTACCTGACGGTATTTTTCAGACGTCGTTACTTTTGCATTAGTAAGTGTCTCACGTAATCTCTCAATACGCTCTAGACGCTTTTCAGTATCAAACGGCACGTCCGCTTTGATGAATTGCTCGAGTGTATCAATCATGCGATACATCAAAGGCACAACGTCTTGCTTAGTTTTATCAACCGTCGCGATCTGACGTTCTAGAGATTCGATATTTGCATTTTGGTCTGCAACCAAACGTGCTACGTGGTCGTTGTAAACTTTCAGAAGTTCTGTTTCGTCAACAATTCCACGGTACTCAGCTACCATTTCGATAGTTTGACCGTAGATACCATCAATCTTGTCTTGAGACTTTTTAGCAGCCGTTTGAGTTTGCTGACCTACTTTTTGTATGTCATTCAAAGGATCTGCCATCACATTGCTGCTTGCAATTGCCGCTGCGCCAAAAAGCGCTGAAGCTACAAGGCTCTTTCTGATTTTAACAGACATAGTTCCCAACCAATTAAGTAATGTTACTTTTATAATTTTTGCACTCTCTTAGAGAGTACCCCGGATACTTTTAGCAGTATCAACCGTGCAATAATGCTAAATGCTATTGCCCATGTCAACTTCATGTTTAAAACAATTTTTGCTTGTCGCGATGAAATAAATTGAAAAAAAACATTGTATTAACAAGGAAACCAAGAATAAAAACCTTAAGCACTTATATTTCATACACAAAGCAACTTTATTTACATTTTATTACAGCTATTTAGCCCTAATCTACAGCCTTAAATTTGCACAACTTAGTAATTTATTTCGTTTTTAATATCAAGGATCTAGGCACCGACTGAACACTTAGCATTCACCTTTGTGCAACAGCGAATACAGCCAGAAAGGAAGACTTAGCCTAATAACTGTTCACACAATAACCGGCACTGAATTTCTATTTCCTGGATAAATTCCGCTACATGTAAGCCATCCATCAAAGCATGGTGTACTTCAATAGAGAATGGCAATTCACCTGTTTGCACATCAAAGCGACCGAAAACACACTTTGGAATACCAAGGTTATCTTTTGCGTTTCGGGCATGGCTGAAGCTACTGAAATCCAACCAAGGCAATATGGATAAATAAAGTTGCTGTGGAGTCTCAGAAGTCGCCAAAAAGTGTTCACTAACCAAAGGCTGTTCCAGATACGCATTTTTCTGCGCTACATTCTCTTTAATGTAGTCGTGGATACCTTCACAAGCAACCAAAGGCACAAATCGAAAGCTTCTGTCTTCACGCAAAAATACACAGCTCATCTCAACTTGATCAACAACACATGGGTGTTCATTCATTATTCGGTAGCGGATAGGCTCGTATTTCTGACAGGCTTTGCTCAGACAATACAAATAGCTAAAGGTAAAAGAGAGTTGCTGTTGCTTGCAAAGTGTGTACAGCGTGCCCATCTTCAGGCGGGTCGTAATATTAAAATAAGGCTGGTCGAAACCTAAATAAAATTCAAAATGTTCGGCTCTGGGCCAGTCTGAGGGAGTGATTTTTTTCATAATTCAATATAGAGGGAATACTCCCCTCTATATTGAGTGTATCAGCTTACGATTACAAACCGTTTGCGATGATCTCTTGTGCCAACTCATCGGCAATCAGATGCGTTGATTTTTGCTCAGCATCAGAACGAGCAAAGATTTCAGTCAGGGTGTCGTAGATGCCCTCAACGTGCTTAGTTGCCGCCTCTTCGCTGTACCCCTCAGGTTTTGTCTCGTAATATACATTGATGATACCACCCGCATTAATGACATAGTCAGGTGCATAAAGCACACCCTTTTCGCGCAAGATCTCACCATGTCTTGATTCAGCAAGCTGGTTATTCGCACAGCCAGCAATGATGCTAGCTTTAATACGAGGGATAGTTTCATCGTTTACTGTTGCACCTAGTGCACACGGCGCGTAAACATCTACTTCCAGGTCGTAGATTTCATCAATGCTCACCGCTGTTGCGCCAAAGTCATTCACGACTTTATCAATCGATGCCTGATTGATATCGGTCACAAACAGCTCAGCACCCGCTTCGTGCAAGTATTTACACAAAGTGTAAGCAACCGCGCCCAGCCCCTGAACGGATACTTTCACACCAGACAGGTCTTGATGACCATGCTTGTGTTGGTAAGCAGCCTTAATACCTAGGAACGTGCCCAATGCAGTGAAAGGCGACGGGTTACCGCTTTTGCCTTCGAGACCCATTACATAATTAGTCTCTTTATGCATTGTCATTACATCACCTGTGGTGATGTTAACGTCTTCTGCTGAATAGTAGCTACCACCGAGGCGTTCAAGGTGTTTGCCAAACGCTCTGAATAACGCTTCAGATTTGATTTTCTTAGCATCACCAATGATCACAGATTTACCACCGCCAAAAGGCAAACGCGCGACGGCGTTTTTATAAGTCATGCCCTTTGAAAGACGCAATACGTCATAGACTGCATCGGCATCATCTGCATAGTCCCAAAGGCGACATCCGCCAACCGCAGGACCAAGCTTAGTATTATGAACAGCAATGATTGCCTTCAAGCCCGATGCTTCATCAGAACAAAAAACTACTTGTTCGTGGTTATCAAATTCAACTTGGTTAAATACAGCCACTTTGTTTGTTCTCCGTTATAGACTGACTTTAAGTCAGATAGCGCTGAAATTCATCGAACTGTATCACTAACTCTCTAACCAATCCACAATATGAGTTGATATTGACCTTAAAAGCGTTAAACCTGCCTTCATGATACATTAAATAGTCATATATCGGCTTGATTATGCATTTCATTTGAATATATGAGTTTAATTCTTCACTATTTTAACGATTTTTAGAGGTTAATCTTTACGTAAACGTCAACACAAACGATTGTGTACGGTTATTTGTACGATAAATAGAGGTCTGATGAGGAGGTGAGCACGTTAAGAAACGCTGAATCGCAGTTGCAAAGTATGGCGTCTGAAGCCAATTCAGCAAAATACACAGCGACAAGATCAAAAAAAGAGGGACATGCCCTCTTCTTTTAAGTCACTCAGGATTACCGTTATTTCAGCTTACTATCAAGCTCTTCAATCTTAGCTTTCCAAATTGCCGGACCTTGAGTGTGTGCGTTAACACCGTTGCTGTCTACAGCCACAGTGACAGGCATGTCTTCTACTTCAAATTCGTAGATAGCTTCCATTCCCAGGTCTTCAAACGCAACAACTTTAGATTTCTTAATCGCTTTAGCTACCAGATATGCAGCACCACCCACAGCCATCAGATAAACAGCTTTGTTTTCTTTGATGGACTCTACAGTCGCTGGACCACGCTCTGCTTTACCTATCATGCCGATCAGGCCAGTCTTCTCTAACATCAGATCAGTGAACTTGTCCATACGGGTCGATGTTGTTGGACCAGCAGGACCAACTACCTCATCACCTACAGCATCTACCGGACCTACGTAATAAATGAACTTGTTGGTCAGATCAACCCCGTCTGGCAACCCTTCACCTGAGTTAATCATGTCCTGCAAACGCTTATGTGCTGCATCACGACCCGTCAGGATCTTACCCGATAACAACACGGTCTCGCCCATTTTCCAATCCTGAATATCCTCTTTCGTGATTTCATCCAGGTTAACACGACGAGTATCTTCCCCGACTTCCCAGGTCACTTCTGGCCAGTCTTCCAGTTTAGGCGCTTTAAGATCAGCAGGGCCTGAGCCGTCCAGAGTGAAATGTACGTGACGTGTCGCAGCACAATTTGGGATCATCACTACTGGCTTAGAGGCAGCGTGGGTAGGCGCAGACTTGATTTTCACGTCAACCACGGTAGTTAAGCCACCCAAACCCTGTGCACCAATACCGAGCTTGTTTGCGCGCTCGAAGATTTCTAGACGCAGTTTCTCTTCTGCTGTTTCCGCGCCACGCTCAAGTAGCTCATGGATATCAACTGGATCCATCAATGATTCTTTTGCCAGAACCGCGGCTTTTTCTGCGGTACCACCGATACCAATACCCAGCATGCCAGGCGGACACCAGCCAGCGCCCATTGTTGGCAATGTTTTCTCTACCCAGGCAGCAACATCGTCTGATGGATTAAGCATGACCATTTTGGTCTTGTTTTCAGAGCCACCGCCTTTGGCAGCGATCATCACCTCAACTTCTGCGCCCGGGACCATATCAATGTGAACAACAGAAGGTGTATTGTCTTTGGTATTTTTACGAGCACCAGCAGGGTCCGCAACGATTGAAGCACGCAATGGGTTATCCGGGTTGGTATAGGCGCGGCGTGTGCCTTCATCTACCATTTGTTGAACAGTCAAGTCTGTTTTATCCCATTTAACATCCATACCGACCTTTACAAAGCAAGTCACGATCCCGGTATCCTGACACAAAGGACGTTTGCCCTCTGCTGACATACGCGAGTTAATTAAGATCTGCGCGATGGCATCTTTGGCCGCTTTACTTTGCTCTTTGTCGTACGCCTTTTCTAAAGCTTGCACAAAATCCAACGGATGATAGTAAGAAATGTATTGCAATGCATCTTCGATGCTGTCAATGAAGTCTTGCTGACGAATAGTACTCATGACGGTTCCTTTATTCTCCGGCCTGTGACGAGGCAAACCGGTGTTTATTGAGAGGCGCGATTATATACCATCTTGCGATGAGTGAGTATCGCAATCATAGACTAGCGACCAAAGTCCGACACTTATCTAAAATCGTTCGATGGAATATAAGGTAACGCTCTAGGGATTCAATGACAATTATGATACCCTCCTCGCCCGTTTCGGGCTAGCATTCGGGTTCAGTAAATGACAAATCCAAGTAGTAACTCCATTGAACTAGACATTTCTTTGTCAACCATCGAGGTGTTTGGCACCCTCGCCTCCCAGCAACTGGCAATCTTGCTCGATTCCAGTGACGCCAATCACGAAAATAGCCGCTTCGATATCATGAGTATCAACCCACTGTGTATACTCGAAGCCAGAGACGGTCAGTTTTACCTCGACGGTGAGCAGGTTGAGCAAGATGGCTTCACGGTAATGCAAGACAAGCTTACAGAGCTCGATTCAAGGCCTCATTCAGATATTCCCTTCACGGGTGGCTGGCTCGGTTACTTTGGCTACGATCTCGGCCGATACATAGAGGCCATGCCCAAAATCGCGATGCAGGATATTGCACTGCCAGACATGATAGCCGGTCTTTACCCCGATGCTCTGATACGCGATAACCTGAGCAACCAATGGTACTTTGTTACGCAACCAGGATACAACCGGCTGAGTACTTACCTGTCACTGATTGAACAAGGTGGCCGTGATGATGATACTTTCACGCTAACCAGTCGCTGGCAGGCCAATATGACCCAGTCAGAATATGCGCACAAATTCGCCAGTATCCACGACTATCTGAAAAGCGGCGACTGTTATCAGATAAATCTGGCGCAAAGATTCAGTGCCGATTATCACGGCTCGCCCTGGCAGGCCTATAAAACGCTGCGCGCAAATAACCAGGCACCTTTTTCTGCTTTTATTAATCTTGGTGAGGATGCTATCGTGTCTGTGTCACCAGAGCGCTTTATCTCAGTACGCAATGGCCAGGTTGAGACCAAACCAATCAAGGGCACTTTGCCCAGAATACACGACGACAAACAAGCAGATGCGCAGCAAGCCACCCGGTTACAACAGAGCCGCAAAGATCGCGCAGAGAATGTGATGATTGTAGACTTGCTACGCAATGACCTTGGCAAAGTGGCAACGCCTGGTAGTGTGCAAGTGCCCAAGCTATTCGAAATTGAAAGCTTTCCGGCTGTTCACCATCTAGTTAGTACAGTCACGGCGCAATTGGCAACAGGCAAAACAGCCGTTGATCAACTCAAAGCCGCATTCCCGGGAGGCTCAATCACAGGTGCACCGAAGATCCGGGCAATGGAAATCATCGAAGAACTTGAACCTCACCGGCGCAGCGCTTACTGCGGCTCAATTGGCTATCTGAGTGCTTGTGGAGCAATGGACACCTCGATCACTATCCGAACCTTAGTTTGCCATCAGCAAAAAATTCACTGCTGGGCCGGAGGGGGGATTGTCGCAGACTCAGACTGTGAGTTAGAGTATCAGGAGACTTATCACAAGGTGAACAAAATACTCCCTGTACTATGAATCTACAACATGTCATTAGCCGCTTTAGTTTAAGTGCTTCAGATCACGTGCCAGCATCAGGACAAGGACAAGAAAGCGCGGTATTAGTCCCCTTACTCGAGGTGGATGGGGAAGCATCCCTGCTGCTTTGCAAGCGCAGTGCGCAACTGCGCAGCCATCCAAGTCAGCTCTGTTTTCCGGGTGGTAAAGTTGAATTACAAGACAAATCAGTGATCACTACGGCATTACGAGAGAGTCAGGAAGAAATTGCCCTTGATCCACTACTAGTTAACCCGGTTGGTATTTTACCTTTGCATACAACACTGACCGGCTTTCGTATTACGCCTGTGCTGGCAACCTTAGCACACAGTGCGACCTGGCAAACCCACAGTGATGAGGTGGAGCAAGTGTTCACCCTGCCATTGTCTTTGCTCGCACAACAAGGTGTCTGGCAACCTGTGCAGACGCGATTACAAGGAAAAACGGTGACCTTCAACGCCCTCATGACAGAGCATGGGTTACTTTGGGGAGCCACAGCGAAGATTGTTCAACAGTTGCTGAACAGAGTAGCCTGACCAGCCAAACACGCGTATCTGCCACCCCACTAACTAAGTGATTTTGATTACATTTCAATATATTTTACTCACCATTGGTTACAATACCTGCATGTCCAGATAAAACTGTATACAATTTTGCTGTGAAGTGGGTTACTTATGCAATAATTAACGTTATGATGTGCGCCCGTTCAGAGGCAATGTTGAGTAGAATTTATGATTAGTGCATTTGACATGTTCAGTGTTGGTATTGGACCGTCATCTTCCCATACTGTTGGACCTATGCGTGCTTCGCGCTTGTTTGTGAAAGACCTGCAAAGTAGCCGCATTATTGATAAAGTCACATCAGTAAAAGTAGAGTTATTCGGCTCATTAGGTCAGACTGGTATTGGGCATGGTTCTGGTAAAGCGGTGATCTTAGGGCTGGCTGGATATGATCCTGAGTCGGTAGATGCGGACAAAGTCCCTGAGATCCTGGATACCATTGAGCGTGAGCAGGTGATTTACCTGGATAAAACCCATAAAGCCGATTTTCCTAAACAAGGCGCAATTGTCTTTCATCGCCGTAAAACGCTGCCTAAGCACTCCAATGCCATGGAGCTTCAAGCTTATTCGGGTGCAGAGCTCGTACATAGCCAGATTTATTATTCTATCGGCGGTGGTTTTATTGTCACTGAAGAGCAGTTTGATACTGAGAAACAAGCAGCGCTAGATGTACGTGAGCAAAATCCAGCGCCTTACCCTTTTGAGAATGCGCAACAACTGCTCGAGATGTGTAAAGAAACAGGCCTGAGTGTCTCTTCGCTCATGATGCACAATGAAAAAACGCTCCGCAGTGAACAAGAAATCAAAACAGAGTTGTTTCATATCTGGGAAGTGATGAAAGCGTGTATTGAACGCGGTATGCGCACTGAAGGCATTTTACCTGGCGGGCTAAAAGTAAAGCGCCGCGCGCCAAGTTTGTATTTAAAACTAAATGTTGAAAACAGCAACGATCCACTTCGGGCAATGGACTGGGTTGATCTGTTTGCGCTGGCCGTTAATGAAGAAAATGCTGCTGGCGGCCGCGTAGTAACGGCACCCACAAATGGTGCTGCCGGGATCCTACCTGCGGTACTCATGTATTATCATACGTTTATCAAAGAAGTGGATGCCGAGATAGCAACGCGCTACCTGCTCACTGCCGCAGCAATTGGTATTCTGTATAAGAAAAATGCCTCTATTTCTGGTGCTGAAGTTGGCTGCCAGGGTGAAGTAGGTGTGGCCTGCTCTATGGCAGCTGGCGCACTCACAGAAATCATGGGTGGTAATGTGGTACACGTGGAAAATGCCGCTGAAATAGGAATGGAACATAACCTGGGGTTAACTTGCGACCCGGTCGGTGGATTGGTACAGGTACCATGTATTGAGCGAAACGCCATGGGCGCCGTAAAAGCCATTAACGCATCACGTCTTGCCATGCGTGGCAGCGGCGAGCAAAAAGTCTCTTTGGATAAGGTTATCAAAACCATGCTGGATACTGGTAATGATATGAAAACCAAGTACAAAGAAACGGCACGTGGTGGACTCGCGGTTAATATCATTGAATGTTAATCCGTACCGTCAGACATTAAAAAAGCCGCTTTTGCGGCTTTTTTAATGTCTGATATCAGGTCGCATTCAGCAACCTGGTGTGCTCATTTATTTGACTGGTAACTCAGTGTTTTCAAACAGCGCATCCACATCGTCCTGATTGCGCATCAGGCTGGCGCGTTCAACCAAATCTTTAGTCAGGTGTGGTGCAAAACGTTCGATAAAATCGTACATGTAACCACGCAAGAAACTACCCTTTCTGAATCCAATCTTGGTTGTACTTGCCTCAAACAGATGACTGGCATCAATGCATACCAGGTCATTGTCTGTGATTTCATCAACTGCCATTGTTGCCAGCACACCCACGCCCAACCCTAATCGGACATAGGTTTTAATCACATCGGCATCCGTGGCGGTGAACACAATATGCGGAGACAGCCCATGCGCATTAAAAGCTTTATCCAGTTCAGAGCGTCCGGTAAAACCAAACACGTAAGTGATCAAAGGAAACTTAGCGACATCCTGAACCGTAATATTACTGCCTTTCTTTGCCAATGGATGATCTTTCGTCACCACAATACTGCGATTCCAGTGATAGCAAGGCAGCATGATCAGATCGCCGTAAAGATGAAGCGCCTCCGTTGCGATGGCGAAGTCTGCATCACCTCGCGCAGCAGCATCCGAGATCTGTTGCGGTGTACCCTGGTGCATATGTAATGACACGGCCGGATACTTTTGCATGAACCCCTGGATCACATTCGGTAATGCATAACGCGCCTGAGTATGTGTAGTCGCGATATTAAGCTTACCTTGATCGGGTAAAGTGTGTTCATTGGCAACGGCTTTAATGCCTTCTACCTTCGACAATATCTCTCGGGCAATATTTATAATTTCATTGCCTGCACTGGTAACATGTGTGAGATGTTTGCCACTGCGGCCAAAGATCTGTACACCAAGCTCGTCCTCCAGCATACGCACCTGCTTGGAAATTCCCGGCTGGGAGGTATACAAGCTTTCTGCGGTTGCTGACACATTGAGATTGTGATTCAGAACTTCAACTATGTATTTCAGTTGTTGTAATTTCATAACTAAGCGTTTGTTTTAATTGTTATCTGGTGTACGACTAGGCCAATTATCGTTAGATACAGGCAAATAATGACTCAGCCTAGCATAATTATAGTATATCCGATAGGACAATACTTTCCCCAGTGTATTAGAGCCAGCTTCCAAGCATTAAGCTATACTAAAAAATGATGGAATTTGGTGGATTTTCAAGTCTCTTGTTATTAACACTGTTCAATCCCCAATTATTTGATGTAATATAAAAAAACTGTCAGCTGTATGATTTACGAAGAGATCCGGGTATGTTTATTACCGTAATAATTTTGTTGATTGTAGCACTCATTGTCATTGCAGTGTGGGTCAGTGCTATTCAACAACACAAAGAAAAACAAGAAGCGGAACGCCGTAAAGAGCTGGCAAAACAAAAGCGGATCATTGAAGAAGCCGAAGATGTAATCCTTAATAGCAGCAACATTCCTATGTCCGGTGCCATGATCAAAGTCATTCAGCGCCGTGTGCATGATGCACTGGTATCTATGGTCGAGCTTTCACCCACCTCTCGAGAATTAAAAAGTCGCATGCATGAATCTCAGGAGCGTTTAAACAACGAACCTCAAAATGCAAACGAATCTGATAAAGTCACATTACCCGACAACGATAAGCAGCTCATCGCGCTGGTTCAGGGCATTAAAAAATTGCGCCACTTACTACGTTCAGAGCACAGCAAAGGCAAAGTAGACACACAAGTGTTTGTTCAGGAAGACCGTAAAATGGAGCGGTTGCAACTAAGAATAAATGTAGAAAGCCAAATCAAGCGGGGAATGTCAGCTAAGAGCGCTAACATGGTGGGATCGGCACGTCAGTATTTTGAAAAAGCCTATGCGATCATCTGCGGTGTCACCCACGCCGATGAGTACACCAAAGAAAAGAAAACTCTGCTCGAAGGATACCTGAGTGAGATAAGCACTGAGCTTAAAGCCTCCAATGCCTCTGCGGTGAAAAAGAAAGCAGAGAAAGAAAAGGACGACCTCGATGTCCTTTTCGCTCCCAAGAAAAAGTGGTGATCAGCCTCAGCTGATCGCAAACTTGACAATAAACAGCACGGTCAATACCCAGACACTGACAGAGATCTCCTCGCGTTTATTACACGCCAGCTTCACCGCAGTATAAGAAATAAAGCCAAGCGCTATGCCATGCGCAATTGAGAACGTCAGTGGTGTCATAAGTAACACCACACTGACCGGAATGGCATCACTCATATCATCCCAGTTCACCAGCTTCAAATTTTGCAGCATCAGTACAGCGACGTACAAAATCGCTCCGGCAGTGGCATACGCAGGGACCATTTGCGCCAAAGGTGCAAAGAACATCATAAGCAGGAAACACAAACCAACCACCACTGCGGTTAATCCTGTACGCCCACCCACAGACACACCTGACACAGATTCAATGTACGAAGTGGTTGTGGAGGTACCAAGAAAAGATCCAGCTATCGTTGCTGAGCTGTCAGCCGAAAGCGCTCTGCCAAGGCGTGGCATCCGCCCTTCTTTATCTGCAATACCAGCTTTTTGTGTCACCGCAACCAAAGTGCCACTGGTATCAAACAAATCAACAAATAAAAATGCGAACACCACGCTCAGCATCGAGATTTCCAACGCACTGGCAATATCAAGTTGCGCCAGAGTTGGTGTAATACTCGGTGGCATAGAAACAATACCGGCATATTCGACCAAGCCAAGGCCCCAGGCAAGCACAGTAACCAACAAAATACTCAGCAGCACGCCACTTTTCATATCACGATACATTAAGGCAGCAATAACAAAAAAGCTCAGAATGGCAAGTAAAGGGCCAGGGCTGGTGATGTCACCCAATTGCACAAAGGTTGCCGGGCTGGCAACGATGATCTGCGCATTTTTAAGCGCTATCAGTGCCAGGAAAGCACCAATACCTGTAGCAATGGCTTGCTTGAGTACCAGCGGGATTGCCTGTATCACCCACTCTCTGACCTTAAATATACTGAGTAATAAAAATAGACACCCAGATAAAAAAACCGCGCCCAACGCGCTTTGCCAGGAATGACCCATACCCAACACGACGCCATAAGTAAAAAAGGCATTTAAGCCCATGCCTGGCGCCAAAGCCAGCGGATAATTGGCCCACAAGCCCATGATAAAACAACCTATAGCTGCGGCTAAACAAGTGGCAACAAACGCAGCACCATGATCGATGCCCGCCTCAGCTAGCATGGCAGGGTTCACAAAAACAATGTAAACCATAGTGACAAATGTCGTCAGGCCGGCGATAAACTCGGTTTTGACTGTGCTCTGCTGTGCACGGAGCGAAAATAATTTTTCCAGCATGTCTTTGTATTTTATATAGAAACGAAAGCCGGATTTTATCACAAATCTCTGGTGTAATCGGACAAAATAGTTAAAAATCAGCTACACTCTGATCTAAGTCGTATTAAGTGAAATCAGTATGAAAAAGAACCAATTAGCAGTTGCAAACGGCAGTGATTTAGAGCAACAGCTGCTCAATGTGCTGGAATTTGTGACCGCAACACCGGACTCTGAAAACCGCTGGCCCAACGATACCGATAACAAAGCTGTCTATAAAAAAGGCCTTTATTATCTGAAAAATAAACAATATCCGCTCGCTGCGAAATGGCTTCGGCTTGCTGCGATGTCAGGTGATAATAAAGCCCAGTTTTATCTCGGGATGTTATTTGTAAAAGGTCAGGGTGTACCAAAAAGCGTTTTTCATGGTATTGCCTGGCTATCGCTCTCTCAAAGTCAGGGAAATCAGGCAGCAGCTGGCACACTTGAGCAAGTGCGTACCCATCTGACAGCTAAGCGATTCATAGATGCCCAGTGCTATGCCGCTACCCTGTATGAGCAAATCCATCAAATGATGCACTTTAGCCCGGACGCGAACCCAAAATAAAAGTAAATGTAATCAAAGCACTATTAAAAAAGCACAAAAAACACGCGATATTTTACTTGCCAAATAGCACTGTATGAAATACTGTATAACCACTGTATAGAAAATCAGTGGTCTGCTCATGTTACATACTCAAGTGCAAAATATATCAGTGTCTCAGGCTAAAACAGCCAATAAACGCTATCAGTTAGTATATGCGGAAGATGACATAGTAAGCAGTTTAGAACTGCTTAAAATCCTGTATCGATGCAATTCACTTCACAGATGGACCTTGCTTATTGCACCAGACAACATTCCAAGCAAAGCCCTGCTGGATAACAGTTCAATTGATAGCAGCAAGCTACTGGTGCTACGTCAAAGACATTTGATAAACTTAGAGTATGTTATCAACAGCGCTTTATGCAAAGGTAACTTTGCAGCGGTGATCACCTGGACAGACATTGTGTCGGAACAACAGCTGTCTCAGTTTAAACTGATAGACAGTGACACTGAGGTCTTTTGTTTTACCCGCACCTCTGGACATGAGGTATCTGTCGTTGCGCATTAAGTTCAAATGAGAAAATATGTGTTATTGCGGTTCTGAAAGAGAAGCACAAGCATGCTGTCTGCCTTTTATAGCAGGCCAAAAGCTACCTGACAGTGCGGAGCAGTTAATGCGCTCCAGATACAGTGCTTATTGCCTCAAAGACACAGGGTACATACATCGTACTTATGCACAGTGCAAACGTGCAGAAAATAGTGAGGCCAGTATCAGTGCATTTGCTGAGCACGCAACCTTTATTGGCTTGGAGGTCATCCAAAGCAATGATTCTCCAGAACATCACTTTGTGGAGTTTAAGGCTACATACCTGGATGGCAGCACCTGTATCACTATGCACGAACGGTCTCGCTTTTTACGTGAAGACGGCCAGTGGCGTTATCTTGATGGTGAACTGTTTGCCTGCCCTGAGAAAAAAATTAGCAGGAATGATCCTTGTCCCTGCCAAAGTGGGAAGAAGTTCAAAAAATGCCACGGCTAGATAGGCAGGCTAGATGATCTGGGTTATTGAACCTTCAATAACCCAGTTCTAAGTAGGCAGCTTCTTCGCGTTTGTTGTACCCAATTTATTTGTGCTCTGCAACTAAGGCCCCCTAAGCGACTTCAAAGCCTTGGAAGCGGCCTAACAAAATCAAAGACAAAGACTCTAGCAAACGACAACATCATTCCAATATGCTTATGATGTTTGCACGCATCAAATTACTCGCCCAATATTTACGCATCGCTTAGTTTTCTTTTTTAAACTCGCTGTGGCGTTTGTTATACCAATTTGCTTAATTAAGTGATCTATTTTGAGGCGAGAAAATAGGGTCGATAACAAGGCAAAAATTTTGCTATTTAGTTGTTCTAAATAAGAAATTTTTAACGCCGTTAGCGTCCTATTTGCTCCTTCAAATAGACCAGGTATTAAGTGAAATTGGTATTACACCGCAACCTGCAACATAGATTGCATTTCACCACTGGCTATCTGATCATAGAAACCTGCAGCATCTATATCGTGTTTATCAACAAGCATTTGCGGATTTCTGGTATTTTCGAGCTTCTGTCTTACGGCAGGCTCCAAATTATCAACGATATGCAGCGGAATGTGCTTTTTGTCGTTACGTACCGCAAAGGGCTCTGGCTGCAAACATTCTTTAAGGCGAAGACTTGTCAGATCGCCCCCCTGAGCCATAAACCCATTGCTCTGGCCAATCAGCATATCGAACTGTTCTGGGGCAAGTGGCTTTTGCGGACCAAGCTGCAACGCCTTTTTAAGCGCTTCTTCTGATTTATCAGCTTCCTGTGAAGACGAATGCGGCAGGTCAAACTGGCTAAAATCTAATGCATCCTGAGACAATAAAGACAGCAGCAAGCCAAAGTCGCCGCGTCTTGCTTCATGAACGCTGTGATTGAGTGCACTGCCCAGCTGAGCCTCTTTGCACAAAATGCCATCTATCTGCATGTAAAATCGCCACAATTTATCAAATATGAAAATTTATCGGCATTTTTTCAATTTTCTTTAGGACATTTCTTTACTTCACTAAAAACTTTGATATTATCAGCGCCCATGTTGAGGAGGGGTTCCCGAGCGGCCAAAGGGATCAGACTGTAAATCTGACGGCACTGCCTTCGCTGGTTCGAATCCAGCCCCCTCCACCACTTTACAATTTGTTTTCTCCTAGGAGGGGTTCCCGATCGCCCAAAGGGATCAGACTATAAGCCTGACAACACTGCCTTAGCTGGTTACAATACAGCCTCCTTAGCCACATTAAGCCATATAAAACAGTCAGTTAGAAAGTTTCTTCAACTGTCTTTTTGTGTCTGCTGAAAAACATCCAATTTCCAAAAGCATAGTCCCACTTGGGACACTCGCTAGCTGCCAAAAACAGCCTCTACAATAAAAAAACACATGATTTTTCACAGTAGTAAATAAACAAAGTGCAGTTACGTTAACTGCACTTTGTTTGGTACAGAACCGAATATGGGCATTGCATGATTTTCGGTAAAACAACTTAACTCAATATTACTAGAAGGCCGGCCATAACAGTGCCATAACGACTAGATCAAAGTTGGAACATGGTCACATTAGTGACTAACTCATCTTATTTGACCCTATTTAATATCCTGAATACCCATCACTAATTGATCCCAGTTGCGCTGATTTTCCATGCTATCTTGCGCACCATTATCGTCAGCATACTGAAAACGTTTTTGTGCTGGTGTTTTGCTCATTGATTGATACAACCTGTAAGCTTCTTCTTTTAGCGAATCTTCAATTGGCAAATCAATTGAGGCATATACAGCGCGTTTACAGGCTTCTATCGATTCAGCAGGAAATTGACTAATTCGATTAGCTAGTTCTTCTACATAAGGACCAATTTTATCCGCATCCAGTGCTTGGTTAATTGTGCCATACGCTTGTGCTTGGTCGGCATCAAAATCACGCGCACTCAAAATTATCTCCAATGCACGCCCTAACCCTACCTGCCGAGCCATGCGGGATGCTCCACCGCCACATGGTAAAATCCCCATACCCACCTCCATTTGCATAAACTTGGCTTTACCGCGAGCAGCAAAACGCATGTCACAAGCCAGCATAAATTCATGACCCCCACCACGTGCAAACCCCTCTACTTTTGCGATGGTGGCTTGTGGCAGTACACTGACTCTCTGCAAGACTTGCTGCAAATAAAGTAATTCAACCTCTTCTCTCGCCACCGCTTGAGTAGACATATCCTTTAAAAAGTTTGTGTCGGCATGTGCAACAAAAATTTCTGGGTGTGCAGATTGAAATACAACAACTTTTACACTTTTGTCTGTCTCCAGTGCTGCAGATAAGCGATTAAGATCATCCAACATAGGAATGCCTTGAATATTTACAGGTTCAAAATCAAAGGTAACTGTAAGCACTCCTTGATTTTGCCTTGCCTTAAATGTTGTATAATTTTCATAAACCATAATTATCTCCACTCGTCACAGTCGTTCAAAAAGTAAACTTTAAAATGGAGAGTAACACCCACTCAAAACCTTTATAACCAGCCTTAGTTAAGATTGAGTTTATGGGTTTTATTGATAATCATTTTTATGCTCAAATCCGGCCTTGTTGATCAAATCCAGATAGCTTAAACAACGCTGTATTTCAGCTGTTTCCACCAGTGAGCGTTGATGGTAATTCACACACTTCTTCCACTCACTGCTACCTATATGCTTTGTTAAAATGACCACGCTATTCGAGTATGCGCATTCTCCCACAACTGCGCGTTGCACCTTGGTGGGATCACTGCATCAGCCTTTTTGACTGCGACTTCGGCATAACAGCCTCTAGTATCATAAGCGCCATCAGCTTTTACCGAACTGATTTTCCTGCGCAATGGTCTGAGCAAATCGCCCAGAACTTCTGGATCAGCTACGGAGATTGCAGACAACTCAGCACCCACGATTTGGTGCGTATTTGCATCAATGGCCAGATGTAACTTTCGCCATGTCCGGCGTTTGTTCGCACCATGCTTTCTTGCATGCCACTCACCATTTCCGTGCACCTTCAAGCCAGTGCTATCAACCACGATATCAATGCCCGCAGATGCACTGGAGCTTGGCCTGTAACGAACTGCGAGCTCTGCACTACGCTTGCACAAACAACTATAAGTTGGCGTTTCCAAATTAAGCTTCATCATTGATATCAGAGAAGAAACAAAACCCTGTGCGGCTCGAAGAGACAAGCGAAATACAGCCCGTAAAGTCAGGCAGGTCTCAATCGCCAGCTCAGAGAAATGATTGGCTCGCCCTTTACCGCCGTGATGTTGCGTGTTGTTCCACTGAGTAATTGCATCCTCGGAAAACCAAAGTTGGATGTTGCCTCTGGCGATAAGGGCTTTGTTGTAATCGCGCCAGTTGGTGATACGCTTTTCTTTCAAAATTCAGTCTCGGTGTTTGCTTTTGAGATCTGATCACACAAGGCTAAATTAGTTCAATGATTTAGGAAACAATGCCCTCAAATCCCCACATTTCGAGTTAGTTCTCGTTGTTAAATGCCCACACAATAACAATAATAAAAACCTGACTTTAACTGTAGAAAACCTCAATAGCTCACTTCTATCGCACAACAATATATGAATGCATCAGGCGTCCTTTTATCAAAGCTACACTCGAACAATTGTGATGATTTTACCCCTTCTCGACAGGCTACCAACAAATTGTGCCATCGAAGCGGATGATGACTATAATTGAATTGGTCGATAACACAGGCAAAAATTCATGCATGCGACAAAAGCGCTTCTTTTATTTTGTATTTTCTTTGGAATATCCCCTCTTCTATTCGCACAACAAATAAAAGTTGTCACAGAACACTTTCCTCCGTATCAAATAGTTGAAAATGGCTTGCCAATTCAGGGAAGTGCTGTTGAGCTAGTCAAAAAGCAGCTTTCCAAAGCCAATTACAAAGTACCTATAGAGGTATACCCTTGGGCGAGAGCATATAAACTGGCTCTCAACGAGCCTAATACAATGATATTTTCATTAGCTAGAACTAAAGAGCGAGAACACTTATTTCATTGGGTTGGTCCGATTAGTAAGCTAAAGGGTCATATATGGGCTCTTACAAGCAGCTCCCATATAGAAATTAATGCTCTAGCTGATGCTAAGCACTTTTCAATTGCTGTAATCAGAGAAGACAGTACTCATCACTTTTTAAGATATATCGGTTTTAATGATGAATCCAATCTATATTTAACAACCACCTTCGAACAAAACGTCCAAATGCTCTTTTTAAAACGGGTTGATCTAGTTATTGGAACGCAATCAATGCTAGAGGAACAGATGAGTAACTTAGGGTTAGACATAAAAAAACTAAGAAAGATCTACACGTTCGGCCCTGATGATTTTCAGCTTTACATTGCCTTCAACAATGACACCTCTCTTGAATTAGTATACAAATTTCAACGAATATTAGAAGAAATACAACAAAGTCATAGCCACTAAATTTTTGCAGTCTAAAACATTAGTTTTGTCAGTTTAATCCCAGGACACATGCTACTGTGTAACTCCACCTAACCTAGTACAGCTCATTAGTAGAATTATGCAGCCTCAAGGTAGCCAACTGAAGTCAAGTCCTACCGCGTATCGATAAAGCTAACTTCAATTGGACGTGTATCGGCTTCTTTTGGGTTCAAATCTACGCTTCTTATGAACAAGTAAAGCGTCCAGCAAAATGTCCTCGATTCTCGCCATTTCATCGAACAATTGGTTTAACTCATTTTACGTAAGCTCCACCACTTTTCTACTCGGCACCGTACAACACCCTGTGTTAGCTTTTCATACGGGCATTCATGTTCAGGCAGTCGCACCAGCGCCATTCGTAAACCGATGTTTTCATTAATGCCCAAAATGGAAGCAAGCTTCAGGCTGCCTATCTCAAAACCATCACTCCATCAGTGTCACTGTGTAGATCCGGTCTCCGCTATGGCTTTTCGATCTGTAACCCAACCCCATATTGCTTCAGGTAAGCTTGAGCTTCCCGGTACCTGGGATAATGACGTGCCACTATCTGCCAAAAGGCCTGATTGTGTGCCATCACATGACCGTGTGCCAGCTCATGCACAACAACATAATCTATAACCCACTTAGGCGCACCAACCAACAGGCTGTTAAGCGCCAGCGTGCCATTTGAAGACAAACTTCCCCAGCGGCGTTTATATTCCCTTATTTTCAATTCCTGATACTGACTGTTCATCAGGACCGAATACTCAGCCAGTACCGGCGTTACATAGCTGAGCAGTATCTGGTTTAAGAGCTTAAATAAGGCTTTGCGCGCGCCCTCTGTTCCTGGTTGTGCCCGGGTTTTTAGACCAATACATTTGGCGTCATGATCAATATAAGAACGACGCGGCGACAGCACCAGCTGATATCGTTCACCAAATATCTGAATTTCTTTGTGACAGAAAGGTGATTGGATCTGTTGTTGCTGAGCAGACACTGCTAGCTTCTTATCCTCAACCCAGCTCGACTTGCTCTTCAGCCAGGTTTCCAGCCATTGTCGGTCAATGCCATGCGGCGCAAACACTTTCACGCCATTCGCTGTGACTTTTATCGCAACACTCTGTCTGCGCTTACTGATACTTAACTGATAATCGAATGACATAGATACAATTTTTTATTTACCCTGAAAAAATGCTGCTACCCTTACTAATAGGAAGGATTAAACTGGCGTAACATGAATAACAAACCACTTTGCCAATATGAATCTCCCGACGGCCATAAATGCCAGGAAATAGACATGGGTTCAGGCTATTGCTTCTGGCATGATAGCAAATTTGACAAAAGCGGTCTGGAGTTAACTCAAAAGCTGGAGCGGTATGCAAAACGAGGCGGCCTTTTACAGGGGTTGGAGTTAAAACGTGCCAACCTGGAAGGTCTTAACCTGGTTAAATTTGGTAACCACGAAGGCTATGACCTGTCATACAGCAACTTCTATCGTGCCAACTTGCAAGGTGCTCACCTGTTCAACAGTACCATCAAAAATGCTTCCTTAATGAAAGCGGACTTGCGAGATGCCAATCTACATTGCTGCAAACTCGAAAACACCAATCTGCTCGGCATGAAACTCGATAAAACTCGTATCGATAACCTCTACCTTGGCGATAAACTGTTACAAGAAAAACAAGCCAGCGACGCACTGAAAGAGCAAGATTTAGATGAAGCCAACGACTTGTTTTTACAATCAGAAGAAATCTATCGCTTATTGAGAAAAGGCGCAGAGCAGCAAGGTCTGTTTGAAATGGCTGGCAAATATACCTACAGCGAACTTCGCATGCGTCACGCGCAATACCCTAAATTGTCCAAACGCCGGTTGGTATCCTCTTTCGTTGATATGTTATGTGGCTACGGCGAAAAGCCCGAAAATGTGATCCGCTTCAGTCTGGGCATGATAGTCGCCTGTGCGATTTGCTACTTTATATTCGGAATCAATTATAACGACGGGCTGATCCAGTTTTCCAGTCAGGCCTCATGGTCAGACAACCTCAGTACATTACTCAACTGCATTTATTTCAGTGTGGTCACCTTTACTACACTGGGTTATGGCGACATAACGCCGACCGGCATTACCCGGTTAATCGCCACGGTTGAAGCGTTTACCGGGAGCTTTTCGCTGGCGTTGTTTGTCGTTGTATTCGTAAAACGCATGACCCGCTAGTCGGGGACACCTATCTCTCTGCCCAATTCGAGCAAGAATCCACGCATAAACTCAGTTCGGCGCTGCGCTTCTTGTTTTGCCGACTGCGTGTGCATTTGCTCCGCAATATTCAGCAGCTTGATGTAGAAGTGATCTAACGTGTACTTTTTATCATCCGCTTCTCGTTGCTGACAAAATGGGTCATCAATGTGATACAAATGTCTGGCAATGGCACCGCCCACTTTCATGCATCGACTCACCCCAATCGCCCCAAGCGCATCCATTCGGTCTGCGTCCTGAACAACTTTAGCTTCCAGCGTATCGGGTGGCACGTTGGCACTGAAGCTATGTGCAACTATCGCATGATGTACCGCTGAGAGTTTGTGCTCTGGATAATCCAGGGTTGATAGAAAGGCAACCGCCCTGTCCCCGGCCAATTTCGACGCTATGGGCCTGTCCGGGTGATTCTTTGCCACAGCCACACAGTCGTGTAACCAGGCCGCGGGCAACACAACTTCAAGATCAGCCCCTTCCGCAGCACAGAGTTGCTTGGCGGTTTTAACCACACGCAGGATGTGTGATAAATCATGGGCGGTATCGGCAAACTCGGTTGTGAGCATAAAATCTCTGCATGCCGTCTCTAATTCCGTCATATTTACTGTCATTTATCCCTTAACCTTATGGTTCTGATTGTATGTTTTTATTGGCTTCACTAAAATGTCACCATTATCCATAGTAAGGAATTTATATGTCTTGCGCGCTGTATTTACAACCTGGCCGTGAAAAATCTTTAAAAAGAAAACACCCCTGGATCTTTTCCAAGGCAATCAAAAAAGTCAAAGGTAAGCCTGCGCTTGGCGATACGGTGACCATTTATAGTCACGACGGACAGTACCTCGCAACAGCCGCATATAGCCCCGATTCACAGATCCGTGCCCGGATCTGGAGTTTTGATCAAGCAGAGTTAATCGATCAGGCCTTTTTCGAACGCCGACTCGCACGCGCACTTGCAGCCCGCGAACAGGTCATTGAGGAAGGACAGTTAACCGGTTTCAGATTGTGTGCCGCGGAGTCAGATGGTTTACCCGGCATTACCATAGACAAATTTGATAACTATCTGGTTTGCCAGTTACTCAGCGCCGGTGCAGAGCGTCACAAGGGCGAAATTGTACAAGCGCTCAGAACGCTGTTCCCTGAATGTCATATTTACGAACGCTCTGACGTCGATGTACGTAAAAAAGAAGGGCTTGAGAAAACCACTGGCGTATTGTGGGGAGACGAGCCAACGGCACCTGTGGTGATCATGGAAAACGGCTTAAAAATAGAAGTCGATATAAAATCCGGACATAAAACAGGTTTTTATCTGGACCAAAGAGACAGCCGGGCAGCATTAGAGCGCTTTTCAAAAGGTAAATCTGTACTGAATTGTTTTTGCTATACAGGCACATTTGGCTTGTATGCGCTGCGCGGCGACTGTGATGAAGTCATTAATGTCGATGTGTCTCAACCAGCTTTAGATACGGCGAAACGTAATGTCGAACACAATGAGCTGGATGTATCCCGTGCTCAGTTTGTTAAACAAGACGTGTTTAAGCTTCTCAGACAGTATCGGGAAGAAGGCCGTCAGTTTGACACTATCGTCATGGATCCACCTAAATTTGCAGAGAGTAAAGCACAGCTCAATGGTGCATGTCGCGGTTACAAAGACATCAACATGCTGGCAATGCAATTGCTAAAGCCAGGTGGCACTTTATTGACCTTCTCTTGCTCAGGCCTGATGGAACAGAATCTATTCCAGAAAGTCGTAGCTGATGCAGCGCTGGATGCCGGTAAGGATTTATTGATCATGGAGCGTCTTAATCAGGCTGCTGACCACCCCATTGCGGGTTGCTATCCGGAAGGTTTTTACCTGAAGGGTCTGATCTGCAAAGTCTATTGATTGTTACCAGCAAAGTAAAAAAGGCCGCTCCAGAGCGGCCTTTTCTATATTACTTACTCGGTACTGTTTAGAAACTGCCTTGCAGAGTCAGGCCTGAGTAACTGCTGTATCCACGTACCATGATGTGGTAAGTACCGCCATCTGTACCTGAACTCAGACTACAGCTTTCTGTGTTGCCAGACAGATATGGACGACAATCATAGTTATTAGTGGTTGGCTGAGTGCCTTTACGGACATACAAGTCCGCATCACCTGATCCACCTGAAATGCTCACATTCAATGTTACATTGGCCGGTACTTCGATGGTATAACGGGTATCTGTGTTAGTACCACCAGACAACCCCGTGACTGGCACGCCGTTTTGAAGGCAGTTTGCCCCACAGCCTGAAGCATCACCAAAAGTACCCGTCAGCGTAGCGCCTGAGTACTGGCTATAGCCATGTAGCATTACGTACCAGTCACCCGCTGCCGGGTTAGAGAACTCACATGATTCGTTGTTGCCGTTTTTATATGGACGACACGCGTAGCTGCTTTGAGTCGGTTGAGTGCCTTGTTGAACGTACAGATCCGCATCACCCGAGCCACCAGCCAGAGTGAACGAAACCGACGCTGCACCAGCTGGAACAGCAAGCTTATAGAAGGTCTCAGAGCCAGACGCACCTGACGCCGACACACCTACACCTGAAACAAGCTCAGTTGGGCCTGGAGGAGGCGGTGGTGGTGGCGCATCACCTTCCAGCGTATAAAGCAGTTCATTAGGCGAGCTTGCTTTTGCATCAGACACTGCACCTTTAGTACTTCTGCTGCTCAGCAATGAGTCAATCTGAGCTGGCGTAAGCGTCGGATCCTGGTCAAGGTATAAAGCCACCGCACCGGCAACATGAGGTGCTGCCATTGAGGTACCACTGATAGTGTTAGTAGCGCTGTCTGAGTTATACCATGCAGATTTGATGCTTGAACCTGGCGCATAGATATCCAGACAAGAGCCGTAGTTAGAGAAACTAGAGCGGCCATCACTGCTTGTTGTAGAACCAACGGTTATCGCATCAGCCGCACGAGCAGGTGAATAGTTACAGGCATCGCTGTTATCATTACCCGCAGCCACAACGAAGGTAACACCCGAGGCAACGGCAGCATTAACCGCATCATCAACAGCCTGAGATACACCACCACCCAGACTCATGTTGGCAACAGACGGGCCTGACGCATTATTTTTAACCCAGTCAATCCCTGAAATCACACCAGAATACGAACCGGAACCGTTACACCCTAATACGCGGACGCCTACAACATTGACATTTTTCGCAACACCGTACTCTGAACCACCGATAGTACCAGCAACGTGTGTACCGTGACCGTTACAGTCAGACGAGTCTGCATCGTTGTCAACAAAGTCATAACCATGGCTTGCACGATTACCGAACTCACTGTGCGAAATACGCACACCAGTATCGATGACGTACGCGGTCACACCTGTGCCGTCAAAGTCATAGTGATAGTTTGAATTCAAAGGTAATGCACGCTGATCGACACGGTCAAGGCCCCAGATCGCATTATTCTGATCACCAGAAGCCTGAGGTGTAACAGTGACAATCTGATCTTGCTCAATGTAAGCAATGTTAGGGTCTTTAAGCATTGCTTTAACATCGCCTTCAGATGCATTGACTACCACACCGTTTAGCACGCCGTTAAAGCGTTTAGCAACGCTTACATTATAAGCATTGCTAAGTGCCTGTGCCTGGGTAGTCGCATAATCAGAGATAGCCATAGCGCTTTGTGTATTAAGCACGGTTGGCGTTTTAAACACGACAATATAATTGTCTGGAATGGCTTTACCCTGATCTGCTGTCAATAACTCGGCCTGAGCCATGGACTGTCCAGATAGGCCTGCCAGAACGGCAAAAGCCAGTGTGTTTAGTTTACGCATACTTGTTCCTTTTTTGTTGTTTGGTTAATTTCCAATCAAAATGTAGCGCATATGAAGAAAAAATAAACAACAAAATAGAACATTTATTTAACTATGTTTACAAAGTTTGTAAATTTAAATTTACATTAGTTTTTTTCATTTTAGTGAATATTTCATTAGCCTATTGATTTTTGTAATTTAATTTCGCTTAACCCAGCCTTTATTACCCATAACAGGTTTGCCTAACGTCAATTCTTTTCACGTAACCTGAAAGTAACAGGTATTACAAAAGTGCCTATTTACCCCCCTCCGCTCACAAACCAGCCTGAGCTTTAGTGCTCAAACAACAGCTTCCTTGAGGTCAAACCGTTCAAAACTTATATGGTGACATTATCGGAAGTTTTTTCAGACGTGTTGGTGTAAAGTAATTGCAAAAGGCAGGCAGATGCGAGTTTTAGAATACCGAGAGTGGGTTGTTTCACTGGCTGTAAACTCAATCATGCCCTTCTTGTAAGTCTTCACGTTTAAGGAAAAACCATGAAATTTAAGTATATTAGCTTTATCTTAATGGCACTCAGCCTGAATGGCCATGCAGGTATGTGGGCGTGGGAAAATAATGGCGCCACAAAGTGGCTGAATGGATATCCTGAATGTCAAAGCTACTTTAGCCTTAAGTTTGCAGAAAAAGTCACCCCAAAGAGCGCTACGCACTTTGAATATCAGGCGACCCCTTATCAGATTGTGGCTATCCCCATTGCTTCATTTACTGACAAGGATGCAAAAAAAGCAGGTATAAAAAGCATATTAGAAAGCCATCTGGAACATGAATTTAACTATCTAAAACACGCCTCCAAAGATCACTCTGTCACAGTGCATCAGCAGGCGTGGCTCGATGGAACAGAGCTTCTATACTGGCATCTGAAGCGCCATAATGACACCGAAGAAAGCCATTTGGTCTCTTTATCAACGCTCAGTGACCTGTGCGTCTTTTACATTGTCTCAATGATCGAAAGCGAGGACGATATTGCCAGTACAAAAGAAAATATTCTAAGCATTATCAGAACACTAGATACCCATGTGCCAACTTCACAGACAGAATTTGAAGCTTTAATATCTCAGTTCAAACCTAATAAAGGGTGACGCTTTGAGACACTCAGCTACGCACTCCCACCACAGTGCTCACCAAAGAAGTCTCAACACCGCACCTGCTGAAGGCGCCCCCCCGGTGACCTCATTGACCTTGGCCAAAATGTTCTGACTCCACCTTGTGAGTACTGTAAAATAAGGGTCACTATGTCACCGGGATTTATCACATGCCAATTGATTACACCATTCAAAAAATAGACACCCACAGTGCTGAAGAAGCCGCCAGACTGCTAGTCAAAGAGTTCCATGAACGAGAGCCACTGGCGCACTTAAATACTGCAGATCCGCAGGAATTTTCAGATTATATCCACTACCTTTCAAATCAATGTGCCGTTCAGGGCATGGGGTTCATCGCTAAGGAGGTTAACTCGGGTCGAGTTATCGGCGTGCTACTGGCTTCAGATTTGTCAGACTCAGTGAATGCATCACCTGAAGGAAATGAGAACCCGATAGCGGCGTTGATTGATTCGCTAAATAATACCTACTTCAACAAAGGTGAATTGACAGAAAACACCTATCTGAATATCAAATTTGTTGCCACAGATGCCAATGTCAAAGTAAAAGGTATGGTGGTTGCACTCATTTCAGCATGTTTACAAGCGGCCAAAGCTCAGGGGTTTCAATACGCACAGGCCGAAGCCACCGGCAATATTTCTCAACACATCTTTGCCAACAAATTAGGCTTTGATAAAAAGGCCACAATCAAATACAGTGAGTTTGAAGTAAACGGGAACAAACCGTTTATTTCAATTACAGAGCATGAAGGCATTCAGTTGCTAATTAAGAAGCTCTAGATCACAAAGGCAGAGTAATAGATCGCCAGTCAGAAGTGAATGATCCAGCAAGATTAATAAACGCCTGAGTGGCGCACTAAATCCGCTTTTGATGTTAAGTACGCTACGGAGAGAATGTGAATTACATACTGACCATCCTATTTGCAATCAGTTTCCAGGCACTGAGCTGCTTGCCACCAATCGCAATAGAGCTTGGTGAAATCCAGATTGAAGTTCCGGACCCACTTTTTTCTGACAAAGCAAATATTCAAGACAGCGAAGGCAGAATCACAGCCACCCTGTTTTTTGACGCTCAAGGGCACGTTGTAAAGCTGGAAAACTTAAAAACGTTTCCGGCGACCTTACCTAGAGAGCCTGTCATCAGGGCACTAAATTCTGCCAGGCGACTTTACTCAGCAGCTAAAGCAACATCCCACGATGTTGATCTGGTGTTCCCAATTAAATTCAAGGAAAAAATGCGCTTACAACTGAATTTAACACCACCAACTTTATAGAGTGATTTACCCGTCATACCCCTTTAAGGACAATCATATGGCTATTATCATCAGAGATGCGTTAGCGTCTGATTCACAGGAAATTGCTCAGGTCTCAGAGCACCTCGGATACATAAATCTGTCACCAGAAGAGTCTCATGCCAACCTCATTGCATTGCTGGACTCTCCGGTCGATAAGGTATTCGTCGCTCAGCTAAGCACTCGTATTGTTGGCTGGATACATGTTTTCTTCGCCCGGCGGCTAGCCTCCAACAGCTTTTATGAAATTGGTGGGCTGGTTGTACTCCCTGATACCCGTGGCCAGGGCGTAGGTCGCATGCTGGTAAAACACGTGCTAGCGCACCAGCCAGGTCAATACCGAGTTCGCTGTAATGAAGTCAGAACGGATGCACATGCGTTCTATGGATCCATTGGGTTCAAGCACAGCAAGGTGCAACACGTCTTCAGGGCCATCTCTGATAACAAATGAAATTGAACACGCTTAAAGGAGTGAGCATAGGCGCCTGACTGTTCCTTTCTGACTGTAGAAAATGCCAGTTTGTTCCCAATACAAAACCACTTGTAAACTTCGCCAATTCCCGTTTTAATGGGGTTAGCGGATAGGACATTTTTCAGCCCACATATCATACGATGAGCACACAAACGTAATATGACTGAGACACCATGAAGCATGTATCACAGAGAGCAGGTGGCTCAAAACCAGTTCTGGACACAGAGCAACTAGCTCCTAAAATCAGAGTATGGCCAAGACGTGCCATACTAAACAAAACACCTCAAAAAGGCGGAAAAGATGCTTCTGAATAACCCAGTGAGATATTTTGAAATTCCGGTGACCGACTTAGATCGCGCCACGGCCTTTTATCAAGCCGTTTTTGGCTTTGAGTTCGAACGTGCCCTCATCGATGGTCACGACATGGCTCTATTCCCATCAAACGATCAGGTAGCCGGGATCACCGGCGCACTCGTCAAAGGAGACAGTTATATTCCTTCTAAAGCGGGGGCACGGCTGTATTTCCATACAGAAGACATAGATGCCACGCTGGCCAAGGTTTTTTCTTTGGGTGGAAAAACCCTCTACCCCAAAACCTCTATTTGCGGATTCGGCTGGGTTGCGGAATTTGAAGATTCAGAAGGCAACTGCATTGCCCTGCATACTGAGTAACCACTTTTTGATTGGCTGAGTATCTCTTTGACAGCCTGTGTCAGGAGACATCGCTCAGAACACAGGGTCCGCGTGCAGCTCGATACAACCCATGATAGCCTTTCCACCTAAGAGCTCAGTCACACGTTTGCTGTCGTTGCGCCATATGGCAGGTCATTGAATGACATTAAGGGTAATTAACTATGTTCAGAGTGATTTATCAGTGGCAGGTACCCACTGAAAATATGACTGAGTTTCAGGCCACATGGCAAATAACAACCGATGAAATACACCGTTCTGTTGACGGTGCACTTGGCAGTTTTATGTTACAAAGCACCGACCAGCCAGACAAAGTACTGACCATAGCCAAATGGCGTTCTCGCAAAGACTGGCTGAACTTCTGGGATAACAGCAACCCGGAAAAAATGCAGCGGATGCGTGAACTTGCAAAACGTATTTCGGTAGAAACTTTTGACGAGGTAGAGGACAGAACACGATAACGCGGCGCCCAAAGAGCAATGTCGAATAATAACAACGCAGTTAAAGGATATGATCATGAATAAGCAGTCAGCATATGCAGACATCAACGGCACCCTACTCCACTATGAACTCAGTGGTAATCCAAATAGTTTTCCTCTGGTCATGCTCCATGGTGGCCTGGGTTCAACCCGGGACCTGGATGTACTTAGTGAGTATTTGATTGAGCACTTCCGTTTGATATCCATCGATTTACGCGGGCAGGGAAAGTCGCACCTGGGCTATGCACCATTGACCTATGCTCAGTATCAGGAAGACATACAAGCCCTGCTTAGTGCGCTGGGTATCAGGCAATATGCCCTGTTTGGCTTCAGTGATGGCGGTATCGTTGCCTATCGCCTGGCAGCGCAGAACCCTCAGCAGGTTGTTCGCCTGGTTACCCTGGGGTCGACCTGGCGGCTGGAAGAAAATGATCCGACCATTGACACTCTGCAAGGCCTGACGGTCGAACTCTGGACAGAATTATTTCCTGAAGGAGTCGCTTATTATAACACCTCAAATCCCACCCCAGACTTCCCTGCTCTGGTTAGTGCGGTGAAGGCGCTCTGGCTCGATACCAGTGAGTCGGGATATCCTTGCGATTTGGTAAGCCAAATCACATGCCCTACCCTCATCATGCGAGGCGATGATGACTTTTTATTTTCTCTGTCAGAAGCCGTTGCGCTCAAAGCAAAGCTGACTGACGCAAACTTTGCAAATATTCCATTCACCGCGCATGCCGCTCACCAGGAATTACCTGAGCTGGTTTGTCCTATTATCCAGCAGTTTTTTGTTACGGCAGACACCACTACTGCATCAACGAATTAGAGGAAGTTTATGAGCACGCAAAAGAAAATCGCACGTATTGTCTCACCCAGCAGGTCAGCAAATATCTTATCCGATGAGACCGTGGCCATTGCCACTGAAACACTGGCGGGGCTTAATATTCAGTGTGATTTTGCAAAGCACTACATCCACCAATCGGATACCACGGCGCAACGGATAAAAGACAAAGCACAAGATCTCAATGAGGCCTATGCAGATCCTAACGTCGCACTGATCCTGAGCACCATAGGTGGCCACAATGCCAACAGAATACTCGACCACCTTGACTGGGAAACGATCCGTACTCAGCCTAAGCCCTTGTGCGGCTATTCAGACATCACCGTGCTGCTCAATGCCATCTATGCCAAAACAGGTCAGATAACTTTTCTGGGGCCACACTTTTCATCATTTGGTATGCAACAGGGCTTTGCGTACACTTTAAAGCACTTTGAACACGCATTACTACGCGGTACTGACTATGTACTGGATGTATCAGAAACCTGGTCAGATGATCTTTGGTTTATCGATCAGACCAGGCGGCAATTTATCAAAAATGCAGGCCCGGTTATCGTCAACCCGGGAAGTTGTGAAGGCACTATTTTAGGCGGCAACCTGTGTTCATTCAACCTGTTACAGGGAACCCAGTATATGCCAGACCTGACAGGTGCCCTCTTGTTTTTAGAAGAAGACAATCTCCTTGGAGAGCTGACTCTGACGGAGTTCGAACGCAATTTACAGTCCTTATTGTCTCACCGGGGAGCAGAACACATTCAGGGCCTGATGATTGGCCGGTTTCAAAAAGACAGTAAAGTCGAACTCAACGACCTGGTTGAGATTCTGCGCAGCTTTGAGCAACTTGAACACTGCCCGGTTGTGTGCAATCTCGACTTTGGCCACACTACGCCCATCTTTACTATACCAATTGGCGGGCGATGTCAGATCAATGCACATAAAGAGACCGTCTCGATAAAAGTATCACCATCCATTTCAGGCTCAGCAGAATAAAAGCATGTCACAGAGCTTAATCACCACGGATGATAAACATGCCTCACACACTGTACAGCACGCCAACTCAGCCTTGCCCATGTCCTTCTATGTTAAGTGGCTTTGGGCAATTGGCCTGCTGATATTACTGGGGTTTATTCCAAGTTATGTGCTGCAATTTTCATCCTTAACTGAAGCGCATCACTCGCACGCCTCGGTGTCTTTTTTATGGATCGCTGGCATGCTGGTTCAGGTAACACTCATTCACTATCAGCGCTACACCCATCATCGCATTCTTGGGTACTTATCAACCTGTGTCTTACTAGCGTTTGTCCTTTCTACCTTATCGCTATACGCCAATATATTTCAGACTCAGTTTAATACCTCCACTATCTTTCGGCTCGTATTGAGTCTGGATCTGGTACTTTTTCCTGCCTTTATTTTATTCATGTATAAAGCTATTTTGCGCACTGACTCACCGCATGCACACGCCCACTGGATACTCCTTGCAGCTATGATGCTATTACCACCCGGGCTGGGTCGCCTGATCCATGGCCTGTTCTTCTTTCCGTTTGATGCACCAGTGCGGTTTTTCTACGAACCCACAGTTGTGCTCACAGGGCTATTCATCTACTCAATAGGGCGTACACAACGCTGGCACTTTAAAAGTACCAAAGCATGCTTAGTGCTATTTATCGCTGCTGTTATTTTCAGTTATGGTGTTGGCTATGGCTTTTAATATTGGTCTTAGTATTGGTATTAATGCCCCCTTTTAAGCTTCGGAAGAACACATGCCAAAAGGAAATAAAAGTAAAGACGAATTGATAAAGCGCTGGCAGAGCCAATAGAATACAGATACCGCTAACGCAAAATCCAACGGGACACATCCATTGCCCGACCATCCTGCTTATTTGCCTGATGTGCCTACCTGCGGCTCTACGCTCAAATCAAACCCTCTGAAAATGAGCCAAAGTGGTAATAGGAGCTCAAACAAGCCACCAGGAATATACATCCAGGCACCACCCATACTCACACCAAAGAAATCAAACAGCACTTTCAATAACAGCATGACATAACCGAGCAACCCAAGACCTGCTAATACACGCGGTACCAGGCGATACTTAAACAAAGTGATGTTCAGCAGGAATCCGAAAATAGCCAGTGCTATCATTCCCATCAGGAAACTAAAATAGCGCTCCGTTTTCAGCGCATTGCCCATAATATAAAGCTGCTCACTGTGCATCACCGAGCTGGCTGCCAGATTCTCTCCCATCGCCCCGAATGTCATCAACATCACCGCACCAGATGTCAGCATAGCTGCTTCTATCACACGGCCGGCAATATAACCAATCGCAACCCGTTCGCTATATCGCTTAATAATGGGATAAATCACAATGGCAATCCCAACAACCGCTGCACAGTTAATAAACTCAAGTAACGAAGCCAGCGCCAGTGTTGACTGATTCTGTGCTGCCTGATTGAGAAAGTCGGGCAGCCTGAGTAGCGGCGACAATATGGTGTCAGCATACATATAAGAGCTGGTCGAGATCAGAAATAAAAACCCAGCAATACGCGCCGCTAATTGGTGAGACATAGATAAAACTCCCTACAATGATAATATCAGGCAACCTCTATTCGGTTGTGGCCTGTGCGTGTTTGGTAACGCCATTGTCAGGGAGTGCCTCAGAATTGTCGTTCGATTGGGCCCGTTCGAACTTTTTATTCATATACTTTTTAGGCTGTTACAGCCTTTTCTTGCTTACGGTACAGAGATGGTGTGAGCCCTGTGGCTTTTTTAAATGCCGTATTGAAAGTCGATTTTGAGTTAAAGCCAACTTCAAACTGAATAGTCAGGATCTGCATATCCGTTTCTTTGAGCAGTTTTTCGGCATGTGAGATCCGATAGCCATTCACAAACTGGAAGAAATTGGTTTTTAGCAATTGCGATAAAGTCTCTGAAATATGATTTTCGCTGATACCAATCGCTTTGGAGAGTTTATTCAAAGATAAGTCTTCTTCCATAAACAACTGCTCCTCTTTCATCGCGCTTTGCAGCTTAGCCGCAATGCGTTGCATTCTGTCCAAACTGACCGTCGACGTGCGCGGCTGCTCGGATCTGGGCTCTCCTTTGTCGGCCTTAACCAATATGGGTTGTTTCAACGCAAGATACGCAAATGCCAGTAAGACGCAAGTTTCAAAGATAGGCAAAATCACGCCTTGCCCGAACCAACGCCAGCCATAAAAAACGGAAATGTAACCGGTGGCATAGCACAACCACACTAATCCCCAGAACAGTAAAATGACCCCAAACCAGCTCAGAGAGCGTGATTCTATTTCGGAAAACCGCTCCATCAATTGCTGACGATGACGACGATGCAGTTTCAATGCACGGAAGAAATAAACAGCCGTATACAAAACAAAGATTTGCGTTGCTGCAAAACAGGAAAATAACGCCAGCTTATAGTGCTCAGGGTTACGGGTGGCCGGATCTGCCAGTGCCAGCTTTTCAGCAGAGCTCAGGCTGATGGTGAATGGTAACATCACCGCAATCACCAGAACCGGGCCCGACAGCGCCCACAGGTAGGTGCGTTTTGAAAACTCAGGGTTGGGAGACATAGTGGCACAGGCATACAAATACAAAGCAGGCCCAAGCAGTACACGTAAGGGATATTGAGCCCCCACCAGCCAGGGGACGTACTGATAAGCGCCCGTATATACGACTAGCTCACCGCAAACATGGATGATCAGTAAAACCAACAAAGCTATCAGGTAAGTTGTCTGCATTTGCCTGGGTTTATTAACCGCCTGCAACAAAGCCAGCGCCAGTATACCAAACATACAGGCGTAAATTAGCGTGCCCAATACATTCATTTATTGCTCCCCGAAAAAAGCGCCTTACGAAACAATGAGCCATCTTGCTTAACCACTATCGCTCATGCTGCCATTCGGCTTTATTTTTTATTATTATTTTAGTCTTTCAATTATCCAATAGAAGATCAATATTTACAATATGTTAGGGTTTTACCCTGACACATATAAAAGACTGAACGAGCACTAGCCACACGAATTCTCATCGTGTCTTCTATCTCACTACGGATTTTATTGCCCTACCTTCACTACTTTTTCACACAGTAACTTGTTAAATTTAGGCGAAATTTATCAGCCCTCAGCTTTTTTACATCAGCAAATGTTCGAAAATCGCGGTACGGGCACACGACCAGAGCCAGGTAAGGAGAAGTCAATGCTCAGAAGTCTTATCATATTGGCCACTTTGTTGCTGTCAAATTTGACCTATGCAGAGACCAGGCATACCAAAATACAAACATTGCTAGACGCGCAGGCACTGTCGGGGATCACCTGGAGCATAGTGACTCGGGCACAGATCACAACGGGCAGCGCAGGATATGCCAATATTGAACACTCGCAGAAGATGCTACCCAATCAAAAAATGCATGTTGGCTCAGTCACCAAAACCGTCCTATCACTGGGGGTTTTGCGGTTAATTTCTCAGGGGCAGCTGACACTCGAAACCCCGGTTCAGCCGTTGCTGCCTCACTTGCATTTTAATAACCCCTGGGAACCCCGTGCACCTGTACGTGTTAAGCATCTGCTCACTCATACAGCCGGGCTGGACAACATTCGTATGTGGCAATTTCTGAGTACCACGCCCACACCAGTTACGCCACTTGCTGAGGCTTTTCCGACAGAGAATAAAGCGCTACTCAAAATAAGAACTGAGCCCGGTACTCAATATTCATACTCCAATATGGGCTATACGTTGCTTGGTATGGTAATAGAAGCTGTCACCGGTCAACGCTATGAAGCTTACCTGGATCAACACTTGCTCATTCCGTTGGGTATGCATGACAGCACCTTCGAGTTTACCAGTCAAGGTGCCAACACCACACTGGCCATGGGATACCATGAAAACCATGTTGCTCAGAGCGCCGTGCCAGTTTATACCCGACCAGCAGGTCAATTCACGACAACTGCGCAAGATATGGCTAGATTCATCCAGTTTGTATTGAGCGATGGCGTACTTAATGGAGAAGCCATTGTTGCCCCTGAATTAATGGACAAACTTTTTGATTATCACATTACCAACGCAGACAAAGCGGGTCTGGAAATTGGCCGGGGTCTGGCATTTGCAAACCGCGACAGATATGGTGTTATCGGCCATTGCCACCCAGGCACAACTTTTGGTTTTCGCGCCAATATCTGCGTGTTCCCGGAGCAAAAGAAAGGGTATTTTTACGCTATCAACACGGACAGTGAAAGCGCCGACTATGAAGCGTTCAAAGCCTTGTTTGTCGAATTACTTGAGTTAAGCGAAACCGATGTTGCTCAGCCCGGCACATCGACAAAGGACATGTCTGCCTGGCTTGGTTTGTATGAACTGTCGCCCAATAATATGGCTGAATTTGAGTTCCTTGATAAATTATTCGGTCTCGTTTGGGTCGCGGCATCTGGTGAGCAGATCACTCTACACTCGTTGCAAAGTGCCCCTCGAATACTGCACCACATCGAAGGTGGTCTTTACCGGGACTCCGAACGAACTCAGGCATCTCATGTGTTTTTTACCAACCAGGCCGGTGAACTAATATTGAGCAACGGTCTGAAAACTTTTAAAAAAGCCAATACTGTTGAAATCTCACTATATTGGGCCAGCCTGCTACTCGGGTTGTGTGGCTTTTTATACATTCTGATCTTTGCGCTGTTCCGATTGGTAACCAAACGTTTTACTGGATTCCGGCGCCTGCGGTGGGGGTTAGTGAATTTACTGGCCTTTACTGTGCCAATCATCCTGTATTTAAATCAGTCTTTTCTGGCTTTTGGCGATGTCACTCTGGCAAGTGTCTCACTTGCCATTCTGACCGCTTTGTTGCCATTCAGTTTGATCTGTTCATTGTGGCAGTGTTACCAGCAAGGTATAACAACAAAAGGCAGTATGAGAGATGGTATAGTGCTTATAATGGCCCTACAGTTGTGCGCTGTCCTGACAGCATGGGGTCACTTACCTGTACTATTCTGGCGATGAGCAAAAGTCTGCGAATAAAATCAAACATACCGGCCTGTCGCCGGTATGTTTAAAACGCCAACTCCTGTTACTGGCGTTGATCCACTTCTACTTTACCGTCTTTGATCACCAGAGTAACGGTTTCCATAACCTGAATGTCCTCCAGCGGATTACCTGGTACAGCAATAATGTCGGCCAATTTTCCAGCCTCTAAAGAGCCCAGTTTGTCCTGCATTTTTAGTAGTGATGCCGAGTTGATGGTTGCAGCCTGAAGCGCCTGTAGCTCATTCATGCCAAATTTAACCATACGACTGAACTGCTTACCATTTTGGCCATGGGGGTAAACCCCACCATCGGAGCCAAATACCATGTTGACGCCAGCTTTAACGGCTTTGGTAAAACTCGCCCGCTGGGTGCCACCCACTTTACGCTCTTTATCCAGGCTTTCAGGTAAAATACCGGCCTTTTCCCCTTCGCTCAGGATATATTCTGTGTTGTAAATATCCATTGAAAAGTAAGTGCCGTGTTTTTTGGCAAGCACAATGGCTTCATCGTCCAAAAAACTCACATGCTCAACTGAATCGACCCCGGCACGAATAGCAGATTTAATACCATCGGTGCCATGCGCATGCGCTGCAACCGTCAATCCTCGCAAATGGACTTCAGCTACCAGTGCCTGCATTTCCTCAAAAGAATATTGCTGTGCGCCGACTTTAGTGCCCTTTGACAATACACCACCTGTTGCACAAAACTTGATCACATCGACACCATACTTTATGTTCTCACGTACTTTTTGCCTGACAGCCCACGGGCCATCCGCTACACCAGCTGCAACCACCTTATGCTCATGGGTAAAGAGGTTATTATCACAATGGCCACCGGTGATCCCAAGCGCAGGGCCCGATGCAAATATCCGTGGCCCTGGCACGTCGCCATCGTAGATGGCATCTCGTAATGCCAGATCGGCATAACCTGGCGCGCCCAGGTTACGAACGGAAGTAAAACCCGCAGCCAATGTACGTTTAGCATTGCGTACCCCTGTAATTGCCGAGCGCGGTGCTGTACGACGTAAACGTTTATAACCGTGTACCTGAGAGTCTCCGGTCAAATGCACGTGCATATCAAATAATCCGGGCAATAATGTGTGGCCCTTTAGGTCAATCACTGTCGCGTCTTCAGGGTAAGCCCTGCGATTACTGCGGGCCACAGACACTATGGTGTTATCTTCAACCACCACAGTGGCCGGGCGGATCAACTTACCCGTCTTCACATCCAGTGCAGCATCCGCATTAAGAATCAAGGTGTCAGCAAATGCGTTGCCACAGGCCATAAGCACAGCAGCACTGATCAGAGTTGTTTTCAACATATTCGCTTCTTTTTTGTAGTAATTAGTCGAGTCAGTCTAGTCACAGCACGCTGACAAAGGCAAACTAACTGCGACTAAAAGCAATCAACGTCACGTATCCAGGCTGCAAATACACTAACTAGCTTGTCTGTGGTGCAGATGAAATCTCGTGCGTTGAGCCCTCGATTACATATCGATTAAACAAATACAAAGCGATCGCTGTCAGCAAGGCAAGACCACCAAATAGCGCCCACATTAAATCCGGGCGGCCATCCTGTTGCACCAGAGTTGCATAGCTCCAGCCAGATAAGAACCCGGCGAACAAGAAACCCAGTGCCATGGAGACGAAGTAGTACCCCATATATAAGGCTGCCTGAGAAGGCGGCGCAATGCTGGCCACATACTCCTGGCTCTTCGGAGAGGTGAGCATTTCGCCCAATGCAATCAGCAGGATCACAGTTACTATTACCGCGCCTCCCATGGCTGTCAGCTCTACTGCCATCAGAGCAAACGCGCAACACATCACCACCAGTCCGGCCGTCAGCACGTAAAAAGGACGGATCCGCTGACATAAATAACTCACCAGGATCTGGAGCAGCACAATGGCCGCAAAGTCGAGGTTAATCAAGTACTCTGGGTTAATCTGGCGATATGCTAACAACGCGCTGGTAAACTGCTGCAACTGAATCGTTGTCAACACTTCCAGTGATTGTAAGTGTGTCATCAGGGCTGAAAGCTCTGAGGCTGGCACATTCACCTTCAGATGCACCCACTCCAGGCGCAACGCTTCAGCAGTCGGCTGAGTACCTGCATGCAACTGGGCATGCAATGCCTGCACCGCTTCTTGCAGCTGCGTACTGTCGACATAAGCAAAGAACGAGACAGCATCTTCACCAAACCAAGCGATAAAGTTCAGCAAATCGCGCGTATCTACATAATCGCGAATAAACAAGGGCAAGGTATAAAACAACTGATTATAAACCGTCCAGAACCCGGCAATAATGGCCAGATACAAAGCAAAACGCACATTGCTCACTTGCATTGGCTGAGCCCACCAACTGAGATTCGATGGCCCTACTTTCGATGCAATGCGATCCCAGATCAGATTAATCACCAGCCACAATCCAATGCAAGAGAATGCTTGCGCATAGCTGAGCACCTCGACACCTGAACACATCAGCAGCAGGACAGCAACCAACAGAGTCAATGCAAAACGACCATTGCCCAATACTGACTGGGCCTCTCTGATCACGTTGCTCAGTGGCGCTTTTTCACGTTTGAGACTAGGCGGGTCACGATAAAACCACAACACGGGAATAAAGTTAACCAGGATCCAGCATGCCGACATCATAAACACCGCATCCCAGCTGATAGCGCGCAATGCGCCGGCCAGCAAAGGACCCAGAAAGCCACCAATATTCACCATGGTATAAAAAATACCAAACCCCAGGCCGCGATTGCTGTCATTGGTACTATGAGAAATGGTACCCACAACCACAGGTTTAAAACACGCAGCCCCCAGTGCAACCAAACTTAACGCAGCAAAAAACGGCCAGAAACTTTGCGCCTGACCCAGCAAATAATAGCCGGGCGCCATGATGGCAAACGACAGTAAAAACATTTTTCGATAACCGAGCTGATCACCCAGCGCGCCGGTTAGCACAGGCAAAAGATAAAGAAAAAAGGGAATGATCCCCTGTACAGCGCCACGCTCTAGATCAGTAAAACCCACGCCCCCTTGTGCACTGGGCGTGGTCATATACACAGACGACACAGCAAAAAAGCCATACCAGGCTAACCGCTCAAAAATTTCCATCAGATTAGCCACATAGAAAGCGCGGCTAAACCCACGATGCTGAATATTTCCAGTTTGCAGCTCAGGCCCTGGCTGACTGGACGGTGTACTTATCGACATTGACTTGGATCCTATTGATTATTATTGTATACAATATACATAAAACACTAATAAGAGAAAGTCAAAATGTTACGTTTGAGTTTAATAGCGCTGGCACTACTGAGTGGCTGTCAGTCGATAGAAAAACCCCATCAAGATTCCAGAGTACACTTATCACAACAGCGTGCGCAGGCCATACCAAGCCCGGCCCAGATGCGCGTTGATATTGACGTTGCTGGCAGAACCAGCACATTAAATCACATAGACATCACGTATGTCGGCAAACAAATCCCGCGCACCTATAGCGATGGCAAGATCAACAATAGTCGAGGTTACAACTGGTGGGTCAGCAAACACTTTGCGCTGAAAAGTGACTTGAGCGAAGAAAAAGTGCGCTTATATCTTGAGTTACTGGAGATGTCTTACCCTCATTATGTTGAGCTGTTTGGTATGGCGCCTGCTAACATAGCGCATCAACGTATTGCCGTGGTGTACGGCAGCTCTCGGGAGCGCGTGCGCGAAGCCATGCTGGATGACGGCTTTTTACGTGGTGTACACAAAACAGCGGGCGGTGAAACCATGTATTATAACCGTGCTGGATATAGTTTCCCCAGCCATCGACAACACCATCAGCGTTATATTGTCATCCACGAAACCATGCACGCCTTTCACATGGCACTGAACGGCCATTCGACCTGGGCACCGAATTGGATCACGGAAGGCATGGCTGATGCCATAGCAAGCCACACCTATGACAGCAACAAAAAACAGCTCAGAGTCATGGTGTTTGACCGCGCACCGATGAACTACCAGTCACTGGGGCTGGCGCAATATCATCAAAATGCAAAGCCTAGTTTTGAGCAAATCAACGACGACCCGCAGTTGCGACGGGGCCTTAACTTCTTTATTGTGCACTTTTTGCTCAGCGACCCCATCCGTTATCAGTACTTTAAGCGCTACCTGCGTTCATTAATGGCTCTGAACCCGGACTCAGAGGCCACATTGCCAACGGCCAATGCCTTACTTAAAAAAACCTTTGCAGACTGGCCAAAACTGGAGCGCGATTTTGCCAGGTTCGTCAATTCAGCACACCCCAGCTTTTATATTGTGCGTGGACCCTGGGAGCAGAATGGCGCAGGCTATTGGCTGCGCAGCAATGACCAAAAGCAGCTGCAACGCTTAGATATCACCCCAAAACACAATGCCACACACCCTGTGTTAGATTACCCGGCGCCCGCTCCTCACCCTGCCATAAACCCAATTAGTAAAGAGTCTTTTTCAGCTTTGCTGACTCTGCAACCCGAACAACACACACGGGGTGAAATAGGGATCGGCTTACTTACCAAGCTCACGGCAGACAGCCTGGCCAAACGAGCCGGACTAACTGACAAAGCAGAGTTTGAACAAGATCAAATGATAAAAGTGTTACTTAAAGATGGCACCCGGCTGTCGGTCGATAACACCTCACAGGGGACTTCTCTGGAAATTGCGCTGACACCCACAATTTTGCAAAGTTTAAAGCAAACGTCACAGCTCGGCCTGAATCTACAGCGCACCTCTGCAGGTCTCGCCATTGAGATTAAATCCGGCAGCAGCCAGCAGAACGTGCTGTTTAAAATGGCGGACGACACGTTAAGTGTAATCGATTTTCAACAGGTCGCCTTGCTTGGTCGCAACATGAACCACACGATCACCCCTTACCTGTTCGGCCACACATATAAGGTGCCGGACCTAAGCAAAGACACCGCCAATCCCTGGTACTTTGCTAATGCGGATCTGGCGCATCGGGCTTTTAATACGTGTGTCGAGTTTTCGACTCAACTGCCGGGCTGCATGGCCACATTGCGCGACCAATTAGCTCAACAAGCGAGCGTTACTAAGCATCCCGTTATTAATAAAAACCTGTACTCCCTGATGCAGGACTGGCAAGGTAAGCTCTCTGACACAGCCCTTTTTACGCTCAGTGGTATTGAATTAAAACTAAGGTTTGACGGTCAAACCCCGTTTATCTTTGCCCATAATCCGAGCGAACAAGTGGCAGAAATTACATTGCAAAACGGGACATCCTACTCCCTGTTGCCTGGTACACATAACCTGCCTCTGTCAGCCAATCACAGCACAGTTGACTATTCTGTGAGCTGGCAAGGCTTAATCCAGCCGGGTCAGATCACGCTTGCAAATCAACACTTTGACGGTGTGTATTTAAATGCACAGTTACCTCAGGATAAATCAGATATAAAGATCACCCTGACCGGTCCATATTCAGGAGACACCCATGGCAAATTGTCAGTTCAGTTTCTGCCCTATCAGACTCCCGAGGCTCAGCCAACGCTCTGGGAGCAGGACGTCACCATTGCGCCGTACGAGAAAAAGCGCTGGCAGCCACGCTTGAATGAAGCAGGCATACTTGAAAATGGCGTCCTAAAAGTAATTGCTATACTGGATGTAGATGGTGAACCCATCAGATTAGTGGAGCGCTTTAAGCTTTAAGAAACAAGCTGGGCCGACCGAATGAGTTGGCCCAGCTGCTATTAAGCCAAATATCGTTATATTGGCATAGCTGCATGTATTTCAATAACGCGCTATTTCAGGTAAAGCCCTTCAAGCTCAATTGCTGTTGGCAGGCCACCGCACGCACTTTGCTTATCATAAACAGTTACGGGCCTATCTCGTGCCTGCGCCGACAAAGCCATCGCATACCATGCGCTGTGACTGGGATCGTTAATACTCCAGCCCCACCAGCTATCTATAGCGCCGCATGCACCATAGGTAACGCCTATCTTCAGCCTCACCACCTCATCGACAACTTGTATCTCTTCTATTTTACGTTCAAATGAACTCCCGGCAAAACACAGCGAAGGGGCAAGAAAGAACAGCGGCAGAATTCTTTTCATAATACTTCCTTATCAATAACAATATTGCTACAAAATAATTGGTTAAAAATTAGAAAAATGTGGAATTAATAAGTCGCCATTATAGTCGGTAATGACAGCAACTAAATAAGAAGTAACTAATATAGTATTAGCACTTTGGAGACACGCTTAAAATCACGACAAAGCGGCTCTAAATACAACGGAGAATATACCTAAAAAAGGGAAAAAGAAAAAGATCTGGACACGACTATTTCCATTTCAGGATGGTTTATATGGAATGGGTAAAGTGCTCAACTCATAAAATACAATGAGTACCCATAAACGCCTTGTACCCACCAAGCCAAGCCAAGCCAAGCAAACAGTAGTCACTTTCAAGCGATAGCATACGCTTTTAGCCAGGCAAATTTAAGAATAGATGGTTTGGATTAGATCTGATAAATAAGAGGCTGTTGACCCATCAGCTAATAAAAGCACTGTAAAAAAATGTTAACTTGCCACTTTGTACAAGCCAGACAGGCTCGCACACAAGCGCGTTAAAATTACTTACTCACCTTTATATATGCAGCATTGTGGCAATCTGTATTGTAATAATTATGTGCCATTACTTTATCTCCAGTAGCAAATGCCGTCATTGCTGCTGAGTAGGCTCGATCATGACTCTCTTTTGACCCAGCCGCAGTCAGAGGAAAAGAAATAGATTTATTAGCACATAAGCCAGTACCGCCCTCTAGCCAAATCGTAAATGTATTCTCGTTCCCATTTGTGTTTGAGATGCCAGTAATAGTTGCGTCTTTAACGAGGTCAGTTGCGGCAGATAAATTGCACGAAAAAACGAGCAATAGTGTAGATACTGATAAACTTTTCATATTTAATCTCATGATCAATTATCAATTTAGCACAATAAAACGAAAGGTATGAAATACCTTACTACCAATTCGCTTAATAAAGTGAAATTGGTATAAGTTCAGCTGTCGAACAATCCCCAATGAAACCGCCGTCAGAGACTTGCTCAAATTATACACGACAACTCTAAACAAAGCATGTTCATTTCCCCTGACAAGGTTGCCTGACGACACGGAATCACTCTTTTTCATGATGCGCTTAAAAGCACATAAGAGTGTTCAGAATACCCCCAAACAAAACACGGTTCAGGTACTGACAGATAAGATATTCAAACCGATAAAAGCTTCTGGCGGAACTGGCTGCACCAACCACGTGTCTACAAGCCCTGCTTGCTATGTTCTGACGAAAAACCAGAGTAAATAACAGCACATTGCGGGGTAATCTTCTTAGGTAACTTTGCAACAACGTCTTTCACATTGGAGGCAAAATCCGAGTTGTCTGGGGCAAACTTAACCACATAGCATACATCCTGGCTATTTCCCGTACCGCCTGACAAGGCGTCAGAACCGAGCTCCCAAAGCAATATCACCTTCTCTTCAAGATTAAAATAGTAATAGTCATTACCCCACCTGCTTTCTGGCACTGCCCTAATATAGCCACGCTCAGATCCAGCTATTTTTGCAGAGACTAAGTGTTCAAGTCCCTCCTCATTACTAGGATATCGACCTGTTTTTAACTTATGCATTTCTAAGGCATCGGCAATATGCCGAAAATTGAGCTGAACAAAGTCTTTCTTACATCCCTGATTTTGCCAAAGCCACGGCCAGGCTGTGCCAACCCCCAAAAGCAAGAGTACAAGCAAAACAATCGTTCGACTTAACTTCATAAGGTTCCTTACGTACTAAACGCTCTGTCACGGAAGCGGCGTAATATTCCTTGCTATTTTCTTACGCGCTCACCTTGCAGCCATGCTCGAGCTCACTGTCGGCCGGCGCTTCAAACTTAGGCTCCATGAAGTCAAACATCATGTCCGTTACTTCAAACGAATACACCTTCGAGTCCTTTTCTATATTCCGTTTAGCGACTCGCTTTCTGCGAGTCTCCTTTTGTGCGTCAAGATAATGGATCTCGGCTCTAATACCTAACTCACTCGCTTTGCCGACAAAAAGATCACGCTGAGCTTTAGTCGTAAAACCCAGGTCAAGCACAACGTTGCCGCCTAATGATAGAATTTGCTCGCAAACTTCCCATATTTGCTCGTGACAACGACCCACACGCTCCATCATCCAGGAAAAATCAAGCGACTGCATATCTTTCGCAAATAATGTCTGCATCCAGGGGTCAATTGAGAACTTGACGGCCCCAACCTCCTCACATAACGACATAGAATAGGTCGTTTTACCTGCCCCGATAGGACCACAAACCAAAATTAACCGTGCCATTTTTAAATTCCTATTGTTATTTCCTGTGAACGGCACATCATACTGACCATATTATGGTGCAGACGTATCTAGTCTAATTTTGCCAGTACAACGTCTTGAGCTCTACATATTAAACCACTCATGGCCTTACAAACCAAAACCCTGACTAAGGGCACCAAGTTCAATAGTGATATAGCCCACCTCTAAGTTCAATAATACACTTGGTAACTCATCACTACTTTGTATTTATAGCCAAAAGATAAACAGTAAAGATATTAAATAGCTGGCTAAACACAGCTCAAACAACAGGTAACTCAGCTATTTTTAGAATATAACAAATGTCACTTCACGCTTTATTTTTAAACAGCAAAGGCGTAATTAGTAAACTGGCCAGCATGCAAAGTGCTATGATAAACCCAATATTTTGTAGCAAGCCTGTGTCAGAAAAAAGAAAAGTAAAAGCAATAAGCAACGCTGCTAATTGACTATAGCCTATCCATAATCTCGAACTACGGTTACCCGTGCCACGATACATCCAGATAAATATTACGGGTAAAACCAAAAAGAGTAGTACCATCAGAGGGTAGATGACCCCAGCACCGCCATATGTCACAGTTCCCTCCCTTCCGCGTAAAACGGTGATAAGCAGCAAAAAATAGTAGTCATAAAATAAACACTAATTTACTCATTGCCCCCTCGTTTAATTAATAAATAGTCTACAACACGATAAGGTGCCTGATGCCCCAAGGTTAACCTTATGTGGCAAAACGGAGCTGAGCCTGGTTGCTCTGTTATATACCGTAATCCCGCTCTACTTTTGCAATACGCACCTTAAATGACTTGTACCAAAGCTTACGGCCTGATTTTTGCGCTTCCATGTGCTCTGCATTCGCTTTCCAGAGTTTGATGGACTCCAAATCTGTCCAATAGGACACTGTAATACCTAGCTCCTCTCTAGCTGATTCAATGCCTAAATATCCGGGTTGCTGTTCAGCTAACTCGACCATTCTACTTGCAATTTCACTATAACCATTATCCTCTTCTGTTCGACTCGAGGTAAAAATAACAGCATAGTAGGGTGGCTCCGGAGTATTAGCTAACAGTGACATCTGAATTCCTTAGGTATATGTTATTTCGCTTTTCTATACACATATTGCGACAAGCAAGCTAGTTAGTTATTGTGAGCCCTGCGTACGAAAACGCCTGGAATTTTCTATTTAAAATCGGCATGGTGAACAAACACGTCTTTTTTGAACCAATTTCCCTTATGCAAAACCAACCTGGTAACAGCAATACACAAGCCAGCTTTTATGTCTGAGAACATATGCATTTCTATTTGCCGTCTTGATGAAGCCATTGTACGTTTGTTTCTTTGATACCTAAACCAGCTTTAAACTTGACAGGGAAGGCTAATGTTGGTTTTCCTGCCCAACCTCGCTCCAGGTATAAATTATACCCTTCGCCATTTCTTTCGTACCGTACGGCAGATAACCATATACCATCCCAGTCTCCCAAAAACTCCAACTCACTCAGGCTATCAGGGTAGTGACCATTTCTTAGTTTATGTAATTCTATGATTGATACAGCTGATACAAAGTTCTGCTTACCAAACTTCTCATCGGCACCGGGGACTTCAAAGTCACAGCCCAATAAAATTACCGCGAGCACTATGCTGATTATTGTTTTAAACATTTACTCTCTGTCCTTTTATAAAAATCCACACCATTTCCATGCTAGATATGATAATCAATAGCTGCTGCAGTTTATGAGGGGTTACAAGCTTATGCCACGCGTTGCGCCTTCCCCTAAATCAGATTGCTAGTTTTATTGCTGACGACTTAGCAACAAATTTGCTCCAGATATAGCTAAAAAGGTTGCGCAGCCTCTATTGAAGCGCTTTGCTATTTTCGGCTTCGTGAACCACTGCCTTAGATATACTCCGAATAGGGCATAAATTGATATTGCCACTAATTCTAAAATGAGGAAAGAGGCCCCCAAAACGAAGAACTGTTCATTTACATTGGCTGTAACATCAACGAACTGAGGTAGAAAGGCAGTAAAAATTAAGATCGCCTTTGGATTTCCTGCAGCTAATAAAAACTCCTGCTTCGCTAAACCAAGTCGGTTGCGAGTACTTTCTGGTTCGGAGACTGGACTTGCTTCCGAGCGCCAGAGATTAAAGGCAATCCACAACAAGTATGCAGCACCGGCAACTTTAATGGTCAAAAACAGCGCCTCAGATGCAAAGAGCACAACCGCTAAACCTGAAGCAGCCAAAGCAATCATGACTGTGAACGCCACAATTCGACCCAGACCAGCAATAAAAGCGGATTTAAAACCGTAACAACGCGCATTGTTCATAGACAATAGGTTGTTTGGACCAGGAGTCATATTGAGCGCAAAACACGCCAACGCAAAGAATAGTAAATTCCAAAACTCCATAAATTCTCCCCATAAATATAACGCTCTTTAGAGCGGTGAGCCATAATTGGTCAGGTTTTTAAGTAAAGCAGAGCCAATTACTATAACTCTAACTTTAAGGCTTTATAATTATCTTTTTATGTATTCATAGTAGCGCTTTCTCGCTCTTTCATTCCCAGCACCAATACGCCAACCCATATAGTTATTTACATCTTTAATTGATGCTAGAGCACGCCTTTTATCTCAATCTCTAAAATCTTACCTCAGTGGCCACGAGGAACCTGTTAAGCGCCTTGCTCACCTTCACTTTTGACCATTTTATTTACCGTTACTTTTACAGAATTGTAAGTGGTTTCAAATGTTTCTGTGATCACGAAACCTGACTTTTTGTACATTTCCTTTGCGAAAGAATTCGAAGCCGCAACATACAAACTCGCACTTCGCGAGGTAAGAGACAGTAAATGCTCTAATAAGTCTTTGCCAATTCCGTGCCCTCGATGGTTAGGGTGGACAAATAACGCCCTTATTTCTGACTCAAAGATTGCGCAAAAAGCGACTATAGACTCAAGTTCGTAAACGAATATTTGGGATTCAAATAACAGTTTGCTTCGTTCCTTGTCTTCTGACAATGGAAGTAAAGTAAACAGTGTATCTTCCTGCGACAATTCGTCTAATTTAGAGAGGTTATATATTTTTTCTATTGACAGAAAGTCGACCTCTGAATACATCCTTATGGTCAAATTTTACTCCTTACGGCTCACGTCTGAATACATGAATGCTAGGATAAATTTAGCGACAAAGAAGCTCAATCCCGCTGATTTACATCCTTGATTAATGCGTTTGATATTTGTTCTACTACACCAATACAGTTTTATGGCTTGTTCCACATGCTCTTAGTTATGCACGAGGTACTTTTTAACAGGCACTTATTTTTTGTTTTCTTCATTTGGTGGTACATATGGATATTTCATCCCTGGGGCCCATTTTATTTTCTTATCTACGTATTCAGAAAAACCAGTGCCATCCTCTATGCCCAAAACTGAATGGCCAAAACAACTAACTAGTACAACCATTGATTCAGTACCACCATAAGGGTAGTCATGAGGATGAAAGTTCAGATGGTGGCACCCATTCTCTTTCGTGATGGAAATAAGATCGTAATCTCCATTCCAGAAAGCTTCATACATTGACTCTAAATCCCATGGTGGCAATGGCATTTCAGGAGATAGGCGAACCTCAACGGCGGTCTCTGCCCAAAAGTTTTGCCATTCTTTCAGCTCTTCGTTCGATGGGTCCCAGAAATGGCGCTTTTCACTTTCCGAAAGAAACTCGCTCAGTTTCATTTCGTCTGGCCCTTTCGAAGAATCTTTCTCTTTTTTCAGTAACTCAAAGAAACTTGTAAGCCGTGCCAGTGACTCATCACCCTGTGCATTAAATTTTACGTGGCAATATTTCATTGGTTCCCCTTGAGCATATGACACTTCGCTAAAGCGTCGCAAAATAACAGACTAAAATTAGCGAAATAAGGAGCGCAAGCCTGCTGTTTTTCGTCCTTGGCTGAAACGTTATTTAGGCCTGTGTAATGATTCTTCGTTGCCAGAGCAATAACACCCCAGCAAACACAATTGAAATAAATGATAAACAGAACAGCGGTTGCGAAGTTCCGGTAACACCAAAGGCCGTTAAAATTATCAAGCTTAAAGCTAAAAACAAGCAAGTTAATCTTGTCACATTTGGAAAGTCATATATCGATTTCACACCAAAAAAAATACACGTCAACCCCAGTAAAGAAAAAGTGAACAGACCAAAATAAAATAAACTTTCAAACATCATGAATGCACTGACAGACAAACTAATCAAAGATAACACGCCCCAGCCGACTGCTGAAGGAAGTATTAAAACCATCAAAAGTAGTTGTCTTATAAAGTTATTTTTCCGATTCAAAGGTATTCCTAACGCCCGTATCTGAGGAATCCCCAGATATTCATATTTAAAATCAATGCGATGGAGACACAAGGTATTGTTTGATTTAACTTATTTCGCTAAAGCTAACGAGATAACAACACCCTGTGTATTCTCTCCATCCTATACGATATGCTTAGAAAAAACTGCCCCAAATTCATGCCCGGCATCTTGGTATTAATGCTGGCAACCGAAATGCCGGGTTTCGACAGGTTGATAAAAAGGTTGGTCATGGCTCAGACGGATGCGTAGCAAAATCACTGTTCGCGAGCGTATGTAAATCGAAGAAAACTTTCGAGATCTGAAAAGCCCTCAATACGGTATGTGCCTCAGACATAGTAAAAGCCGATGTACCCTACCGGCTCGATACACTGTTATTGCTCTATTTACTTGCGACAATTATCCTCTGGTGGTTTGGCCTGTATGCTCGCACTCAAATAGGCAACGAAAGTTCCTGGCAAATACAATCAGAGATTGTGCCGTTTTGTCGACTGTCAGACTTGGCAAAAAGGTTATTTGACGAAATGGCGTGGAAACAGTCACGCAAGACTATAAGTGAAGAGGTTTGCTTCACATCGCAGCTTGAGAGCCCTCTTTTATGAGGGGTCCACAAGCGCCGCAGTATCTAGCTAAAAATAGCTGATAAGTAATTTATGGGCACAAACAAAGGCAACTACTTTTTGTCCGCGTTTACAATTTTGTTAGGTAAACTATTGACGCCTTCGGCCTCGGCTCCAATTAACAGTCGCGCAAATAGCAACAATCAACGGAGTAATGAACAGTGAAAATATAATATATAAATTGTAGTCACTTTTTTGCTCAGCAAAATCATATTGTTCGATGCCATCAACTTTCAGAGAAAAGACGTGAAGCTTTAACAAGATATTTCTCTGTACTGCCTCAAAAGAGCGTGCATTTTGATAAAATGCCACAAGCTGTGAACACTCTCCTTCTTTACTAAATTTCATCTCAAGCCCTGATTTATCTGTAAAAAATGTTAGCTTTTTCTGCATAAACGAACGTGAGCCCTCTTTACATTCTACAGAACGTATTTCTCCCTGAAGTTTTTCAAATTCAGTAAGCTCCCCAATACTGTCAGCATACTCAAATACAGAGAATCCATATACTAAACTGCTCAAGCCTATTAACCAAAGAAACTTTATAAATGCTGGCATCAATTCTCCTGCTCACCAAAAACCATACTCTGAGGAATCTTCAGAAGGCGCCAAATACTGACATTTAGCTATTGACGCCATAACGTTTTTTAAGTACCACTATTAGTAATAATCATTTCCTTTGCAACCAGAGCAGCAGATGGTAAAAACATAGTTGTAACCACACGTTGGTCAATGACAACATCATGTTTATTTTTTAATGTTTCCTTATTTTGCGCAAATGCCCCGTTCTTATTAAGCTGGCTTTCAATCAAAAAGGGTAATAGCGTCCCTTGTTTCGCCCACTTTTTCGATTTTTCTGTGGAGTTAGGGAAACCTGCGACTTTTTTACCCTTAACGAGAAATTGCCCGGAAGCCAATTTCACGTTAGCAATACCTGCAGCCCCATGACCACCCGTGCCTACAACACCGCCCGACTGATAGATTCTGGCAATGATTGACTGTATTTCTTTATTGCTCGCCACATCAAAAACAGGGCCGTACCCTCCACCTATATATACGCCCCAGTAGTCATCAGGATTAACGTCTTCTGGTTTAAGTGAACTGTTAGCTTTACCTAAAAAGTTCTCGTATTTTATTGTATAACTGCTGATTCCGAGAGGATCCATCATAAAAGGAACTTTCCCACCTTGAGGTGATACAAAGTCCACGTCAAAGCCATGACTAACAAACACATGATATGGCGGTGCCACTTCCCATAGGTTGTTTCTTGCATCATGTTTTTCTGGATCTCCCATGTTTTCCATATTTGATACAATAATCAATACTTTCTTAGCTGGCTCAGCGTACAAAACACTTGATAGCAACAGACAAAGTGCACTAAAAAATAAACTAAAAAACTTCATAATTTCCCTTAATTAAACCTGTGCCACAAAGACACATAACCTTTTGATTTTTATATCTTATTACATTTCACCATGAATACCCAGTAATAAATTCCCGATAACAGAAACTTTTGCAAAACACTTACCTCCCCCCTCAAGTGTTCTTTGCAATGGTTCTCGCACGCTTAATGCTATCCTGCTATCTCTTGTCTGGGATCATGAGTTCTGACATATTAGATGACTGCCCACAGTCAGATTCGGCAAAGAGCTCGGACGACGAAATGATTATTTTATGCCAGGGAAACGATTACACGGTGCTATACACGAATACGTGCGTTTGATACACCAGCTTGAGCGAACTCAATTATTTAGGAAACTCCACGCGTCGCTGTAGCTGGCTTAAAATATAAGCGCGAACAAAAACAATGGTTTCCTGCCCGCGTTGATAATCTGATTAGATTACTGTTCATAAACACGTATTACTGCGAATTCTGCGTACTTTTCGCCCTGCACTTGAAATAAACACAAATGATTTATCATCGATAGTGACTATTTTGTCTGTAACTATTATGCCTGTAGGCAAAGGGTTTTGACCTTGGCTTTCTGTCACCGTGATCGTGAGTTGTCCATCTTTAATCAACCAACTGCCGAGAGTAATTGAGTCTATCGAATTGCATTTACCGGAAGTGTATTGAATATGCTCTATAGTGCCATCACTTCTATAAATGCTGATATGACCTTCTTGCCCATAATAGTTATCTGTTTTTGAAATTGACCATGACCCAACCAGTTTTTTCGAAAGTTCAAAATCTGAAATTGGTTGAGCAGTAACATCAACAGACACAGATAACAGAAACGCTACTATTGTATATTTCAAAATAAGCTCCCTTTTTAAAGAAACCTGACGCCTTGCTCGGCCGCCGCCAGGGTGTAGTCGATTAGATGCAGCACCTTACTATGCTGCTAAAACCTTCTCCATTAAGACTGCATTTTTTCCATAACCTGGATACAGATTTGCTCCTGAGATTTCTTCGAAGCCCAGTAATGACCAAAAGCGACCAGCGCCTTGAACGGCAACAAGAGTGATTCGCTTAACCCCTTTACTTACACACACTTTTATTAGCAATTCCATCATTGAACGGCCTATTCCTTGGCCCTTGAAGTGTGGACCAACTGCCATATCATGGAGAAACAAGGAGTCGCTATTTACAAGGTCTGGCAAAGGCTCAAACAGCTTGGGAGGCTCTTTCCCGCTCCATGGATGTGCCAACAAATAGCCTAACACATCATCTCGATCTGACACGCAGACAAAGCAAGTGTCCGGCGAAGCAGATTGCTTAGATTTGAGTACCTCTAGTTCTTCTAAGCCAACTTCATGATAGGCACTATCTTGAATTTCTAAGATCCCGATCCAATTCTTTTCTTCGATTTTTTGAATTTTCATTTGTTTTGTATGACAGCGTCAAAGGATGATACTACTTGGCTATACTTGTGCAACGAAACGGAGCCAAGCGTTAGCAGCCCCACTACTTAATGCGCTGGTTATATTTCTCTTTGTACTGAGCAATTCGCGTGCTTTCCAAAGTGGTCAACAGCAAAGCTAAACAGTACCTTTACCATGAAAAAAATACTCACCATCAAAAACCAAAGTGGCAGTGACAAGTAAATCAATAAAAAGATGCCATAGCACATAAAATTAGCGGCAACAAAAGACTGAATTGACTTCCCCTTTAGCGCATTGACTATAAATGCTGACACGATAGTGTAGCCCCAAATCATGATTGCACTACCCATGGGTTCAGAAAGCAACCATGCAATAGCTAAAATATGAACGTGAATGGCGATAAAAATAAGGCGACTTTTGGGCCGCCGAGAATAAAATTCATTCGTGCCATAGCTAAAATTAGCAATGCAGCCCGCCAACACATCAAAGATTAATAGAAAAGCTATGATTGATTTCCAATTATCTAAGCTTGTATCTGCAACTGAATAAACAATCCAACTTCCGAACAAGGCAAATACAATCGTACAACAAACCTCTAAAAGTGATTGTTTTTCACCAAATACTTCGAAAAGAAATTCTGGGGTTTTAAAGTACCTCATTGTCTGTGTACCACTTCCTTATATGTACCGAATTTTGATGTGAAATATAACGCCATAATAGAGCAGCCAATACGTAGGTTGCTTTGTGTTAATTTGGTTCAAAGCGACAACACAAAGCAACTGGAGTGTTGAAAATCCAATCGACCCGTTTTTACCGGCGTTTTTGAATTTCCTTGTTAACAATTTAGTTTGGCAACTTAATACGTTTAAATATGAATACTCTTGTCTCCTTTTGAAGATTAAGTTCATATTTATTTCTTAATAGAATCTTTAACTTCTGACTTTGAGCGCCATGTTGTAAGAAAGATGGCTGATTAACCTTACGATTAAAGAAGTAGAAATAGTCGTTATCGAACTCAATATTTCCACTTTCGATGATGGGCTCTTTTGGATCGAAACCGTAGCAATCATTATAAATCTTATAATTATCACCCTTAAGTTTTAGCGCATCAGGACATTCGAGTTCTTCACCAAACTGAAGCCATGTATCAGCACTTGCCGGAAAGTTCAGTAGGAATGTAAAGATAGCTATTATTCTGCTCATAACCAAAGACCGCTACCAGTATATTTGTGAGAATGCCGGTTAAAGCCTGCTCTCAGGTTTTTCCCGCCTCCACAACTAAATTAACATAATAGGAACAACCTACCACCCTGAACCTAAACCTGCAAGCCTGGTGTAGCCTGAAAAAAGCGAGCCTTGATATTGGCGAGACCTGAGCGCTTGGATAAAACGTACATGTAAGACTGATATAATGGCTCATTAATTTTTGCCTGTGAATCTGCATATATGTTTTTTGATATGTACTGAGGCATCCAGGAAGACAAGGAACGTGTTTTTGGCTATTCATTCACCTTAGCGCGAGCTACAGGAACCTGACAAACTCAACTTAGATCGTCCTCCCATTTCCAAAAATCGCAATTTCACTTCCACAAATAAAGCCGAGTATACATACTCAAAAAACAGCCAAGCCCAACAAATACAAACACTTAAAAAATGGCATGTGACTTGTAATGTCTACTATCAAGTACCCTTAGAGGATTGAGTATGGACATACAAGTCGAACAAAAAAAGAACACCCAAGTGAACTGGCTGTGGCTAGGCGGGATTACCTTGTTCGTTGCCGTGGCGGGCTGGCTGCTCGCCCAGCCCAGCGCGCAGGCATCCTTGCCGACAGAGGATGCCTGGATTGGTGAGGTCAGACAGGGAGATTTAGTCATTTCAGTGGCCGGGTTTGGTCAGCTTAAATCGCGCACGCCGCGTTTGATCAGTGCTGCCAGTGAAGCCACGATAGAGGAAATCGTACTGCGCCCGGGTATTGAGGTTACGCCCGACAGTGTGATCATGCGACTTAAGGATGCCAACCTGACTCAGGCACTAAAAGATGCAAAACGCACGCTGCAACAGGCAAAAGATCAATATTTGCAATCAAACATTAATCAGCAGCGTGAAATGCTGTCGCATCAGGCAGATCTGGAGATCTTAAAATCTGACTTAGAACGTGCTGAGTTAGAGGTGTCTGCTCAGGCAGGTCTGGTTGAGGATGGTGCAGTATCCAAACTGGATTATCAGCGTACAGTTCTGGAACATCGCCAGTTAACCCGCAGGATTGACATTGAACAACGTCGTATCAGTCAACTTGAAACCTTGCATACAGCTAACTTACAGCTGGCCAACTCAGATATCGAAGCTGCCGAAGAGGCTTATCAGCTGATCCAGCACAGAGTTGACCGCCTCACTGTACGGGCGGGGATCACAGGTGTGGTGCAGCAGGTATATGTCGAACTGGGGCAAAGTGTGCCCATGGGCGCGCAACTGGCGTTGGTTGGCAGCACCCGCGATTTATATGCCCGATTGCAAATTCCACAGGCATATGCGGAGCAAGTAGCACTGACGCAATCGGTTCAGGTGAACACCCGCTCAGATCTAATCACAGGCACTGTCTCGCGTATAAACCCTGTGGTGCAAAATGGCAATATTGAGCTTGAAGTAGCACTGCCCAAAGCTTTACCCGACAGCGCCCGGCCCGAACTCAATATTGAAGGCACTATACATATCAACACACTCAACGACGCGCTGTTTATCGACAAGCCTGTCGGTGCCAAAGCCTTTAGCCACGCCAGGTTATACCGTATCGACGCGAATACCCATCAAGCACACGCCATTGAGGTACACTATGGCGCCCAAACCGCACAGCATATTCAGCTGCTATCCGGCGCACAACCAGAGCAGCGCTTTATTCTGTCGGATATGGCATCCTATCAGGATGAGCCGGTCGTGTACCTGAGTAAATAAGGAAACAACAATGAACAACAAATGCGTTATTAAACTCACAGATATCACCAAACACTTCCTGCTCAGTGGTATGGAAACACAAGCCTTACGTGGCGTGAACCTGAGTATCAACGAGGGTGAATATGTTTCTATCTCTGGCCCATCCGGTTGCGGCAAATCTACCCTACTCAATATTCTGGGCCTGTTAGACACGCCTACTGGCGGCCGTTATCAGATCGCCGGAAACGACGCCAGCCAACTCAGTGTCAATCAACGCGCAACATTAAGAAACAAGCACATTGGCTTCGTCTTTCAGTCGTTCAATCTGATAGATGAACTGAATGTATTCGACAACCTGGCGCTGCCAGTTAAGTACAGTGCGCATCCTCTGAATGGCACTCAGCTCAAAGAGCGAGTGATGCATTGTCTGGAGCTGGTGCAGATGACACATAGGATAAACCATCAGCCCAATCAACTGTCGGGTGGTCAGCAGCAGCGCATTGCCATCGCACGGGCGTTGGTCAATCAGCCAGATATTCTGCTGATTGATGAGCCCACCGGTAACCTGGATTCCAAAAACGGTGATGCCGTCATGCAGATGCTGCACGACTTAAACGCACAAGGCACCACCATGTGCATGGTCACACACGACCTGAGGTATGCCGATATGGCCAGTCGCAAACTGTTCCTACTTGATGGCGTTATGGTAGATGAGGTGAAGCTGGAGATGGCAGGATGATCAAAGCAGAACTTAAACTGGCAGCGTCTAACCTGAAAAAGCTGCCCGGCTTTAGCTTCACCGTGATTTTTACACTAGCGCTGACCCTGGCGGCGCTGTGTGTAGTGATCAACATCAACCACCGGTTGCTGACCAAGCCCTTACCCTACCCCAATGCCGATACCTTATGGGTTACCGATCAGAGCGAAACCATCAACGGCGAGACACAATACGGCTTTCAGATGTTGCCAACTCAAGTGCTGCTCTACCAGGATCAACAGTTTATTGATGAAATGGCCATGCTGCATCACACCTCACCTCGTCTGATGGATGTCGATGGACGACCCACAGTGGATGTGCTGCGTGTTTCCCCTGAATTTTTCTCGTTACTCGGCGTGCCCATGCATTTGGGCCGCGCATTGAACAGCAATGAAGGGATCAGCGATGAACAAAAAGTGCTGGTACTCAGTTATCAGGCCTGGCTGGAAGACTTCAATGCAGATCCCGCCGTAATTGGCACCTTTACCCAGCTGAACCGGGTGGCTTATCAAATTGTGGGAGTCGTTGCCGAGAACTTTGAAGTACCAGAGATTTTTCGCAGCTCTGAGATCACTGGATTCAGCAGCTTCCCAGAAGCACTTAGCACCACTAATAACTGGAACAGCATCAGCAGCCAGTTTAATGGGATCGCTCGCTTTAAGCCGGGTGTGAACACAGCGCAAGCCAATCACTCACTGGGTGAGCAGATCAATACCCTGTATCAATCTCAGGAGAACGTTGCCCCCGATACCGCCATCGGGGCACGCTTCACCCCATTGCGCACCAGAATCATCGCCGAGAGCGATAACCTGGCATTGAGTTTGTTGTTTTCCGCGGCAGTGCTGGTTTTGATTGCGCTGACCAATGTCACCAACCTGTTTTTATCACGAGGCGCACAAAAGCAACGTACTATGGCAATTCAGGCTGCACTAGGAGCTAAGCCACGCCATATTTTCATCAGTATGTTTTGTGAAGGTGCTTTATTGATTGGCGCCGCAACCGTGCTCGGCTTACTGGGCGCGCAGTGGCTGAATGTCCTGTTGGCCGACGACTTGAGCTATCTATTCACTCGTATGCAGGCATTGTCGCTCGATGCGCCCACTATTGTAGTTGCAATTACCCTGGCGCTGCTTATCACTCTGCTCATTGCCGCCATCACCAGCAGTCAAGTTAACTACCACGCCCTGACAGGCGCCCTGCATGCCAGCGGCAAAGGCACAGGTGCGCAAATCTCTACCCGCACTCGTCATATCCTGGTGGCACTACAAGTGATGTTTGCCAGTTTATTGCTGTTTCTGGCGGCCAATAAGCTCCTGCCCGCCTATCATAAAATGACCCACCCAACCGGGTTCAATACTGAACACCTCTACTATGTGCGTGTTGATAGCAGTGCCACTGAGATTGACCCATTTGAACTAACCCGACAGGTGAAAAGTACCCTGAGTGCACAAGCAAATGTCGATTCTGTGGCAGCCAGTGCAGCCTCTCCATTAGCCATGAGCTGGAAAAACTACCTATATGACGAACAAATTGCGCTATTGGGCATAACCAGTTTGGCATTTTTAGATCAGGATGCTTTCGCTACTTTATCTTTGCCTGTCAGGCAAGGGCGCAGCTTTACCCCTATTGCAGCCTCTGGAGAGGATAACAACGAAATTATCATCTCGGAGTCACTGGCCAAACGCCTGTATGACACAAATAACCCGCTTGGGCAAACGCTATACATCGACCAGGAAACTCCAAGACAAGTTGTCGGTGTCGTAGGCGACGTTTACGTACCCACCGGCCCGCTAGGGTATGAATTGGAGCGCTACTATGTACCGCTCACCGAAGGCAGCAATGCGTTTATTATCAAAGCCAGCGGGCCTTTATCAAAAGTGCAATTTGGTGAGGTACTGAGAGATATTCATCCGACCTTAAACTTCTCGGTTTTCAGGAAAGTGGATGATATGCTCAGTCAGCGACTCAGACAAACCTGGCTTCAGGCCATGCTGACCGTGGCGTTATTAGCACTGACGCTTAGCCTGGCTGGCGCAGGCATTTACGGTGTACTTACCTATAGCGTGCAAATGCGTCGTTACGAGTTGGGCATTCATTTGTCTCTGGGGGCACACACACATAAACTGGCCGCTATGATCATAAAACAGAGTTTTGTGCCAATTTTTACCGGCCTGGCAGTCAGCCTGCTATTTGCAAGCCTGGGTTATCTGGTGTGGTCTCGTATCGGCGACGGACCAGTCGATGTGAACTGGCTGGCCATCATCAGCAGCATTCCGGTGATGCTACTGGTCGCACTAGTTGCCAGTTATCTGCCAGTACAAAAGGTGATCCGTCAGGACCCTATCCGGGCATTGAGAAATGAATAACAAATCGAACAACAGTCAATGAGGAAATGCAGGCGCTTCAAAGCGCCTGCCAGTTATACCATGCAAGGCACCCTACTTATCGTAGATGACAAGGCAGATATTCGCCTGAGTCTTCACATGCTGCTGAAAAACAGCGGCTTTAACACTCTCCAATGCAGCTCGCTGAGTGCTGCGGCAGACACGCTTGCACAGCAATCTGTCGACCTGGTGTTGCTCGATATGAACTATGAACTGGATACCACGTCGGGTCAGGAGGGCCTGCAGTTTTTATCTAAGCATGCCAAAGCAACCCCATCCAGCCCAGCGTTTATTGCTATGACCGCCTGGTCGAGTGTGACCCTGGCTGTCGAAGCCATGCAGCGTGGCGCTGTGGATTTTTTTGCCAAGCCCTGGGACAACCACGCCGTACTGATGATGATCAAAAAACATCTGGGGCTGAGACAAATGGCCCAGGCTCGGCAAAGCGCAACTCTTATCGCTCAAAAAACCACTGGCAAGACACTAGAGTGGCTCAGTCCGCAGATGCAAACACTCAAAAAGCAACTTGACCGGGTTGCGCCAACCGGGGCCAATATTTTATTGCGCGGTGAGAACGGCACAGGTAAATCCCAGATTGCTCAGTACCTCCACCAGCAGAGCGCCCGGACAGGTACACTGATCAGCGTAAATATGGCAGCTATCCCCGATCCCTTGTTCGAAAGCGAACTATTTGGTCATGTTAAAGGGGCCTTTACCGATGCTAGGCAGGACCGCGAAGGCCGTTTTACTCAGGCCACTGGCGGCACCCTGTTTTTAGATGAAATTGCCACGCTGAGCGAATCACAACAAGCTAAGTTATTACGGGTACTGGAAAATGGCGAATACGAGCCTGTGGGCGCAGATCACACCCTTCACGCCGATTGTCGCCTGATCAGCGCCACCAATGCAGATTTAGAGGCGCTTCAAGCACAAGAGAGATTTCGCCAGGATCTGTATTTCAGGCTCAACACCATAGAGCTGACTGTGCCACCTCTGCGCCAGCGCAGTGATGAAATCATTCCGCTGGCAAAACACTTTATCTCGCACCATGCGCAAACCTACGGCTTGCCTGAATTAATTTTGTCTGATTGTGCATGCAACACCTTGCAAGCCTATCACTGGCCGGGAAATGTACGGGAGCTAAGTCATATCATGGAGCGCGCCGTATTGATGTGCGACGAGTCCGAGATCACTGCCCGTCAGTTGCAAATAAAAGCCGTCAAAACCGAGCTCAACAATCCGGTGTCAGAGTTGGTAACTCTGGAGCAGGCAGAGCAAAAACTCATCCGAATGGCATTGGCTCAATGTCAGGACAACGTTGAAGACGCCTCACTCCTGCTGGGGATCAGTAAAAGTGCGTTGTATCGGCGCATGGATAAATTCAACATTAAGACCCGGCACTCGTAAATATGATGGCGCTGAGTTACGAACGATCCGCAGCCCTATTTTGCATGTTAGTGTGGCTGCTACTGGCCTCGCTCAGTACCGGGTTACTGCTCAGTCTGGGCAGTGGCTGGCTGGGTGTCATTACACTTTGGGTCCTGGGATTGTGCCCGGCTGCGCTGCTGCTACAACATATCAAAGTGCGCCTTATTCAGCCTTTTTACCATCTGACGACGACCATTGAAGCCATGCGGCTGGAAGACTATGGTCAACGCTTTTACACTACCGACAAAAGCGGCATTCTGGCCCAGCTGCAAACCGAAACCAGCCAACTATGTGATCATTTACAAGCGTATAAATCTGCACGGGATCATCAGGCAATCTTATTGTTCAGGCTCATTGAGCAGCTGCCCAGTCCCATTGTGGTGTTTGATGAAAGCAACACGCTGGTTCATGCCAACGACGCTTTTTCAAACTGGACCGGCAAACCTTGGCAAACGCAAAAACGACTCAAGGCCGCTCATTTCAGCCTGATACAAACTAACGGGCAGTGGCAATTCAGTCACCCGTCGCTGGCTCAGCAATGGCAGATCCGGCAAAGCCAGATCCCCATTGACGACAGCCACGCTCATTTATTGATCCTGACCGATGTCCAGTCTGTGGTCAGTCAGGCGCAGCGCGACGCCTGGCAAAAAATGATCCGCATTCTGAGCCATGAGATCCACAACTCACTATCTCCCATCAAATCACTGGCACAGACACTGCAAATGTTACAAGCCGGCGCCGATACGCAAGCTAATTTTGAACAGGCGCTGGCAGTAATAGTACAGCGCAGTGACGGGCTGATGTCATTCGTCAATCGCTACGCCAGCGTTGCCCGGCAACACCAGCTGCATACAGAAACGGTAAGTATTGACGCCCTGCTCAGCCCCATACAGGTTTTATATGACACCCGGGTCCGCTGTTCAATTGAGCAGACCTTTGCACTGCATGTGGATGTCAGCCTGCTGGAACAGGTATTGGTTAACCTGATCACTAACGCGCTGGAGGCCAGCGATGAAACCGGGATGGTTGATATTATCGTTAGCAACACAGCACAATACGCGTTTATAGATATTCTGGATGAAGGTCAGGGACTCACTAACCAAGACAACTTGTTCGTGCCCTTTTACACAACCAAACCAAATGGCAAAGGCATTGGTCTGGTGCTGTGTAAAAACATTGTAGAGCAGCACAATGGCCAATTAACCCTCGTCAATCGTACAGATAAGACAGGTGCCAGAGCCAGAGTTCAGTTACCGCTAGAGCTGGCATGAGCAAAACCAGATCACTGCTCAACAAAGATCAGCGCGTCGGTATCAAAGCCTCGATCAGCCGCCATGCTGACAAACTTATCGATGATCGCCTGATCGACTTGTGGGGTTCGAGAGAGTAGCCATAAGTACTCCGTGTCCGGACCAGACACAAACGCATACTGATAGTTATCGTGGTCGAGCTCAAACACAACATAAGCCCCATAAAACGGACCAAAGAACGACACTTTCAGGTAGGCTTCATCGTCCTGGTTGACAAAAAACGCTTTACCTTCAGCTTCGCGCCACTGATTTTCTGCTGCGTTGAAGCCGCGATTAATGACCTTCACGCCGCCGTCTTCGCGCATACTATATTGCGCCGTCACCCGGGTCAGGCCGCGCTCAAAAGAGTGATCCAGGCGGGCAATCTCGTACCACTTGCCCAGGTAGCGATTGAGCTCAAAATTCCCCACAGGCTGCACGCCCTGTGGCATGCCCAGACAACTACTGAGGACAAGCGTCATCATGATAATTAAGACTGTTTTCAATGTCTGCTCCTTGTATAGTTAATCTTGGGTAGTACGACATAACAAAGAAGTCGGTTCACAGGTTTGCGGGCATTTCACGACATGAGGTGCCAGTGAGACAGAGTTTAGCTGTGATGGTGGTGTCTTGGTTGGAAGATCCCGTGTTAGAACACGGGATAACAAGCTGAGTGCCCTGGGTGGCTTGAGTAAATTACCCGTTTAGGCCTTTTTCACAAATTTCGCGGTGACCATCATTTCGCCTACACCATCGACCTTGCAATCCAGTTCGTGGTCTTTTTTATCCAGAACACGACGAACCAGAGCTTTAGTGCCAATTTTGATCACCTGAGAACTGCCTTTGATTTTCAAATCTTTGATCACTGTCACTTTGTCACCGTCGGCAAGCAATGCCCCGTTGGCATCTTTCACTGTGATTACATCGTCTTCGTTGACTTCATTTGGGTTCCATTCATAGGCGCACTCCGGGCACACCAGATTGCTTTGATCCTGATAGACGTATTCAGAATTACATTTCGGGCAAGGAGGTAAAGACATGCTGACTTACTACATTTTGATTCATTTGGCCTGCATAGTAATGGCTCGCACGCGGATGTGCCAGTGCTAAGCCAATATTTATTGATTTAGTGCAGACAAAAATAAACTGGTCAGTACTATAAACTGCTTTTTGCATGCGCCATCACAGTCCGTACTCTGGCAGGCAGGACTGCACGTCGCGCTGTGCACAGATAAATTGTCTCGCTCACGGGTTGGCTCAGCGCATGTATCCGTATTAGTTTTTGCCGGGCAAAGGCCTCAACCGCAAAAGCAGGTAAAACACTGAACCCTATGCCCCGACTGACTGGTTCAAGGATCAGGCTTATCTGATTAGAAAACCCTCTGCGGGCAAACTGTGCGCAATGCCGGAACTGTGCAAAGTTCGCGCTGAGTAACAATTCACTATGGTGTGCGCCATCGGGGTGGTCAATAAACCCCAGTGACTGCAAGTTCTCCCAGCTCGGTTCAGCCACCTCAGCCGGCGTAACCAGCAACAAGGGTTCCGTCGCTATCGCCTCGCTCATTACCTCCGCTGACCTAGCCGCGACAGTAGTAAAGCCCAACTCAGCACTGCCATCGGCTACGGCCTTTTCAATGGCCTGATTTGGTGCAAACCTGTGATCAATGACAAGCCCGGGATGACGGCTTTGAAACGTCAACAACTGCGGATAGAGCCTGAGCCCGAGGCTCCCCGGCGACATCACCTTAACTTCTCCTTCAAAAGGCGGATCCTCCCCGATGCTGATTTCCAGTTCCGACAAATCTTGCAGTATCTTTAATGCCTGAATACGCAACCGTTTACCCGCTTCTGTCAGTACCACCTGCTTGCCATCACGCAGCAACAAGGCCACACCAAAGTGCAACTCTAGCTTTTGTACATGCTGGCTCACACCCGACTGAGTCATATGCAAGTGCTCAGCCGTGCGGGTAAAGTGCCCTATATCCGCCAGGGTACAAAATGTGCGGAGCCAGCTGTTATTAATCATTACAAAAAATACTTATTTTGATAATTTTTAATAATTTTACATTATGACCTGACGTTTGTAACCTGCTCACTATTCAAACACAGGAGCGTATTTATGAACCAGGTTTACCCACGTACCTTTTCACATATCGGTATCTCAGTGCCCGACCTTGAAAAAGCCGTTGAATTTTACACTCAGGTCATGGGGTGGTATGTGATCATGGCCCCCACCGAGATCGTTGAAGACGACAGCGCCATTGGTGAAATGTGCAGTGATGTATTTGGTCCTGGCTGGAAACGTTTTCGGATAGCACATCTATCCACTGGCGACCGCATTGGCGTAGAGCTGTTCCAGTTTGATAACCAAACCAGCCCGGAAAACAACTTTGAATACTGGAAAACTGGTATTTTCCATTTTTGTGTACAAGACCCAGATGTTGAAGGCCTTGCAGATAAAATAGTGGCCGCAGGGGGTAAACGACGTATGGCAGAACCTCGCTATTATTACCCTGGAGAAAAGCCCTATCGCATGATTTATATGGAAGATCCGTTCGGTAATATCGTGGAAATTTACAGCCACAGTTACGAACTGATATACAGTGCCGGTGCATATCAGGAGTAATATCTGGCAGGGCTGAACGTATCGGCCCTACTTATTTACCAGCTTGCTTATTAGCCCCCCACAGGGCAACACCCAGCGCTATGCCGGCTCCGGCACATGGAGCAATAGAAAAAGCCAGAATATCAAATGCTACCCCAGCAGTTATGCCAACCGCGGTGCCAATACCTGCACCAATCCCAATATACAGGCCCGGGTTAGGCCCGACTTGTACTTGCTTATCTGTCATGGGGATTTCCTTATCTTCATACTAGATGGGCTTAAATTTATACACAGACGCAGACAAAGCACAATACAAAATTGTATGCCTATCTCTTGCAAAAATACGATATGCTTTAATTGAGTGACGACAACCTCAGGTTTGTATGCATATTTTATTAGTTGAAGACGACCCGGACACGGCTGAATTTATCTGCGCCGGGCTTGCCCAACACAATGCGCAAGTACAGCATTGTGACAACGCAGAGCGCGCCATGCTAAGCGCCTCTGCCCACGCATTTGATGTCATCATTTTCGACCGCCTGTTACCCAATATGGATGGCCTCGACGCGGTGCGAATTTTACGCGCCAGTAAAGTCACCACCCCAATTATTATGCTTACCGCACTGAGTGATACCGCCGATCGGGTAGCCGGACTTGAAGCTGGTGCCGACGACTACTTAGTTAAGCCCTTTGCTTTTGCCGAGCTGTATGCGCGTTTAAAAGCCCTAGCCAGACGTCAGCCCCTCAGAGCTGACACGCTGGAGCTGGTGATCGGCGAGCTGCGACTCAACCGCACATCCCGCAAAGTGCTAAGAGCAGGACAGGAAATTGAGCTGATGCCCAAGGAGTATCAGATCCTGGAATATATGATGCAAAACCCCGAGCAGTTAATCACCAAAACCATGTTACTGGAGCAGGTCTGGGGCTTTAGTTTCGATCCCAAAACCAGCTTAGTGCAAACCCATGTCAGCCGATTGCGCAATAAACTGGATAAGCCTTTTACGTTTGACATGATCAAAACCATTCGCGGCAGTGGCTACCTGCTAACAGGCGCCACTGATGGTTAGTCGTTATCATTTGAAGCGAGCTTTGCTTTCAAGCGGCGCGCTCTGGGCCTCCATGCTATTGCTGTTATGGCTCTTGGCACAACTATTGGTGTGGCAGGATAAACAAATACAGCAACACGAGTTTAGTGAGTTTCTTGGCGACATCGAAAGTATGCTTGAAGAGCATGGCTTTGAGCACGTGTTGCAGGAGTTCGAGCTCGAAGACGAGGTTATCTGGCCAGAGCATGAGGCACACGCACATCTGGCTGATGAAGGCTGGCTGATTGCCGTGTTTGAGCAAGATAAACTGCTTTTGGGCGCTGATACTCATCTGATGACGTCGCCCACTCCCCATTGGCAAACCGTATCGCTTGGCGAGGAAGGCAATGCTGAACTTTTGACTGCGACAGTAAACTTACCTGGTGGCTTGCGTATTCATTACTGGCAAAAGCGGGACGAGCTGCACACCCATAAAAGCGAGTTCTATGCACAACTGATGTACTGGTTTGCCCTGCTAAGTCTGCCCTTGATGGTGGCGGCAATCACCTGTTTTCAGGTTAAGCATAGCCGCACCCTGCAAGCATTATCAGAACAACTGGCCCAGGTTGCACACTCTCCGGATTCCAAGCGTACCGAAGTGACGACATCCAATTCAGACATCATTACCCTGAGCGTTGCAATTAACCGCATGCTTGATGAAATATCCCGTCTGCATGGCAATCTGAAAACCATGTCGGTGGGCATCGCCCATGATCTGAAAACCCCTTTATCCCGCATTTCTAACCGCTTGCAGAGTATGTATCAGGATCTCGATGACCCGACAAGACTGGAGGGGCACATAGACAAAGCGAGCAACGAACTGGCGCAGGTTATCAACACCTTTAATAATCTGGTGCGGCTGAATGCCATTGAGTCAGGAAAACACATTCAGGGCTTTAAAACATTTGACTTATCAGCACTCATTGATGAGCTGGCACAAAGTTACTTACCGGTCTTTGAAGACAGCGGCCGGCATTTTGAGGTGTCCATTGTGCCGGCTGTGCATTGCCACGGTGACAAAGACCTGCTCGGTCAGTTGATCTGTAACTTGCTGGAAAATGCACTGGAACATAGCCAGCCAAATGCGCACGTATGGCTCAGACTGCAAAGCCATACCCAGAGTGCCCTGCTGCAGATCGGGGACGATGGCCCTGGCATCCCGGTCAAGGATCAGGCCAAAGTGTTTGATAAGTTCTATCGTGCCGACATCAGCCGTGGTCGCCCTGGCAATGGCCTCGGGCTGAGTATTGTGCGCGCTATTTGCGAGGTCCACCAGGCCCAGCTTTGTCTGCTCGAAAGCCAACCCGGTGCGGTGTTTAATATTGAGATACCGACACGCTCAGTCCTGAGTAACTAAATTGCCAACATACCCAAATATCACACATCAGAGATAAGAACTCGGAGTAACAAAATGCGTAAAACCTAAAAGCATACAATTTTGTAAACAAGCCGTATGACAACTGTATGACCGTTTTCGCTCGTTTCACTCTAAACTTGAGGTATCTGCAAGTAAGAGAGTGAAACCATGTTCAGACTAACCCCGCTTAACATACTGCTGCTCAGTTTTTGCCTGAGCCTGACCGGGTGTGGCGGCAGTGATGCCAGCCCAAGCAACACAACCAACCCGACCACCCCACAGCCGGAGCCCGATAATTCAGATGGAGATACTAACAACAATTCTGGCGGCGATAATAGCGATGATGGTGCAGACGAATCCCCCGACGACAACACATCCGAAATCGACCCGGCCTTTGCCACTGCGCTCACTACATCACGATTTTTACAACAGGCGACCTTTGGGGCCCGGCCACAAGATTTGGATACCCTGACAGGAAAAAGCGCATCAAGCTGGTTTAAAGCACAGCTTAAGCTGCCACCCAGCCTGATCATGCCGGTGGTGAGCGAGTTTACCCCACCACCAACCGCAGAGGATGACTTTAATGCGCTGTATATCGAATCAACCAGTGTGGCATTCTGGCGCAACGCCATTGCTGGTGACGATCAGTTGCGTCAACGGATGGCATTTGCCCTGTCCGAACTGCTGGTGGTATCCAATGCCGGCGGAGAAGAACTGACCGATATCCCTGAAGCCGTTGCTTCTTATCAGGATATTTTGATCCAGCACGCCTTTGGCAACTATCGGGAGTTACTCGAAGCAGTCACATACTCTCCCGCCATGGGTTTTTATCTGACCTATATGGGTAACCTTAAAGGGGATGAAGCCACAGGCAGAATGCCAGATGAAAACTATGCACGTGAGTTACTGCAACTGTTTACTGTTGGGGTTGTTGCGCTGAATCCAGACGGCACCGAACAGCAAGATGAAAATGGTGCAACAAAAGAGCTGTATAATAATCAGGATATCACCGGCCTGGCACGGGTGTTTACGGGTCTGGATATGGACTATGACACGTCTGAAGAGCTGGAGATAAACGAGTTTGCCCTCCCCATGACTGTCTACCCGGAAAATCACTCAGAGAAGAGTAAAACCTTCCTGGGTACCACAATTGCCGCCGGGACAGGCCCCAAAGCCTCAGTGACACAGGCGCTGGATCATATTTTTGCCCATCCAAATGTGCCCCCTTTCGTTGCAAAGCAACTGATCCAGCGACTGGTCACTTCTAACCCCTCTCCCGGCTACGTAACACGTGTTGGTACAGCGTTTAGCACCGGCCGCACAACTTTGCCCGATGGCAGCTTAGTAGGAGATGGCCGTCGTGGCGATTTAACCGCAACACTGGCAGCAATTTTATTTGACCCGGATGCCAGAGCGAACGCCACAGAGCGTGGCGGTAAGATCCGTGAACCTATCTTACGCTTTACACAGTGGGCACGGGCGTTTGCTGTCAAAAACATCACCCCGGAATACCAGGAAATGCTGTGGGACACCCGAGATGCCAGTATGCTGGGCCAACACCCCTATCGCTCACCCAGTGTCTTTAACTTCTTCCGCCCCGGTTATACTGCACCGGGCAGCGTGAGCGCAGCCAATGGTATGGTGGCTCCTGAGCTGCAGATCACCAACGCCAGCACCATTACCGGCTACGCCAACTTCATGACTTACTACATTACCGGGTTACAACAAGAAGTAGATGTCGAGGAACTGCAAGTTATCTATGACGAAGAAAATATTCCGCTCAATGCTCAAAACGCCGCAGAGAGCTTCCTCGCAAGCTACGACACAGAACTGGCGCTGGCAGGTGATCTCAGCGCACTGATAGCTCGCCTGGACCTGTTGCTATGCGCCGGGCAACTCAGTGCCACCAGCAAGCAATCGATCCAGGACATAATACAAACGGTGGCACAAAACGACGACGCCGAGCCGCTGCGGCTCGTGCACCTGGCCATTTTACTGGTTATGACCTCACCTGATTACTTAGTTCAGAAATAGGAGTAAAGCCCATGAACAGACGCGATTTTATCAAACTCAGCGGTGCCTCCGTAATGGCTTCTTCGATGTTTCAGTTAGGTCAGGCTCTGGCAAACAGTCCGTCGCAAGATAATGATTACAAAGCCCTGGTCTGCGTATTTTTATACGGTGGCATGGACAATCATGACACCATAATTCCTTATGACGAGGCCAGTTACACACAATGGGCTGGCCACCGACAAAGTTTGCTGGGTAAATACACGACCCCACGCACACTGGCCAACCTGTTACCGATTGCAACACCCGGGCGTTTTGGCACGCGCCGCTTCGCCTTGCCCGCGGAATTAGCCGGGCTGGCAAACTTATATCAGCAAAATAAGCTGGCCGTGGTTGGCAATGTTGGTCCACTACTGAGTCCGGTTACCGCCGCTATGATTGCACAGGATACGGCACGTTTGCCATCCAGGCTGTTCTCTCACAACGACCAACAATCAACCTGGATGTCTGGCGCTGCCGAGGGCGCACAATTTGGTTGGGGAGGCTTGATCAATGATGCCCTGATGACACAAGGCCACACCGCCAATACGCCATTTAATGCCATTACGACGGCAGATGGCGCTTTATGGCTGACCGGTAAGCAAACCGCACCGTACCATGTCAGTGACGGACAAGCCGCCACCATCGAGGCATTGGAAGAATTTGACGACCATCCAGAACTGGTCGCACATTTCAGCAACCAACCTCAGAATGCGCAACAGTTTTTGCAGCAGGACGTCACCAACGCCATTAACAGTGCCTATCAGGCCAACAGCCAGTTTAATGCAGCGCAAGCTAACACGACCGTCACACTGCCAGAGTTTCCGGCAACTTCGTTAGGCAAACAATTGCAAACCGTGGGTAACAGCATTGCTGCGCGCCAGCAACTGGGGGCCTCAAGACAAGTCTATGTAGTCGCCATGGGTGGATTTGACACCCACTCCGGGCAGGCACAAAACCTGCCCAAATTGCAGGCCACACTGGACAATGCGCTGGTGGCGTTTAACACTGCAATGGAAAGCCTCAACCTCAGTGAGCAGGTCACCGTATTTACAGCATCTGATTTTGGCAGAACACTGGCCATTAATGGTGATGGCACCGATCATGGCTGGGCAGGACACCACTTTGTGATGGGAGGCGCGGTCAATGGTGGTACCATTTTTGGCGATATTCCCAACGCAGAGCTCAACCATGAACTGGATGCTGGTGGTGGTCGTCTCATCCCGACCACCTCAGTTGATCAGTACGCTGCCAGCCTGGGTCAATGGATGGGGTTGGATTTGGGCACGCTCAACGGCATCTTTCCCAATCTGAATAACTTCAACGGACCACTTTCTTTGTTTAAATGACATCAAGACTAAACGTTCCTTGTCTATAGTACGTAAAAGTAGAAGCCTGGCTCAGTGTTCAGGCTTCGGTTCATCATGCACACGTGATAGCAGAACAATAAACTCAGATAAGGACACACTATGTTTAAACACGCAATTTGTATTGGTTCCCTGCTGGCTGCCTCATTGCCTCTTCAGGCTCAAAATGATGAGCGGGGCGCGGCAAGAGCGCAACTTGAACCCAAGGGTTTCTTGTACGGCATTGGGCTTGGCGTCAGTGAAGAGATATACCAGGGCTACGACAGGCGTGTGATCCCCTTACCCATCTTGGGTTACCGGGGAGATAAACTCTCCGTGCTGGGACCGTTCATCAGCTATGAAGTGCTGGAAGTCAACGACATAGAGATCCTGCTTCAGGCTGCCCCGCGCTTTCAGGGCTTCGATGAATCGGACAGCTATGTGTTTAAAGGCATGGCTGAGCGTGACTTCTCGATGGATGCCGGTATTGGTATCAAATACGAGCGTAACAACTGGAAGTTCAACGTCTCTGCGGTACATGATGTGCTGGATAAATCGGATGGCTACGAGCTGTCAACCGGGCTTGGTAAGGTCTTTAAATCCGGTCCGTTTTTCTACGAACCCAGCCTCACCGTCAGCTATCTGGATAGCAATCATGTTGACTATTATTACGGAGTAAGACAGAGCGAAGCCACCAACGCAAGACCATACTACCAAGGCGACAATGCCACTAATGTCGCGCTGGGCTTCTCAGTGTCAACACCCATCTTTTTTGACGGTTTTACCCAACTTGCGTTTGACTACACCTGGTTTGATGACAGCATCACCGACAGCCCGCTGGTCGACAGTGACGGCAGTTTCTCAGTTCGCTTGCTGTTCAGTAAGTTCTTTTAGACACAAAAAAGCCGCAGCTCATATAGAGACTGCGGCCTGTTATGTCGGATTAGATACTTGCTGGCATACCCATACAACTAGCATAGTAAGTCGTTGTAGCTGGCCAATCAGAGAATACGCCCATTACGCCCACATCTTTCGCCAGTACATCAAGTAGTTTAAAGGTATCACCATCGTTATTAATCATACCTTCACCACGGTGTGCGCCGTTGACACTTTGATAGTACCAGCCGCCGCCAGCTGCCAGGTGGCCTGAACGCTCCAGTGTCCAGGTAATGATACCAAGGCCTGCATCACGTGCCGCTTTGGCATACGCAGATGGCACCATTTCGCCGTTTTCCTCGGTTACCAGCACCCACATAGGTGGTGCAATGATCTTCACGCCGTCTGCTGCCAGCTCAGCCATCGTAGGCGCCAATAGTTCAGGGTTGTTGACCAGTTGCTGCGGCGTAACCCCCTTTTCATTCTCCGCCGTTTGCGCTTCATAACGGTCATCCAGATAAACTGCCTGTGCACCAAATTGCGGATTTTGCGCTATCCAATAGTTGATGTCATCTCGGTTAAATGACTGTGCCCAGACGTGTTTAGGATCAACACCCGCAGCCTTGTACTCATCAATCATTTTCTGAGCATAATCCTGCTGCGAAAACCCTTCGAATGGCATAGTGACGGATGGAGACTTAAGCTCAGGCGTCATCTTAGTACCTAGCTCTTTGAACAGAGCAATACTTTCTGCGTGGGTCATTAGTGTACCCCGGCTGGCATACAAGTCAGTGCGCCAGTTCGACGTACCATTCATGTATTCTTCCACTGTGGTACCCATAGAGTTTGCAGCGTCCATTTTACCTTCAAGCGTCATAAACTCCGCCAGCGTAATGTCGCTGGTACAACACTTAGCCTGAGCCACAACGCCATTTTCAGGATCTGCCGGTACAAACGGCGTTGAACATTTCTGTGCCAGGTCAGTTTCCAGGATGTTAGTCGTGGTGTGCAGATCGCACTGAGAGTGGCGACATACCAGCTCTTTGTCTTTGGTGAAGGTTACATCACACTCCAAGATACCCGCGCCCATTTTGGCCGCTGCGAGATACGACTCTTTAGTGTGCTCAGGAAACTGCATTGGTGCACCACGGTGGCCAATTGAAAAGTCCGTTTTGTAGAAAGGACCATTTGAACATTGAGCCAGTTTGTCTTTTAACTCACCCTCATCCATGTCCTGCACCAAAAAATCCGGGCGCGTACCAACTTGCATATTGTTGGCACCACCAGCGGGTACTTCCACCACAACCGGTACTTCAATCGTTTTGATTTCTGTAATGGTATCGGTAACCACAATCGTCTTTTCAACTTCCACTACCTGAGTTTGCGTGTCTGTGGTGACAACCGCTTTTTCTACTTCAACCACTTCGGTTTTGTCGTCATCACAACCAGCAAGTAGCAAAGCTGCAATCACAGCAGAGAGAGATGTTACTTTTTTCATTGTTATTCCTAAGTTTACGTCCAAATAAAGCGTTTTTATTCTTCAAGGAAATAACAATAGAGGGACACTATTACCGAAGTAGGAACAGTCAGTGACCTTTTTATGACTCGTCGCTACTGATATTGTGCAGCTGTAATAAACTCTCCAAAGGCTTCACACCAGACAATCACAGTATTGTAATCCGCCGGATTGACCTGCTGGGGTACATCCACCACAAAGTTGCTAAAGGTTTTAATGTCACCGACTTCAACCATGGTGCTTTTGAGGCGATTAAAATCGGCTTCTGTTTCCACAAACTGAGGTGACAAATACAAACGATAATCAGGCCCCGGGGCTAGCTCGCCAAGCAAAGTAATGTGATCTTTGCTGATCGAAACCATGCCTTCACCCCAGTGTAATGCATCACTGTCTTGTAAAGATTTACGAAATTGTGCCGAATAATCTGCCCCTAAAGAGGCGGCTGTGACGGCTCCCTCGTTAGGTGCAGGTGGTGCAGTTAGAATGGGCAGCATATAGATGCCACCCGCGAAACCGGCGAATCCAACCAGGCCATGGGTAATGATGAGCGTAAACGCACGTAATGTCATAGTCTCTTTTCCTTATAGCTGATGGGCTAAAGTGTAGTACAACTGAGCGCACACTCAGGTACTCATCACACTGTGTTTTTATGACTGTACCTTTTGAGGTTACATTGAATATTTGCCCGTAGTGCAATTACCTACACCGTACATATGAGTGCTGCAAAAGTTAGACCCGATAATAAGCCAGAAAGAACGCCACGGTTTCCGCTGTAAGTACGTCAATCTGTTCTTGGGTCAGTGCGGGTTGTTGATGCAAAATCTGAGGCCAAAAGGCCTGCCCTTTTAACAGACTGATCAGCTGGGCATGTGCGCTTTGAGGATCTGCCTGACGCAACTGTCCATGTAACATGGCTTGCTTAATCCAGCGGATCAAGGCGGTTTCCTGATCAAAAAACTCGCTCATTTCAGCAGTGAAAATATCAGGGTTAAACAAACAATACCCTATCGCTACTCGGATCAGTTCCTGCAAATTCTGATTGCTCAGAAAATCCAGCTCATTCTTCAGTAATGCAGCCAGCTGTAAATCCAGTTCTGTGTCATGCACATACTCTATGTCACACGTCAAAATGTTCTGACGCCAGATTTCTTTGATGATATGCGTCACTAACTGTTCTTTGCTTTCAAAGTGATTGTATACGGTACGCTTTGAAACCTGAGCAGTTTCGGCAATCTTGTCCATGCTGGTGTCGCTGACACCATATTGCTGAAACGCGCTCAGGGCACCATCTATGATGGCCTGTCGTTTTAGCATACTGCGGGTAACTTTTACGGTCATTGTGGGTTCATTGTATGTAACTTGCTTCTGACTATTTTTACACTTACCAGTTTACTTTTCAATTTATCCTTGTTGTTCTAAAGCACGGCTTCCTTGCTGTCATTGCTTTGATACTCAATCGAATTGTGCAATCTGCTGCTGTTTCAGTATGGTCTCTATGATATGCACGTAATGATAGCGCTCAGCCAGGTCCAGTGGCGTGTCATTTTCATAGGTTTTGAGCTGCAATTGTGCGCCACCTTGAATAAACACTTTAGCTGCTTTGGTGTGTCCATGCCAGATGGCATCATGAAGCGGCGTATAGCCATTGTTTGGGCCCTGTGCATTTAGAACCAAAGAGCCACGCTTATCATCAATCAGCAGTCTGACTATATCAGCATGCCCCATATAGCCCGCCTTATGCAGGGCAATGGCGTTCATAGGGTAGCCCGGTATTGTCTGGTCAGCATTATGCGCCAGTAGCAGTTCTACCACACTGCCATACCCTTCTCTTGCAGCAACCAACAATGGGGTGTGCAAGTCATTGCGGTTAGAATAGACGGGCCGGCGCTGATTAACGTTCTGACCAGCTGCGAGTAACGCAGTGATCTGAGTAACTTTCTGCGCTTCACTCAACGCGCTACTTTCAACTACATTGAGGATCTTCTGTTGCGCTAACATGGCCTGTTGCTGAGCACGTTTGTGGGCAAAAAGCGCCGCCAGTTCGTCATAACGGCGTGCTTCACTGGCTATAATTTGTTTGTCCCAGCCTCCAATTAACTGCTCAGCCTTGGCACCCGTTGGCGTTGTCAATTCGATATTCAGTTCGGGGTGTTTGAATAATTCAATAATGTTGTCTGGCTTTGAATACCAGGTTGCTATCATTAACGGCGTAAAACCGGAGCGCGGTGCCTGTAAGTTGATAAATGCGCCTTCTCTGATCAGCAGTGCCAATATCTGAGTATGATCGGTCTGCGCAGCGATATGTAACGGACTGTTTCCCATTCTGGAATCCAATTGATTGACATCTGCCCCGGCACTCAGCAAGCGCTTTACCAGTGATATATCGCCACTGATCACAGCCTGATGCAACCTGGGTAACTCAGGCTTTGGAGTGGCATGTGCAAAAGAAGAAAAAAGCACGAATACAACCGTGATGAATAAAGATACTTTCATGAGAATTAACCTTGTCATAATACGCACTACTTTGCCTGCTCGGTTGCCATAACCTGATAGTCTGTAATCTGAACAAGGTTGCCGACCAGATTAACCTGCCAGACTTCGTTAACCAGTAAATTTACTGCCTGCCCGCCTAAAGGTGAGTCTTTATAGTTCTCGGCTATCAGCCGAACACGTAATTCAATCCGATATGACTCCTTACCTTTCTCTCTCACCTCAATTTGTTCAACTAAATGCTCGCAGCCGGGCTTAAAGGTGCGCCTCGCTGCTGTGTACCAATCTCTGAATCCCTCATGGCCCTGATAGTGATCCCCCATCATGTCGAGCGTAATGTCTTCAGATAAGGCGCGGATGAACTCCGCACTGTCAGCAGGCAATACGTCAAATCGGGCAAACCACTCCCTCACAAACCGCTCAATCTGTATGGCCGGATCATGTATCACATTTTGAATACGTTCGCACAAACGCGATGCATGTGCTTTAGCTTTGCTCTGTACGTCCGATAACTCGTTGTAAACCCCGGGTATATACACCATGCCATGGGTATAAACGGGTTCAATAAATTGCATACCGGTTAAATACACTGTTTGCTGTAAAGGTCGGAGCATTTGTTCAATTTCAAAGTGGTTATAGCCAAGTGGATCGTAAGATGACTCAGGCCCGCCCACTGTGAACGATAAAATGCATGCCTTCCCTTTGAGTTTGTCGCCACTCGCACCATATGCAAAGTTATAACTCAGCACATCATCCAGCCATTTTTTGAGTAATGCCGGCACTGAATACCAGTAAAAGGGAAATTGCAGCACAATGACATCTGCCGACAACAACGCTTGCTGTTCGGCTTCAACATCAATATTGAAATCTGGATAGCGTTCATCTAAACGCCGAATTTCCACCTCGGAGACAGCCTGAGAAATTTCATCCAGGATCACACGATTGGTGTTTGAAGCCGCCAGGTTTGGATGCCCGGAAATCACGACCACTTTGCTCATAGTTACCTCTTTGCAAAAACTTAATCAACACCGGCCTAAACACGGCTTTGTCATAATCTGGCAAACAGTATATTGCGCCCAATTACTAAAAATTAGATGCCAATTAACTAATAAATTGATAGCTTATAGCTAATAATAAAATGATGAGTTACCGCATATGAATGGCGCAGCTTTTAACCAGTTGATTATGTTTCACACCATTGTGCTTGAAGGAAATATCACCAAGGCAGCCAAGAAGCTGGAACTGGCTTCCCCTTCTGTCAGCAATGCACTCAAAGCACTGGAAGCGGAACTCGGCCTGCCCTTGTTTACCCGAACGACTCGTCGCATTGAATTAACCGAAGCAGGTCGATTGCTGTTCGAACGTACCTATGACTCAGTGAATGATCTCAGCTCTGCGCTGGAAGAAGTCAGTGATCTGGGCCAGATCCCGTCTGGCAAAGTGAGACTGACTACACCACGATTTGTTTACCAGTACTTACTCAAACCGATATATGCCGAATTTTGCCTGCAATACCCAGAGATCGATCTGGAAATATCGGTCTCCGATGCGGCCATTGATATTCTCAAAGAGGGATTCGATCTGGGCATTCGCTTTGGTGATCGGGTTGAAGAAGGCCTGGTAGCGAGAGCACTTACGCCCGCCATGAAAGAAGCCTTATTCGCTTCTCATGATTATGTTGCACGTCATGGGCAGCCCGAAAGTCCTGACGCGCTGAGGCATCACAAGCTAATCAACTATCGGTTTATCGCATCAAACCAGATAGCGCCTTTATACCTAGATCGCAATGGGGAAAGGCTCAGTGTAGACATGCCAAGTGCTCTGACTGTCAACGACACCGATCTAATGCTGGATGCAGCCCATAAAGGGATAGGCATTGGCCGCATTGTTGAGCCTATGGTGGCCAGCCAGTTCGCAACAAACACCTTGGTACCGATATTGCCAGACTACTGGTGTCCGTATGCACCGCTCTATGTATACTTTCACCGTAACAGCCAAAAAGCCAGGCGCGTACGGGTGTTGATCGACTTTTTACTGGCACATTGTGGTAATAACAGGGCATAAGACACAACGCCCCTGGCATGGCTGACTTTTTAGTGAATTTAACGCAAATATTCTAACTTCTATCATCAAATGGCAATAATCTTGATACACTATAACACTATTGCAATTTTATGAATTTAAACACTTCATGACTCTTTCACATATAAAGCCTGTTGCGGCCTTATTCACACTACTGTGTGCCGCACCCGCGCTATCGCATGGTCATCAGAAACATGCCACATCGAAGCAGCCATTGCGTGTTGCAACCTGGAACATTGAACACCTTTCTGCATCTGATAACACAGGCTGTAAGCCAAGAACCGCAAAAGACATTCAAGCCCTGAAACAGTACGCGCAGTCACTTAATGCCGATATTATTGCACTGCAAGAAGTCGCGTCAGCTTCAGCCGTGCGCCAGGTATTCAGTGAAAAAGACTGGCACGTAGTGATGTCAGACAGGGCCGACAGTAAGACATACACCTGTCGTAAAAGTGGCAATAACTCGACCCAGCAAAAAATCGCCTTTGTGGTAAAAAAACCACTGACCGTTGATAAGGTTGTGCAGCACAGTGCTTTCTCAAAAGTGAAACCAGGTCTTAGAAATGGGCTAGAGATCCAACTGACCTATCAAGGTGAAACGCTGCATCTTTTGAATGTACACCTGAAAAGCGGCTGTTTTGTTGATGACTACCAGCGTTCAGATAAAGAGGCTTGTAAGCTGCTGTCAAAACAAGCCCCGATACTGGACGGCTGGGTTGAACAAAAAACCAAGGTAAAAACAGACTTTATCGTGCTCGGAGACTTTAATCACCGCCTTACGGCACCATACAACCGCCTCAGCCGAGATTTATATTTTCCACAAGGTGCCGCAAATACCCAGCCCAACAACATAGACAACGCGCCTTTGTTCAATGCAAATCAGATGCTGACTGGCTGCCACCCCTACTATCCAGCGCCCATCGACCATATTCTTGTGGCTAAAACACTCAAAGACCAGTTTCAGTTAGGCAGTGCGCAGTTTCACTATTTCGCAGACATGACCCCACAAAACATGCTTGCGGATCACTGTGCGCTGAGTATCGACCTTAAATAGTCATGTATAGGTGGGCCGGCTTGTGCGGGCCCACACCTATGACACTAGCCAAGCGCAAGCGTACTCTGGGTCCTACGCGTGTGTACAGCGCCGTAAATAAGCCAGGCACCAACCATAAAATTGGCCAACGCCAGCGCCCAGATGATGCCCTGAAAACCATTAAGCTGAGCCCCGATATATGCACCAGGTAAGGACAAGGCAAACAATCGAACCAAAGTCACATTCAGTGCCAGGTCGGTGCGGCCAATAGCATTACAACAACTCACATACAACATCACCCCTGCCAGCGCGGCATAAGATATTGGTAAAATACACATGGCCAGTTCAATAGAGTGGCTCACAAAAGACTGTTTACAGAAACCAACTCCCAACATGTCGGCGCCCCAAAAAAGCACCAACGCAATGAGACTCTGCCAGACCAAACAGGCAGCCAGTGCCTGCTTAATACCTCTGCGTACCCGTAGAGATTTATTCGCAGCCCAATTTTGACCAACAAAAATGGGGAGTGACGTTGTCAGTACCATAGGCAGCAATAATGCAAGCGGCTCTATACGCATGACGACGCCAAATGCGGCCACGGCATCACTCCCCTGCGAAGCAACAATCATCATTAATAACAACTGAGCCAGCGGCGTAAGCAACTGCATAGCCACGACGGGCACAAACAGCCGGAATAAACGGCGAAATGCTTGTCGGCTACGCTGTGATAAAAGGTGTACTTTGAGCCTGATATTTTCTTTAATACGCAATAAATACAGCGCATAAAAACTGGCACTCGTTGCAGCTGCAAAATGGGCAACCCCCAGTCGTTCCAGGCCACTCAGCGATAACGCAGATTGCGCCCAGGGCATAAACAGTGCAGCGCTAATAAGGATTTGTAAACCTGCAAACATCACCAATAACTGTGCAGCGCCGCGCATATTGCCAAATGCCCTAAGTACGCCAAACACTACCATTACAACAAAAAAGAAAACGACTGCGCCCAGTCGATATTGCATATAGCGTTCGAGTGTCGGCCAGACTTGCTCACGAGCAGAAAACTCAGCAAACCCCAGCATGGTCAATATCGGTTTTAAACCAAGCCATATAGCAATCGCCAAACTTGCACCAGTCAATACAGTGAATATCAGACTTACCGCAGCCAGCTGCTCAACCTCTTTTGCTTGCGTTAACCGGGTCGCCACAACAATCCCCAGACCAATTGCAAATGCAAACAAAGTGGCCTGAACAGGTAAGGTATAACTCATCGCTGTGAGTTCTTCTACACCCAAACGAGAAGCAAAATAGAGCTCCATTAAGTCGGCGCTAAACAATGCCAGAATTGCCCACAGCATAGGCAGAGTCAGTTGCTTTAGTACTGCGCTGGTAGAGCCTGTTAATATCCAGCGCTTGCGCACAGCTCGTTTTCTTTGCTTATCACACACCTGAAGTGGCTCGCCCAGGCTCAATGCCGGTGACTTATCTGATCCCATAATGTAGTAACTTGCTCCCTGAATAACACGGTGTTTTATATATGATTTAATTCGTCGCCAGCATTTAACCTGACCGCAACTGGCCACCAATAAACCTGACCCGAATCTGGCGAGAGAGTTCACAAAAAGTAAGGGCGAATTCGATTAATGGACAAGATTGGGGGGTGAATAACTTATGGGTGTCACAACCGTCTATTCTTGCTGGCAACAAGTCGGACAGAATTAACGAACAGAGGGTGCCGAGCGAAACTGGGAACACAGCCCAGTTTCGCTCAAGTAGACTTTTATTGGCCTATTACTTTTACAGAATCCATAGATTTAAGGCGTTGTAGTAAGGTTTCATCAACCTGAGTGCCGTATAGGTATAGATAAAGATCCAACCAATAATCCCTTCCATTTAAAGCATCAAGCCCATGAATCGCATTGAGTGTATTATCTTCAAAACTCAAATGAGTTAGCTTTGAATTGTCAGGGATCGTGATTTCTGTCATTGGGACGTTGTCTGCATCTAGCCTTCTTAAGACGGAAGACAGCACAGTTTGCGTAATATGACTATTAGATATATCTAGTGTGTCAATGTATTTTAGTGCCGTCAAATCAAGCGAAGTTAATGCTGTGCCATCTAGATACAACCTATTTATAACGCCCGTATTAACGGTGAACTCCGTGAGAGGGTTGTTCGACAAATATAGATCTGAAATATTGCCCCCTTCTTGTGGAATAATAACGTTCGTCAATTGGGCGTCAGCAAGCTTGATAGTATACAACTCTGAGTTGAGCGATAAATCGATACTCGAGAGCATAGACTGAGTCGCATCCAGTGAACGTAAGTTTTTCATGAACTGAGTATTTAGCTGCGTCAGTGGCACATTTTTAATTGTTAAATCAGTAATATTTGACTCGCCATTGAGCGTCAGAGATGCCAAAGCAGAATCGGACGCTTCCAGTTTAGTTAGGCTGGTTGCAAAAGTGAGATCCAGTGCTGCTACCTGTGTCCCACGGATATTCAACTCTTTAAGGTGTATAAATGGACCTAAATCCAGGTAGTTCAACTGCGAGTTGTCAGCCAGCAGGGTTTCCAGCGCGTGTGCTTCGGTCACCCCCCTCACCTCTTGTATCTGGGAGCGAGATAGATTCAATTCTTTTAACTGCATATTTTGACTGATATCCAGATTCGTCAGGCTAGCGCCCCATACAGTAAGGGACTTCAGCCCAGTTGCTTGTGCCACATCAAGTTCACTAATATCAGCCGTTGAGGTAAAGTCTCTTAGTGTCCCTGCATTTTGCAATTTGACCGAGCCAAATGTCCCCTTATATAGCTTAATTGATTCAACTGAACGGAGGTTGATCAGATCTAACTCAAACACCCCATCGTCCATTTCACTATCTCGGATGGTCAGCTCTTTCAAGTTTGTCTGGTTTTCAATTGACCGCAGCGCATTTGAACTCAAAATTGCATCTTCTAAAACCAAGCTCTCCAGATACGGAAATTTATCTAACCCCGCTAAATCAGTTGCATACTTGTTCTGATTGAAACAATAAAAACTAGACTCATATTCCATGTAATTATTATTTGTTGAATCCAAAGAACTCATAAAGTCAATACATTCGCGTAGGTACTCATCTGTTATACCTAACCTGTCTGCATGGGAATCAGGCACCGGCTCCACGGTAACCGAAAAAGTACAGGACTCTATAACTGCATCCGACCTAAAAGTCACATGACCTGTAAAGAGATTTACAGGTCGCTCAATGCCACACCCTTCAAAAGAAGATACATACAAGCCACTACTCCAACCGTCGTAAACAATGACTTCAAGGCGTTCACCATAATTGAAATAAGGTGAAGTCTGATTACTTGTTACCTCAACCCCTTCTGGTGCAGAAATAGTGACTTCAACAACAGCTGGCTGGTAGTCCAGTACAATATATTCTTGCGAGTCACATTGCCCATCAATTTGACGACACAAAGTAATGGAGTCAACATCACTGTCTATCATTTCGTAGGATATGTAACTGCCGTCAGACTCGCTGAGTCTGATTATTTTATTGTCAAAATAGACCTGGTAGCCGATAGTGCTATTGTTCTCGCTGATCTGTAAAGAACCGCTGTGCGTACCTGAATCTTGCCCCCATTCATAAAATGACCACTTTCGAAGTGAAGACGCTGTTTGCTGGTAAAAACGACTACCCTGTTGCCTTAGGTGCCGCTCAATGCCATTGAGTTTCCCACGGGGATCAATATCAACCTTTACCAGCGTACCCACTGCGCCTGATTCATTATGCTCATAAACATACAAGCTACCTGAAAGCATAGTTAAAACTGTATACGAGCCAACTGTTTTCTGCTGGCACTCATCTCTGTCGGCGCTACATAATGCATCATGTCTTCTTAAAATATCATTGTAAAAAGCGCTTACGGTCAGTTGATGGTTTTCAAAACTGGCTGTAGCGGCGCCGTTGAAACGGCCCGAGCGAAGTTCACCGCCTTTGAATAATTCAAAGCCATGGTGCGAGTCATCGAGCTTGAACCGCCAGCTACCAGCCAAATCATCCAAAGTTATGCCTGTAAGCGGGATTAGCAAACCGGCTCCGCGGCTCAACCACGTAGACGTGTCTTCAGATTCAACCTGTTCAACGGTAAATGCATAGCCGCCTTCCCTTTGTTCAAATAGCTTCAATGTGGCTGAATAACCAGATTGTTCGCCATACAAGCGGATCTCATTCTGCGCGGTCAACTCCCAAGTAAGCTGTGACGGCGTGCCCAAACCAGGCTCAAATCTTGACACCGTTCCGGTATGGTCATTATTTAAAGTCAGCCGAATCGTTTTTCCTTGCTCAACAGAGGTGACTGACCATTCACCGATCAAAGTCTCCCTGCCTACGTCTAGTGACGCCAGATAGCGACTGGGGTTTACAGTGCGTGGAGTTGTTTTATAAGTCGGATCATCACGAGAGTTCGACGCACTCCAACTAATATTCACTTCCTGGCCCTGCTGGAAGAGTGTGAAACCATTCACCCACTTTAACTCACTGTGATTAAACTGTATGGGGATTTTCGTCTCATCATCAAAGGTAAAGATAGAAACGTCATTACTCTGTGTTACTGAGAAACTAGCCACGGCGTCTGTACCGTAAAACATCCCACGGTTATCACCCGTCATTTCATAGTACCAACCCGTTGGGATAGCCTCCGCGCTTGTATCTACCAACAAGGTTGACTCTGTCGGTACAAAATCCTCAATAAAGCTGGCGCTGATTTCACAATCTGCAACCGGGTTATTGACCCGATAATAGGCTTGTCCCTGACGTTCAGTAAGATAACCATTACACCCTTTAATATTTGCCAGGCGTGAACCTTCCTGTGCGTTCACAGCGACCAAAAACGCTTCACCATAATAGTACTGTGAGGTGGTTGGCGATAACTCACCCAGACCTTCAATAGCAAAGCTAATGTTTAATGCCGGCTTGGTGTAGCTAACGCGGAATGTATTATTGGCATTACAAGACTCCCCCTCAGCAACATGACACAAGACTACTTCAGATTCAGATTCGTCCTGGATCAACAGATACGAACGGGCTTCAGTGACTAGGTGTTCCAGTTCTATGCGCGTACCATCCAGCCGAGCCTTGTACTCAACGCCATCTATAATCAAAGTGTCGGAACATAAGTGAACCGGTGACGGGCTAGTCGGACAATGAAAGTCTCGCTCAATATGCGACACGCCATTATCAGTTACATGATAAAGACCCAGACCATGATCCAGTGCTCGTCCAAAGCGCTCATTCTTGTAAAGCGACTTATCAAACTGGCCCAGTTTCCAGTCTCTGTCTGACAGGCGATAGAAATGTATACTTCTTGAGATATCATAAGATATGCCGAAATCATCTCTATTATATTCATCTGCGGCAAACTCCACGGCAATGTGATCACCTTGAACTGCAAGCAGTTTGTGACGGAATACTTTGCTAATCTCACATTCTGCTTGACTGGTGTCACAGTGCGCCACGGCCTGACCTGCAAACTCATAGTGATACTGATGCAAAGACCCATTCACTTTAATCCCTTCAATACCTCTGTGCCAGCGATAATGGTAGTTGTCATTGCCATCTACCTTAAATTTGCTTTGAGCACTCTTGCTACCTGTCTGGCGCCACATTTTCTGATAATTGATATCGTTAAAGCTAATCTCCTGATGCTTAATTAGACTTGCCTGAACTACCCGTCTGTGTTCATCGAACCCCTGCAACATCAGGCCCTGATAACCGAATTCAGTCTCTCTGACTGGCACAAACCCGAAGTTATAAAAGGGAGCATTGATCCTGACCTCTTCCCAGGGCCGGGTGTAATACCAAGTACCTAAAACTGAAAAGCCTTCACCATCGGAGAGCATTGGTTCATCGGCGAACATCTCACTTTGATTACCGGCATTCATATCAAAACGAATACGCCTTTGCTCACTAAGCTCATCATTGAAAAGCAGCGACCATTGACCAATAAACGCATCGTCTGCTAGCTGAGTGATCTTGTTGCTATCAAACAACTGAGCATTGACAGAAACGGTGCCTTCTGGAGCCTGGGGCAGTTCCTGGGTTGGCACAAAATCAATGGTGACAGCCTGAGCGTGCTCCGCACTGTCGAAAATAGTCAAGGTAAGCTGGGTCGTCTTAAATCCCGCGCGGGTGCTAAATTGACTGGTGCTCACATCAAGCTCATTCTCCAGGTTAATTAGGATTTGCTGCCCCTGTATTTCCCATGTGAAGTTAGACAAAGTTCTGCCTGCCAGAGAGCCTGTCCGGTCTTCTTTAAACTCTATGCTGGCGCCAAAACCGTCAACCACTGAGGTTTCAAGTAAGTAATAAGTGCCTGAAGGCGAAAAACTGGAAACATCAACTAAGGTATCATCCTGTTTAATTTCCTCTTCAATTTGTGCCAGTAACCCGGGCTGCTCGGTGTCCAGAGAGTCCGTCAGCTGAGCGAGCAACTCGGCATCTTGTGCAAGCGCCAGTGTCGAAGTTGCTCCTTCTGGTAGTGCAACCCCATGGTCAATCACTGCTTTTAATAACGATGCAATCGACAGTTTCTCGCCTGTAGCAATGTGTTTACGCGCTTCTTTCAGCTCGTTCGCATCATTGAAACCGGCTGAATGCATACGCCGCAGTATGGCGTACTCAGCTGTGGTCACGTTAGTGACATTCACATCGAATAGCTCATCACTGTTGAGTGTGTTGTCTTCTCCGGCTGCCTCCTGAAGATCTGACACGGCGCCCAGCTGCGATACCAGCTCTACACGCCCCTGAGTTGTGGTGTCAGTGGCACGCAAAGTACCCAGTGCATTTACTTCACTCTCATCTACACTGAAGGTCAGCTGGTAATCGCCCTGCTCATCTGCCTGCGCAGTAAAGCTCCTCTGCGCTACTTCCAGGACGACATCGGCAAATGGGATCGGCGCATCTGTTACCTTACCCTGTATGGTAAGTGCTACCTTATTTGGTTCAATGGTTACCAGATGAGTATAACTGGATTGCGCTTGCTGATTATCCGTTACAGTCAAGGTAAATGTAACCTCTTGCGCTTGCACGATATCCGGGCTGGTCACTGACAGGCTGGCACGCTCGCTACCGTCCAATATCAGAGCCAGGTTTGAATCATGATGCCACTGATAAGCCACGATTTCGCCATCCGAGTCTTTCGCATCCCCCACCAGAGAGAAAGCTGTGCGTTCGCTGATCTGTATAGGACCGCTTATGTTCACTTGCGGTACAGCATTTGGCAGCGCTTTTATCTCAATGTTATGCGCAACTTTAGTAACCGCACCTTGATTATCGGTGACTTCAAGATACACAGTGGCAGTACTGTCCAGCATAATATCGGGTGTTGAAAGGCTAAGCTGCCCCTCAACTGAAGTGTCTAATACCAGGTCAACAGATGATGTATGACGCCAGCTATACTGCTCAATTTCACCATCACTATCACTGGCCTGTGCTGTGAGTATGAGCTGTTGCCCTTCAAGCAAAGTTGACTCACCCTGAATGATTGCCGTTGGCGCAACATTAGGCAGTGCCCGAACCACGACAGCATGCGAAGCCGTCGCCGTTGCCCCCTGATTGTCTTCAACTGTGACACTAAAGTGAGTCGTCATGTCTGAGGTTATATCGGGCGCTGTCACTTGCAAGATTCGCTCTGTCACATCTGACACCTCCAGTTTCAGCTCAGAGTTATATGACCACGAGTAGCTCGCTATCTGACCATCACTATCAGAGGCATCAGCGAGCAAAGTGAAAGTGACTCCCTCTGTCACTTCATCATCAGCAGACACAGAGACCGCCGGCAAAGCATTAGGTGATGCCTGGATCTGTACCCAATGCGATTCAGATTGTACTCGACCATCAATATGCTCGACATTGACCGTGAAATTCACACCCAGATTATCCGTCAGATCCGGGGCGCTAACGGTGAGCTCAGGCGTACCCGCTCCACTTAGCAGCAACTCAATCGCGGCATCGTGCGTCCAGGTGATCTGCGAGATTTGGCTGGCGTCTACAGAAGGCACAACGGTAAGTATAAAATCGGTTTGTTCTGTATATACACTTTCTCCGGTTACCTCAATCGAGAATGGTTCTAACACATTCTTGATAGTCACCGGATAAGTGGCTGTTGCCTGCGCGCCCATGTTGTCCGTAACGGTCAAAGATACTTTGACTTCGGTATCTTCATCGACACCTTTACTTATAATCTCAAGCGTCGGGCTGTCTTCACCGACTAGCTGTAATTCAGAATCGGCCTGATATGACCACGCGTAGCTATTAATATGGCCATCGGGATCATCAGCAACGGCTATCAGGGTCAACGTCTCATTTTCGTTGGCGCTTTGCGCTCCGGTGATTGACACTGTCGGTACTCTGTTATCCGGAGATACAGTAGACCCGCCACTGCCTGTCTGAGTGTTTGTCTGGGTTCCATTCGATGTATCACCACCACCTCCTCCACAAGCACTTAGCCCCAAACCAAGCAGCGTGATCACCAGGGACCTGTTCACTACACCAACAATGTTGTTTATCACTATGCAATGCCTCACTTTCAGCAACAGATGTTCGTACAAAAAAAGCGCGATTTTAATTGAATTGCCGTGCAGGTCAATTAAAAATGATGTAGTTTTAAGCAATATTTTGTTGAGAAAGCTCACCAGATTCCACAACAGCAACTATTTCTATATTAGATACAAGGAGGTGTGTAAAAATTACAAATGACTAAGTTCGGCTAACAGCTCAGCGCACGCCTGCTGGTTTGTACTCAACCCGCGATGACTTTATGTAGCAATATTCCGCAATGTTCCAAAGCATACCCGGTTAAAAAGGTCTAGCTTTAGGTCTCGCTCTTTCAGTTTGCTTCAAATTACCCACATCAGCTGAGCGCCTGATAAACCCGGCAATTGGCCTTTCTATACAAGCAAAAGACACAAACGCAACCGCAGTGCTCAATGCAAACGAAGCGACAAGTTTAATCTCAACAACCCAGTCAAACTGATTTATGAAAGTGATCGCTGGCATGTGTAATAAATACAGTGAATAAGAGATTTTACCGAAGAAATCACCAACCTTGTTAGCCAGCAGGATATTATTGTCTGGCACCAGAAAAACCACACAAAAAAATACGACACTCATTACCAACAGTACCTCGTAACTCAGCCACATGCGGTTTTTTGCATCCGATGTCACCGGTGACAACTCGGGGTACATCAACGGAATCAGGCATAAAGCCAAAATAAATCCATGCTTTCTCAGATACGGAGGAATAGTCAAGGTTTTATAATGTAACCCGAAGATCACACCGATAAAAAAATAAGGCAGACTACGCAACACGGTGAACTGATTGTAAGGTACACCCTGTATTTCGCCGTAAATACGAGGGAAATTAGTAAAAAATAACAGCAGTAAGCTTCCAACTATCAGCAGGTAGATATAGCCACGCCTTGTCGCAGCGAATAACCATAACAACACAAATAAAACGTAAAACTGCACTTCAGGCGGGATAGACCAGAGTACGCTGTCGCCATGTAAAAACAACACATGCGCCAACAGCGCTTGGTGATCAGGGATATGATAGAGGAGATCGCTGCCTCCCTGAGTCAGTGTGAAAGATGCAAAGACCACCAGCAGATACAGTGGCACAACTCGCGCAAAACGCGCTACAAAGTAATGTTTTACACCTCTAGGGGTAAAGCCTGTCCCCAGATATAAGTGCGACATCAAAAAACCGCTCAGCAGAAAAAATAACATCACCCCATACGCACCAGCGCCGCCTCCCAGCGCCCCATCCAGCCAGTGTGTTATGTCGCTGAAATGTGTTACAAACACGATTATTGCCGCAATGCCTCTCAGGGCATTGAGTTTTCTGATCTCCATACTGGATCCTTTTTATTATTATTTTTATGACGTGCAACAGCCCAGCCTGGCAAGGAAATTGTATTAAATTTAGCGAAATAAACAACAGGATGCGTTTATTAACCAAAGCGCATCAAATATTTATCGTCTTATACTGGTTTATTCCAGAACGATGTCAACGATTTTAGCTGCTGTTTATCACACTCGAGCAAACATGCCAGTTACAATCAAAAGGCCCCACAAGGACCCGCAATTGGTACATATCAAACACAAAACGAAAGAAAAATAGAGACAGATTAGTATAAAAGAACTAGAATAGGCGAATTTTTGACAAGGCAGCTGCGCAAAAACCTAAGTGCAGGCCTAACTCGTGGAGAACTTAATGAAGAAAAAGCTGTTCGCAGGCGCACTGGTTGCTTGTGCATTTTCGGTAAGCGCGTCATCTGAGCATGACCTGGATAAAGGCTATGCCGCACTGGTATTTGATGACTTTTATTCAACATCGGGAAATGCACTGGGTGCCGTGTTCGCAGGCGATGATGTCAGCCTTAATGGCTATTCTATCGGGTATGGCCATAACAGTGCATTGAATGCGCATTATCTGGTTGCCGGTGGCGATATTCAGTACATCAATGGCAGACAGTATGTCGGTCATATCATTGCTGGAGGCCAAACAGATAAGGTTAGCGAAGCCGTGCGTTTAGGCCTCGAAGCCGGTGCAGAGGTAATTGCCAACGCCACGACCCTGCCCGTCGACTTTGCTGATGCTCAGTCGGATATGTTAGCCCTGTCTGCCAGTCTGGCTGAATTGTCACAAACGGGTGAAACACTCAAGCAATGGGGCGGTCTATATCTAACTGGCGATAACACCAGTGAGCTGCAGGTATTTAACCTAACTGGTCAGGACGTTCAGTCAAGTCATACATTTGATGTCTCGGGTATTCCAGACAACGCCACGATTGTGTTCAATATTTCAGGTGCCGGAAATAATTTTGCGCCGCTCAATAACAAGAGCTATGTAACTCTGAGCAACCACAGACAACGCACCATTTTTAATTTCCCCGATGCCACTTCGCTGAATCTGGCAGGTTTGCAAACTGAAGGCGTGATTCTAGCACCCAAAGCCGATATCACAGCACCACACGGCACCGCAACTATGCCAATCATTGCAAACAGCTTTCATGGCTCAATGGAGTTACGCGGCGGAATCTTCACAGGTCAGCTGCCTAATGACAGCGCTGTATGTAACGGTGGTTTGTATGCCATTAACTATTATGGTGATGCCGAGCAGGGCTACGTACACCAGATTGACCTGAGTTCAGGCCAGTCGGACAAAGTGATCAACCTGAACAACACAGCGTCAAATATCGCTGCACATAACGGTAAACTGTATTTCATTGACCAGCAAAGCGCTAAGACCCGTAGCTCACACATTTACAGCTATGACCTGTCTGCAAAAACGCAAACCTTGGAATCAGTGACCGATGGCTACAAAGTCATTCGTCTTGCCTACGATATCTCAGGTGATGTTCTGAAGGCCACCAGTCGCACATACGCTTACGACTACGATGTAGCCACGGGTGAAAAGCGTGTACTGGGCAAAATGAAAGCCTCAAACGAAGACTTCAAAAATGGCGATATTGCCTACTCAGCTGATGGCAACACGCTATACGTGCTCACTGGCACTGCGCTATATACCGCAGACGCAAATTTAGAGCTAACCCTGATCGGCAAGCATGGCGTTAACTGGGCATCCGGTTTGGCCATTTCACCTGAAGGGACGCTATATGTGTCGGGCCGTGAGCGTCATGCTGATGCAGCAATCTATGAGCTTGACCCGCAAACTGCACAAGCGACTAAGCTCTTTCACGTTGCGCATCGCGTGAACGACCTGACCTGGGTGAAGAACTTCTGTAACTAGTCTCTGGTTATTCTCTCATCAAAAAAGGAAGCTGCCCGGTGCAGCTTCTTTTTTGCCCCAAATTCACTTTGGGCCCAAAGTTGCCCTTTAACCCCAGTTTGCCGTACACTCAGGCCATTCGTTGTTTAGAACTACAGGGGACAAAGTGTCGTCGTCCAATAAGAAACAAAGCGGCTTTTTTAGCCAAATGATTTTTAACATTATTATTCCGGTGGTTATCCTGACTAAGTTTTCAGGAGAGCAATACCTGGGTCCGGCACTCGGTGTTGTAGTCGCGCTGGCCTTTCCGCTAGGATTTGGTCTGTGGGAACGTAAAAACACAGGAAAGTTCAGTTTTATCTCTGGTTTGGGTATTGTCTCTGTGTTGCTCACTGGCGGGATCAGTCTGCTGGAGCTGGATGCAAAATATATCGCCATCAAAGAAGCCTTGATCCCCGGGCTTATCGGGATTGGCATTATTGTCAGCCAGTATACTAAATACCCCTTGCTAAAAACGCTGATGTTCAATGACACAGTCATGGACATTGAAGGAATCGAAAAAGCATTGGCAGAAAAAGGCAACAGCGATAAGTTAATCAAAGTACAACAGGTTGCCTCAAAAATCCTCGCCAGTGCATTTTTCTTATCGTCCGCGCTAAACTACATTCTGGCAAAAATGATTGTCGTCAGTCCGGCAGGCACAGAGGCCTACAATAGTGAACTGGGCAGAATGACCGCGCTAAGCTACCCGGTGATTATGGTACCAACCATGATTGTCTTCTTTATCGCGCTTTATTACTTACTAAACTCTTTGAAAAAGCTTTCAGGGCTTAAGCTTGAAGAGATGTTTCACGACCAGGAATAATCCTCGCATCAGCTGATGAATGAATTGGGATGCTGATCTGGCATCCCTTTTTTAACCGCTTTGAATTGATGTGATTAATGGCTGTCAATTTGCTGTTTAAGCCGCAAAAACGCCACCTCCTCTGCCGGGCTCATTGGCAATGGCGCTTCCGGATAGGTATTCGTCCGTAACAAAATTCCATCCTTGATATAAAACAAGTACTTATAAGTCTCAACAGCATACGCGTCGTCTACACTTGGCTTCTGAGCTTTGCCACAAACGTAGATATCATCAATGCGTTCTGCATCTGAAAGCGTATCCGTTTTTAACATCAGCGCGGAAACCTCTGCGCTTGTAGTCCCCTTGAGCACGCTATACACAGTAAAAAAGACCCTTTGCTGGTAACCCAAGGCTTCTTCATCAACAGAACGTACTTTTACTGCGCGACCAATCCCGATAAAGTCGGCCTCTTGTGCTATCTGCAATGCAAAAGCCTCTTCCAGCTTCCTTTCCTCCCGGCGTTCGTTGGAAAGCGTCGTTGCATTAGGGCTACAAGCAAATAGCCCGGATGAGAACAAAAACAGGCTCAATACAAACCATTTCATGGACTTTAACCTTGCTAAGTTTCGCTGCGCTCTTTGTGGATTTCCAACCCCCACGCTTGCCAGGAAATCGCTCTTCCTACAAACGCAACTTTGTTAAACGGCCAATGGTCGCCAAGCCAGCTCTGAACCGTTTTATACAACACGGGATCCAATGCCTGACAGTCTGATCGCACCCATAAATACACTTCACAGTCGTATTCAGGTGAACGGCTTGGATCAATATATACTGACCCCAAACAGCGCTTTTGCGAACAATCAAAAACGGAGTAGGCAAATGCCTCCCGGGCGGCAAATTCGCGCTGATGCACTTTCAGGCTTGCTCTGCTCTCATCAAGAGTCATATCTGCTTTAGGCCAATCAAAATCCGGACCGAAGATCCCCTGCAAATTTTGCTGACTCGACATTACCGCTTCGTAATCAGGTTCGGCAACACTGACGTCCAGTACCCTGAAATGAAAGTACTCAGTATCCAGATTCACTGGCGGTTCAAATGACTCCGGAATAAAATGTTTATTCATCTGTATATCCAATGCTTAATATAGAAAATTGGCCGGTCAATCGCTGCTTGCTTACCTGGAAGTTGTAGCAAGAAAACACCCCGCGCCAATAAACGTGGAACCAAATAGTTTACCCAGCCATGTGCCCGACACTAGGTTGCGTGCTTTAGATTTTGCGCGTTGAGCTACAAAAGCGTAACTGGACAAACACAACACCGACAAAGACATAAAACTCAAAACCAACACAGAGAACTGAGCAAATAATGGCTCTGAGACAACAATAAACTGCGGAAAGAGCGCTGTTGTAAAAACGATAGCTTTGGGATTAGTTAACGCGACCAGGAGACCCTGACCGTATAAATTGAGTGCGTTACTTTTAGCACAGCTGACTTCATTGACATCTAATTTACTCAGCCCATGTCGCCACAATTTCACACCCAAATAGATCAAATATAATGCACCCAGGAATTTAATAATGGTAAAGGCAAACGCTGAATGCAGGATCACCGTACTCAGTCCAAGTACAGATAACCCGGACATAATGAAAAGCCCGGTGATATTACCCAGTACGGTCAGCAGAGACTGTCTAAAACCAAAACTTATACTGCTTATGGACACCAACAAAGCCGCAGGCCCGGGTGTGGCAGTTGCCAGTAACGCAATTGAGCAAAAGGTTATCCAGCTTTCAAATTGCATGGTGTTTTCCCTACAAATCATTGCTTATCTCATTCGCAAAAATAAATACAGACATAACCTCATTGGAGGCCTTGCCTTTAAAGCACTTACTTTTCTTTCGGAGCGAGGGGCATGCCCCATTATAGCTTGCTGGTAACGACTCAAGCACCGGTAAACGTCGTTGGCCTACATAGGTCTTGGAATGCCATGACGTGACTTTTATCCTCACACCTTTAGCGGTTTAATAGGAAACAGCACCTTCCCCGTTATACTGTTTCTGATGATACCAACTACTCGATGAGACAACAAAGCGTAATTTACAGCTTATGGACAGCACACGTGAGACAAAATTGGATTCGTCTACATTCAAGGTAAATGGTTGAACATTTAGAAAAGAGATACCATTTAAATATATTGACCTTAGAGAGGTATTGACCACACTGTGTCTCTGAAAGTTAAGCGGGCATTTTATGAGTAGCGAAAAGAATTCGTCTCATCAAAAAGGAGTAGGCATTTATATAGTTGTATTTACACGCTAGAATAACTCAATTTACAGAAAGTTCTCTGTACGGCAGCAGGAAATCTTTAACGAGTTTTGGCTGGGGCACACACTAGCATTGTACATACCCCGTTTTTTGCAATGCTAAAGCATTACTTAAGATACACTGAAAGTATCTGTGGAGAGTTATATACGCACAAACTGGCATCATCAGTGAATGCTATGGTAACGGTACTGTCCGTTGCTTTTGCAGTTAATAGAGTCGCATAAATATCTTGATATAAAGGATGGTTCGTTTTAAATCTAAACGAATTTTTATCACTACAAGATGACTGAGAGTGGTACTTAGTGACATCTACAAATATTGTCCCGGATGCGGTGCTAATGCCAAGACCTTGAACCTTAAAATCGTCGCTGCCAGCGAACAAAGAACTTGATACAAACAAGCCAGCTAACATCACCACTTTTTTCATCATTTTTTTCATTACTTCATCCATAATCTGTTTTAACAGTACACAAATAAAAGCGCTCAATTACGCCCATCCATCAATTTTATCAAAGCTCACATTCCCCCTCAATTGTGAATAAGGAAATAATGAATATTTCAATACGAATTCTTCAAATGTTCTCCGCTATTTACATGTTAAGTGCATGATATTAATCAATGTGACGTTTTGTTCATTCAAAATGACAGAGATATACAGTTCAGGTTATTCACGCTTCAATGGCATAGTCATCAAATTAATACATATATTTGCTTTGTAACGACTACTCCTGATTTCAGATAATAAGTGCGACATTCAGGCGTTGTTTCTTAAATCATTGAACTAATTTAGCATTGTGTGATCAGATCTCAAAAGCAAACACCGAGATTGAACTTTGAACGAAAAGCGTATCACCAACTGGCGCGATTACAATAAAGCCCTTATCGCCAGAGGCAACATCCAACTTTGGTTTTCCGAGGGTGCAATTGAGCAGTGGAACAACACACAACATCACGGCGGTAAAGGGCGAGCTAATCATTTCTCTGAGCTGGCTATTGAGACCTGCCTGACTTTGCGAGCTGTATTTCGCTTGTCTCTTCGTGCTGCACAAGGCTTTATTTCCTCACTGATATCAATGATGAAGCTTGATTTGGATACGCCAACTTATAGTTGTTTGTGTAAGCGAAGTGCAGATCTGGCTGTTCATTACAGACCAAATACCAGTACTTCCGGAGGCATTGATATCGTGGTTGATAGCACCGGTTTGAAGGTATACGGAAACGGCGAGTGGCACGCAAGAAAACATGGTGCGAATAAACGCCGGACCTGGCGAAAGTTACATCTGACCATTGATGCAAATACGCACCAAATCGTGAGTGCGGAGTTATCTACAATCTCCGTAGCTGATTCAGAAGTTCTGGGCGACTTACTCAGACCATTGCGCAGGAAGGTCAGCTCGGTCAAAGCGGATGGCGCTTATGATACCCGAGGGTGTTATGCTGAAGTGGCAGCCAAAAAGGCCGACGCAGTGATCCCTCCAAGGTGTAATGCGCAGTTGTGGGAAGATGGACACGCTCGCAACAGCGCGGTTATTTTAACAAAGCATATAGGTAGCAGTGAGTGGAAAAAGTGTGTGAACTACCATCAACGTTCACTGGCGGAAACAGCAATGTACCGGTATAAACAGCTAATGGGTGACAAGCTGGTCAGTTGTGGATTCAATCAGCTGCACACTGAAGCGATGATAAAAGTGAAAGTGCTCAATAGAATGGCTGGGCTAGGTATGCCTGAATATCAGGGAAACAGCTAAAATCGCAGCGTTTCCTAAGCTATCTGGATTTGATCAACAAGGCCATTAGCGCCGTACACAAATGGCTAAAAATTATTAGTTATAATGTGTGAACAACGGACAAAGCAAACGGCTTTTTACGAACCTTTAATTCACTTTGTTATATGCCTATTTTTCCAGGCTTTTAAAATTAGATATTTCGTAAAGCTTATCACCTAAAAAGACAAGACTCTGCAAATTTCTTTCTTGCGTCGAGGCTCTGGGTTCCCACACGCATGTTTTAGAGTACCTTTGCCCATTTTTGGGCTTAAAACACCAAGTTGCCCCATCCAACCCTCTCACATTGTCTTCCTGTAGAGTGGCTTGTACCGCACGATACAAATTTTTCAAATACATAGCTGTATCAGGGTCTAACTTCGCTCTTGATTCATGCTTCATTGTGGATTTCAATGGCCTGCTAGTTGAAATGGGTTCTATAAATTCTGACAATAAATAACTCACTTCACCCGAACAAAACTTAAAATGATAGCGACCGTGAAAAGAGGTGCTCATTTCAAGTTCAAACAATTTTCCCCCGAGCACGTCATTTTCTGAACAATTAGGGTCATCGGTAGCAAATGTGTTGAAACCAAAAACAATAAATATCAGTGAAACAGTTCTCATATTGTAAAAGCCGAATGACGTTCAATTAACGGGTTGAGTTTAAGCACTACCATTGAGCAACGAATTAGCAGTTACAAAATAACTAAACCGGGGCACCCTCCTGAGCAGCATACCAACATATCATTGCTATTAACGTAAACGGAATGATGGAAATAACTAAATTTTTCATCCTGACTTGCCGCCACTTAATTAGAATAGCTACTAAGTATGGTATAAACACAACCATGGTAGCGAGTCCCATAAACCCGGCAAAGTACAGCATTTCGATTCTCATGCTGCTTGCGCTGGTGTGATAGCCAAAAACTCCGTAAAGAGCAAAAGCAAGCGGAAAGCACACTATAATCGTAACGGCATTCAATAGGTTATTTATTGTAGGGGCTCCAGTCGGTTCCATGATTCTCTCAATGCTGTACAACAATATCCAAATCAGCCGCCGCATCAACAGTCGGCTGTACTTGTTAGTTATTTGAAAATTTAAAGTGACACTTCTCTGTAGTCCCATTGGACTGCAAATCCCCGTGCCCCCATTAAAGGGTTCGCAAGGCGTTTGAACTCATTATCTTGAATCTCCCACTCAGCATCAGACTCAAGCTTTAGAGTCTCCGTGAGAACAGCCTTTGCTTCTGCTGTGATTCGGTCTTCAAATGTAACTGTATATTCTCCCATAGGAACAAACTTAATTTTATTAACAATAAAGAGCCGTCCAGTTCTGCCTCCAATTCGACTGCGCAGCTTTTTTTCATACTTACTATAGAGTGGCGTGCTTTTTAGCTCATAAAATGCTGATAACGCACTCCTTCCTTTTGGTTGTACGTGACTTGCAGATACGTACGAATAACTAGCGCTTTGGGCAAATAAAGCTTTTACGTTGCCAGTGACTTTTTCACTGAGTTTGGCATTAAGGTTTGCAACAAACTTGCTGTTTATTTTTCCGCTCTCTGCACCTGTAACTAAGCCATTCCCGGTATCATATTCCTGGGGCATTTCAATGTCCCACATGTTATTAAACGAGATATCTTCAGGAAGATTATCTAACTCTTTCAGCCATTTATAGTCAGATATCACATCATATCCATTATCAGTTTCAAGTAGCAAAGTTCCAGGGAGATGGACTTCCCAAAATGGATTATACGATGTAAGTTTTCCCGGCTTATCAAATAATGGCGCTTCAGTGGGAGAGTGAACGCCACTCATTTTGCACCCAGAGATGAACAAAAAAAGAAATATTAGCAATAGTTTCAACATACCAAGTCTCCTTTAGGTTGAAAATCCACACGATTCACTCATGTTATATACCAGTGGTATTACTGAGAATATCGGTTTAAACCAGCCTACAAGCTATCCCCCCTCAAAATAACATCAATACATTATGAACTATAACCACGTAGCTTATTGCTCAACACCAAAGTGCTCAGTTGAACGTGAGGCCTGGAATAAACGCACACTCGATTAGTTTAGGACGATAATGTTACTTATACCCGTTCGTATGCACATAATTGACCATAGTGGAGCGAGTGACTCTGGGTTGCTTTTAACAAACCCCAGCTCATGGACATGAACAACACAGCATGCCTATCGTTAAGGGCCTCTGGAAAATTTGTGATAGTCACATGCAAACAGACACCACTACATAGTATTGGCAGCAAAAATCTTTTTTTAGCCCATTACTTACTGACTCTCCCTTTAACGCCAGCCCTTTGTTTGACTATTTCCCCTCCAGTATGTTGAAAAAAACCGCAATTAAGCTGATTTAGCGCAGCTTTTACTGTCTCTACCCATTGAATTGAGACCCTTATGGCCTTAGTATCGGGAAAAACAATAATAATAACTGTAACGTTTTGAGTTCTTTAAGCCGCTTTTTCTTACTTGAGGAAGAAACCCAATCGCCAAGCGAGGTGCCTAACTGGCGTGTCAGTGCACTGCGCATTATTTTGGTGACCGGACTTTTGTTGTGCCTGGGGATCTTTATCAACAGCTTGCCCGCTGCACTGGCATTTGAACTTAATTATGTGCTAGCACTGACATCGGGCTTTACACTCACCATAGGTGTGCTGCTTACACTGAGCCGCAGTGCCTACAAATTGTGTGCTCACTTGCTAATGATTGCCATTGTGGCCGCAGGTGTAGCCATTAAACTGTTTATCCCCTTGTTACCCCTTGCTCAGCTTGGTTCTATTTTTGTTTACATTACGCCTATTCTGGCTTTGCTGCTGCTGGGTAAGCGAACCGCAATTTTTTACGCAGCATTGAATATAGTCCCGTTTCTGATGATAGTGCAGCAGGTTAATGTCTCAATGATCCCGTCGGGTGAGCGCATGTTGGTAGACGGAGACATTTACATACATTTTTTATTGTTTTTCTTCTTTAACTGTACAGTGCCACTGGCCGTGTGGCGCACCAGTCTGGCCGCCAGCCGATTGAATTTACATATGGCAAGCAATAATGAACTACTGGCTTCTCAGAAACAAATCTATCAGCGCTTCTTTCAGAAATCATTTCACGCCATTGTGCTGGTAGACCAACAATTTAATATTGCTGAAGCCAATGAGAAAGCGCGCCGATTGCTGGGGATCCAAACTCAACCCCTGCCCTGTAATTTCGCTCGTGTGACTCAGGACGATCTGAGTCGACTGCTGAACAATAACGACCTGATTGATGCTGACCTGAATACCTTTCATGTCGGCGAACGCACGATAGAACTGGCGTCGCGGGAATATCACTCCGAGCAGCTATGTGCCTGGTACCTTAATGACGTCTCTGATCAGCATCAGCTTCAGCAGGATCTGCTGGCGCTGGACGTCGCCCACCAGCAAGCCAAATATTTTGATGCGCGGACCAACTTACCGGACAAAACCTGGCTTACCGAGCAATTACAGGTGCACATTGATCGCGGTCAGCCCTTTGCTCTGCTGATTGCTGAAAACCTCAATAAACATGTACTGGATTACCTGATTGATGGTGAGCTGCACAAACACTTATATGGCCACATTAATCAGGTAGCTGAGCACGACCCCAGTTTGCTCGATCAGATTGCCTATATTGGTGCCGGAAGGCTGGCTATTATTATCGAGCCCGATGTACCCGTGCTGGAAGTGGCACAACGCTGGCATCAACATCTAGATTTCTGGCTCAAACTGGGTCAGCATCAATTCCACGCCCGTTATGCAGTAGGCATTGCTACCTATCCGGAACATGGTTATATCCCGGAACGCCTGCTGAAAAATGCACAGCAAGCCTGTGAATTGCGTGGTGCAGGCGATGACCTGGCCATCTTTGACCACGGAACACGACGCCAGACACTGGCGCGTCACGAAATGGCCCTGCTGCTTGAAAAAGCACTGGAACATGACGAGTTACAAATAGTTTTGCAAAGCAAACACGATAACACCCACTCCGTAATTGGCTATGAAGCCCTGGCCCGCTGGCACAGCCCTTTGCTGGGCTGGGTATCTCCCGGGGAGTTTGTACCCATTGCTGAGGAATTTGGCCTGGTTAATCATTTGACACAACGCATTCTGCACAAAGTGTGTCACACCTTACAAAGCCACCCGGATATTCATGTGCCTATCGCCATCAATATCAGCTCCCGGGATATTGCCTGCGAGCAGTTTGCCCGCAACACACTGGCCATAGTGCACAGCTACGGCCTGAATCCGCGCATGTTTGAATTTGAGCTCACCGAGTATAGTTTTGCCGATGATCACAATCAGATCATGGAGGCCCTCGATAAAATGGGGTTCAGCCTGAGTATTGATGATTTCGGGATAGGATATTCCAATATTGCGCGGGTACTGGCTTCTCCCATTAAGCGACTTAAACTGGACCGCTCTTTGGTCACCCAGATCACTACAGATCAAAAACAGCAGGCGCTGTTGCTGGGGATCCTGACCATGTGTGATAACCTCGGTATTGCGGCACTGGCAGAAGGCGTGGAAACTCAGGAGCAGCTGAATAAACTGCTCGAACTGGGGGTTAAAGAGTTTCAGGGCTACTGGTTTAGCCGCCCTGTGGCAGTTGAACAGGTGCTGGCAAACACACACGAAGCCTCTGCCACTTAATTGCTTTGTCGGTCTTCCAGCGCCATACATTGATATCTCAGCTCACCTAGAAACGCCCTGGCAGCCGGGCCGAGCGTATCTCCATCTTTAAAAATCAGGTTGAGCTGAGCCTGACGTGTGCGATTGTGGGTCAAGGGTAGTGGTTGTAACGCGCCCGTGCTGAGCTGCGTTGCAATGGCACTGTAGGGCAACCAGGCAAAACCCAGCCCTTGAGTCACCATATCCACCATAGTGCGCAAATGACTTACGGTCCAGCGCTGATCAGCCCCCAACCAGCCGCTGTCTGTCCCCTTACCCAGCGCAGAATCTCTGACTACGATTTGCCTGAATGATTTGAGGTCTTCCAGCGTCAGCTCACGGTCCAACTGATGTAATTTATGCTCCGGATGGGCAACGGCCACAAACTCCACCTGACATAACTGTTCACTAAACCCATCCGCCAGCACCATAGGAGAGATGGCAATATCCACCTTAGCGTTCTGAAGCGCCTCAAACGAACCTGACAGAATAGACTCAACAAGTTCAATACGCAGCAGTGGATAGGCCTGAGAGGTTGTCTCCAGTACTTTGTAGAGCAATGACTGAGGAAAGATTTCATCGACGGCAATACGCAGGTGGCTCTCGACCCCTTTTGCCAGAGTCTGGCCAACTGCTTCGACTTTCTCAGCTTCGTCGAGCAAATAATTGGCACGACGCAACATCATGTCGCCCGCTTCCGTCAGGTGCGTTTTGCGGCCTTCCACCTGAAATAGCTTAACTGATAACGCAGTTTCTATTTTTTGTACTGCTGTATGTATGCTCGATTGGCTTTTATGGATAGCCTTAGCAGCCTGATTAAATCCGCCATGCTCCACGACAGCGCGAAACATACGCCACTGCTCAAGCGTCACTCGTAACATCTCACCTTCCTCGTCATTTGACCCTATAGGGCCTTTGTCTGTAACTATTCTAATCTATTCAAGTACTTTTCTCTATTGATGTACAAGGCGTTCAACTTTTCATTACCTCAAGCAGTCTCACCGCAGAAACGAAATAAAACCAAAAGGCCAGCACAGTTTGTCATAATTTAGTCATCAAACAGGGGTATGATGCGCCTGCTTTTAACCGGTATGTACTCTTATTGGTTACTTGGATTTTCAACCTCCCTTGAGTATTTACTGCACGGAGGCAGTAAGATTTCCCTTGGTGCTTTTGGCCCAACCAATAGCAGATCCATATAGCCGGCAGAAGTCGGCTTTTTTCTTTATTGCTATCAGCAACCCAATACTTTGTCAGAATGAATGTAAAAAGATGTCTGTGAAAGGCTGAAATTTTGACTCGATGTCTTTGAATGCGGGCGTGAACAGTTGCTTGAGAGAGAAACAGGATGGGGCATAGGAGCCCCGTCCATAGTTCAGCAGATTAACCTGCCGGATAAATATAGCTAGACTGTAAACCCAGAGGAATGCTCAGGCCCCAGTATGCCAGCAGGAATAAGCTCCAGCCAATCAGGAAAGCAATAGAGTACGGCAACATCAGTGCCAGCAATGTACCAATTCCGGTGTCTTTCACATACTTCTGACAGTAAACCACAACCAGCGGGAAGTAAGGCATCAATGGCGTAATGATGTTTGAACTGGAATCACCAACACGATACGCCGCCTGAGACAGATCTGGTGAAATACCCAGTTGCATCAACATAGGCACAAAGATTGGGCCTAATAGTGCCCATTTCGCTGAACTTGAACCAACAAACAGGTTCACAAAAGCAGTCAGGAAGATAATCCCAATCACAGTCACAGAGCTTGGCAGTGCCATTGCCTTTAATACTTCTGCACCTTCGATGGCCAATAATGCCCCCAAATTAGACTGGCTAAATGCCGCAATAAACAGCGCACAGAAGAACGCCATGACGATATAATAAGACATCGAGTTCATCGACTTACTCATTGCATCTATCATGTCTTTTGATGACTTAAAAGTACCGACCATAAAACCAAATACGGCGCCTGGGATCCAGAACAGTAAGAAAATCAGCGGTACAATGGACTGCATCAACGGCGCACTAAAATCGGTCAATGCACCACTTTCACTGCGCAGCGCCGAGTCTTCACCACTGGCCGCATAGATGAGCAAACCAATACCAGCCAGCATGACAGCAGACGCCGCGTAAAATGCCGAACGCTCTTTGCCGGTTACTTCGTTAAACTCAGGCAGATCATCAGTATCACCGTCGACTTTGGTCGATGCCAGGCGCGGCTCAATAATTTTATCAGTAATGTACCAGCCAAGCAGAATAATAAAGATACTCGACGCCGACGTGAAGAACCAGTTGTTCAGCGGGTTGACCGAGATTTCAGGATCGATGATTTGGGCTGCGCTTTGAGTGAAGCTTTGCAATAACGGATCAATACCTGAAGGGATAAAGTTCGCACTAAAGCCACCACTTACCCCGGCAAATGCCGCTGCAATACCTGCTAGCGGGTGACGGCCCATGGCATAGAAAATCACACCTGCCAACGGAATTACCAGCACATAACCGGCATCGGTCGCCGTATGACTCACAATCGCAATCAGAATGATAGAGGGAGTAAGCAGGGCCTGAGGCGTGCGCTTCAACATCAGCTTCAAACCGGCATTAATATAGCCTGAGTGCTCGGCCACACCGACGCCCAGCATAGCAACCAAAACTACGCCCAGAGGCGCAAAGCCAGTAAAGGTTTTAACCATTGAGGCCAAAAAGCCAGCCAGAGAATCGCCGCTTAGCAGGTTATGAACAACAATCGCCTCTCCGGTGCGTGGATCGATGGCATCAAAACTGACACCTGACAGCATCCAGGACAATAGCCAAATCAGCAGCATGGCACCGAGGAAGATCATGGCAGGATCAGGCAGCTTATTGCCCACCCTTTCAATGTTGTTGAGGAATCGCATAACGAAACTGGTGTCGTTATTCGCGTTTTTCGCTTGTTCCATAGTTAATCCCTAAAAAGAAAATTAGCCAACTTTAACTTAACAACCGTAACAATGCCAATTCATTTGTTCCTTAATCCATTACGTGGGTATTATTTATGCGTTATTTTGCGTTATCGCAAAGAATGCGTAATTCAACTCAGCTACTATACTTGAAAAACCAGCCAGACTCCGGGCTGGCTGATCGTGTTTTCAGTATTTTTCTCAACGAGACCGCTATGATCGAAATAGACAACGCCGTGCTTAAGGATATGAATCATGGGTTTTGCCTGCCAGCAAAGCCCGAGCTGTTGCAAAGTTTGCATCAGGTACTGCAACAACCCGAACCTGAGCTAGGCGAAATTGCAGCGCTGATAGCAACAGATGTAGCGACCTCCGCCGCAGTATTAAAAGTAATTAACTCCTCCAGCTATGGCTTTTCACGTACCATTACGGACATTCGCCAGGCTGTGATGTTTCTGGGACTCAACAGTATTACCATGCTGGTGACGGGCTATTTGCTCAAACAAGCCTTTGATCAATCCAAGTGCTGCATCAAGCTGGAGCGTTTTTGGGACAGTGCTCAAGAAATTGCCGATGTGGCGACACTGATTGGCAACAAGATAAAAAGTAAAGTACCGGTCGAAAACCTGTACATGCTCGGCCTGTTCCATGATGCAGGTATTCCCGCCATGGCGTTCAATTACCCGGATTATGTCGAGGTATTGGGCGCCGCAAACAGAAATTACGATACCTTGCTGGTTGAGTTCGAAGAAGCCCGCTACCAGACCAACCATGCTGTGATTGGTTATTACCTGGCAAACAGTTGGAATTTGCCCAAGCCCATTTGTCAGCTTATTCTGCGCCATCACGACATTACCTATCTTCGGGAAAAACGTAGCGATGAAGAAATGCTGACCTTCTCAACATTGAAAATGGCAGAGAATCTGGTTCACACCAACAAGCGCTTTGTCGCGGCGCCAGACTGGCCACTGATGAAACAAAGCGTGCTTGATGCACTTAACCTGGATGAAGACGACTACCAGGACCTCAAAGACGATACCGAAGAATACTTCACCAGTTAGCTCAGTTACACGTCCTGACAGGGCTTTTGATCTCCCAACCTCATTAGCCCAGTCATTTTCCACTTGGCAAATGCTTTCAAATCGTTAACATGAGTGGCAAAAATCATGGAACGTCGTGTTGGAATCAAATTTTGCTAAACTCAGGAACCTGGGCCCCGGGATCCTCATGGCCACCGCCGCAGTCGGAGGCTCTCATCTGGTCGCCGCCACCCAGGCAGGCGCCTTATTTGGCTGGCAACTATTATGGTTAGTGGTTGCGGTTAACCTACTCAAGTACCCCTTTTTCCGTTTTGGGGTGGAATACACACTGCATAGCGGTAACAGCCTGGTCACGGGCTATCACAATAAAAACCGGGCTTTGTTCTATCTGTTTGTGGTGCTCAATGTCATCGCTGCAGTTGTGAACACGGCGGGGGTACTGTTGCTCACTGCTGCACTGCTCCAATATGCGTTACCCTGGTCTATCTCGTTGACCACTTTATGCTATGCCTTATTATTTATCTGCCTTGGGATCTTATTGTTTGGTCACTATAAACTGCTCGACAAAGCCAGCAAGGGGATCATGGCCATCTTGTGCTTTACCACACTGGCAGCTTTGCTGGTCGCAGTGTCACAGGGTCAGGCACATCCCTCACCACAACCGGCCCCGTCGCCCTACTCACTTGCACTACTGGGATTTATGGTGGCCCTGATGGGCTGGATGCCAGCCCCCATTGAAATCTCTGCCATCAATTCGCTCTGGCTCAAAGCCAAAACTCGCACTCAATCGCTCAGTAAAGCACAGGGCTTGTTTGATTTTAACCTTGGCTACTTTCTGACGCTGTTTCTGGCCGTGGTATTCTTTTCACTGGGTGTGCTACTACAGTATGGCCAGAGTCAAAAAATCGAACTCGCAGGCGTCGCTTTTTCTAAACAGCTGATAGATATGTATGCACTAACACTGGGAGAGTGGGCGCGCTGGTTGATAGCCACGATTGCCTTTTTATGTATGTTTGGCACTACCATCACTGTACTGGATGGCTACGCCAGAACCCTGGATGATGCTGTGAAGCTGATCAAACCACATAAAAACAAAGCCAGCCTGTCATTGTTTATTGCCCTGCAAGCCATATTCGGTATGGTGCTGGTGCTATTTTTTAAAGCCAATCTCAAAGACATGCTGATGTTTGCCATGACACTGGCGTTTTTAACCACGCCATTTTTTGCCTGGCTCAATTTCTCGCTGATCCGCAAAGAACTGTTTGCACAGCAAAGTAAGCTGGTGCAAATATTGACCTGGACAGGTCTTACCTATTTGATTGCGTTTGCAGTGTTATTTGTGGTGTGGCGCTGGGTGCTCTGAAGTAGTAATACCAATTTCACTTAATACCTGGTCTATTTGAAGGAGCAAATTGGTATAAAAAGGCGGTATCAACCGCCTTTTTATTTGGGTAAATTAAGCACCTAACTGCTTAAGTCGCTCCCAGATGGTTACCACGTGATGCTTATCTTCCTCGTTAAGCTCACCGTCGCGGTAAGCTTTCACCAGGCTGGATTCAACTTTGGCATTCAGCTCATCGACTGATAACGTCAGTTCCTCAACCTGAGCATATCCAACTGCCAGGTCAAAATGACCGCGTAAGTAGCCACCAGCAAACAGTTCGTCATCGCTTGCTCTTTCTACTAATTCATCAAAAAACTGCTGTGCAGCTTCTATATACGCTTGAAGTGACATTCTGTCTCCTAAATTAAATCCTGATGCCCGACGGCATACATTACATGGTCATTATAACCTGTTACTACTTTGATGTAGCCACTCAGTTCGTTATCTAAGTCCTGATCGCCCGTATCCGCTATCAAAGGGCGACCATTGAGTGCCTGCAACTTACTTTTAGTCGCAACCACGATGATATTATCTTTGCCGATCTGGCGGATCAGCGCCGGGCTTAACTGCTGATTACCCCGGCCAAAAATATGCCCTTGTCCGCCAATTAAGGTGATGACCAGCTTAGTGGGTGCCTGCCCAACATTATCCAGTAACTGTTGTGCGGTCAGGTCGCTCCCTAGCAAAGTATGATCGCGGATCAAATCTACTCCGAGCAGGGTATTATCAAGCCCCAGCTCTTCCATAATCGCCGCTACGGTTGAGCCTGAGCCCATGATATATTGCTCGTCTTCTTCCATCTCTGAAATCACATACGCAGCGATATCGGCTAGCACCAGTTCGTCGCTTTCTTTACCGCCATTTTTTACGCTTTGTACGTAACGCAATTCACTGGGTACCTGCATTTCACCATAACGCTTGGCGCGCACCGTTCCGGCTCTGAATGCATTTTCATCTATGTCCATCACATCGGCATCGTCTATGGTGACCAATTCACCTTTGATGAGCATTTCAACGACCCGGCCCGCCGCTTTCGGCGTAATGGCATAAACGCCACTGTGGATTTTGCAGCCAGCAGGAACCCCCAGCACAGGGGCCTCGCTCCCGATCGCAGAGCAGATATTTCGTGCGGTCCCATCTCCACCAGCAAACAGCAACAAGTCTACTTTCGCTTCGGCAAGTAACCTGGCGGCCTGCTCAGTGTCCTCAGGGGTCGTGGGCGTACCACAGGTCATCACTACCCGGGTGGTAAAACCATGCGCTTTAGCAAGCTCCTCCCCCATTTCACCACTGACGGTATAGACCTCCAGCACATCCCGGTAGGGGTGTAACAAAGCCAGCGCCTGTGCCGTACGGCTATGTGCTTTTGGCTCAGCACCCATGGAGCGGGCAAGTTCAGCGGTGTCGCTACCATCACTGCCTTTCAACGCCACGGCGCCGCCCAACCCGGCAACCGGGTTGACTATCAATCCTAGTTTAAACTGCATCTGCAAACTCCTGTGGACAATGCCATTCAAACTGGCCAACACTGAGTGGCCAGGGGGTCGAGTAAAACTGAGCTAACGCTTTGAGTAAAGCCTGTGCACGAGCGTTGAAGCCGACTGTGAGCAGCTCCGTCACCTGTGCATGAACACGTTTTTGAAAAGCAAAACGGCAAGTGGGCTCACCATTTAAATTGTCAACGGAGACGTTAAATGCAAACCCCGCAGCGGTGCTCAGGGCCCACTCGATAGCCTGAGGTTTAACTTCTACCTGCTCAAATGCCAGTTGCTGATCTTTACTGCGTCCATCAGGACAGTACCAGTAACCATAATCTTCCTGCGCCCTGCGCGCTTTACCCGCAACCAGCCAATGAGCAACTTCATGCAAGGCACTGGCATAAAAGCCATGCGCAAATACAATACGGTGATAATCACACTGCGTATCTGCTGGCAGATATATTGGCTCATCTGTGCCTGACACCAGCTTGGTATTGTACTTTGGATAGAATAAGGCATTAAATATCGAGATCAGATCGTCAATGTGGTGCATACAACTCGCAGGTGGTCCTCAGGTTGGTTAATGGCCGCAGATTGTACGGATTTTTGGTGCTAAAGTAAAAAGTCAGTGCTGATCCGCAGCAAATAATACCGCTCTGCTACGACCTTGTGACTTAGCCTGATACAAAGCCTGATCTGCCTCCCCAATCAATTGTGCTAAATCCGATTTTTCGCTCACTTGTGTGCAACTGGTAACGCCGATACTTAAACTCAGCCCATGCTGGTTTTGTTCGCAATATGCCTGCACCAGTCGTTGTGCCATTTGCAAGGATTCTTGTGCATCAATTTCCGGACAAACCAGCACAAATTCGTCACCTCCCCAACGACCCAATCCGTCACTGGGGCGCACTGAGCAAACCAAAAAACGACTTAGCTCGGTTAGAGCGCGATCACCGGCCTGGTGGCCAAGCGTATCGTTCAATATCTTAAAGTTATCTATGTCGACTATCATGACTGACAAAGGACGCTGATAGCGCCTCGCCCGACTCAGCTCGTCATTCAGAATTTGCTCGATCTGACCTCGATTAAAGACTTGAGTTAAAAAATCGACTTCTGCTTTTTGTTGCAGTTGTAACTCGTGACGAAGGTCGCGGATCACCGCCACAAAGTAGGTTTCTTTTCCCAATGCCGTTCGGGCAATGGCAATGTCCAGGGGTATTTCATCACCACACTTATGCACACCGATAATATTTAAACCATTTTGCCCTTTGCGACGCATTTGTGCCCGACCCGTAAAATTGCGCCGCTCTTTGCTGTGCAAATCACGAAATCGCGCAGGGATCAGATCTTCTACCGACATGCGCAGTAGCTCCTGAACAGAGTAGCCAAACAATTCGGTGCACGAATGATTAACCCGGGTGATCTTGCCACTATACTCACAATAAAGCAGCGCATCCGGGATTGCATCAAACAAACACGCCCGCTCCTCAATGGTCCTAAGCTGGCCACGTAACACCACAGCACCTGCACAGGCAAGTATCACAACCAAAGACAACAGCAACCAGGCTTCAACAGAGCCCTTATTTATAATACTATTCAAGGCCACCTGATGCTGTCGCTTAGTCTCCTCAATTCTCGCTTCCATACCTAATCGTAATGACTGGAGGGCAATGTCCAGCCGGAGATGGCGCGGTGATGAGGGGTTTTCAGATAACTTGAAAGGTGCAGTGTCCAAGGACTTGTCTGGGATTGATTGTCGAGGCTCACTCAGAATGCGTTGTACTTCATCAAGCGCCTCTCGTTCAGTATCACTCAGTTCCAGCTCAGCAATCATCATCACTATGTGCAGAGCGACATCAGCATCTGTATTGATACTATACGCTCGCTGCTCAGACAAATAATCTCTGACCTGATGTTCAGGGTCATTGTCACTCAGTTGACGTTCCAGTTCATCGAGCAGCTGTGCTTCTCGCAGAATAATGTCTGCCTGCTGTTGCCAGTGCTGCTCAAAGCGTGTGATCACATCGCTGGCATCATCGCTGATGTACAACATGACCACGTTCGCTAACACCGTCGCGCTAACAAGTGTGGCGATAAAAGTGAAAAAGTACCTGCTGTGCATGCCTTGTCCCCGGGCCACTGACGCGCACCATCACCTGCAATTACCATTGCAAGATGAACAAACAAGGTGACGACAATTATCCCCTTATTTTAGCCGAAAATAAAAAAGCCGCATAAATGCGGCTTTTTTACATGCTCAGACAAGGAGTTAACTATAGTAGGCTTCGCCTGCTTCAGCCTTTGCCAAAAGCGGCTCTGCAGGTGTAAACACCGCATTGTCGGTTGCATAGGTAGAGAGCTCAGAACACACCTTGTTCAGGCCGCGCTTGTCCATGTAGCTAAATGGTCCGCCCAAAAATGGTGGGAAGCCAATACCAAAAATGGCACCAATGTCGCCATCTCGGGCGCTGGCAATAATGCCCTCGTCCAGACAACGAGCCGCCTCATTTAGCATCTGTGCAACACAGCGGCTGGCAATTTCTTGCTTGTTGAGACGCGGAGCCGGTGTAATACCCAGCAAATCGTAGACAGACTCATCCACTTTTTTGCCTTTGCTTTCGTATTTGTAAAAGCCTTTTCCGGTTTTGCGGCCCAGACGTTTACTATCAATCATGCGAGCAAATGCATCAGGCGCTTTGAAACGATCACCCAGCTCTTTTTCCAGGATTGGCGCAATTTTTGAACCAATGTCTACGCCCACTTCATCCAGCAATGCCAAAGGCCCAACCGGGAAGCCAAACTCAACCAGAGCCTGATCAATTTTCTCAATCGGCTCACCCGCCAGCAGCAAGTTCGCCGCTTCATTCACATAAGGCGCGAGGATTCGGTTAACGTAAAAACCCGCTTTATCTTTTACCACGATGGGCGTCTTACCTTGCTTGCGAGCAAAGTTAACCGTGCGTGCGATAGTCTCTTCTGAGGTCCCTTCATGCGGGATGATCTCAACCAGTGGCATCTTTTCTACCGGTGAGAAGTAATGCAGACCAATGACATTTTCAGGGCGCGCTGCGTTTTCAGCGATCTGGGCAATTGGCAATGACGAAGTGTTGCTGGCAAAAATCGTTTGCTCGGTACATTCGCGCTCGATGTCTGCCACCATGCTTTGCTTCAGTGCCAGGTCTTCAAATACCGCTTCAATGACGATATCGGTATGGCGCATGCCAGTGTAATCGGTTGTGCCTGTGATGCGGTTCATCGCCAGCTGTAACTCAGCCTTGGACAAGATACGCTTTTTCTGCTTTTTCGACAGGATCTTGTAACTGTAACTCAGGGCATTGCTGATCCCCTGATGTGCCACATCTTTAATTCGTACCGGCACGCCGGCCTTTACTGCACTGACATGAGCAATACCGCCGCCCATCAGACCGCCACCAAGCACAGCCGCACGATTGATTTTAGGCGCGTCGTCACTTTGCCATTCTTTTTTCATTTCAGTAGTAGCAAAGAAAATGCCGCGTAAAGACTGAGATACCTCTGTCATGACCAAGTCGGCAAAGCCTTCGGCTTCTGTTTTATAGGCTTTCAGTTCGCCCAACTCAACCGATGCACGGACTGCCTTGATGATAGCCAGCGGCGCCGGATAATGGCCGCCTGTTTTCTTCTCAACATTTTCTTGCGCTTTTTTGAAGATGATGTTGCGACCAAACGGGTTTGATTCCAGCAGCTGACTCAGTTTATCCAGCTTAGGCTTACGTGCTTTAGGCTTGTGACCCCGGGCCAGTTTAATGGCCACATTCAGCAAGATGCTGTGTGGTACACTGTCATCCACCAGGCCGGTCTTTTTAGCCTGCCTGGCACGTACTTGCTTACCTGTGAGCATCCACTCAAGCGCTTTTTGAATACCAACCAGTTTCGGTAAACGCTGTGTACCACCACCGCCCGGTAACAGACCCAGCTGTACTTCTGGCAGGCCCAGCTTGGTTTTGTCATCGTCGCTACATACGCGATAATCACAAGCCAGCGCAAATTCAAGGCCACCACCGAGAGCCGCACCATGAATGGCAGCGACAGTTGGGAATGGCAGTTTCTGCATTTTGAAAAACGCCTGCTGACACATTTCAGATAAGCGCAGCGCATCTTCGCGCGTTTTTGCTTGATCCAACATCTTGATGTCGGCACCAGCGATGAAATTATCGTCTTTACCACTGACAAATACCATGCCAGTCACATCATCATTGCGGCCTTGCTCCAGAATAGTCAACAGCTCATCGGCAAAGCTGTCGCGCAGCGTGTTCATCTTCTCGCCCGGCACATCGATGGTGACGATAGCCACGCGGTGGCTGTTTAATTCATAACTAAATACTGACATTATGCACTCTCCAATACAAAGGCTGCACCCAGACCACCAGCCGCACAAGCGGTAGTCAGCGCAAGTCCACCGCCGCGACGTTTTAGCTCATTCAGGGTTTGCGTGATTAAACGCGCGCCTGTTGCCGCAAACGGGTGACCATAGGCCAAAGAACCACCGTTTACGTTGAATTTATCCATATCGATTTCACCCAGCGCTTTGCTGCGACCCAGCTTCTCCTGAGCAAACTTATCAGAGGCAAACATCTTCATGTTAGCCAGGGTTTGCGCCGCAAACGCTTCGTGCATTTCAATTAAATCCAGGTCTTGCAGAGTAAGACCAGCGCGCTCCAGTGCCAGTGGCGTGGAGTGAGCCGGACCCATCAACATGTCTTCGTGCACACCGATAGCGGTAAATGCATAGTTGCGTACATAACCCAGAATTTCGTAACCCAGAGCTTTGGCTTTGCTTTCACTCATCATCAGTACCGCAGCCGCACCATCAGTCAGTGGTGTCGCGTTTGCCGCCGTCACAGAGCCGTGCTTACGGTCAAAAACCGGGCGTAATTTCGCATAGCCTTCCAGTGACGAGTTCGCACGAATGTTGTTGTCTTTTTCAATAAAGCCTTTGTATGGTTCAACGTGCGCTGCCATGACTTCATCTTTTAACAAGCCATCATCCCAGGCCTTGGCAGCCAAGGTGTGTGAACGGTGCGCCAGCGCGTCCTGATCAGCACGGCTGATTGCATGGGTTTTGGCCATTTGCTCAGCAGTCTGGCCCATAGACAAGCCCGTTGAGTACTCTGCAACCGCAGGAGGCACCGGCATCAGGTCTTTCAGTCTCAGCTTTGAGAAAATTTTCAGACGCTGTGACAAAGTACGCGCCTTGTTGAGATCAACCAGGCTGCCTGCCAGCTTTTTGCTCACACCGATCGGTAAAACCGACGATGAATCTGCACCGCCGGCAATGCCGACAGCCGTATGACCTGCAATAATAGATTCCGCAACATTCGCCACAGCCTGGAAACTGGTGGCACAAGCACGTGAAACTGAATAAGCATCGACTGACACAGGCATGCCTGTGCCCAGCACGATTTCACGCGCGATGTTAGGTGCTTCAGGCATTTGCACCACCTGACCAAAGACCAGCTGATCTATCTCTGTTTTATCGATATTCAGACGTTCCAGCATTTCATTGACGACGACCTTACCCAGGTCCAGTGCTGGTACATGATGATAGGCCGTGGCCTGTTTCGCAAAGGGTGTACGCAAACCAGAAACAATGGCAATGCGATCCCCTGTTGTTGTTTTTAGAATGTTTTGTTCAGACATGAATTTTGCTCTCCCGCTGACAGGTCTGACCTGTTATTGTCGCTTGATTCTAAACAACCGAATCCTTAATGCCAATAGCTAATTAGAAAATCTTGTAATTCAAGCACGACTCACAGGGCCTATCCAATTGCCGCTTTTAAATCTAGTCTGATTTTTGTTCAATTCAAAAAGTCACTGAAAAATAAATGAAGATTTATGAACTTTTACCCAATTCAGTGTCTAATCAAGTTACAAAAAAACGCCCGCAAAACCTTGAGTTTTGCGCCTCAATCCTTATAAATAAGCAAAAAATTTGTCACAACAAGGACAAAGCACCATGGCAGTAAACGCATTTAGTGAACTGAAAAACTACCTCGACTCGCAAATCTTAGGTCAGAGCGCACTGACAGAAGCGCTATTAATCGCCTTACTGGCAGATGGCCACTTACTGGTTGAAGGCCCGCCGGGACTGGCTAAAACCCGTGCCGTAAACGCCCTGGCAAAGGGTATTGAAGGAAGCTTTCAGCGCGTTCAGTTTACCCCGGACTTGTTGCCTGCCGATATTACCGGTACCGACATCTATCGCCAGCAAACCAGCGAGTTTGTGTTTGAAAAAGGCCCTTTGTTTCACCACTTGATCCTCGCGGACGAAATCAACCGTGCGCCGGCCAAAGTGCAGTCTGCGCTGCTCGAAGCCATGGCGGAGCGGCAGATCACGGTAGGCAAAACAACCTATCCACTGCCCGAGCTCTTCATGGTAATGGCAACGCAAAACCCGCTGGAACAGGAAGGGACCTACCCGCTACCAGAAGCGCAACTTGACCGTTTCCTGTTACATCTCAATATTGATTACCCGCAAGCCAGCACTGAGCTGGAGATACTGCGCTTAACCCGTGGCGAAGCACTGTCTGAACAAAGTGTGCAGTTCACCCCTATTTCACAACAAACCTTGTTTGAAGCACGTAAAAAAGTACTTTCACTGCATCTGGCTGAGCCGCTTGAACAATATCTGGTGCAATTAATCATCGCCACGCGTGAAGCCGCCAAGCTGGACCCGCAGCTGGGCGCCTGGATTGAATATGGTGCCAGCCCGCGAGCGACCATTGCTTTGGATAAATGTGCTCGCGCTCATGCCTGGTTACAAGGACAAGACTTTGTCACACCGGATGATATTCAGGCTGTCCTGCATAACGTGCTGCGTCACCGTATCATTCTGAGCTATGAAGCACAGGCAGATGGGATCAGTAAAGATCAGGTGATCAGCCGTATTCTGGAACTGGTACCCGTTCCGTAAGTGGTTGCGATTATGAAGCATGCTATGCAATCCGTTGATCACACTAGTTGGCTGACACAAAGCCACAGCAATGGTGTTGAGCTGACACTCAAAGAGCTGTTGTACTATAAAAGTAAGGCGCGCCTGCTGGACCTCAAGCCCAAACGCGCTATTCGCAGCGATCAGGCCGGGCAATACCTGGCCCCGCATAAAGGCCGGGGAATGGAGTTTGCAGAAGTACGTCAGTATCAGTACGGGGATGATATCCGTGCCATAGACTGGCGAGTGACTGCGCGCACCGGAGAAGCGCATACCAAGCTCTATCAGGAAGAAAAAGAGCGTCCGGTGTTTATTTTTTGCGATCTGTCCAGCCCGTTGCTGTTCGGCAGTCGCTTGTTGCTTAAGTCTGTTCAGGCTGCCCACCTGAGTGCCCTGGTTGCCTGGTCTGCGTGCGCCCGAGGTGATCGACTCGGTGGCGTCGTGTTCAGCGAACACGGTCACCATGAACTTAAACCCACCGCACGTGACAAAGGAGTGCTGGCATTTTGTCACCAACTATGTGATATCCATGCACAAAGCCTTGCTCAGCGCGGTGAAAACCAGGTCTCAAGCTTTGACAATAATCTGAAACGTTTGTCACACCTGGCCAAGCCCAGCAGTCTTATCTATTTGATCTCAGATTTTAGCCAGCTCAATGAAGCCAGTTTTAAGCAGCTTGAGCACCTTAGCCGGCATTGTGAACTGATTGGCTGCCAGATCAGCGACCCGTTTGAGCACACCTTACCGGCTTATAAGGATGCGGTTGAAGTCAGCTCCGCGTCTGGCAGTTGGACTTTACCGTTAGCAGATAAGCAATTCAGAACCCAGTTTGCCGAGCAAGCTGAGCAAGCTTTTCAGAACAGACTGGCACGCTTGCAGCGTGCCGGAATGACCATGCAAACGTTTTGTGCCTCAGCGCCAATTGAAACCCAGATCTCCAGGTAAATGATGATGCAGAACCCCTTAGACGCGCTTCATGATGTGATCCCACCCGAGCAGGTTGACTGGTGGCCGCTTACCCCTGTCAGCTGGGCGGTGATCATTGCAGTCATATTGATAGTGAGCGTCAGTATCTGGCTGGCTGTCAAAAAATGGCAGCATAATGCAGCCAAACGCGAAGCCATTCAGCTGAGTGAACAACATGCCCAGGATGCACTGGCATTACATGGCATACTAAAACGTCTGGCCCGGCACTATTATGGCAATGAGCACGCAGCTCAGCCTACAGCACAGTGGCTGAAGTTGCTCAACAAACTCACAGGCCAGCAGTTCGACCAGCAGGACCTCAATTCGTTATATAGCAGTAACCCGACGCTGGCGTGCACTAAGCTGATGTCGGCAATTAAAACCTTCAAAACCAAGGAGGCCGTCAATGTTTGAACTTGACTGGCCACTGGCGCTGCTCTTGCTTCCCCTGCCCTGGCTGATTGCACGCCTTAAGCCAGCCACTGCACAAACTCAGATCCGCTTACGAATGCCTGGCTATCAGCAACAAAGCGGCTCCGGACAAAATATGGCTCGCCCGAAACGCAGCGTTAATGTGCTAGAAGCATTGATCTGGTTATGCCTGGTTGTGGCACTGAGCGGCCCCAGCTGGCTTGATGACCCAATCACCTTACCCAACGAAGGACGCGATATTATGCTGGCCGTTGACTTGTCAGGCTCGATGACAGAACAAGATATGGCTTACCAGGGCAAATATGTCGACCGCCTGTCGGTGGTCAAAGCGGTTTTATCTGACTTCATCGTTGAACGTCAGGGAGATCGACTGGGCCTGATCTTATTTGGCGATACCGCCTTTTTACAAACCCCTTTGACTCGGGATTTACAAACCGTCAGCCAGATGTTACTCGAAGCACAGATAGGTCTGGTTGGACGCGCAACCGCCATTGGTGACGCAATCGGGTTATCGGTCAAGCGCTTCAACCAAAAAGAGCAAAGCAGCCGTATTTTAATCTTGCTCACCGATGGCCAGAATACTGCCGGTAATCTGAAACCAGAAGAAGCGCTGATCCTCGCCCGCGAAGAAGGCATTAAAATCTATACCGTCGGTGTCGGTTCGGATGGTCAGGGTGGGTTTAGCTTGTTTGGCATGGGCGGTATGACTGGCAGCAGCATAGATGAGAATACCCTCAAACACATCGCCTCTGAAACCGGTGGTGCGTATTTCCGGGCCAAAGATGTGAAAGGGCTACAGCAGATCTATGCGGAGCTCGATAAGCTTGAGCCGATAGCCGATGAAAACCAAACCTTCAGACCCAGACTGTCGCTCTTTTATGTCCCCTTACTGATAGCGCTGGCGTTATGGAGCCTGACGTTACTCAGTAAAGCCATCAGACAATTGCGAGTGAAGCCACTATGACCGAGTTTATTTTTATTCGCCCCGCTTTGTTGTGGTTGCTCCTTCCCTGGCTACTGCTGACAGGCATACAGTGGATTAAACGTCATCGTAGTAACGACGGCCAATTGATCGCCCCACATCTTGCCCAGTTCGTATTGGAAGATGGTCCCCGAAAGCAAGGCAGTAGTACACCCTGGCTGGTCAGCCTGTTGCTGTTACTCAGTATTTTGGCCGCAGCAGGACCCAGCTTTGAAAAGCACACGGTACCCGTTTTTAAAAGCAAACAAGCCCGGGTACTGGTCATGGATATGTCGTACTCAATGTATGCCACAGATATTCAGCCTAACCGACTGACCCAGGCTCGTTTCAAAACCCTGGATATGATTGGTCAATTTACCGAAGGTGATACTGCACTGGTTGCCTATGCTGGAGATGCCTTTGTGGTGTCGCCATTAACGGATGATATTAAAACACTAGAAAACCTGGTGCCCAGCCTGAGTCCTGAAATCATGCCCAGCAAAGGCGCTAACGTGCTGGCAGGCCTGGATCAGGCCAAGATCTTACTTGATCAGGCAGGTTACGCAGACGGTGAAATTATCCTGATCAGCGATGAGGTAGAGCAAGACGAACTGGCGGATATTTCAGATTTATTTAATGGCACAAATTATACGCTGCATGTGTATGGTATTGGCACCTTAGAAGGTGCACCAATTGGCCTGCCTGAGGGTGGCTTTTTGAAAGATCGCTACGGGCAAATTGTAGTCCCTAAACTCGACCCTGAGCGCCTTTCAGCCCTCGCCTCACGCCAGGGAGGCCGCTATGCCACTTACACCCACAGCGACAGCGACATCAAAACATTTGCCCCTAATAAAGTGACGGACTTAGACAGCAATGAGCAACCTGGTGAGGCCCTTTGGCATTTGGATGCCGGTAAATACCTGCTATTTATCATAGTGCCGCTGGCGCTGTGGTTAATGCGCTCTCAGCCACTTACGCTGGCAATTTTAGTCGTGGCACTGATACAGCCGCAAGTCGGATATAGTGCAGACTGGAGTAACTGGTTTAAAAATCAGGACCAACAAGCACTGGAGTCATACCAACAAGGTGACTTTGAACAAGCGCAAAGTGCTCAGGATCCCGTTTTAAAAGGCACCGCTTTGTACAAGGCCGGTGAGTACGCGCAGGCAGCGGAACAACTTAAACACGCGACTTCAGCCATTGGCCAGTACAACTATGGCAATGCGCTGGCTAAATCAGGGCAACTGGACGAGGCCATTGCAGCCTATGAACAGGCTTTGCAGCTGGACCCTGATTTCACACAAGCACAGGATAATAAGCAGCTTGTTGAAGATCTAAAAGCCCAGCAACAAGAGTCACAACAGCAAAATGGCGATCAGTCTGACAACCAGGAGCAATCTGGCGATCAGCAAGATCAGCAACAAGATGGTGAGCAACAGCAAGATGGTCAGCAGCAAGGTAATGATCAACAAAGCGACCAGCAGCAGGAAAGCGGGCAGCAGCAACAAGGTGGTGAACAACAAGAAAGTAACCAGCAAGGGGAGCAGCAAAATGGCGAGCAATCTGACAGTGACGCGCAAGAGCAGCAAAGTTCGGACTCAGATCGCGCTGGACAATCAGACAACGACAATGCGCCTGAGCTGGCGCAATCTGCTGCACAAAATGAGCAACAAGAACAGGCAGAGCAGTCCGCTCAGTCTGCACAACAAGCTCAGCAACAGGCTGCTGACGGTGAGGAGCAGTCGGAGCGCGCACAGCAACTGATGCAAAGTCGCCCACTGACACCACAAGAGAAAGAAAAAGCGCAGCAACTCGATCAGTTACTTCGTAAAGTACCGGACGATCCGGCCATCTTGCTACGCAACAAAATGTTATTGGAATCACAACAACGGGTGCGCCAGCGTCACCCGCGAGGAGTCGAAAAATCATGGTAACGCGATTACTGGGATCCGTGATCTTACTTATTACAATGATGCCTGCCTGGGCCGTAGACCAACTCAGCGCCAGTGTAGATAAAAACCCGGTGTTGGTCGGTGAATACTTTACATTGACCATAGAAGCCAACGGCAAGGTCTCGGGCCAGATCCCCGACACCAGTGCGCTGAGTGGTCAGTTTGTCACCAGCCCAATCAGCACCAGCTCCAGAACCAGCATCATCAATGGCAGCATGAACAGCACGACCAGTTGGCAAATGCAACTGTTGTCGCGCAAAGCAGGCGAATTTACCATTCCCAGCTTTGAGGTAGCAGGCCAACAGTCCCGTCCTATCAAACTCAAAGTGCTTGCCCGCGAACAAGATGGCGAAGCGCAGCAAAACCTCTTTATTAAAACAGCCCTCAAACCAGACACTTTACATGTGCAGCAAGCTGCCCTGTATACCGTTAAACTCTATATCGGTCAGGATCTGCTTGATGGTCAGCTCAGTGCGCCACAAATGCAAGAAGCACAAATTGCCCAGCTGGGCAAACAAAGTGAAGACTACGAAATCGTCAATGGTCGTCGTTATATGGTAGTGACTCGAGAATATCTGGTCCAACCACAAAAAAGCGGTACCTTTACACTTGAGCCGCCCATCTTTAATGGCCAAATACGCGAGGGCTACCGTCGCCTGGCTGTATCGGCGATGGGTGACAGCATTGAGGTAGAGGTCAAGCCAATCCCCGACACCTACTCAGGCACCTGGCTACCCAGCGAACTGGTCAACCTCAGCGAAGAATGGCAACCAAGCGATCAAGCCGTTGTGGTTGGCACACCAATCACACGTACTCTGACACTCACAGCACTCGGTGTAACTAAAGAACAACTGCCTGACATAGAGGTACCCGATGTAGATGGTTTCAGGACTTATCCAGATGAGACTGATCGCAAACAAATGACCCGTGATGGTCGGGTGATCTCTCAATTGATCGCCTCCTACGCCCTGCTCCCTCAAACGCCGGGGACGTACACTCTGCCAGAAATCAAAGTGCCCTGGTTTAATACCGTCATTAACAAAGTGCAATATGCAACCTTGCCATCTCGCACTATTGAAGTAAAGGCCGATCCAAATCAGGTATCCGTTGCACCGGCACCCATTATCGAAGCCCCCAGGCAAGCAGATACCAACTCCGAGCCGCCGATTGTAGTCCATAATGCAGAAAAAACCTGGCTTGACTGGGCACTGCTTACGTCGGGCTATCTATTGTGGCTCGTCACCTTAGTGATTTGGTTTCTGACTCGTCAGTCAAAGCCAGTCAAGGTCAAGGCACCCGAACAGACACCAGTAACAGCGGACGAAACACAAGCACTGCAGCAGATCAAACGTGCCGTTAAAGCCGCTGATTTAGCCGCCTGCTATCAGGGGCTAAAAGCCCTTGCCCATGCTCAAGGCCATGTACAACTTCATACCTGGCGTCACCAACTTAGCCAGGAGTTGCAAAACGAAATTGCAAAGTTGCAAGGCGCGCTCTATAGTGCCAAGCAGGAGAATGTTGATCTGGTGTTGCTGTATCGCCTTTTAGCGGCACAACATAAGCAGATTAAAAACTCTAAAAAACAGCATCTTGAACCGTTATATTAATTTTTCTTCGGTTTGATGAAATAACTTTGCTAGAGACAAGGTCTTATTAGCATGACCACAAAACAAAAACGTTACGAAAGTCTGGTCCAGGTCTACAACAAGGAGCTTTATCGCTTTGCTTATTGGTTGTGCCAGGACCCGACCATTGCTGAGGATTTGGTACAGGAAACCTTTTTGCGCGCCTGGCGTTCACTTGACGCTTTGCAGGACGATAGCGCCGCCAAATCCTGGTTATTAACCATATTGCGGCGTGAGAATGCGCGCCGTTTTGAACGCAAACAATTTGATTACGCCGACGTTGAGCAGGACACTCTGATTGATACCAGCAGTGCATCACCCGACTCACAGACTGAGCAAATGATGATCCAAAAACAGATCAGCTTGTTGTCATCTGAGTACCGTGAACCACTGCTATTACAAGTCGTGATGGGCTGCTCCGGCGAAGAAATCGCACAGATCCTGGAACTCAACAAGAATACGGTGATGACCAGGCTATATCGTGCCAGAAACCAATTGAAAGAGGCTTTAACACAAGTGACCGAAACAGCAAAAGGGGCATCAAACTGATGGATGAACTCGAATTTCGCCGCCGCTTGTTTGCCGATCCCAATGATAAGGATGTAGTTGCTCAGGCAGACACCGATCCGGCCAAACAGCGTCTCGTCAAAGAGATGCAAGATTTTGATGCGACGCTGCATAGTGCGTTAGATATTTCTGTGCCTGATGATTTAGCTCAGAAGATTCTGGCAAAACAGCAGGCAGATACTGATACCACGATGCAGCAAACCGCCGAAGTCAAACAATTAGCCTGGTACCGACGCTTCAAGGCGCCGCTTGCCACCGCAGCCTCGGCTTTACTGGCAGTATCCTTGTACTTCGCCACGTCAGTCCATGCACCATTACACGCTGGCGAACATGCTTTGCAGCACGTCTATTACGAAGCTGAAGCGCTCGCATTGACACGCGAGGTGCAACTTCAGGAAGTCAACGAGAAATTGGCAATGTTTGGTGGAAAGCTCGAAGCTATGCCTGGCAAAGTGACCTACGCGACATTTTGTAATTTTAAAGGACAACGCAGCTTACACCTGATCTTCCAGTCAGATCATGGACCAGTTACTGTTTTTATCGTGCCAACCGATAGCGATGATGCCAAGAGTAGCAATGAACGTTTTGCTGATGAACGCTTCAGCGGCAGCATCAAACCCGGAGATCGCGCTGATACCATTTTAGTGGCAAATCTCGATACCCCACTGGAGCAGTATCAAACCGCCGTGACAGAATCACTGCGTTGGTTGTAAGCGCCACTTGCAGATAAATACCTCAGCCCCAAGCAGGTTATGGGTGCTGAGGCTTTATCATTTCCCCAAGTTTTGAGAACAAATAGCTGATAATAAATACAGTTATAACAGATATTTTCGAACAGTTAGCAAGAATATTTCGACGCTAATCAAAAATCACAAAAAAACGCTAAATTTCATATACTTACCTATTTTATAAAGCCGTGTTACTGGGGTAGGCGCTTGAAATCGCTTCGCTTCACCGCATTGATTAACTACAATGCGTTCAGAACTAAAACTCAGAGGAACACCATGAAACAGTTTGTTGTTTTAATGACACTCATTGCCGTTCTGGTATCTACCAGCTTCAGTGCAGAAGCACGGAAAAAGTTCGGCAGCAAGAAAAGTGCGGGTAAAACCCACGCAACCAGCACCACAGCACAAAAAAAACAAGTCGATACTAAGACTCTGGCACCTAATACCGCTAAACCTAAGTCCAATAAAAAAGGCATCATGGCAGGCGTACTGGGTGGCTTACTTGCCGGAGGCCTGATCGCGGCCATGATGGGCGATGACTTTGAAGGCTTCCAGTTTATGGAAATGATCTTGTTTGCCATCCTGGCTTTTGTGTTGTTCAAGGTGATCAAATCCTTTATGACCAAACGCCAACAACCCCATATGGCGGGTATGCCGCAAGGTGGTAACTTTGGTGGTGGCAACTTTGGCCAAAACAATGGTGGGCAACCGCAAAACCATCAGCCACAATTTCGTCAGCAACCACAATCGGCCCCAGTGAGCGGTGGATTTGGTCAACAGCAGGAACAGGTACCCTTTAACCTGCCTGCAGATTTTGATGTAAATGGCTTCTTGCAAGGCGCACGTGATCACTATCACACAGTTCAGAATGCCTGGAACCAGAGTGACTTTGCGACCCTGGCCGAATACCTGAGCCCGGAGCTGGTCGAAGAGTTTAAACAGGACCGTGCACAACACGGTGAAGTAGCAACCGAAGTGATGTTTGTTGATGCTCAGTTGGTACGTGCGGAAACCACACCGGTCGCCTGGGAAGTAAGTGTCATGTTCAAAGGTAAATATCGTGACCTTGGCGATAAGCAGGAAGAGCCAATTCACGAAGTTTGGCACCTGGAAAGAAAGACACAAGGTGATTCGCCTTGGGTTATCGTCGGCGTAGAAGATTTAATCGACTAGTTCGACACCTGTGCTACCAGCACCGCCTGGTAGCACACTGTATTTCACTCAATAGTTCCCCTCACCTGACCTAGCAAACGCCGACTGACGGGCACGCGATTACCGTCACTAAGATAAAGAAACGCATAGCCAGATTCCGTTTTATCCTTATTTAGCGCAATTCGTCTGACCTTATCCAAATCAACCAGGTAAGATCTGTGGACCTGCATGAATGTGCCAGGGAGTTTATCAATCAAGCTTTTCAGTGTTCCCGAATATAAGCGCTCTTTGCCTCCGTCCAGGTGTAACTCAACATAATCGCCCGCAGCACGGCACCATAATATCTGTCCGACATCAATACGTTCAGCCGCACTACCAAAAGTCAGCGTGAGATACTGCTGCGTGCCCGTTTTGTTCAGTTGGGAAAGTTTAACCTGCAACTTGGCAATGGCCTGCTGATCAGCCATGGTCTGTATCTGAAGTTCACCCAGTTGGCGAATATGCATCCCCAATAACACACCCAGTAACAGGGTTACCATAACGTAGAAAAGCAGACTGTGAAACGACTGCAGACTCAGCATTGCTGCCATAACAAAAACACCCAAGGTAGCAGCAAATAGTAAGGCTTTGCCGGTACGATGCCGATAATAATACCAGCACGCAACCCCCACTCCGGCAAGCGCAGGGATGCTCACCGCCAGCGTCGTTTTTAGATCAAACCCGGGACTAAAAAATACCAACATCGAGGTAAGGCCTATAACGGGTGCCAGAACACTCAGCTTGACTTTGGTATCGAACTGACACAGGCGCAGTAAATAAACCAGTAGTCCAAAGCCAAAGGTCATGGCACACACTAAGATCAGCACTAATCTGACATCATGCAAAGGATACGGGTAACTGAACCAGCCACGTAGTTGTTCAGCAGCTAGCTGAACAACTGCGATACCAATCAACCAAATCAACCCGGAAGGGATCTTAGCCCGCAAAGGGCTTAACCTCAGCATCAGTAAATAAAGTCCACCAAGAAGCAGAATACATAGCACACTGAGTTGCATATGCGGCTCAATGCCAAAGTAATCAGTGCTGTTTTGATACTTGCCCAGTGCTGCCAGGTGTAAAGGAGAAGATAGGCGCAAGATACTCTGGTGGGAAGACAAATGTATGACCACCCGGTTTTCACCGGTTCTTATCAAACCCGGGGGCACATAAAAGCGGGTGTCCATACGCCCGGCAAGTTCATGTTCGCCATCCAGTGAAACACGACCATTAGTGCCCAATAGCCTGCCATTGAGATAGACTTTACTAGAGGCTTTCGCAAACAAGTAAAATGCTAGTGGTTCAGCGCCTTCTTGCCAGCGTTCAGACAAATGCAGCGAAGCTTCTATCCAGATAGCCCGTCCCTGTGGGTCAGCACTAAAAAACGACTGTGTTGTGCACGCATCATCTTCAAAATTTGGTATTACTTCACCACCCGGACAGACACGTATCTGCTGATAATTAATGTGTGTCCAGTCTCGTGCTATCGAATTAGCTGATACCAATAATAGCAGCGTACAAAACACAGCTCTTAAACGCTGGTAATCACAATACTGCACACTTCCCCCACCTCGACCTTTGGTCGGTTGAATTCAACCGTTTATCGATATTACTATTAAAATCAATACATTTGATAGAATATCGCATGATAATTCGAACGGAACAAGGTTAACTGGAGGCACAATTAGCAAACAAGAATATCACTATGAAAGACTTCAGATACACGCACTTTCGCAGCTACATCATACCCGTACTGCTATTCCTCAGCACAATAATGACCTTAGGTGCTTTCGCTCAGGATCTGCCCCTACTGACATATGACAATGAACAGGCTATTACTTTCAAGACCCAGGACAACCAACAAGTAGCAGCCTTTTCAGGGTTTGTCACCGTTCCGGAAAACCGTAACCGGGCTGGCAGCCGGGATATTCACATTCATTATGTACGCTTTCCTGCCACCACTAAAACACCTGGCAGCCCTATTATTTACCTCGCCGGGGGGCCCGGCGGTTCTGGCATCAAAACGGCTGAATACGCCAACTTTCGTTTTCCTTTGTTTATGGCCCTGCGTGAATTTGGGGATGTGATTGCACTGGATCAGCGTGGTACCGGTAAATCCGATGCTCTACCAGCATGCCAATCGAGCATTTCCACTCATTCGGCTAAGCAACAAACAGATGTGGAAGTGGCGCACTTGTACCAACGCGCTGCGCTTGAGTGTGCCACATTCTGGCAACAGCAGGGAATTGACATTAAAGGCTATACGACAGAGCAAAGTGCCCAAGATCTGAATGACCTGAGACGCCATCTAAAAGCTGACAAACTGACTTTATGGGGGATCAGTTATGGTACTCACCTGGCATTGGCCGCAACCAAAACCATGCCTAACAATCTGGATAAGTTGGTCCTCGCCAGTGTCGAGGGGCTCAATCAGACAGTTAAACTCCCAGCTCAGACAGACGCTTACTTTGCCCGCGTTCAGAGTGCTATTAACACGCAATCAAAAGCCAAAGCTCTCTACCCGGATGTTGCCGGGCTGATCCGAAGAGTCCACAAGCGCCTTGAAACGGCACCAATAACCTTACATATTTCTGATAATAAAGGAAAGAAAACAGATTTTCTGTTTCAGCGCTGGCATATGCAGCGTCTGGCATCTGGGATGATAGCCGATCCACATCGAGGCCTGAAACGCCTGCTGGCACTTTACCGGGCTTTGGATATGGGGATCATTGAGCCACTTCAGCACATCGCAAACAGAGGTTATTTTAGCGAAGCGCAAATCAGCTTCAGACTGATGCCATTGGCCATGGACATCGCATCTGGGATTACACAACAACGGCTGGAACAAGTGAATCACCAAAGCAGTTCAGCTTTGCTTGGACCGTATCTAAACTTTCCAATGCCACAACTTCAGGGCGTGATCGACAAACTTGACCTAGGTGATGAATTTAGAGCCCCTCCAGTATCTGATGTACCAACATTATTGCTCTCAGGTTCACTAGATGGGCGCACTTACCCGCAAAGCCAGCGAGAGGCTGTAAAACACTTCAGTCGCGTTACGCAGGTAATTATAAGAAACGCAGGTCACAATTTGTTTATGCGTTCACCAGAGGTCACGCAAACCATCCGCCGGTTTCTGGCTGGCGAGTCTGTGAATGAACAAAAGATTAGTGTGCCGCTACCGGATTTACTGATTAAACGCTAAACATTAGTTTACTTTTGGAAGGCCATTTTAATCTGCAGTTCAATGCAGCTACTTTAATAAGCCAGCACCTCAGCGTCGCAATAAGGCGCTGAGGCTAGCAAGTGCTGGCTATCAATCCCGACATGCACCGCCTGTACAACCCCAGTTAGGTTCACTGGCAACGCACTGTCTGTAGTTAGTAATTTCAATATGCTTACCACCTGCCACCTGAGGTGTTTGATTAGCAGGTAAACGGTTATTGCCAGTAAGGTTTTTCAGTTTATTTATTTTAACTTTCATTTTTTGTTTCCTTGTTTATTTAATCGCCACATTTACGTTAGTCCTTGAACCCTAGAAACACAACAAATTAAATCAACCAAAATGCAACAAAATTTATACACTGAAATATCTACCTGCTGGCACGTGCCGTTTTTTTATATTCACCCGGTGTCATTCCTGTATGTGCTTTAAATGCCTTATAAAAAGACGAGCGCGCATTAAAGCCGACCGCCATAGCAATGTCCAGTACAGTCTTATCATCAGCCAGCAGCAGCTTAATCGCTGCGTCAATCCGTGCCTTATTGATATAGTCAAAAAACGATTGTCCCACGGTCTGATTCAGGGTTTGAGACACATAATTGGCTGATACTCCGATAGACTCAGCCAGTCTGTATAGAGTCAGATCGGGATCCAGGTAAAGTTGCTCAGCCACCACCGCGCGATGGATCTTCTGTGCAATGCGTTTTGACTGCTCATCGCTCAGCGCTGAGTGCTGGTATTTAACTTCGCTACGCTCCTTAGTCACAACACGATGCTCATCGCCTGTCACATCAAGCTGCTCGGTGAAACCATAGATTTTGTCAAAACCTGGTTTTTGTCGTAATGACCAAAACAGCACAAACCAAATGCTAATAGCGCTCAGGACTGCTATACCCCCTTCACGCAGTAACGTGGGTTGCGCACTTAAATCCTGAAAGAGTGTCAGTGCCAGCCAACACCAGGTAAATAACATCAGTATTAGTACCACAACTAACCAGTTCAGTTCGCGCTCCTGGGTGTTTGAAAATACCGCTTGCAACTTACGCCTGTAGTTCATCACCTTGCGCCAGGCCTGTAGCACATAAAGCAAACTTTGCACCGGCCAAAACAGCATCAAGATAATGATCAGCAAGACTGTAAAACGTGCGTCAGCCGTTAGCTCGACGTTATCCTCTGCAAAGAAAATGGCAAATAACTCGGATTCAGGCAATTGCATCAGACTCGCTGACAGCACACATGAAACGCTGGCAGGGATAAAATGCCACATACTAGCGCGATTAAATTGCCAGGGGACGGGTGATGTTAAAGCTTGCGTGTATAAATAAAAGCAAGGAAACAGCAGCAACCAGGCAGGAACGATAGCTGCGATATAGATATATTGGGCTGACGGATAGTGTGTAAAGACAAACGGACCCGACAAAATAACAAACAGCGAAAAAAGAAACAGTACCAGCGCCCGATAACAATGCCAGCGCCTCGCCCTGCCAGTTAACACAGTTAAAGCCAGTCCAACAGCACCGAGTAAAAAGGTGTACACAAACGCTAATTCAGCCTCAAACAAAACCACTCAACCCTATGAATTAAATACTTATAATTATTATTCATGTCCTAACCTTTAGTATCGGACGACAGTCTTTGACTAGTCAGTATAAAGTGCAACTCAACCACATCGCAATATACAGGATCATAAGATGGAACAGATTACATTCACCATGCTAGCGCACATAATCACTGGGAGCGTTGCCATTGCCGCTGGTGCAACCGCTATCGCCGTGGCAAAAGGAAAGTCATTACATGCTTTAGCAGGTACCTGGTTTGTCTACACTATGTTGATAATGGCTGTCAGCGGCGCAGTGATCGCGATATTACAGCCTATGATCATCACCGCCATCGCAGGCATCTTTACAACCTATCTGGTTCTGTCAGCGTGGCTGGCTGTCAAATCTCCACCTAATACACAAGGAAAGTTTGACTACACATTTCCTGTGTGCTCGCTGCTGATTGTAATTGCCTGTGTTTACTTCAGCAATCACGCGGGCACCAGCCAGGCTGAAATAAAACATGGTATAAGTGCCTATGATTACTACTTTTTTGCGGTACTCGCTGCATTGTCTTTTGTTGGCGACGTGCGCTTGGTCTATGCACAAGGGCTTGCCTCCACACCGCGATTGATGCGTCATTTATGGAGAATGTGCTTTGCCTTGTTTATATCGGTCGGCTCATTTGTGTCACAAGGTGCCGCCAAGATGCTACCACAGTCTTTTGTCGACTCAGGTATGTTAGAGCTACCGGGCCTGCTCATCTTACTTGTGATTATTTATTGGCGCTTAAAGCTCAGCTTTGGCAATAAGATACGTCGGTGGCGCGCCAATCGCGCTGCTCAATCTTCCTCGTGAAGCATATGCTGTTGGCATAGTGCAGTCGCCGTTGTGCTTTGCCGACAGTGCTGCGTGATAACCTGGTTCTCTGCTTTTCTTATTAACTCTGCCAGTTCACCGCTTTGCTTCATGCCGCGTAATACGGCATCCACTTCTTCGACCCAATGTTGCTGATCCTTATGGATATAGTGGTAGAGCGCGAGCTCACGAAAACTGCGCTGGTGAGGTATTACATTTTCAATCCCCGCCTGCGCCAGCATCACCAAACCATCAATACGATTGGTCAGCGCAACGTCGGCCAACCCCTTAGATACCAAGTTAAGCGCCTGGATGGTGGTATCAGTGTCCTCAACTCGGGGCATCCCCTCGGTGATGTTATTGGTGTGTTTTACACCACGTACTTTTGCAATTCGGTACTGCCTTAAGTCTTGTTCACTTTGGATGTTAACTTTGCCATCATTGCGAATAAATGCCATCGTCTCTAACATATAATACGGCGTAGGAACACGGATAGTGTGAGGGTTTTCGTTACCATAGCTAAAAATGCGCATGATTTCACCATGTCTTTTTCCGCTGCGTACCAGCTGCTGTGCACGCTTTCCCGGATAAGGTGTAATGACAATTGACACATTAAGCTTTTGATAGATTTCCGGTAAAACCAGACGGCCCACTTCCTGCTCAATCAAATAATTGATTGACACAAAGTGCAAGGGCCCGGCAAACGCGTTGTTGCACAACAACAGCAACAATAACAGAGACTTATTCATCCACCTACCGAGCTTTTAAGGTTATGTTTATTCGATTATTTTAGTACCACTAAGGCAAATATCAATGGTTGGTCGTACAAGTTTCCGAATTCCCCTTATTGCAATAATGAAAATCCAAAAAATAGTGAGATTGAGCAGGTTCCCTGCCCTGCGTAATAAATTGATGTAAAAGCTCAGCACCGAGACGCCCCATTTCAAAGGGTTTTTGTCCAATGTTCGTCACTGATAACCCTCTTTGCAGCGCCTTCAGCTGACTATTTTCAGTATCAGCAGAAATAATTACCCGCTTCCCATCAGCAATAAGAGATTTGAACTGTGCCATGCGAGTGATGTAATCAGGGTTAAACTGCGCAAACCCGGCAACAGCAAGAAAAATAGGGGGATCGGGATATTTCATCATAGTAACAAGCTGATCCAATGCATCAGCCCGTCTGCCAAACGTAAACAACGGACAGCGATAGTGTTCAACCCACCCATTTTCACCCGACAGTCTTTTCGTGCTTTGACCGGACAATGCATAGCGCACCCCCGCAATGCGTTGGTTCAGGTTTGGTGTCGTCTGGTGTCCTGATTGCAGACATATATACTGCTGTGGTTCGACTTTAAAACGCTTTGCTTCTTCACCCAGCGCTTTACCGAAGTCAAAATTATTGGTACCTACATACGCGAGTCGGTAGGCTGCATGCTCCGAAAGCAGATCGGAGTCAAAAGTGATAACGGGGATGGCATGTTTTGCTGCCAATTTGAGTGCGCCATCGACAAGGAATTGAGAATCCGTGGTTGAAATAAGTAATCCGTCAATGCCCTTTCGGATCAGCTCTTTGACGATCAACACTTGCGTTCTGACGTCCTGATAATCATCCGCACCATCGTAAATGCAATGCACATTTGGGTGGTCCCGGGCAAAGCGCTGGCAGCCTTTATGAGATTGCTGATAAAAGCTGTCATTTTTAGTCTTGCCCACAACGGCGATATTGACAGGCTCCTGCACTTCGGTGGCAGCATAGACCAGACCTTGCCAGCACAACAAGATAATCAACAGAAGTGAAAACGGAGCAATCCGGATGAGCATGCCAATGCCTGGTGCAGTAACTAACGACCTGTTAATAGTTTAACCAAATCGCTCTAAAAAACAACAACCTTTGGAATCCAGCCAGCTCCTGAGCGGGTGATAAATCAGAGTAAGATCTGAGTATCAAAGGCCCGCTTTTATCTCTGACATGGTGTTACTTGCAGCTGAATGCTAACGTGATTTGATAAGGTTCGCCCATTGAATCTTCTGCAATACCACCGCCAATGCTCATAGCTGCACCCACATCATCAACGGCATTTTCACCCAAAATCCACATCGCCGTGCCGGCTGCTTCCACTGCTGTTGCGATATTACGCTTTTGCAAATATTCCTGCTCAGGCATTGACCCCATGTAGGTAATATCCTCATTTTGTATATAAGCGTGACCACGCTCTTGCTCATCGCAATAATGGTTTGCCTGTTCCAGTGCTTCCTTACCTGCCACCTCTCTGGTTTCTGCGGTCAAGTTCACATAGTGCTTACCATCCGCAGAAGGACGGACGTTATTGTGATGCGCGCAGCCGCTTGCGAATACGGCGACCAAAGAGAATGCGATCCAGTTTTTCATAATCTTTACCCTGACTGTGTTTATTTTATTCGGGTAAAGTGTATAAAGTCTTTGCGTACCTTTCAGTGAGAGAGTGTTTGAAAGTGTTAAACCAGCACAATACCATGATTGTCAGCCAACACCTGACATTGCTGGCCTGACTTAAATCGTTCAACCAAAATCGGATCATACAGCAAGGTATCGCTCATTGATTGTCCACCGTATTGATAGGTCACCAGTATATGCGCCTGATGGCAAATCAGCGGATTAAGCAATCGTTTATCATTGACAACCACCAGCTCAATGATTGGACACATACGACAACGTTGTTTATTCCTCCTTGTAAATTTCCACACCTCAGCTTAGCTCCAGCACCAGTTTCGCGGCCAGCAAATCACTGAGCGCTGTACCAACTGACTTAAACAGCGTAATTTCACTGTCATTAAACCTCAGAAAACAGTTTTTCCGAGCCATGTCGGCCAGCTCTCCTGCTACCTGATCTGCACTAAACACCCCTTCCGCAATTGGGATAAGCAACTCACCAGCCTCATTCAGAACATTGGTTTTACTGTCAACATATACCCGGCTGGCAAGCAATGTCGCGGTATCAATCTCTCGTGCATCTTTATGATGATTACCAATCAGATCTATATGCGTCCCCGGACTCAACCAACGCCCGTCAAACAGCGGAGTGTGACAGCCCGTCGCAGTACAAATTACATCTGCTGAACCTATTAGCCCAGCATTACTCTGGCCGAGCACAAAGTTAACCTCAGGAAAGGCCTGTGTCAGAGTCGCTTTCAGAGTTGCTCCTTTGTCCGGGTTACGGGCAACCAGCGTCACTTTCTCGTAATTTCTCACCGCCAGATGGGCACGCACCATATAAGGAGCCAGATTCCCAGCACCAAACATCACCAGGTGCCTGGCGTTTTGTCTGGCCAAATAAGACGCCGCAAGTGCAGAAACAGCAGCCGTGCGCCATAACGTCACCTGAGTGCCATCCACCAGCGCCAAAGGTTCACCATGCTCACGACCAAACAGCATTATTTTTGAATACAAACTGGCTTTGCCATGTGCTTCATTACCCGGGAAGTAGGTAAAAGCCTTAACACCTATCACTGCGTCATTCCATGCTGGCAACACAGCAAATGCGTCATGATTAGTGGCCTGAGCGTCCAGCTCGAAGACGCTGCGCCTGGGCATAGTATGCGTACTAGCAAACCCCCGCTGCAGCGCAGCAATCAAAGTGGGAAAACTCAGCGCCTGTTGCACCTGCGCTCGCTCTATCATTTTCATAGTGCTTCCTTTATAACTCAAAATCTTGTGGGGCATGCGTCAACAACTCATAGCCAGAGTGCGTGATCACAATATCTTCTTCCAGTCGTACGCCACCAACGTCCGGAATATAAATCCCGGGCTCAATGGTGATCACATTGCCTGGTTCCAGGCGGTAATCAACACCCGGTTTGATGAAGGGCTGTTCATGCAGAAAAAGTCCGAGACCATGTCCCAGCCCTTCTCCTGCATACTGAGCAAAATCACTGTTCATCATGACCGCATGCGCAGCCGCATTGAGAGCCTGACAATCTTCACCTGCACATGCTCTAGCCAATGCTGCCTGCTGGGCACTTTGCACCGTATCAAATATGCTGCGTTGCTCCGCGCTTGGTTTACCGTAAACATACGTGCGTGTCATATCAGAACGATAGCCGCCAACAACAGCCCCAAAATCTATCAGGATCAAATCACCATGTTGAAGCTTCTGTGTCGAGGGGTTGCCATGAGGCAAAGCGCTGCGAGGGCCAAATAAGAGAATAGTGTCAAAAGAAACCCCCTCAGACCCCAATTTTTGCATACGATAATCCAGCTCCAGGGCCAAGTCGCGCTCACTGATCCCTTCTTTAACGAGTAGCAAGGTGTCCGCCAGTGCCTGATCAGCGATTTGAGCGGCCTGACGAATGTAGGAAATTTCCTGGTCAGTTTTCACTTGTCGTAATTGCTCAACAAAACCTGTGCAGGGTGTTAATACACGACCAGAAAGCTCGCGGCTAACCTCTTGCCACTGACCTACATCAATGTGTGCAGCATCAAATGCCAGCGCCTTAAGCTCTGCGGATAAGCGACTCAGGGACTGACCCAGGCTTTCAGTGTCTCTGTGTCTCAATATGACTTCGGCCTGCTGCGCTTCAGCCTGCGCACGCTCATAGTAGCGGTAATCTGTGATCAGCTGGCATTGCTCATGGCTGATCAACAACGTTGCTGCATGCCCGCTAAACCCGCACAAGTAACGGATATTTTCGTAGCCGAATACCACCATGCCCTGGTGCCCGGATGACTTCAGCAAATTGCGTATTTGAGTTTGTCGTTGTAGATACTGATTCATCGTAGAATAAACCCTTGTTGAATTGGATCGCCGGGATCCAGCCAAAATGTATGTTCCGCGGTGACATACGCCTCGCCTGTTACTTTTGGTCGCACCGCATCCCGATCACCATACTGACAAACCGCATCGATACTGACATCAAATCCGGATGCCAGGATCCCTTCAATATGGATAGTCTCGTCCCTGCCAAGCGCTCCCCGCGCAGCCAGCAATGCGGCTCTGCCGCTTACACCTGTGCCTGTGGGGCTGCGATCCAGCGAGCCATCGGCAAAAATGCACACATGACGGCTATGGCAATGCGCTCCGCTCACCTGTGAATTGGAATAGAACACAACGCCATATAAGAAACCCAACGACACGTCTTCAGGGTGTTCAAGTTGAACCTTGCCTGCTAATGCGCGTTTTATTTTCCTGCCCAGACAAATGATCTCTTCGCTATTTTGCAGGCTCAGAGCCAGATCGAGTTGATCGGCGTCGACATACGCATAATACGCACCACCAAATGCAATATCACAGTACACAGTGCGCATTCCGGCCAGTGTTACCGGCACATTCAGCTGACAAACGAAAGACGAGACGTTGTAAAATCCCACCTGTTTTTTGTCACCAGAATAAAACGCGCAGATCTGCCCCGCAGGCGTATCCATCTTCAACTGTTGCTCACCCATTGCCTCTGAGCTCTGGGTTCTTACCAGCTCAGTCAGTGCAATCACCGCATGACCACACATGGTGGAATACCCCTCATTGTGCATAAACAAGACACCAAAGGCGCTGTCTGTACGCTGCGGTTCAGTCAGCAACGCACCATACATATCTGCATGTCCGCGTGGCTCAAACATCAGCATTTTGCGCATGTCTTCATAGTGCGTCAGGCAATACAAGCGTTTGTCGACCATGTTATTCCCTTTCGGCTCAGGCAAACCTGAGGTAATAATACGCAGCGGTTCGCCAGCCGTGTGCATATCCAATGCTGTTACTCGTGTCCAGTGTTGTGGCATCTGACACCGTCTAAAATCTAGTTTCATCACTTCTCCATAAAGAAAAGCCGGGCACGAAGCCCGACTGACCAGGGAAACAAACGATCAAAAAGTAAAACGAGCAACCAGGGAAATGTAGCGCTCCTCCTGACGGCGGGTCACCAGACCATAATCTGGATTGAGTTCCAGTTCCTGACCTTCTACTGAGCTATTTCGTGTTCTCGTTTCAGTGATGTCCAACGCAGCATCGTTATTCAGCAGGTTGTATACTGTGGCTTTGAGCATCAAATCATGACCTGAAATTTCAGTGTTGTAAGTCATGGATAAATCGATGTTGGTCAACCAAGGTAAGGTGTCAATGCTGCCTCGCGGCGCCGCGTTGCCGTTCTCATCATAATGACTAACATGACCGTAATCACGGCTCACACACGCATCCCAGGGGCTGCCGTTCTTACAGCTATCAACATTTCGGGGATGCAGGGATAAATAATTGGTCGGGCGACCTGAAATGGCACGAGCAACCATACCCAGTGTCAACTCGTCAGTCAGTTCATACGCACCGGCAAATTTAAACGCATGGCGGTGATCATTAGGCAAATTGCCGTAACCATTATCCATTAAATCGGCATAATCATAAGACGTTGTCCAACCTGGATCCGCCTGGTTATTGTCGGTTTTGACCAATCCCTCGGTGTTCCCATAGCTATGTGACCAGGTATAAGATGAGTTGATCCTCAAACGATCTGTGATGCTACCTTCAAGCGTAAACTCCAGCGCCAGATACTTACGCTTAGCTTGTTGTAACGCCAGCTCCTCTGCGCTCAGGCTAATTTCATCAACCTGGCCATCGCCGTCAAAGTCGTAACTCATGGTAATGGCTTCGCCCGGGTTATTCAGCACATAGTAGGAACTTTGCCCAACATTGTCTGTAATTCCCATTTCAGCCAACTTTTTAGCTAGCACCGGACCCACATCAGTATCTTCTACGCTACGTCCCAAATCCCTATAGATTGCACGAATACCAAGCGCCATATCGCCGAACACTTCTTGCTGGTAGCCCAAAGTGAATTCATCTGAGTACATGGGCTTTAGGCTTGATGATGCAATCAATCCGGGTTCCGTAATACCGCGTTGACGCCAGTAACGATCACGCAACTGTGCACCTCGGCTTGGAGAGCCATCTGCCCCCAGTACAGGTTGCCCATTGGCATCCACTTCGTCCAATGCATAATACTCAAACCATTCAATGGAAGAAGACCCCTGTGTTACGTTCATATTGACCGAGACGGGCTGAAAATAACGACCATAAGTTGCAAAGATTTTTGCGCTACCATCACCATGTAAGTCATAAATAGCCTGCAACCGGGGTGCAAACTGATCTTTCATATCAACGAAAGCACGCCCATCGGAGACCGTGTTTTCAAATTCGCTGTATCTGAAGCCCAAATTCAGTACCAGATTATCCGTCGCCTGCCAGCTATCATTTACATAGAATGCCAATGCAGTTGAATCAGAATCCACTTCTCTGGTGCGCACCCGGCGCTCAATGTAATCCGTGCCTTGTGGCGCACCAGAAATATCGTCTTCTGACGCGGTTAAGATAGTCCACCACCCCTGTGCCTCACCTAAGCCATTTTGACCTTCATAATAGTCAACCGTAATCTTGCTGTAATCCAGACCAAATGACACAGAGTGCATTTCAAGATCCCAGGTAAAGTCAAGTTTAAACTGGTCGCGCACAAACTCTTCTTCTGTGACACTGCTCGCGGTATGAGACGACACCGTGACAAAGCCATCGCGCTCATCCCACACACCAGGCTCTGTGGATGCCACTACATTTTCGACATTTTCCGATACCCGACCCAATACCGCAGAGACTGAGAAAAAGTCATTGATATAACCGTTGTAATTAAGACTGTATACTTTGCCGCCGTCTTCGCCGGGGGCAGCAACACCACGTTGCTCTCCTATTACATTGGTTTCCCAGTCATATCCATAGGATGTGGTATCCCAAGTCCGTTTGTTGTTCATCGCTGAAAAGCCCACAGAGTGGTCTTCACTGATAAACCAATCTAACTTAGCAAACCAGCGATCTTCTTCTCGGTCACGGTCGCTGTAGACTGTTTGTCTTGCCCAGGTATGGTTTTCTCTGCGTGGCGCAAGTAATCCATAAAAGAACAACGAGTCTTCAATCAACGCGCCGCTGGTCCACACCTGAATTTCCTTAAAGGATTCGTCTGACTGCTGGGTATTGGTGTCATAACCCACAACACCATTACTCTGGTAAATAGAGTCATGCTGATCTCGCAGACTATTCGGGTCATAGCGCATTTCGACACCCAATTTGAAATCGTTATCACCGGATTTAGAAACTGCATTCACAATCCCACCGAGTGCGCCTCCAAATTCAGGGCTGACACCCCCTGTTTTAACCTGAGTTTGCGCAATTGCTTCCCAGGGCAAACGAATAGACCCCAAACCGGTGCGAATACTGGTGACATTCAAACCATTAAAATAATAGCCATTTTCAGCAGACGAAGAGCCGCCAAAGCTAGATGCACCTTTAAAGTCTGAACCTCCGGGTTCTGCAGTGCCAGGAGCCAGCATTGCAATACTTTCAAAACCAGTATTAACGGGCATGGCTTTGATTTCTTCATCTGTGTAAGTGACACCCGCGGTTGATGAAGCCATATCAACCCGACGAATGGCGGTACCCGACACAGCGATACGCTCAATATCTGTGGCACCCACACGATAAAGTTGTGCATCCAATAGCACTGACTGACCGATGTTTACCTGAACCAGCTCTTCCATGACCGACTCAAAGCCATCTTTGCTAATCGTTACCTGATACTGACCAACAGGCAGGTTACGCAGAATATATTCGCCCTGAGCGTTGGTTGTTGTGCTGAAGGTCAATCCCTTCGCTTTATGTGTAAACACCAGTTCGACTTCGTTAAGCTCACTGCCCTGCCCACTGACAATATTACCTCTAACCAGACTATTTCCGTCCGCTGCATGCACAGGCACCGCGCTCCCTAACGCGAGCGCTATAGCACTCGCAGCCAGAGTATGACGGATCGCCTGCGTATTCTTTTTATTGTTACGCATTTCTAATTCCTGTTGAGTTCCCATTGATGATTTGTCTGTATCAGACCTATTCACCCTACAATGAATTTATATTGTATACAATATTTTTTATTCATTTATTGTACTATCAGCAATGAAAGTAACGATCAAAAGCAAAGAAGTAATACGATGGAGTAGCCGGAATTAAAAAACAGAAGTGAAATTAGGATTAACCTATTCAGGCTGAATGAAGGGATAAAAAAAGGTGGCTGCGCCACCTTTTCTTTAACTTTGTGATGCCACCCAGCGGTCAACATCATCTTCTACAATGGCCAGTGGCCTTGCGCCCTTAAGCAAAATGACATCATGGAAGGCTTTGACATCAAACTTATCACCCAGCGCCTTGCGTGCTTTATCACGCAATTCAACGAGTTTGATCATACCCAGTTTGTAACCAAGCGCCTGTCCTGGCCAAGCAATATAGCGGTCAATGGCCGATGTTACATCGCTCATTGCCGAGCCCGTTGCCTCTGCAAAGTACTCTATCGCCTGCTGACGCGTCCACTTTTTATAGTGCAGACCCGTATCAACCACCAGGCGCGCAGCGCGATAGGCTTCGGCCTGCAAGCGACCCAGGTCACCGAACGGATCGCCTTCATACATGCCCATTTCATACGCGACGAGTTCAGAATACAGAGCCCAGCCCTCGATATAACCATTAAATGAAGCGTTCTGACGCATCAGACCTATGTCTGTTTGCAGCATGTTCAGGGCAATCTGGAAGTGGTGACCAGGTACCGCCTCGTGATAGGTCAGCGTTTTCATACCAAAGCTGGGCACTGCCTTCATATCTTTGAGGTTGATGGCAAACACCCCCGGACGGCTGCCATCCAAAGAAGGGGCGCTGTAGTAGCCACCTGGTGCACCGGCTTCAACTTCTTTGGGTATACGACGCACCTCGACTTCTTGGGGTGGTAACGTCGAGAAATACTGCGGCGCTTTTTTATTGATGGTCTCAATTTCACCGCGTAAAAAGGTTAACAAGGCTTCTCTGCCTGCATCACTGTCTTCGTACAGAAAGCGAGGCTCATCGTTGAGCTGCTTCATACGATCACCCACGGAACCTGTCGTATAGCCATTTTCGCGCAGGATCTGATCCATCCGCTCTGTGATCCGTTTTACTTCGGCAAGACCAATATCATGGATCTGCTGCGCGCTGAGGTCTGAGTCAGCCAGATACGTAATTTCATGCTGGTAGAAAGCTTCACCACCAGGTTGAGCCCAAATCCCGACTTTCTCAGGTGCTTTTTCTTGCAGTACTTCCAGATCAGCAATCACACGGCGATAAGCAGGATAAATCTGCTCATTTACCAGCGCAGTCGCCTTTGTGACAAGCTGAGTACGTTGCTCGGCAGACACCGATGTCAGCACTGACAATTTCTGCTCGAACGAAGTGACCAGCGGGTGCTTATCACTTGCATGCGCGATAAAGTTATTCAGATAACCAAAGGTATTCGGAAACAATACTTTGGGTAGAATAATGCCCTTTTCAGCATCACCTGCTAACTTGCCTCGAACCTGCTCTGTAAGTGTTGCAAACGCTTCTAGCCTGCTTAGGTAGTTTTGTGCATCCTGCAGGTTTTCAACGCTGTGTTGATCTTTAAGTAGGTTAGGAATATCCACCAGAGGTCCGGAAAGCTGGTTAACGATATAAGGTAGATGCCCGCCCCAAGTGTCGATATAACCACCACTAAATTGTGCGTCACCAGCATAGTAACGCGCCAGTACTTCGTTCACACGCAGGTGCAGGCGATCATCTTCGCTCATTTTGTGTGATTGTAGTTGCTTTAATTTTTCCGCGGCGTTATTCATATCGATTTGCAGTGCCTGCATACCAGATGCTGAATAGTCAGGTAACCTGTCGGCGTAACTACCGTATTGCTCTGCGGGCAACTTTAACGAAGTGGCCAGTGCAGGCTGATGATTAATAAAAGTTTGCGTATATGCATTAACTTGCTTGTCGATATCGGTACGTGACAATGATGCAGCAGTAGAGGCCGCAGCATCAGTCTGATTGACCCGGCTATCCTGAGCACAACCCGACAAAGCGATCGCTACGGCGAGCGTGAGCGCGTTCAACTTATTCATTTACAGAGCTCCAGTTTTTATTCTGCGTGTAGTGTTATGATGCTGGTATACCATATTTGTCTACAATATACAGCCGCTTGAGACCAGAGTTTAAAGCTCTCACTTATTTTCAACCACTTAGCCATTTTGTTTATTCAAGATGTAGCGCTTCACCGCCTGGTTATGCTCTTTTAATGACTTTGAGAAATAGTGACTGCCATCACCTTTGGACACAAAGTAAAGATAGTCGGTCTGTGCGGGCTGAGTTGCCGCTTTAATGGCATCAAATGACGGCATTGCGATAGGCGTTGGAGGTAAGCCTTTAATTCTGTATGTATTATATGGCGTATATTCACGTAAGTGACGACGCTTAATATCTCCGTCAAAGCTATCTCCCAGGCCATATATCACTGTTGGATCAGTTTGCAATCGCATTTTACGGTTCAATCGGTTTACAAAAACAGACGCAATCACTGGTCGCTCCTGTGCTTTACCCGTTTCTTTCTCAATAATGGACGCCAGGATCAATGCTTCATAGGCAGAATTGATAGGCAGATCCTGCGCTCGTTGTTGCCAGGCCAAGGTCAGCTGTGTTTGCATACGTTCACTGGCGTGTTTGAGCAAAGTAGATGCTTTATTGTAGGCATGATAATGATAGGTTTCGGGATACAGCCAGCCTTCCGGGTGAAAATCTGCGGCACCAAAAACCTCCTCTATCTCACCCCAAAAGTGCCGGGCCAGATCCGTTTCGTTCAAGTCAAAATCGATAAATGGTGCTGCTTTGAGATTTGCCAATACCTGCTTAAAGGTTTGCCCTTCTATGATTGTAAACATAAAGTCGGCCTGTGCGCCTGTGGTTAACTTTGACAGCGCGTCAAGCACACTCAGGCCTTGTAATTCGTAGACACCAGCCTTAACGTTAACCCGCTCAGGAAACATTTTCCCATACACTTGATAAGGCAGACAGCGCTCAATCCAGTGCGCTTGTTGCCAACGCTGGCAAATTGCCACAAAGGTGTCACCCCGTTTAACCTCAAAATAGCGCGTATTACTCAACAGGGGCGCATTGCTAAGCTGCGATATATACTGTGTGGCTGCCAGCATAAGAACAACCGACCCAAGCAAAAAAAATAATATCAGTTTTTTCATCATGCTTTAACAACAAGCTCCGAGGCCAATGCTTGTGCTTTACTCAGACTAAATTGCAGGTGATCTATCTGACGCACTGGCACAAGGCCCATCAGGCTGTTACATAGATAAACGGCATCAGCGGCATAGACAAAAGCTAAGTCCATCGAGGCCGTTTCTATGGGGTTGTACATTTGCAGGCTCGAGAGAAAAACGCCCTGTATACCACAATGAGACAAGTCCGGGGTATACCAGCGTTTATCTTTACAGATCAGAATATTAGCGGCAGAGCTTTCAATCACTTCGCCCTGAAGATCCATGACCAGAACATCATCAGCTTGTTTGGTGGCGGCATTTTGTTTAATCAGCACCTGCTCAAGGCGATTCAGCGTTTTTAATCCGGCTAACAGAGGTTGGTGGCCCAGACGCACATCAGATAGGGCAAGACTCACACCCTTTTCACGCCAGTTTTCATAATGGGCTGGATAAGCCGATGAAGATAATAAAGTAGTTAACTGCGGCTCATCGGGTAATCCATAGCCTCTGCCGCCCTCACCTCGGGTGATCACTACCTTAAGCACACCATCATTTATCTCCCTGGCAGCGATTTCACAATGTTCTGACAACGTATTCAGGTCAAGCACAGGAAAGTACAGTGCACTTGCACATTGCTTAAGGCGCTGTAAGTGTCCTTCCCACCTATCCAGCTTGCCTTCACACACTCGGACTGTTGTAAAAAAGCCATCACCATAATTCAATCCCCGATCCCGGCTGTTTACCTGCTGCATTACGCTTTACCACCTCTGCAATATTAGCCTAACTTTATCATATTCATGGCTGAGACAGCGTCAAAAAGGCATAAAAAAACCCGGCACTGCCGGGCTTTTATGATTGATCAACTATCAGACTTTCTTGAATAGCAAAGAGCCATTTGTTCCGCCGAACCCAAATGAGTTACATAGCGCATAGTCCAACTTAGCATCACGTGCTGTATGTGGCACATAATCTAAGTCACACCCTTCGTCTGGATTATCCAGGTTGATAGTCGGTGTCACTTTTTGGTGCTGTAGTGACAAAATACTAATAATAGACTCAACAGAGCCTGCAGCCCCCAATAAGTGGCCCATCATTGATTTAGACGAGCTTACCATCACCTCTTTTGCAGCATCACCGAAAACAGACTTAACCGCTGAGGTTTCTGCTTTGTCACCCGCCGATGTAGACGTGCCATGAGCATTGATGTAGCCAACTTGCTGGGCATTGACACCCGCATCTTGTAAGGCATTTTCCATCGCCAATGCAGCACCAGCACCGTCTTCAGGCGGCGATGTCATGTGGTATGCATCACCACTCATACCAAAACCAACAAGTTCAGCATAAATCTTAGCGCCACGCGCCTTAGCATGCTCATACTCTTCCAGTACAATCACACCTGCACCGTCAGCCAGCACAAAACCGTCACGATCTTTATCCCAAGGACGAGACGCAGCTTGAGGGTCATCATTACGTGTTGACAGGGCTCGGGCCGCACTAAAACCACCCATGCCAATTGGCGTTGATGCTTTCTCGGCACCACCGGCTACCATAGCATCTGCATCACCATAGGCAATCATGCGTGCCGCATGGCCAATATTATGCAAACCTGTAGTACATGCCGTAACGATAGAGATATTAGGACCTCTCAGACCATGCATAATCGACAAATGACCCGATATCATATTGATAATGGTCGAAGGTACGTAAAATGGAGACAGTTTTCGTGGACCACTGTTAAGCAACTTAACATGGTTTTCTTCAATCAGTGTCAGGCCCCCGATCCCAGAACCCACAGCAACACCAACACGATTGGCATTGTCTTCTGTGATTTCCAATCCGGAATCTTTAAGCGCCTGTACGCCCGCAGCAATGCCGTACTGAATGAACAAGTCCATTTTCTTGGCGTCTTTCTTTGACATGAATTGAGTCTCGTCAAAATCATTGACCAGACCCGCAAATTTAGTACCGAACTGAGTAGTGTCAAAGTGTGTGATATTGCGAATACCACTTCGGCCTTCTAACAAGCCCTGCCAGGTTGACTCAACGTCATTACCTAACGGCGTCAACATACCTAAGCCAGTTACTACGACTCGACGTTTAGCCACGGTTTCCTCCAAAAGGGATTTTCGAAATGATGGGGGGTACAAAGAATCAGGGCAGCGAACGCTGCCCTAATTTAAACCGTTAATTACTCAGCGTGAGCAGTAACGTAGTCGATCGCTGCCTGAACAGTAGTGATTTTCTCAGCTTCTTCGTCAGGGATCTCAGTATCGAACTCTTCTTCAAGAGCCATTACCAGCTCAACAGTGTCAAGAGAATCAGCACCCAGATCGTCTACGAAAGACGCTTCTGATTTTACTTCTTCTTCTTTAACACCTAGTTGCTCAACGATGATTTTTTTTACGCGTTCTTGGATGTCGCTCATTCTTCTTTCCTTTATTTAAACGCTATCGCGTTAATTTCAGATTGCGGCGTAGTTTACGGCGCATCATACTGTGATTCAAGGATTGACCATGACTTTTTTTTCTGGTCAAACCTGTTACTAAATATTTTTTACTTTTATCGCCTATTTTAATAGCAATTTCAAGTAAGATTGCCGCAAGATCACAAAAACTTCAATCTCGCTGACAATTGTTACACCATGTACATAGCGCCGTTTACGTGCAAAGTTTCACCAGAAACATAGGCTCCAGCATCTGATGCGAGGTAAACTGCCGCTGCTGCGATCTCTTCTGGCTTACCAAGACGTCCTGCCGGCACGTTCGCGAGCGTTGCCGCTTTTTGCTCGTCAGTTAGCTCATCAGTCATGTCAGTTTGGATAAAACCAGGTGCGATCACATTCACAGTAATACCGCGTGATGCAACTTCACGAGCCATCGACTTCGAGAACCCAATAACGCCCGCTTTGGCAGCAGCATAGTTTGTCTGACCAGCGTTACCCATAGTGCCAACTACTGAGCCAATATTGATGATACGACCTGATTTTTTCTTCATCATAGGACGCAAAACAGCCTTAGACAAACGGAAAATTGAGCTCAGGTTGGTATCAAGAATGTCATCCCATTCTTGCTCTTTCATGCGCATCAACAGGTTATCACGGGTAATACCAGCATTGTTTACCAGCACGTCTACATCACCTAGGTCTTGCTTAATCGCCAGCAGTGTTGCTTCAATTGAGTCTGCGTCGGTTACATTTAATTTGTACCCTTTACCATTGTCACCCAAATACTCAGAAATTTTATCTGCACCAGACTCACTAGTTGCAGTACCAGCTACTTTTGCACCTTGTGCTACCATCGCGTTAGCGATTGCTTTACCAATGCCTCGGCTTGCGCCCGTGACAAGTACAACTTTACCTGTCAAATCAAATAGGTTTGTCATATATAATTCCGTCATTTATTTTGCAGACGTGATTGCAGCCGCATCATTGACGGCGCTGCACGCTACAGATTTATCAATTCGCTTGGCCAGCCCAGTTAGTACTTTACCCGGACCAAATTCGTAAGCCTGTGTGATCCCCTCTTTCGCCAATTGCTGAACAGTTTCGGTCCAACGAACCGGGCTGTATAACTGACGAACAAGTGCATCTTTAATTGCTTCACCACTTTGCTGCTGCGCAACATCAACATTATTGATGACAGGGAAAACCGGCGCGGCGAATTCAATCTCTGCTAAATCTGCTGCCAGTTGCTGTGCCGCTGGCTTCATCAGTGCACAGTGAGAAGGTACACTCACAGCCAATGGTAAGGCGCGTTTAGCTCCGGCTTCTTTACAAGCTGCAGATGCTCGCTCAACCGCTTCTTTATGGCCTGCAATGACCACCTGACCCGGTGAATTGTAATTAACCGGAGCTACCACTTGCTGTTCAGCCTGCTCTTCACAGATTGTCGCAATGACATCATCGTCCAGGCCTATAATTGCCGCCATAGACCCTGTGCCCGCCGGCACTGCCTGTTGCATGTACAGGCCGCGTTTCTCTACCAACTTAACAGCCGTGGCCAGATCAAGCACACCTGCACATACCAACGCTGAATATTCACCCAGACTGTGGCCTGCCAATACCAGCTCAGCGTCGACCTGCTCAGTCTGCCATTGACGGAAAATCGCGACACTGGCAGTCAGCAATGCTGGCTGAGTGCGGTGTGTTTCGTTTAATTCGCTTTCAGGGCCATCTAATACCAATTTAACTAAGTCGTATCCCAGCGCAGCAGAAGCTTCTGCAAACGTATCCTGAACAACTTGGGAGGTTTCTAGTAATTCCGCCAGCATACCAACGCTCTGAGAGCCCTGGCCTGGGAATAGTAAAGCAATCTTTTGTGACATAGTGTGCTCTTTTGATTTCTATATCCTGCCGTTTCCTAAGCAACACTATTTGGATGAAACTAGGATCTGGCAGATGTCTCTTCAATCGGCGCCATTTCTTCAAAGGTCGCCTGGATCTTATCTGGAATACGTCTGTCGATCTCTCTGGCCGCTTCTTCGATAGCAGCCATAAATGCCTTCTTCGACGCATTTCCGTGACTTTTCACTACAATACCGCGCAATCCTACCAGACTTGCGCCATTATACTGGTCGGGGTTCACACGTTTATACAGTTTTTTTATGACGGGTCTAAGTAAAAACGCCAAACAACGGTAAAAAAGATGCTTTTTCAACGCTTTTGTAAACTTAAACATGATAAGTTTGGCGATCCCTTCACAGGTTTTCAACGCAACATTGCCAACGAACCCTTCACAGACAATGACGTCTGACTTGCCCGAAAATATATCACTGCCCTCACAATAACCCTGATAATTAATCACTGGACAGTCCTGCATTAATTTAGCAGCTTGTTTGATACCATCATGCCCTTTGATGTCTTCCAGTCCAATGTTGAGCAAATGTACTTTGGGCCTGTCAATCTTAAGCGCTGCGCCCGCTACAATGGATCCCATAATAGAGAACTGCAATAAAGTCTCAGGATCACATTGCACATTAGCACCTAAATCTAACAAGTATACGGGTTGTTTCTTTTCTGTTGGTACGGACGTGATAAGGGCTGGCCGTTTGATGCCCGGCAGCATTTTCAATACATAATGGGCCATACTGAGCAATGCGCCTGTGTTACCCGAGCTAACGCAGGCTTGTGCTTGCCCGGCTTTTACTAGATCAAGTGCAACGCGCATAGAAGAATTGCGTTTATTTCGCAGCGCCTGAGCAGGCTCGCATGTATTGGTGACGACTTCATCGCAATGTTTAACAATTAGACGAGGATGAGACAGCGCATTGGCTTTTTCCAGTGCACTTTCAAGAACGGTACGGTTGCCACATAGCAACAGTATCAAACGGGGGTGTTTTTCTACCGCTTCGATTGCGGCGGGTATTGATGAACGGGGGCCGTAATCGCCCCCCATCATATCTAACGCTATGGTTAGATCAGCGTGCATAAAGCAATCTCTTACTTAGAAATTACTTTTTCGCCTTTGTAGTAACCGTCAGCAGTTACGTGGTGACGACGGTGAGTCTCACCAGAAACTTGATCTACAGTTAGTGTAGGACCGTTAATAGCATCGTGTGAACGACGCATGCCACGACGTGAACGTGACACTTTACTTTTTTGTACCGCCATTAGCCTATCTCCTAAGAATCTTTCTTAAGTTGTTTTAAAATTTCAAATGGATTTGGTTTGCTCTCTTGTTCTTCTATGTCACCAAAGCTAACTGGCTTATCAGAAAAAGAACAAGATCCTTCTTCATGCTTAGGAACGATGGGGATCGCCAGTATCAATTCATCTTCGACAATTTGCCGGAGATTAATTTCACCTTCTTCATCCAACTCCACAACATCATAGCACTCAGGAAGTTCGTCCGACTCTGCACCTAATCCGACTGGCGAATACGCAAAGTCTTGTTCCAAATCCAACCCTAGTTTATCGTTGCAACGTTGACACAACACTGTGACTTTGGCTTGTACGCTTCCACGCACTACAACCAAACCTTGCTGGTCTGTTTCGCAACGAATAGTTACCGCTATTTCACCTACTTGATCTTGCACAACTTGCTGCAAACGAGAAAGTTCTTCAAGCGTTATAACACCGTCATAACTGGCCCGGCGCTGTGCCGCTTTGCAAGGATCAATGGTGATGGGAATTTTCACCTTTTGCATAGGGGCTGCATCATATAGATAGTTACTGCTTTAGTCAAAGCAAAATTAAACTTTCATATTGTTTTTAGCCACGTTGCGATTATCCTATAGGAAATTTTCTCCAACGCGGTCCCGGTACTTATGAAATCACCACTAATCTTAGCCTCCAGCTCACCATTTAGGCAGCAAATTTTGGCAAAATTATGCCTGCAATTTGACAGTTTTTCGCCTGACATTGATGAATCGGCACATCCAAAAGAAACACCTGCCGAACTGGTTGCCCGATTAAGTGAAGCCAAAGCGCAAACAGCGCACCAGTATTATAGCAGTGGATTGGTGATCGGCTCAGATCAGGTCGCTCTATTTAATGACCAAATCCTTGGTAAGCCTCACACCGTCGAAAATGCCCACAAGCAGCTTCAACAATTCAGTGGTCAGGTTGTGACTTTTCTGACCGGGCTGTCTGTCTATCAGCTAGAAACACAGCGAGTCATCACGAAAGTCGTACCATTTAAAGTCCACTTTCGGACGCTAAGCGAGGCACAGATCAAACACTATGTTGCCAAAGAGCAACCACTCAATTGTGCGGGCAGTTTTAAAAGTGAAGGGCTGGGTATTTGCCTATTTGATAAACTTGAAGGAGAAGATCCCAATACCCTGATTGGTCTTCCCCTGATTGAGCTGACTAAATCACTGGCTGAGTTCGGCGTCGACGTACTCGGACAATAAAAACTCACTCAACTGCGCATAACTATGGCACAAGGCCAGTGGTGCATACTCTCTTAATTGCGCTTCACTGGCTGCACCAAATGTCACTGCGACTGCGGATACGTTTGCATTGGTGGCAAGTTGCATATCAATGCCAGTGTCACCCACCATGATTGCATCACAGGCATTTACCGCAAGCTCGGTTAGGATCTGCTGCAACATCTCAGGGTCGGGTTTTGACTTTGCATCATCAGCTGTTTTAGTCAGGCAAAAATAGTGACCCAGGCCACTATGTGCCAACAAGTTGTTTAACCCTACCCGGCTTTTCCCGGTTGCAACTGCAAGCAAAACACCTTGTGCTTTCAAACTAGCCAACAATGCTTCGACCCCTTCAAACACGGCAATGGGTGTTGTGTCTTCCTTATATAGTCTTTTATAGCTCTTTGCTAGCTCGGCGGCTTTTTCTTTTTGTTCGGGAAACAAAGTTGCCACAGCCGTTTCGAGCGACAAGCCAATGATGGATTTGGCTGCATCATCCGAAATAGGAGGCAGTGCATGGTATTGTGCAACCTTATGTAAGGTATTAACAATTTTAGGCACAGTGTCCATTACTGTGCCATCCCAATCAAAAATGACCAATTTACGCGCCATTATTGCCTCTCAGAGTTTTCAGGCAATGCTCCAGAGCTTTGTCCAACGGTGCCTCAACGTGCAGTGTGGTTTCGTGTTTAGGGTGAATAAACCTCAGCTCCCGAGCATGCAGGAATAACCGACCCAGGCCTAATTGGCGCATTTTACTGTCAAACACCTGATCACCATACTTATCATCACAGGCAATTGGGTGGCCTTTACATTGCGTGTGCACCCGAATTTGGTGAGTACGACCCGTTACCGGTGACGCCTGGACCAGTGTTGCGCCTTCAAAACGCTCTAGCACGCGAAATCGGGTATGAGAGGCTTTGCCTTCTTCATGGTCCACACGTACCACGCGCTCGCCAGATTGCAGCGTATTTTTCCGCAGCGGTTCGGTGACATTTTTATGTTTTGCAGACCACTCTCCACAGACCAATGCCCAGTAGTTTTTTTCCATGGTTTTTTCTCTGAGCTGTTCGTGCAACCCTTTTAGAATTGCACGACGTTTTGAAATCAACAAACAACCAGAGGTATCACGGTCTAATCGATGCACCAACTCGAGATTTCTTTCATCCGGACGCAATGCACGGATGGCCTCTATTAGCCCATAGCTCAAGCCACTGCCACCATGAACCGCCATGCCTGAAGGCTTATTCATAACTATCAGATACTTATCCTCATAAAGGATGGCATCTTCAAGCCCCGCGACCTTGTCCAGGTTCTTTGGTACGAACTCGGACTTTTCCGCCACTTTAACCGGTGGAATGCGTACTTCATCATTCAGTTGTAGTTTGTAAACTGGCTTAACCCGCTTTTTGTTAACCCTGACCTCCCCTTTGCGAAGAATTTTGTAGATTGCGCTTTTCGGTACCCCTTTAAGATGGGTAAGCAAAAAGTTATCTATACGCTGACCGAGTTGGTCTTCCGTTATGGTTACAAAACTTACCTTTAAGCCGGTTTTTTCTGACATTGCCTAATCACTGAATTGAGTAATAATTTAGTTGCTATCACGCGGGTATTAGTGGGATAATCGGCCCGCCTATCTTTGCGAGCGTGCTTTTTATCGCATTGATGCCGCTGTGATGCACATCTTGGGTGGAGGATCATACAGATTAGAGCTGAGATTTCCATAGCTTTATCGACCCGACCCAGTGACAAATACGTGCGTTTAATCTTAAATGAAGCGTGTAATAGTTCATTGTATTGATTAAACACAGCTAAATAACCGAAATTAAAAGCAATAATTATTAATGTCTTGTGTATATTAGTCGGGTTAGATTTAGACCCGTGCGACATCCGTAAGCCGAGTGAAACACTCTGTAACCCGCCACTTAAAAGCAGTGTGGCATAAGCGTTATTATGCGGAAGTAAATGATTGTTCCCGTCTCCCAGTCGTGAGACTGCATTATAAAAATAGGAACACTAAACACCTGAACTAAGGTGCACAGGCAAAGTGTAAAAAATTAAGTAGAGTAAAAATATGAAACGTATGCTGATCAATGCGACGCAGCAAGAAGAAATGCGCGTTGCACTGGTTGACGGCCAGCGTCTGTACGATCTTGATATCGAAAGCCCTGGTCATGAACAAAAAAAAGCCAACATTTACAAAGGTAAAATCACTCGTATAGAACCTTCCCTAGAAGCCGCTTTTGTCGATTATGGTGCTGAGCGCCACGGTTTCCTCCCTCTTAAAGAAATTGCCAAAACATACTTCCCATCAGGCTACACCTTCAATGGTCGTCCAAACATCAAAGATGTGATCAAAGAAGGCCAGGAAGTCATTGTTCAGGTCGATAAAGAGGAACGAGGCCAGAAAGGAGCAGCGCTAACGACTTTCATCAGTGTCGCTGGTAGCTACTTAGTATTGATGCCAAACAACCCACGTGCTGGCGGTATTTCTCGCCGCATCGAGGGTGATGAGCGCATCGAGCTGAAAGAAGCGCTGAGCCGCCTGAATCTACCAAAAGGTATGGGTCTAATCGTCCGTACAGCAGGTGTTGGTAAGTCTTTTGAAGAATTAGAGTATGACCTTAAAGCGCTGCTTGTGCATTGGGAAGCTATCCAAAATGCAGCAGACGGCGGTAAGGCACCATTCTTAATTCATCAGGAAAGTAACGTTATTTTCCGTGCTATCCGAGATTACTTACGTCGCGATATCGGTGAAATACTGATTGATAAAGCACGTGTATTTGAAGAAGCGAAAGCCCATATTGAGCGTTTCAGACCTGACTTCATTAACCGCGTTAAGCTGTATCAAAATGATGTTCCGTTATTCACACACTATCAAATCGAAAGTCAGATAGAATCTGCTTTCCAGCGTGAGGTACGTCTTCCTTCAGGTGGTTCTATCGTTATCGACCCAACGGAAGCACTGACCTCTATCGATATCAACTCGTCAAAAGCAACCAAAGGCGGTGATATCGAAGAAACAGCATTAAATACCAACTTAGAAGCCGCAGACGAAATTGCCCGCCAATTACGTTTACGTGACCTGGGTGGCCTGATAGTCATCGATTTCATTGATATGACACCTCCTCGTCACCAACGTGAAGTGGAAAATCGTCTGAAAGACGCCGTACGCGCAGATCGTGCTCGAGTTCAAATCGGCAAGATTTCACGTTTCGGCTTGCTGGAAATGTCTCGTCAGCGTCTGCGCCCGTCATTAGGTGAAGCCAGCCAGCATACGTGTCCACGCTGTGATGGTCAGGGCACCATACGTTCAAACGAATCGATTGCTTTGTCCATCTTACGTTTGATCGAAGAAGAGGCCATCAAAGAGAACACCGCTCAGGTTAATGCACAAGTACCGGTAAAAGTGGGCTCTTACCTGCTTAACGAAAAGCGCCGGGCTGTTCAGCGCATCGAAAAACGCCACAACTGTGATGTAGTGATCATTCCTAACCAGCACATGGAAACGCCTCACTATGACGTTGTGCGTCTGCGCAAAGATGATGTGCCGGAAAGCGTCAGCTATGATCAGGTTGTTACACCTGAAGTTGAAGTTGTAGCCGCACCAATTGCCACACCAGTGGTTAAAGAAGAACCGGTTCTGAAAGGCGTAGCCATGCCAACAGCGCCAGCTCCAGCACCACAACCAGCGCAAGAGACAAAACAACCTCAGGCACAGAAGAAAGTGGAAGAGGAAGCGGGCCTGCTAAGCCGCATTGGCAAATGGCTGAAAGGTCTGTTTGGTACTGAGGAAGAGCAAAAAGAGGAAGAGCAGCCTAAGCAACAGCCTCGCCAACGTCAGGATAACCGCCGTCGCAATCAGCAGCGTCGTAAAAATCGCAATCGCAATGACCGCCGTAACGATGGTCGTAATGATGGCCGTAACGATGAACGCAATGACAACCGTAAGGCTGAGCAAGACAACAGCGATAATAAAGCACGTAAAGAAGATCAAAACGACAATCAGGAACGCAGCGAAGGTCGTAACAAGCGCCGTCGTCAAAACCAACGTCGTCGTAATGATTCTGATAAAGCGAAGCAAAATACAGAGCAAAGTTCTGAACAGAAGCAGGATAATGCTGAACAAGCAACGCAAGAAAAAGCGAACAAACCTCGCCGCCAACGTCGTAACCTGAAGAAAAAGGTGCGCATTGAGGGAGAGCCAAAAACGACTCAAACTGCTAATGAAGTAGTTGAAGTTGAAGCTGAAACTGTAAGCGATTCAACGCAAAAGCAAGTGCAACAGCCTGCTACAGAGCAAAAAGTGGAAACAGTCACAAAAGAAGTGACCCAACAAGCTGTGGAAGCTCAAGTACCTGCGTCTGATGCCCCTGCGGATGAAGAGGTCAAGCTTACTCAGAATCAAGCTCAGGACAGCCAAAAAGGTGAAGAAACAGCGGAAGAAGACAAAGAGCAACGCGAACAGCCGCGCACTCGCTCTCGTCGCTCTCCACGTCATCTGAGAGCAGCTGGCCAGAAACGCAAACGTACTGAGAATAAAGATGCAACACCTGCATTTGTACCAGTCGCGGATCAGGCTGCTGCGGAGTTTGAAGCTGAGCTCAATGCCACAGCTGAGCAAGCAGAGGAAGCACCTGCTGCTAAGCAAGCCGTAGAAGCACCTGCTGCTGAACAAGTTGTAGAAGCGCCTGTCGCTGAGCAAGTTGTAGAAGCGCCTGCCGCCGAGCAAGTTGTAGAAGCGCCTGCCGCCGAGCAAGTTGTTGAAACACCTGCTGCTGGGCTAGTCGTTGAAGCGCCTGCTGCTGAGCAAGTTGTTGAAGCGCCTGCTGCTGAGCAAGTTGTTGAAGCGCCTGCCGCTGAGCAAGCCGTTGAAGCGCCTGCTACAGAGCAAGTAGAAGAAACACCTGCCGCTGAGCAAGTAGAAGAAACACCTGCCGCTGAGCAAGTCGTTGAAACACCTGCCGCTGAGCAAGTAGAAGAAACACCTGCCGCTGAGCAAGTCGTTGAAACACCTGCCGCTGAGCAAGTCGTTGAAACACCTGCCGCTGAACAGGTCGTTGAAGCACCTGCCGCTGAGCAAGTCGTTGAAGCACCTGCCGCTGAGCAAGTCGTTGAAGCACCTGCCGCTGAGCAAGTCGTTGAAGCACCTGCCGCTGAGCAAGTTGTTGAAGCGCCTGCCGCTGAGCAAGTGGCTGAAGCGCCTGCCGCTGAGCAAGTGGCTGAAGCGCCTGCTGCTAAACAAGTTGCAGAGGCAGCTGTGGAAACCACTCCACTAGTGAAGGCCACTGAATCAGCGGTATCGGTCCGTGTGCGTTATCAGCATGTTGCTGAAGCACCAATGACAAAAGCCGCTGCTGATGAAAGCACTGATATCGCCATTACCGTCCTGGCAATGCCAGACTCCATGCGCGAGAAAGTGAGCGACAGTGGTCAGGGCTCTGGCTCTAAGTCTCCGACAGCAAGAGCAAGCTCGGCCATGGCGTCACCAGCCAGCTACGAATAGGTTTTGAATTAAACCTTTTAAAAGGGCCGCATATGCGGCCCTTTTTGACCCTCCTTGTTCTTACGTTCCAAGCAAGCCAGAATAACTAATCCCAATTTGCTTAATTAAATGTTCTATTTTGGGGTGAGAAAATAGACTCAATAACACCACTCTCGTCCTGCTATCGCTGAGGCCCCGGTCTGCTTTGGAGGCAAAAAGTTATACAGGCTCTCATTGTGAGACATCCATCATATTTAAATGGCAACTTTAAGCCCGGATTTGATTAGACACTAAGCATGATACCTACTTGAAAGGATAATGGTTTCAGTGCGACAATTGTGAGGCTCTACGCAAAGTAAGCTCTTGACCAAGCCCCTCTGTGACCAATTCCACTGTGAAAGCAGCGTAGAAATAAAACGGCCGCTCCTCTCAGCCTGAGCCCGTTTCAGGATAAACAAAATAAAAAGCGTTTGAAGAGATACAAAAATAAAGGTTAGTTCAGGAAATTGTCCAGACGAATCCCCTTGAATTCGATACCTACAGGACCGCATAGGAAAAGCACAAGGAGCAAGAAATGGCCTATATGTAGAAGAAAAGCAGAGTGGTCATACCAGCGCCATTCGCACTGGCAAACCAGTATCGTGATTAGATATACAACTTTTCAGTCGCCAGTACTTTTTTCAGATATCTACGTGTCTCATTGTAAGGCAGGCCTTGCTGCAGTGCTTCTAGGACACGCTCAGGTGACAATGAGTTAATCACTCGCGCAGCGCGCTTAATATTTCGAGAACCGTCAGCATTAAACACACTGGCGACATTACCGGCGCCCGTATTATACGCCGCTATCATACAGTACTTACGACTTAGTGGATCCTTTATCGCGCTGAGATATCGATCGTTGAGAAGGTGTAAATACGCCGTGCCTGCCTCAATATTGTTATCAACTACATACAGGTATGGCGGGCTCATTGGCTCATCCAGCTCATAGAGGAATCGATTTACATCAACGCCTGCACTAGTTGGCACGATCTGCATTAAACCAAATGCAGGAATGTGTGATTTGGCAAGCGGGTTAAAGTGACTTTCTGTATGCATTACCGCCAACACCAGACTGGTATCAATCTCGAAGCGTTCGCTTTGCTTTGCAATTTGACCTTGATACTCAGAGGCACGCTTATGTGCCAGACCATCTTTCGGCATTTTGATCCGTACCTGAGTGATCTGCTGCGGTTCGGTTTTAGAAATTTGTCTGACAGATTTAGTCAGATTTTTGATGCGCTTGGTTGCCAGCTCATCCAACTCCGCTTTCTTTGTTTCTAACTGCTTATTTGCAGCTTCAACTAATTGCGGTTCAGACTGCAACGCCAGCGCTTCATCGGCTTGCTGCTCTGCTAGTTTTTTCTGTTCCTTTGTTTGTTGCTTGATCTGAGCTTTTGCGGCAATAATGGATTTGACACGAAGTCCATTATCTATCGCAACTTGCTCTCGTTCACTGACACCATCTGCTAATGATTCACCACTCAGAAAAGACTGAAACAACGCTCGTTCAGACTGTCTAAACCTTTCGATAGCCTGTGAAATCTGTTGATCAGAGACGTGTGTTCCTGCGTGGTGCCGCACACTGAGGACTAACTCGTTATTCTGGAAGTCGACTTCCAGGCGTTCCCGGTTATCGTCTGAGTAGCCAACAAACTGGCTTTGGTCAGACACCTTCGCCTCACCCCATTGTTGGATCAGTTGATCTCGAAACGCATCAAATTCTTCAAAATGCGCCTCAACATAGTCATTAAATTCTTGTAAATGTTGCGCCTTGTAGCGCTCAAATTCCGTTTGCTCCTGGGCGCTGCTGTCATAGGTTTGCATTGCCGCTTCCAGTTCACTAAACAAACCGGACGTACTGGCAACCGCTGCGGCGGCGGCAAACTGAGATGCAATCGTCAATGCAAGTATGGTTTTCACAGCCCACTCCTATCAATGAAAAGCGCACCTTTTTAGGTGCGCATACAATTAATTGGTTAATCTGGCGATTTCTTTTTCCAGATCTTTTTCAGCCTTAAATGCTTTGAATTCCTGATACAAGAATTGCTCATCTTGAGGGTTAATTTGCTTTTTACTTTCTTTTACCAAGTCTTTGAACAAGGACTTTGTTAATGCCGGTGATAATGTGGTCAGGGCGCAGAAATAGTCTTTACCACCAATCTCAACGACATCAGCTTTAATTACGCGAGAGCCATTAAGCGTTTGCTTTGTTAGCTGCTTTGATACCGAGCTAAACGTCGCACCAACCGTTGTTTCTTCATTCGCATCAGTACGGTTTGAAAAAGTCTTATCCAACCCTTCGATGCGCGTTTCAATTTGCTGTGCCAGCGCTAACCTTGCATTAGCGACAGCCATTTTCTGGTCAATTGAGATGTTACCAGAAAACTTCACACAATCCGCAGCAGCGATGCCATTTTCAACAGCTGGGTTTAATACCCAATCTGGTATATTAATCTTCGACTCAGAGGCAGTTTTCTCTCCAGTCGAGCTACAGGCTGTTAACATCCCTGCTACGAGCATAGTAGTAATAAGCGGTTTGATCTTCATGATATTGTCCTTCGAGCTATTGATTGCTAAGCGATGATTTAAATTTAACAAAAGCCTGATTGCTTTACAGTAATAAATTGTAAGAACGATTTCTTACAATATTCAGCTTCAAAAAAAGCAAAATAATCTTTAAGTTAGTGCAAATATATCCAACTTCTTTGGTATAGTCACCGTAAACTTTATTACAAGCAAAGGAAGCGTAATGCTATCTCTATTCAACACTTTGCATTATCGAGCTTGGTTAACAGTGGCCCTGATTGTGGTTCTGACTGGATGCAATACAACACCCGCCAACAAAAATGCAATTTTACTTGCTCAACAAGGTCAGTTTGAGCAAGCCAAATCGGCGATAGAAACAACCTACTCAGCGTCAGGTAAAAACAAATTACTGCGATATCTTGAACTAGGCACATTGTATCACCTCGAGCAAAAGTACAAGCTGAGCAATGATAACCTTGACCAGGCAAAAGCCATTATTGAAGAACAATATACTATTAGTGTTTCAGAGCAAGCGCTGGCGTTGCTCAGTGGCCCAACTTACACCACGTTCTCAGGTAAAGAGTTTCATCGACCCCTGATTAATGTGTTCAAAGCACTCAACTATAACGCGCTTGCAAACCAAAACCCTGCTCAAAGACAGTACTACTTGGATGCTGCCCTGGTTGAAATGCGCCAGCTCGATACCTACTTGTCGACACTCACCGACGAAACAGGTGGCTATGATGGTAAACCAACTGGTGACGGACTCACCGACCGCGTTATGCGTATTTTACAACCGCTGCTGGCTCCTAATGACCTGTTGAAAAACGTCGACTACAAAGATGATGCATTTGCCCACTATATCAGTGGCATTCTGTATGAAAGCAGCAATGAACTAGATGCAGCCCGTATCCAGTATCAAAGAGCCGCATCCGCATTTGAACAAGGCTTTGCTAAACAATACGATTTAGACAGCACCGTAACAAAGCAAGCTTATGCTGATTTGGCTCGAGTCATGCGTAAAGCGGGTGGATATGGCAATGAACTTCGCGCGCTTGAAAAAAAATGGGGTAATAGCATTCGCGAAACGAAACAATCAAGCCCTCTTCTTACCGTCGTTCAAAATGCTGGGATTGGTCCACAACGCAAAGAATTTAATTTATTACTGAAAGCCGATCATGATGCCAAAGCGCTCGTTGTGACCCCTATTCTCTGGGGCACGTCTTCGGAGCGAAAAGCACAAATGTGGTGGTTCCAGATGCTATATGCCGATACCAGCCTATTCGACATGATGCAGAATTATGCCACCGGTGATCTGGGGGATGTAGCAATGGGTGCATTAACTAAGCGTTTACCATTGGGCGATTCACTGTGGCAAAGTGCCAAGGCTGCCGGACTGATTGATGCGCTTGAACACGGTAGTCGCATAGCGGTGACTTATCTGGAGCCGTTCGAACATAAAATAGAAAAAACGGAACTGTGGCTTGATGGCCAAAAAGTCTCGGAGCTGGATAACTATCACTCTGTCAGCCTGCTGACTTTACAAAGCGCACTTAAAAATGCCAATCGAGAAATGCAGATCGCACTTACTCGAGAAGTTGTAAAAGCGATGACAGCGCACAAAGCAATTCAAAGCACCGGTCTTCAGGCATTTGATGGCTTCGCCAAGTTAGCAACCAGTGTTGTCAACGCGGTCACCGCTAGTGCAGACCTGCGTCAATGGCAGTCGCTTCCGTCTCATATAAAACTCGCACAAGTGCCTGTCAATCAAGGCACAGTCAATATTACGCTCAAGACTAAACTGCGCTCAGGCAGAGTCATAGAGCAATCTGACACATTAGAAATAAACGAAAATATGACGCTGTGGCATACTCGCACTTTCATTGACAGTGCCAAATCCACAGCACCATCCACTCTGTTTACAATGGAATAATTGTTATGAACTGTAAAACCACACTTTTAAAGCTAACTCCTTTGGTTGTTGCATGCAGCTTAGCCATCACTGGCTGCTCCTCGACAAAAGTACAAAGAGTAGATGCAAATCAAGAGGTTGCCCTTTCTGACAAGTGGAACGGCAAGGACTCGCAACTGGTTGCAGAGGCCATGATCAACGATATGTTGAGCTTTCCATGGGTTAACGATCACTTACAAAAAGAGGGCACGCGTCCTGCTATTATAATCCAGTCAGTACGCAACAAATCACATCAGCATATCGCTGTTGATACCTTCCTGAATGACCTAAAGCGTTCAATATTACGCAGTGGTCAGGCGGACTTTGTTGCGAACAAAGATGTTCGTCAGGAGATCCGAGACGAAAGAAAAGACCAGGAGCTAAATGCCAGCCTGAGTACACAGAATGAAATGGGCCAGGAACAAGGCGCAGATTATGCGCTGTCAGGCACCATCAACTCTTTCGTTGATCAGCAAGGCGGTGATCGCGTGACTTTCTATCAGGTTGACCTGAGATTGATCGATATGACCACAAACCGTGAGGTATGGAATGGACAGAAGAAAATTCAAAAACTGCAGGAGCGCTCGCGCTTTGGCTTCTAACCCCTTGATCGCAACGCTGCTGAGTGTCGCTGTACTCAGCGGCTGTGGTGCAAACAACGCCAATCAGGCGCCTGTTGACAACAAACCGGTATGGATCTCCAACATGCCGAGTTCAAGCTATATGGTTTATGGTGTTGGCAGCGCGCAAAACACCGGCGACTTGCAACAGGCAAAACTGGCAGCACAGGAATCAGCGCGACTGGCACTGGCTAAGCAATTGAATGTCACCATTTCAGCCAGTACCAGAATAGAGCAATCGGCCAGCGAAAAGTCGATGCAATTTCATGTCGATGAGCTAATTAACTCTCAGGTACCTGATATTCATTTGCAAGGTGTAAAAATTGAAGATGAATACGTTAGTGCAGATCAGCAAACAGCCTTTGCACTGGCCGCTTTTAACCGCACCGAAGCCGCAATGCAAACAGAGCTAACCATACGGGCTCTGGATGAAGATATTGCAGCCTTCACAGTGGCTGCCAACGGCAGTAAATCACAACAACTGAAACAAGCCGTTGCACTCAAAGAGCTATTGGTAAAACGAAATAAGCAAAACCAATACCTTACCCAGCTTCAGGCTGCACCTCTGCCCTTGCCTGCATCTGTTCGTGACAAACAGCAACAGGCCGATGCGCTTATCAACAGTATCAGCTTTAGTATTGAAAGCGATCACCAGGCACACCGTAAGGTTCGAGACATCCTGGCAAAAGCGCTCAGCTCTCAGGGGATCAAGGTCACCACAGGTGAGGCCGATTTTGCCCTTAAGTTCACCGTTGACTGGCAGGATATGAACAAAGCCGGTACCTTTTACAGTGTGGCAGAAAGCTACCTGGTGGTGATGGAAAATGGCGAAGAACAGGCGCACTTTAATACCAAAGTGAAGGCAGCGTCGAGCTACAAGGACACTGCTAAGAGTAATGCAATGACCAAATTAGCTAACAAGTTGGGCACCCAGCTGGCGCAGTTTGTTGTTACAGGCAAGTCTTAGACGTACCAAAGCACATATTTAACTGACATAAAAAGGGGCTAACACATGTTAGCCCCTTTTTATTTACTCACTTTCTTCCTGGTAGAACTTTTCTAGCTGATCTTTGAGGTTTGGCGGCACGCCTTTAATCGTCAAAGTATCGCTTTGCGGATCATACAGCACACGCTCTCCCAGATGCTTGCGCTCAAACCCAACACTCACACCGCCACCCAGACCTGAAAATTTGACCATAGTCGTGACGGTTTTTTTATCGAGCGGGAATGACTCTTCCAGTTCATAACCTTGTTGCTTATAAAAGTCTTCAAACTGCACATCGGATGATTTAGATACGGTATCAGACAAAGACTCGACATCTGCATCTTCGCCACTATTAATACAGTCATTACAATAATCAAAGACTTCTTTGCGAATTGCATCTTTCTCATCTTTACCAAACTGCTGCTCGGCCAGATAGTCTTCCACGGCATGTAACATAGTTTGCGACTGCTGCTTAGGGTCGATACCTTCAGCACAGCCCAGAAAATCAAGAAAGAAGTCGGCTACTTTTCTGCCAGCTCGGCCTTTAATGAAAGAAATATATCTATTTTCATCTGCCTGCGTATCCCACGCAGTTAAGTCGATGCGCGCTGCAAGCTGCATACGTGAGATATCCAAGTGCCTCGACGCAGCCAGGTCCAGATCAGACGTAATGGAATAGTGTTCTTTAATATTAATCATGGCTATCAGCAAGTAATCGCTGGCAACGTACTGATAATGACAGAACACCAGATAACCAGTCTCGTTGAACGCATATTTGTTCAACTCTTCTTTCAGAACTTCTGTTGCCTGCTGCGTTAGATGCCAAAATGCCAGCTCATTATTGCGGTAGCTTTGCATTGCCGACGCGACGCGACTATCTTTGTCAGGATCGAAGGCACAAAAGCCTTTTCCAGGTTTGCCATTATAAGCATGGTGGAGCTGCTCTATGAAAACTGCTACCCGGTCGTTAACCTGCATCTCATCATCACGCAAATGAATTTGTGTTTCTTCGTCTTGCTTGTCGACATAGTGTACAACAAGCTTGTTCACCTCAATGCTCATCTTTGTTTTTAACGCCTCTGGTGTTAGAATAGAAAGAATTATAACTCTTTTTATTTGAACCAACCGATGCCTATCCAGTCTAAATATTCCAACGAACAAGTAGAACAAATTGTCGACCAACTGTTAAACGTACTGACAGAGAATCAGGCAACCGTTGATTTAAGCTTAATGTGTTTGGGAAATTCTATCACGCACATCATCAAAGAGCATGTACCGGAACAGAAAAGACAAGCGGTTGCTGAAAATTTTGCCAAGGCGTTGACCCAGTCGGTAAAGTAACTGAATGAACCTTTCTTCGCACAGCCCTTTTTCGTCAAAGGCCAGTCAGCTCTTGAGCTGGGGGCATTGGTTTACCTTTGCCAACATCGGCTTAGTATTAGCCATTACTTTAAGCTATCTGGCCGCTGACAAAGCACCGACAACGGTACTTGGCTGGCTATATATGCTGGTGACCTGGCTCAGCCACACCAGTTTTATTACCTTTTGTGTATTTGTACTGAGTATATTCCCACTCAGTCTGATATTCCCCTATCCAAGGCACATTCGAGGAATGGCCGCCTGTATTGCAACCTTAGGTATCACGGTACTGGGTGTTGATGCATTTGTCTATTTCCAGCTTGGCTACCACTTGAACCTTCAGGCACTGCCTGAAATTCTTTCCTTGTTTTGGAAGACTATCAGTAGCTCCCCTGCCGTCAATAGCCTGATTGTGCTTGCAATGATTGCTGCTATTTTAGGGTTTGAACTGATTGTCGGCAATCATGCATGGCGTCACCTTGAGCGGTTAAAGAGTTACTCCTTTCCTAAAGTCGCCAGCACGATATTGGTCACTTGCTTTGCAAGCAGTCACATTATGCATATCTGGGCAGATGCAAATAGCTACTTCGACATCACAATGCAGGATAACGTACTGCCATTATCTTATCCAACCACAGCCAAAACACTCCTTGCCAGACACGAGCTACTCGATATGCAAGAATATAACCAGGCAAGATCGCTGAATGTCGGGCCCAACGAAGTAAACTATCATCCACCAGCGTCACTGACATCGTGTCCGGCTCAGGATGCTCCAGTCAACCTGAGCATAGTAAAAACACTGTCGGAGCAAACTGAAAGTCAGCTAATACAACTTGGCTGGCATGGTTCAGAGCAGCTGCTGGCCCCAACGTTGAGTGAGGATTTCAGGTTTAATCTGCTGTATGGTCTTCCTGCTTACTACAAACAGTCTTTAATGGAAAGTAAAGCTCCGCCAGTTTGGTCAAACCGCCTGTCTTTGTCGGTCTCTGGACTGCCCAAATTCGATTACATTAACACTGTCGAAAATGCGGATGTACGGGTGTCATATAGTGACCAAAGCCCACTTATTACAGAGCAAACACCACCGACTATCCTCATAGTCGAGCCAAACAGCTCAGATATAGTGACCACAACCCGCTTTTATACCAATATCCCAGCGTTTTCAGGACATACCGGGCTAATTCAGGTCAGCGATGTCATGACAACCATTGCGTCAGAGCATTTCCAGTGCAGTACACTCGCAACAGCAAGTATGCTGGGCAATAATGTTGCCACGGACACACTCAATGAAGGGGTAAACTATTCTCGTGGTGTGTTAGTTGCTTACAAGAAAGACCGTATTACACTGATAGCACAGGACGGGAGCTATAAACAGATTTCTGCAAAAGAAGGCTTTACTCTAGATCAAAAACTGGATGTCCCCTTTCTAATTCAGAGTATTAAGCGACTCAAACAGTTCAATCAGACGCCTGCTGTAAAGTAACATGGCGTCTGCCACAACACTTGCGATATCGAACAATTTTACTATCTTGAAATGTAAATATAGATTTCAGGGAAGCACACGCTATGAAGATATTGATCATCATGTTTTGGCTGTTATTGCCTATGCTAAGCCAGGCAAAAACAACCTTCAGTTACTACAAATGTGTCACCGATAAGGCGGTTGTTTACAGCCAGCATCCGTGCGCAGCCAATGCTGAACAACATACTTTAAGCCACTCAGATCCACAAGCACCAGCCCCCACTGGCCAGCATACCAAAACCTTGAACAATATTGAGCGGCAGCAGCTGGTCCTGCGGTTAAAAAAGACACTTAGAGCCAAAAAACATCAGGCAGCAATCTTAGGTAGAAAACGAGACGAAGCCACCCGAGATGAGCAGCGGCGCATTTCGCGTATGATGGAAAAAAATGAGAGAGCAAAAACACTTAAAGATGTAAAGCGCAACATCAAATCGATCAATACAGCTTACCTCAAGGAAGTTAAGCTGCTGAACAAAGAGATAGCGAGCTTGGAAAAACGCCTTAAACGACTTGAATAAACGCCCTTATTTCAAGACAAGCGCTCTAGAGCGTGGCGCATAACGGATGACCTAAATACAAACTTGAGAGACTGGCACTTGTGCGCTAAAGTAACTCGCAGATTAGGAGGTCCGATGAGTTACCAGGTTCAAATAATTACAGAGCAAATTCTTTCCGGTTTTCACGCTCACTACGCGTTATTTCAACAAATAACGGCGCGCGCTCCCCAAGCATTTGCACAGCAAAGATGGGGAGAAATCGAGCAAATAAGCAAGCAACGGATAACTCTGTATGACGTTCGTGTTAATGACACCGTCACAGCTCTGAAGCGTCAAACATCACAGGATACGCCTGATGAAGCGTTATGGCACCAGGTCAAACAACATTACGCTGAACTCCTTTCTTTTCATCCCCAGGCAGAGCTGGCAGAGACTTTTTTTAACTCTGTTTTCTGTCGCCTGTTTCATCGGCGCTACTACAAAAATGACTTTATTTTTGTGGAAACAACGTTAACAAAGCCAACCACCTTGCCGATAGAAGCGGAATTTCGCAGCTATTTCCCGGTCATCTCTGGGTTAAAGCCCACTATTCGCAATATGATTTCACACATGGACTTGCAGTGCGGTTTTCGCGATCTGGAACAGGATATCAGAATGCTGGTCAAAGCGTTTATCAAACAAGCACCAAGCACTCACCATAGCCATCATGGACTGCGCTTTGATATTCTCACAGCCCCCTTTTATCGTAATAAAGGCGCTTATATCGTAGGCCGGGTGGTATCCAAATCGGGTGTCCAACCTTTTATTATCGCCCTTTTACATCACCCTCAGGGCGGCCTGTACATCGATGCGCTGTTAACTAAAAGTGCGCAAATGCGGATTATTTTTGGGTTTGCCCGAGCGTATTTCCTGGTAGAAACTCATGCCCCTTCAGCTATGGTGGGCTTTTTACAACAGCTGATGCCGAATAAAACAACAGCAGAGCTTTACAACGCCATCGGATTTCATAAACAAGGGAAAACTGAATTCTACCGTGATTTTCTGTTTCACTTACAACACAGCGAAGACGTGTTCACCATAGCGCCAGGTACACCGGGTATGGTTATGATGGTGTTTACGTTACCTAATTTTCCTTTTGTCTTTAAAGTGATTAAAGATGTTTTTGCCGAAAGTAAACCGTTTGGCAGAGATACGGTGCTGGCGCGCTATCAACTGGTGAAAAGCCACGACCGTGTTGGCCGTATGGCTGACACCATCGAGTATTCTGAAGTCGTTATTCCCAAGCGAAAGTTCTCTCCATCACTTCTGGATACGCTCAAAGCCACAATCAGTAACAGTGTGCGAGACGAAGGGGATTATCTGGTGATCAAGCACCTGTACATTGAACGCCGAATGACACCGCTGAATCTCTTTTTGCAAACCGCCGATGAGCCAACCGCTTACAAAGTCATCGAAGATTATGGCCACGCTATCAAAGAGATGCTCAGCGTAAATATTTTTCCGGGCGATATGCTGCTCAAGAACTTTGGGGTCACCAAGCACCATAGGGTTATATTTTACGATTATGATGAGGTGCAATATCTTACTGACATGAACTTCCGGCCCATGCCCAGCCCATCTTTGGAAGACCTATATAGTGGTGTGGCCGAGCCCTCGGCAGCACCAAACGACGTATTTCCACAACAGTTATGTACATTTGTACTCACAGACCCTAAACTCAGAGCGGTGTTTGAACAGTCGCACGAAGCCTTATTGAAGGTGGAATACTGGCAACAGGCGCAACGGGATATACAGGCTCACGTGGTTAAGCAAGTCTATCCTTACCCGGCCTCACAACGCTTCTATCGACATATAAAATAACAAAGGAACACAGTGAACATAAGCAAAATTGACCTGAATCTACTGGTCTATCTCGATACGCTACTGCGAGAGTGCAACGTCACTCGTGCCGCAAACCAGCTAAGTATCACCCAGCCTGCGATGAGTAATGGCCTGAAGCGGCTTCGCAACTTGTTTAATGATCCAATCCTTGTACGCACCAGTGAGGGCATGGTTCCGACTGAGCGCGCACTGGAGCTCCAGCCAGTGATCCGCGGTATTTTAATGACGCTGGAAGAAACTCTCGCACCCAATCGTGAGTTTGAACCTGGGCAGAGCAAACGCGTATTTCGCATTATGGCAAGCGATTATGCAGCCAGCACTTTAGCACCTAAGCTATTGAATAAGTTGCATATGGAGGCCCCAGATACGACTCTCGATATCCTGACGCCCAGTGATGTAACCTTTCATGACGTGGAAAATGGTAAAGTCGATATGGCAATTAACCGCTTTGAAAACTTACCTCAATCATTTCATCATAAGCGGATCTGGAAAGACAGTTTTTGCTGCCTGATTAAGTCAGACAACCCTATCAGAACGCACTTTAATCTGGATGCCTACTTAAAAGCTCGGCATATTTGGGTTAGCAAAACGGGCTTTGGTGTAGGGGTAGGCATGGACCCGGCTGATGTGCAAAAGCTGGGTTGGGTTGACGAAGCATTGGCTCACTTTGGCAAGCACAGGAACATTGCCACATTTACACGTAATTACCATGTCGCAATTCACCTGGCAAAAGAGCAAAATCTCATCGCAACCTTGCCATCAAAAGCGGCAAACATATATAGCGATGATCCGAATTTGGCTATTTTAGAACCTCCGTTTCCTATCCCCCCCTTCGAGTTGGATATGATCTGGAGTCCGTTATTGCATCGCGACGCCAGTCATATCTGGCTTAGACAAAAAATCGCTGAGGTAGCGGAAGCCCTGAAATAACATCTACAGGTGCTCAGATATAGGGTGGATGCCCTATATCTCGCTTTCTAACATGGCCAAAGCACGTTTCTCACTGTCACACACTTCCCCATTCGCTTCACTGATCCGGTGCGCAATTGACACCGCAAGTTCGCGCATGGGTTTATCAACAATATGACTCAATCTATGCTGGATAAAGCACTCTGTTTCTTCCTGCTTAATCGCAATTAGGCACTTGCCCAGCGCATCATCCATGTAATCTTGCAACGTAATAGCCGAATTCCAATGTAATGTATTCGCCCAGTCCCGGACAATGTCCATTTCTTCGGTTTCTATTTTTTCATCAATGCAAACAAATAACAAAGCAATATCCAACAAGGATTCTTTTTGCAATTGCTCCACACAGATACCCATGTCAAAGTGGTTCAACAGTTGTTCAAATTTCATCTTAGTTCCTTGTACTTGATATAACGCCAACCAACAGCCATGCACATAGGCTGGACTCAGTATCCTGCCTCCAGCTGGTGTGCCTGAATCTATGGAGGCGTATGCCTTCTAGACAAACACACTCCACAGCATTCAAACATATTCTACAAACTCAAGGTTGTCACTTAAAAAATAGTCAATTAGTGGGCACTGAACTAGACTTGCCTTAATACACACAGGAAGTCATTATGTCTTGCCTTAACCGCTTATACTTGAAACTGCTACTTATTTTAGGCCTTTCTTTTTCAACACACGCCCGAATTTCGATTTCAATCGAACAAGACATTTATGAATACGCTAAAGAAATACTGGCCGATCAATCCATTTCTGAATTCACGGAGGAGATATTCAACCACCCCAGGTGCCAACGTGATGTCGTCGAGTTTCTCATCGCACAACGCGCACTTTTGGAAGGAGGCTTCCAGCATACCTTTAGCTTCACCCTTGGAAACTATGATGCAAGAAACTTAAAACTGCTTGAATCAGGGTTGCTGCTGATGAGCTTTGACACTATCTGGCTGTCTCAGGCAAACACCATTGCTCAAAAGGTGTATATTTCTCCCCCTATCATTAACAAAGGGGCATACTTTGCGGGGATCTATACGTCAGCCTCTAACAAAACTCGATTACGGGAAAAAATTTCCACAGATCTCAGCCAAATAAGTATCGTGAGTAGTAAAGCATGGTTGGTTGATTGGGTTACGCTCACAGCGCTTGCACCTCAGCAATTACATCATGAAGATGACTGGATCACTATGGCCAAACTGGTGAGCAATGGATGGGTAGATGCTATGTTGGTTTCCTTCAATAACACCCGGCCATTTTACTATGAAGGCCAGGGTTATCGGATAGAAGCCCTAGAGGGAGTTAAAGTCGCACTCCAGGACAGTCGACATTTCGTCGTATCCAGACTTCACCCGCAAGGAGAAGAGGCGTATAACGCACTAAAACGCGGCCTGACAAAATTAAAAGCAAAGAATTTCATCTATCAGTCTTATCGACACTGCGGCTTCATCAACCCTTTGGTGGATGATTGGCATACACTTTAACCCTAAAATCGCAATTGTTAGTTTTAATTTGGGGTATTCATATTTCTTCCATTTTCTTCTCCTAAATTTCCTGCCTCTCGGGAATACGTCAAATTAGGAACAAGTAATGAATGAACTAAAACTGGAAATCAATACGACTTTTTATTGTGTAGTTGGCGCTTTCGTTATTGCGCTATTAGCATTGGCAGGGCTGTTCACCGAACTCAATCTGTCTTTTCTCGCAACCATGCAAATCACCATTGCCAGTGTGGTTAGCATCGCATTCGCCATCAACTTTTTACTGAGCATGGCGGGTCACAAACGCGTGACACTGTGTAACCAAGGTTTGTCGTTTTTTAGCCTGACTGGTCGCCAACGTTACGTACCGGCTGAAAACATTCAGTCCATTGAATTTGTCAATTATATTGGTCTGACTATGACTCAGGTTAAGACTAACAACGGGATTATTAAGTTACTGGCATTCAGAGTACGTAAAGAGCAGCAACAGCGTTTGAAAAACCTGGGTTACCTGGCGTAACCCACTTGCCCAAGGCGCACAATCTAATTAGCATGCAGATATCAAAACAAAAGAGACATGTTATGACACAGCAGTATTCTATCGGACAAACTGGTAAGCCTTGGCAAGCAAGCGAAAAACAACAATGGCTCGCTCAGCAAGCAAAAAAGCGTGATTATTTCGAAGACATTGAGCCTCAAATCAGCGCACTCAGGGCAGACTATCAAGTTGAACAATATGGTGTGCTTAATTATGAAACACATTATCCATTGTACGCATTAAAGTCTGCTACCTGGCGTCCAGATTTACCTGTGGTGCTGGTTACAGGTGGTGTACACGGCTATGAAACCAGTGGCATTTTAGGTGCACTAGCATTTGCGAAAAAACATGCAAAAACTTATGAAGGCAGGTTCAACCTACTTATATTGCCTTGTATTAGCCCGTGGGGTTACGAGACAATAAACAGATGGAACCCGGCGGCGGTAGATCCAAATCGCTCATTTTATGCCGACAGTCCGGCTCAAGAGTCACGTCTTGCGATGGAATACATCAAGTCGGATATGGCCTCCATTCTGATGCATATAGACTTGCACGAAACAACCGATACGGACAACAGTGAGTTTCGCCCAGCCCTCGCAGCCCGTGACGGTAAAGTCAATCATAACTGGAATATTCCAGACGGTTTTTATTTGGTCGGTCACACTCAAAAGCCAGAAGCGGCATTTCAACAAGCAATAATCAACAGCGTACAAAAGGTGACGCACATTGCCGATGCGGACGAGCATGATGCCCTAATTGGCGTACCAATTGAACAATTCGGTGTTATCAACTACGATGCAACCAATCTAGGTCTGTGTATGGGTATGACAAACGCAGCGTATGTCACGACCACAGAGGTCTACCCGGATAGCCCAAATACGACGCCACAAAACTGTATCGATGGTCAGGTTGCGGCGATTGAAGGCGCAATGAATTATCTGCTAGCCCAAAGCTAATTCAGGCCATCAGCTCCCCATGTTCGTGAATGATCTCAAATATGTCTCTGAAGGAGTGGGCTTTTTGGAATATATTCACGGGCATATGCAGCGCTCGGGCAATATCAGAAGACGATATCATGCCCCTCAAGCCCCCTTTTTCATCCATTAACAGAACGTGTTGCTGGCCAAGTTCCCTGAGTGTCTGTAACACATCACCTATCTTGGCGCTTGCCACCGTCGAAAAACGCATTGCATGCAAATCCTGCTTTTTAGTCATAACGTCTTCAACGGTTAAGTCACTGCGTGCAACTTGGCGCTTCTGTGCAATGGTTAATACCCGCCGACCTGATAGGTCCTTAGAGTTCACCACGCCAAGAAAGGTGTCATCATGATCAACCACCAGTTTTGACCGTACATGACCATTTAGCATCATATAAACTGCATGATCTATGTCCACGTCTTTTAAGATCATTTGTGGCTGGCGTCTGGCAAAATCTGTGATCACCTTAACCGCAGGACTGGATAAACTCAATGGCTCCGCATCGTAGTAATCACAAAACTGATAGACCCCTTCCAACTTTAATGTTTGTAGCGATTTATACTCACTCATATCCCCTCCACTATCGACCCTGTGGCCGAACCATACAGAAAATATGGTTCATCGTTGCACTTTATGCAAGGGACTAACCCGCTCGGTGTAATCCACTGTAATGGCAAGATACGAGCTGACTCGTTACAATGATAATGTTCGCAATTGTCTTTGCCCGGACACGATAATAGCCTGTCTCTTCGGTTGTTATTATTGTGAATACTTCCTGAAATAACAGTACCCGTTTCGGCGGGTTCTTTTTATAAACTGAAGGTAACTAAGGAAATAGTCCCTTCAACAAGGTAGAATCTCCACCGAAGTGCAAATTCGTGTGCGTCACTTATACGGAAAGTTAGGAAAATCTTATGGCATATTTAATCGATGAACAGAAACTAGAAAAAATTTACCTAAAAAGTTATCACACTTTTGGGCGTTACAAATTTAATGTAGATACCTTCGTCGATAAGCCAGGCATATCAAGGCACCATGCCATCATTGAACATGCAAACAACACGTGGTTGATCCGCGACGTCAGCACCAATGGGATCTGGATCAACGACAAGAAAATTGATAAGAACCTACCCTATCAACTCTCCGAAAATGATAAAATTGACTTTGCTGCACCTGGGCAAAATTCTTATGTTGTGGCAAATTTAAATGCCAATTGCCAGTACCTGGTTTCACAGACGAACGCCAATCAGGTGATCGAACTTGAAAACCAAATACTGCTGCCCAATGACGAAGAAGCCAGTCACATCGTCTACTTTGATGCCTTACTAAATTACTGGTTTCTCGAAGATTTAAATACCTCTGACCGACAAGCACTGATTGACGGAGGAGTGGTCTCTTTATTTGGTCAACAATGGCTGTTTTACTGCGCCAACACATCAACCATGACCAAGCACCTCGACAATCAGCCGATTGTAAAGCCCATTGCACTCAACTTTAGCGTTAGTCAGGATGAAGAAAAAACCGATTTAACACTGGAGCTGGAAGGGCAGGAAATTGACCTGGGCTGTCGTACTCACCACTATCTGATGCTGCTGCTGGCAAGAACACGCATTGACGATAAACAAAATGGGATGGATACCGAGTCTCAGGGATGGCTTTATCGAGAAGATTTGGCCAAAGCACTTGGCGTGCAAACCAATCATATGAACATTATGGTGCATCGTGCTCGTAAACAACTGACAGAAGCTGGCGGCGACAAAGCACCCGAGTTAGCCTATGTGCTGGAAACCAACAACGGAAAGATTCGTCTGAACTGTCAGAATATTACCATTGTTAAAGGCTGCCAGCTTGAAACCCGTATTTCAATCTAACGCACACGTTGTTCAGGGCCGGTACGGACCGGCCTGATTGTTTACCTGCTGTTCAAGTGCTTTAAAGCACCCAACTTTGTTAAGCAATTCCATCATGACAAATAGCGGTCCAATCAGCAGCCCCATCAGATCATCCGCAAAAGCGGGTTTCTTCCCTTCAAAATAATGTCCTATAAACTGGATAACCCAGCCAATGACAAATAAGCCGAGCCCCATGACATAAAACCAGACAACGTCCAGACCGGCATGTGTGGCTGCATCGAATGCCAAAGTAACGGCACCCTGACAAATCAACAGAAAGGCTATCATCCAGCTGCCAAGCGTGGGCGACAAATATAAGTAGTACATACTAGTCAGCAGAATTAAGCCGCCAGACAAGCTCAGTTGCGTCTGAAAAACGCTTCCTAATGGCCAGAATGTCATCCAGACAACGGCAAACACAATCAGTGGGACGCCAACAAAGTGGGTTGCAATGTTGCGCTTATCTCTGTGGTACAAGGCGTAATTGACCAAGTGTTGCTCAAGTGTTTTCATCTTTCTAGTTCTTTTGAGTAATTACTTTATTTTATAAAGCAACAATCTGCTGAAAAAGTCAACACTGTACCACTATGTGGCCTACGCAACTTCCGGAAAGGGAAAATAAAAATGCCGCCAGGCGACTGGCGGCATAAATCACTGGGTTATCAACGGTGATGAACACTGTCTGTCATCTCCGTTATCTACTACTGTAGACCAAAGAAAAAAACAAACAAGATAAAAACATAAATTTAACCAAAACATAACCTACCCGACATTCCTGAATGCCGTCCGGCTTGCGCTTGCATAGACAGTTGTAGTACTTGTGGCTGACAATTGAGCTCCAGATGTCGCTTTGCGCGTGTAATTCCTGTGTACACCAACTGGCGATTTACCCCTTTGCCTGCCCGCTGAATAGGCGGCAAAATAAGCGCGGTATAATCAAACTCCGATCCCTGCGACTTGTGGATCGTCATGGCATATACCAGCTCATAACTGGGCAGCCTCGCCGGGTAAAAGTGCCTGACAGTATTTTGCTCGTCGATAAAGGTTGCGTAGAGCTGACCTTGCTCATCAGGTAATAGAATACCAATATCGCCATTAAAGAGTTTTAGCTGATAATCATTTTGCGTGATCATAATCGGCATCCCGGCATAGAAACGGTTAAACGGCGCTATCAGTCCACGCTGAGCAAGCTTTTGTTCAATTCGCTTATTCAGCTCAGAAACACCATAAGGACCCTCTCTGACAGCAGCCAGCAGCTGATATTGACTAAACAGCCCGTGCACCTCCTCTGGCTCTCGTTTATCCACAATGGCAGCCAGGTATCGACTGTAATGATCAGCCGCTCGCTCCAAAAGCGCGTTGTATTGACTCACACTCAGCCCATAAAAACTCAAATCGCTGAAGCCATGGTTGATCACCTGTTGCAGTCGCTCGGGCTGGTTATGATTCACCGCACTCGCCAGCTGGCCGATCCCACTGTCACTTTTAAAGCGGTGGCTTTGTTGCAAAAACGCCGTGGCGTCAGCCAGTGCATAACGCGTTGCTTTACTTTTTAATAAGGCTTGCCCAGCAAAGCACACCTGATTTAAAAACGCCGCACGGCTGGCGGTATAGGCGGGTTGTGATCCCAGTTTCAGATGATTACACAAATCGCTCAGAATGCTCCCCGTATCGACCGAAGCCAGTTGATCTTTATCGCCCAACAGGATCAATCTGGCATGGGAAGGTAATGCCCTGACCAGCTTGCTCATCAAGGCCAGATCCACCATAGATGCTTCATCTACTATCAGCAAATCGATATGCAACGGGTTTTGTTCATGATGAATAAAACGATTGGTATGTGGGATCACGCCAAGCAAACGGTGCACTGTTTGCGCCTGTTCGGGGATCAGACTGGCCAGTTCGGGGGCCAACGCCAAACGCCCTTTCGCCCCAATAATTGATTCGCTGAGCCTGGCAGCCGCTTTGCCGGTTGGAGCCACCAGCTTGATACTCAGTGGCACCTCGGTATACAGAGATTGCAAGATAGCCAATAACTTAGTCACGGTAGTGGTTTTACCGGTTCCCGGACCTCCAGTGATCACGCAAAACCCGCTCGATGCAGCCATTGCACAAGCGACCTTTTGCCAGTCTACCCCCTCAGCATTGCCACTGGGAAAATACTGATCCAGCAACCCACTTAATTGTGATTCATTCAGTTGGATAGGTTGCCGGGCCATCTGTAAAAAACGACTACTCAGGTACGCTTCATATTCTGCTAATCGCGCCAGGTATAACCGGCCTGAAAATAACCTTAACGGCTTGTTTTCTCCTACCGCAGGGTGTGATTGCAACGCACCGAGGGCAGCATCCGGACTATCAAACGGCGTGTAGGGCAAAGCATGCGCTGCGCCTGACATACCCGCAAATACCGTCATCTCTTCAGCACTCAACGAAAAGGGGTTCTGCCAGTCGATGTCTGCCAGCAATAAACAGGTATGCTGACTTTGTTCAGCCCGTTGCAGCAACAAAACAAGATAGAATACCGCATCATACTGCTCCTGACACAACAGCTTTGCCAGGGCGACATCGGCAGCACGCACGCGCTGGGTATGTACCAGCAGCGCAATATATGCCTGGTGATCCAAATCATCAGACTGAAATTCAAACATCCCCTGTGTCATTATTGTTCTCCCGCATCAAATAAGGCGTCCAATTGCAATAACGTTCTTTCATCCAGTTGCGTAAAGAAGCAACCGGCACCGTCTGGTAATGCACGCAAAAACAAATAATACACGCCGCCGAGGTGCTGCTGAGGGCTGTAGTCTGTAAGACGGTGCTTTAGTAGTCGATGTAAAGCAACAGAATAGATCAGATATTGAAGATGGTATTGATGCGAGCTCATCGCCAGGGCCAGATTGTCAGCCTGATAGTCTGCCGCCGTATCACCCAGATAATTTGATTTATAATCGAGGATAAAATATCGCCCCTGCCAGACAAAAATCAGATCGATAAAGCCTTTTAACATGCCCTGCACCTCATCAAAGCGCAAATGGCTGGGCACACCTGTGATTTGCGCAACCAATTTATTTAGCCGGGTATAGGACAAACGTTTCAGGGGTAGCTGAAACTCCATTTCTACCAGGCAGTCAGATACTGACAACTGACCCAGAGTCAGCTCTGGTAAGGGCATTAGGGGCGCATTTAAACACCCCTCGATCCAATGCTCAAGCGTTTCCTGCCAGACAGTGTCCAGGTGATATTTCTCCAGGCAAGTCTGAGTCGCCTCGGCCAGAGTCAGTTTGTCCGGCCGGGTGGGCGCGTGTGGCGCTGTGAAATCAATCTGCTCAAAGATTTCGTGTAAACAGCTCCCCGCCCGGGCACCTTTCACAAAAGTATAGGGGGTGTAACGCTTGATCACACTGGACTCAGGCAAATCTATTTTATGGTTTTCATCCTGTGCACCCACAGGCCGATCAGCACTTGTCTCATGATAACTCAGCTGACTAAAGCTGGTCATTCGCCAGTTTTGTTCAATCACCACTTCGACGGCTCGACTTTGCAAACGCTGAGGTGACTCTGTCCGCTCTGGTTGATAAACACAAGGTGCGACCTGCAATGACTGATAAGCCATCCCCTCATGGACTGAACATAAGCTGCGTAGCTGTTCATGCCACTGTGCAGCATCGGTAATTTTATCGGTGCCAAACAGCACGTGCCCTAGCGCACATTGCTGGATCCCTGGCTTTTTGCTGCGCCCCAGTGGCAAGTTATACAAACCGAGGCTGCAAAAATGAATCGCCCGTGTTAACGCCACATAAAGCAGCCGAATATCCTCTGCAAGGCGTTCCCGCTCAGTGCTTTGCCGTGCGCTATCGTCGGCATCCAAATCCAGCACCAACTCCCCATTATCATGGTAAATTGCTTCGCTGGCCTCCCGATAAGCACTGGCAAAAGGCAGGTAGACCAGCGGGTATTCCAATCCTTTAGAAGCATGCATTGTGACAATTTTAACCAGATCGGCGTCACTCTCCAGGCGTAACTGGGTGCCCTCATAGCTAGGATTAGCGCACTGAGATTGTAACCAGCGCATGACCCGCTGCGTTCCTTCAAGTTCGATCTGTTTATGTTGCAACAACTCGGCAAGGTGGCGATAATCAGTCAGCCAGCGCTCTACTTCAAAGCCAGCTTGCTGCCACAGTCTGACTAATTGGTTGTCTACCAGTAAAGACTCCAAAGTTGCCATGGCTCCCTGTTGATACCAAAGCTGTTTCAAGTGGGCAAACTGCATCAGATAACGCTGCCACTGCCCTTCCTGGGTACGCAATGCAAAAATTTGCTGTTCACTCAATGCAAACAAAGGCCCGGCCAGTACGCCACGCAAAGCGGCTTCATCATAACTGCCATGCACCACGTGTAATAACTGCCACACAGCAACGGCCACGGGCTGCGAAAAAACACTGTCCCGGGCCAGGTATACGCTGCTCACGCCTGCCGCCTGTAAAGCGTGCTTAATAACGCCCGCTTCTCCCCTGTCACGAACCAGTACACAAATATCTGCTGCCAGCACAGGTCGCTGACCTATACAAGCATGCCCTTGCTGAGCCTTTGTGAGGATCTGCGCAATCTGTGCGGCAAATCCCTGCGCCAGCAGTGGGTAGGCCGTGGCTTTGGTCGTAACGGGCGAATCGTCGTCCTCGAGTACGTTGAATTGCAGGGCCGCAGGTTCAACACCATCCAGGGTAAACGTATTGTCGGCGTCTTTACCTGCCGCCTCAACTTCAATAAAAGGTATGTCGCGATTGAATATAAAACTATCTGCCTGCGCAGTAAAAATCGCATTTACGGCAGCAACTACCCGCTTGGCTGAACGATAGTTCTTATCCAGTGTGAATTGCCGGGCTTCGTCGACCTGATGTTTGGCACCGATATAGGTGAAGATGTCCGCCCCCCGGAAGCCATAAATGGCCTGTTTCGGGTCGCCTATCATGGTCAGGCCGCAACTGCTGTCAGTGCCATAGACGCGTGAAAATATGCCAAACTGGATCGGATCTGTATCCTGAAACTCATCAATCATAGCGACCGGATAGAGCTGTGCAATTTTCTCTGCCAGCGCCTCACCTTGTGCGCCATGCAATGCTTGATGCAAATTCTGAAGCAGATCATCCGGCGAGATCAGGCTGTGTTCGAGCTTAGCCTGCGCCATCAAAGCGCGCACTTCATTCAATGCATGTTGCAATAACGCAATAGGCAGCCCCTTTGCAACACTTTGATGTAATTGTGCCATTTCATCAAACCAGCTCATCGCCGGATGCACAATCGGCTTACCCGTTTTAGTGTAGTTCTTCGGATCACTTAATTGCGCTTCTCCCCATAAAGCAAAGGAATGTTTACTGGTACCAAACTCAAAATACCAGCCATCCCCCATACAGTAGTCGATTAACGCCTGGATATTGGCAGGTCGTCCGGGCGCTTTATTCTTCGCAATGCCAGAGTCGCGCAGCACCTGAAAAAAGTCTGAGTTTAACAGTTGCTGTTTAAACTTATCTGCACGGCTTTGATATTCGGCCCTTTGCGCCAGCACAACTGCCAGATCCAGTTCTGGCTGTAATCGGGCGTCACCGCGCTTGAGCAAGGGATAGAGGCGTTTTGCCAGCGCCTGTGGGTGAGAGAAATGTGATAAAACCAGCTCAGTTTTGTCTGAATCTAACGGGTAAACAAAGCGCCGCCAGTGATCCTCCACTGCCGCGTTAAATAACTCGCTGTCATCCAGGATAAATTCCAAATTAAAGCTGAGGTTAGATTCAAATGCATGCTGCTTGAGCATACGCTGGCAAAAGCCGTGAATAGTAAAAATGGCCGCCTCATCCATGGACTTAGCGGCAGCATCCAGCAAGTGATACGCAGCTTCCTGATCAACCACTTGTGCCAGCAACTCAATGATCAGCTTGTCATTGCATTCGCTACCCAACAAAGCATCCCGTGTCTGCACGATCCGTTTGCGTACCCGATCTTTGATCTCCTGGGTGGCAGCATCGGTAAACGTCACCACCAGGATTTGCTCAACACTAAGGGGGGTAGTTTGGGTCTGGTTATCAATTAACCCCAGTAAGTAACGCAAATACAAACCTGTGATGGTATAAGTTTTGCCAGTTCCGGCACTGGCCTCAATCAGGTTATGGCCCGACAGAGGCATGGTTTGGGGATCAAGCCGTCTCATAGCGGGTCTCCTGTGCAAGATCAATAAGGGGAGTCAGCAGATCACTACTCAACTGAACAAACTCAGCTTCACAAGCCTGTAAAGACGGGAAGCTCAAAGCGACATAAGGATCTTCACTGTCACCAAACCCTATGTACTGACCACCCACAAATTTATTCAGGGCTTTGCTCATATCTTGCGTTTTACAATATTCGTAACTGGTAGCCGGGAAAAACGGCACAGCCCGGGTAACCAGCTGGGCATAAAACGCCAGCCATTTTGACAGCTGCTTATGTGCCTCATCATGGCCAAGCGGCGCAAACACAACTTGCTCGTCCAGCCCATAAATATGAGTTTCTATATCCTGGGTCACGCAGTTAGCTATCAAGTGCATCAGATAGCCACGGATCCGATCTTTACCTTTGATGCTGGCTGTACGATAAAATACCTGTTTGCTCTGATAGACATTGGCAAGCCAGCCGAGTAACTGGGTTGTACCAATTCGCAGCGATACCTCTATGGGTTCCACATGCTCCGTCATAACGTCTTTTAAACGCCCCGACATGGCAGCAACACGCCCTTTGAGCTTTTGCAGTTCCACCACCCCCACATTGGCCTGTGGCAGCTGAGCTCGCTGCAGCAGCTGGGCTTCAGGCAAAGGGGCATCGTTCAGTTCACTGTGCAAAATTTCATCCAGATATTGATAGCGCGTCAGAGGGTCTAAGGCAAATGGTTCACTGTCTGGTGTGTCCTCTTCCAGCATGACCAGACGTACGCCCAGAGTATGCTGATAAAACCAGCGCTGCGGTGCCAGACAAGCGCGCAAAAAATCGGGTAATTCCAACTCTTCATCCAACTCAACCTCAATAGCAGACTCGGTGTTCTGTTGCGCCACTTCAGTGTGTTTCTCACTGTTTGACGGACACCAGTTGGGATTGAAACTGTGCAAAGTGCCTGGCAGATAATGCTGATTGCTGAACGGCTGCAAAGGGGCCTGACGATATACCTGCTCACTGGGTTTGAGTGACTCATCAGGATAGCAAAAAGCGCGGTCCAGATATTCGCATAACTCGCTGACCAGAATGGACGGTACCTGAGGCTCATTGTTATAACATGAGCGTCCCAGATAACTGATATAGAGATGCTGGCGTGCACTGAGCAACGCTTCTAAAAACAAATAACGGTCATCCAGCTTACGAGAGCGGTCACCTTTACGACGACGCGAATACGGCACTAAATCAAAACCAATGGGCTGCACTTGTCGCGGATAATCGGCGTCATTCATACCCAACAAGCAAACAACTTTAAACGGCACCGCCCGCATCGGCATCAGGGTACAAAAGTTCACCGCACCGGCCAAAAACCTTTGTCCGACGCCCTTATCTTTTATTCCCTGACGAACTTGATGCAACACAATTTTAGCGTCAACGGCACCGGCAAAATCGCCATTCTCATGGTGCTTTTCCAGTCCGTCGATCACCTTATGCAACTGCATCAGATCCCAGCTCTGCTCTGTGTCCTGATCGTAAAAGTCTGCCAGCATCTGTCTCAACACTGCGCATTTCTCATCGAGCGGTGTTGCGACTAATAGCTGCTCGCGCGCCTGCGCCAGCGCTTCAATAAAAGCAATGAGCTTGCTCAATGTATTCACTGCCATGCCTTCTACCGCGTCTGCCGGGTATATCTCATTATACGCCGTCAGTTCATCGGCACTGGCAATACCCAAAAGCAATCGTTTAAGACCATGCTGCCAGGTATTGAGGGCAATTTCCGGCAATCCATAATCACCTTTATGTTCACCATTGAGTCCCCACTTTACAGCCACCTGCTGAAGCCAGGTCTGGATCTGAACAAACTCGCTCTGCTCAACAACAAAGCGGTTACTGATGGGTTCAACCCCCAACAGGTCCAGTATATCCGACACACTAAAACGACTAAATGGCAGGCCAACCAGTGTTACAAACGAGTTCAGTACAGGCTTTTCTTGATCTATGCTCATATCGGCCAGTGCAAAAGGTATTTTTCTCACCCCTGATGCACTGCCAAATACGGCTTCAATATAAGGACTATAAGTGCCTACGTCTGGCATCATGACGATGATGTCTTTTGGCGTCAGTGTCGGGTCTTCATGAAACAAACCCAGCAAATGATCATGCAACAGCTCAACTTCACGCAAAGGGGTATGGCAGTCACACAGTAGTAACGAGCTGTCCGCCTGCTCTATGGTCAGGCGCCCTTGGGCACTTACGTACCAATTTGGATCATCGACCAGGGATTCCCCCTTAAAAGCAAGTTGATATATTTCCCGCTGTAACTGAGCCAGCAAACTGTCGCCAAACTGGTCAACAAAGCCATCCAGCCATCGTGCATCTGTTTGTAATAGCTGCTCCAGATAATCTCGGCCTAGCTTACCCCAGGAGGACAACAAGGGGTTGCCCGTATTGTAATAGCTGGCTTCCCCGGATTGTTTTTGCAGCTGGGCATCCACTGCTGGCCTTACCCGATACTTGGCAAGGATCTTAGCCTGGGTTTTCTCATCAACCAGATCGCCCCAATAGTGCTCACTGGGATTAAAAAAGAACAGTATGACATCACTCTTTTGCGCCAGTGCAGTAAATATCTCTAACTGGTTAGTCGCCATGGCAGAAAGACCGAATATGCAGATCCGCTCAGGTAAGGTTGTCGGGTCGGCTTCGGCCAGTTTTGTCAGCAATTGCTGGTGCATATTTGCCCGGTTATAGGGGCTTTGTCCCAGCTGATGGGTGTGTGCTACCAATATCCGCCACAGATCAGGTTGCCAGGGCGCGATATTAATATCGACATCCTCAAGCGTATCCATGCCTTGCTCCCACTGTTCTAACCAGTTTGGCCGGTACATCAAATATTGGTCATACACGTCGGCAATTTTCTCACACAACGCAAAGCGCTTTAGCTCACTTTGTGACTGGTCACTGGCATCCTCTAGGTAGGCTCTGAGCGGCTCGTAAAGCGGATTTGAGAGCTGCTGTGGCAGCAAAGTGAAAAGCTTCCAGCTCATGTTATTTTTATTAAACGGCGACTCTTTCGGTACATCTGGCAAAAACTGTTGATACAGCTGCCAGATAAAGCTCAGTGGCAACGGAAACTCAACCTGTGCGGCATACCCAATATCCCGGCTCAGTCCATTCTTGAGCCACTGAGACATACCTGGCGACTGCACCAGTACAATGTCATTGGCAAAAGGATCCGTAAGCGGAGCCTGCTTCAATAATGTCGTAAATTGCGCTTGAAGGGCTTCCATGCGATTTGATTGGATTATATGCAACATAATGATGTCTCTGGCTTTTTAACCAAGTATTCGGGCTTTGGTCAGTGTAAGAGATTTCGCAGGCCAATATCAACGTGCCTGATTGCCTGTAACCTGAGGAAAATGAGTCAAGGGCGCGGTAACTGAATGGTGTTACCGCTGAATGTGCGAGCCGCTTAAAACAAGTCGATCCCGGAGCCTTCGTCATGGCGCTCCAGTTTATGTTCATTTAACAGCGCCTCAAAGAATGCCAGCTGGTCACGACCATTTTCTTTCGCATAGTACAAAGCTCTGTCTGCATTCTCCAATACATTGATTGGGAAATCATAAGGGCTGATCCGCGCAAGCCCGGCACTCACCGTAAGCTTCTTAACAAACGGAAAGTGCGTATTACGAATAAGCGCTAAGAACTTTTCTAGTTTTGCCTCAATGGACGCCTGATCCGTGGGTTCAAACACTAAGACAAACTCTTCGCCACCAAAGCGAAATAACAAGTCCGTTGAACGGAAGAACTGTTGCATTTTTTGCGTAACCAACAGGAGCACTTCATCGCCGCAGACATGACCATAGTTGTCGTTCACTTGTTTAAAGTGATCTATGTCTACCATAGCTAACCAGGATGTGGCGCCCTGATGGAATGTCCGTGGGTCCTGATCATCGCGAATGTGGCGATTTTGTTTTATGACTTGCTTCTCTAGCAGCTGCTTGAGTTTCTTTTCAAAGGTCTGACGATTCAATAACCCAGTTAGCTTGTCCCGCTCATTTTCGTGCAATATAGTCAGATAATTTTCGTAAATGCGCACAAAGGCGTTAAGCAGTACCTGCTCACTGCTATTCAGACCACCTGAGTGCACTTCTATCGCGCCTACCGGTGTTTCATGAATGTTGATAGGCAACCAGCGCTTTTCTATGCCATCGGCGCTTTGCACCGTAATGATACAGGACGACTGCAAACAAGAAATCAGCTCAGACTGAGGCTGCTCAATCACTTGCCTGTCGAGCCATTCAAATTCCCGCTCACCATGCATGGTTAATCCAATGCTTCGCTCTACCGCAAGGTCTTCCTGAGTATTAAAGTTTTTATACACACACAAATGCTTACACCCTACCAGCTCCTGAATCGTCGAAAGCAGGCTGTACTCGAGTGAATCTATGTCTCTTGTTTTTGTTATTTTGATGACTGAATTGAGTAGTTCTTCTTGCATTGGATATTCGCAGACTCGATTAATGCCGAATATAGTAACGGCTTTTTAGCCAACTGTGTACTACCAAGTATAACGTCACCAGAAACTATTAGGCGCCAAGACAGGGAAAAGTAAAACGCAAAAAGGCGTCCGATGGACGCCTTTTTTAAATTAGGAATGGCGGAGAGAGAGGGAGTCGAACCCTCGATACGCTATAAACGTATACACGAGTTCCAGTCGTGCGCCTTAAGCCACTCAGCCATCTCTCCGCACTGTAGCACCGCTAAGGTGCGGCGCTAATACTATGAAAAGTGTACCACTTTAGCAAGTAATTTTTGTAAAAACACGGCTAAGTGCTTAGTATCTAAGCAACTTGACCTACTTTTGCAAACTTGCTGAGAAGTCCAGCATGCGATTCAATGAGCGCAAAGCACCTTCACGTAGTTCCATATCAACGAAGACTTCTTTGCCACTTGGATCGATCAACGCTTCTTCTATGGCTTTGAGACCATTCATCGCCATCCACGGACAATGCGCACAGCTCTTACAGGTTGCGCCTTCACCCGCAGTAGGTGCTTCAAAGAATTCTTTTTCAGGACACAGTTGCTGCATTTTGTAAAAAATACCGCGGTCAGTCGCAACGATAAACTTCTGATTTGGCATATCCTGTGCAGCTTTAATCAACTGGCTTGTTGAACCAACGGCATCTGCTAGGTCAACAATTTCAGCCGGCGATTCAGGGTGTACCAACACTGCAGCATCCGGATGCAATGCCTTCATGTCTTTCAGTGCCTTGGTTTTGAACTCATCGTGAACGATACAGGCACCGTTCCACATGATCATATCCGCGCCGGTTTTCTTTTGAATGTAAGAACCCAGGTGTTTATCCGGGCCCCAGATAATTTTCTCACCTTCAGAATCCAGGTGCTCTACAATCTCAAGTGCACATGACGAAGTCACAATCCAGTCAGCACGCGCTTTCACCGCGGTTGAAGTGTTTGCATACACAACCACTTTTCTGTCCGGGTGTTGATCACAAAATGCAGAAAACGCATCGATAGGACAGCCTACATCCAGTGAACAGGTTGCTGCCAGAGTTGGCATAACAACGGTTTTTTCTGGTGTCAGGATCTTGGCCGTTTCACCCATGAAGCGTACACCAGCAACGATGATCATATCAGCATCTTGTTGCTTGGCACCAAAACGTGCCATTTCCAGTGAATCAGCGACACATCCGCCCGTTTCTTCAGCCAGAGCCTGAATCTCGGGATCGGTATAGTAATGGGCAACCAAAACAGCGTTCTTTTCTTTTAACAACGCTTTAATTCTGGCTTTATATTCGACTTGTTCCTGCTTAGTTAAAGGGGCAGGTTTTGGAGGAAAAATATAATCCTCCGGCATAATTTGTTCTGCTAGACTCATTCTCTCGACCACTAGTCCACATATACGGGATATCCGCGAATTATACGAAAATCGGGGCGATAATCCTAGTTGAAGTCGATATTTTGAAGGAATATTTAAAAGATTATGATAAAGGAGAGAAGTAACAAGAATGGTGGGTCATGATGGACTCGAACCATCGACCAATGGATTAAAAGTCCACTGCTCTACCAACTGAGCTAATGACCCGCTCGACGATACTTAAATAATACACCAAATTTGAAATGGTGGGTCATGATGGACTCGAACCATCGACCAATGGATTAAAAGTCCACTGCTCTACCAACTGAGCTAATGACCCGCTCGGTGTTAAAGTGCCATTAAGTCATCCTGACGATTGGGCCCGGCTTGTCGTCCTGACTCGCGTTCGAAAACTGCGAAGCTGTGCTTCGTTTTTCTCACCCAACTGAGCTAATGACCCGCTCGAAGATACTTAAGTAATACACCAAATTTGAAATGGTGGGTCATGATGGACTCGAACCATCGACCAATGGATTAAAAGTCCACTGCTCTACCAACTGAGCTAATGACCCGCTCGGTGTTAAAGTGCCATTAAGTCATCCTGACGATTGGGCCCGGCTTGTCGTCCTGACTCGCGTTCGAAAACTGCGAAGCTGTGCTTCGTTTTTCTCACCCAACTGAGCTAATGACCCGCTCGAAGATACTTAAGTAATACACCAAATTTGAAATGGTGGGTCATGATGGACTCGAACCATCGACCAATGGATTAAAAGTCCACTGCTCTACCAACTGAGCTAATGACCCGCTCGGTGTTAAAGTGCCATTAAGTCATCCTGACGATTGGGCCCGGCTTGTCGTCCTGACTCGCGTTCGAAAACTGCGAAGCTGTGCTTCGTTTTTCTCACCCAACTGAGCTAATGACCCGCTCGAAGATACTTAAGTAATACACCAAATTTGAAATGGTGGGTCATGATGGACTCGAACCATCGACCAATGGATTAAAAGTCCACTGCTCTACCAACTGAGCTAATGACCCGCTCGGTGTTAAAGTGCCATTAAATCGTCCTGAAGATTGGGCACGGCTATCGGTTAGCGTCGTCGTCCTGACTCGCGTTCGAAAACTGCGAAGCGGTGCTTCGTTTTTCTCGCCCAACTGAGCTAATGACCCGCTCGAAGATACTTAAGTAATACATCAAATTTGAAATGGTGGGTCATGATGGACTCGAACCATCGACCAATGGATTAAAAGTCCACTGCTCTACCAACTGAGCTAATGACCCGCTCGAAGATACTTAAGTAATGCACCAAATTTGAATGGTGGGTCATGATGGACTCGAACCATCGACCAATGGATTAAAAGTCCACTGCTCTACCAACTGAGCTAATGACCCGCTCGGAGTTACTTAAGTTATAGACCAAATTTGAATGGTGGGTCATGATGGACTCGAACCATCGACCAATGGATTAAAAGTCCACTGCTCTACCAACTGAGCTAATGACCCACTAAATTGTTTCGCTGCAAGAAGTGTGTAACACTATCGGCTGCTGCGGGCGCTTATAATACTTATTTAAAAATCTTGTGCAACCGAAATCGCCTGTTTTTTTCAATTTTCGCGTCTAAGCGCCTAATTTTAAATCACTCTGAGAAAAATTCAGCCATTTATATTTCGCTGAGTCGTTCTGTCGCCAGTTTTGCCGCTGTGGTACTGGGGTATTCTTTAATTAAATTCTCAAACAGAACCTTTGCTTCAGCAGATTGCCCCACTTTTTGTAGTAAGGTTCCCAGCTTTAACATCGCATCAGGTCGCTTATTTGAGTCAGCAAACTGATCAACCACTGTACGGAAGTGCACCATGGCCTGAGCATCCTGATTCTTGATAGACTGAAGCTGACCCAACCAGTAATGTGCATTAGGAATATAGACAGAATTTGGGAACTGCTTTAAGAAGCCTTCAAATTCAGGAATAGCAGCATCGTAGCGCTTATCTTTCATGATCAAAGCAACCGCTCTGTCATAGGCTTCATTTTCAGATAAGTCCGTGCTCACAGCCTGCGCAGTTGCACTATCAGGCGTCACAACGGGTTGCAGCTGCTTGCTTTGCTCATAGACTTGGGTGACACGTGTTTCGATTTCCTGGTACAGCTCACGTTGGCGCTGCAGTACTTTTTCGAGCTTGTAACTTTGTTCCTCTGTCACACCACGGATCTGGCTCACTTCGTCCTGAAGTTGATCAAGTTGCGTTTGCAGCTCAGCCTGGATCAGGTTGCGGTTACGCATTAAATTTTCAAGCACAGACAAACGTTGTTCAATAGTTTGGGTAGCACCAGCAGCATCAGATACAGCAGCGGGAGCTGCCCACAATTGGGAGCTCCCGCTGACTAAGATGATGGCTGCCAAAATAGTATTCGGCTTCATAGCATCTCTTTACAATTAGTATACCAGTACCGCACGGCGGTTCTTAGCAAAAGCTTCTTCGTTGCGCGCTTTGTCCATTGGTTTCTCTTCACCATAGCTTACAACAGAAATCTGGCTGTCAGATACACCCAGGCTCTGCAGATACTTAGCAACGGCTTTACCACGGCTTTCGCCCAATGCGATGTTATACTCAGGTGTACCACGCTCATCGGCATGACCTTCAATCAGTACTTTTACGCTTGGGTTTTTAACCAGGAAATCAGCGTGTGCTTGTAGCAGCTCCACAAATTCGCTGCGTACAGTAGACCGGTCAAAGTCGAAGTATACGATCTGCTCTTGACGCAACGCTTCATACTTTTCTTTCAGTAGCTCTTCTGCTGATTTTTGGCGTGTTGCTGTGTTCACATCAACGTTGCTGCCATTGTTTGCAGTAGCTGCGTTTGTTTCGCTGCCAGCACCTTCACCTGTGCCCGATGAAGAGCTACATGCAGCCAGCGTCATCACAGGCAACGCGACCAAAAGGGCCTTGAGAGTTTTGTTAAGTTGCATCGAGTATATTCCTATATCTTTTATAAGTCTTACCAGCAAAATTACTGTAAAAATGGCGACCAAGCTGGTGCCTTAACCTGTCCGTCTAATACCGGCAAGCGAGCCTTAAAGCGGCCATCCATCGACACCAACGCCAGTACCTGCTTATTATTATGCAAGGTACTATAAATAATCATAGAGCCGTTCGGCGCAATACTCGGTGATTCATCGAGTCTGGTGCGCGTTAATACCTGAAACAGCCCAGAATCCAATTCTTTCTTGGCAATATGGTAACGGCCTAATGTACGATTTACCATTACCAGTTGTTTACCATCTGGCGTGATTGACCCAGCTAAGTTCATGTCGCCGTCAAAAGTTACACGCCGTGATCTTCCTGTATCTAAATTTAACTTATATATCTGGGCATTACCACCCCTTTCAGATGTATAGACTATTTCTTTGCCATTTGGGTGCCAGGTTGGCTCAGTATCTATACTACGGTGCTTAGTCAGACGTCTTTCTTTACGCGTTTCAAGGTCAATCAAATAGACTTCTGTTGCGCCGCCTTTATCTTTTGACAACACGATCAGCATTTGTGTGCCGTCCGGAGAAAACTGCGGTGCACCATTGATCCCGGAATAACTGGTTAAGATCTCACGCTTACCCGTATAAATATCTTGAATATAAATTTGTGATTGACGATTCTCAAACGTGACATACGCCAGTTTGTTACCATCCGGTGACCAGGCCGGCGACATCAAAGGCTCTTTAGAGCGCAACAGCACCTGTTCATTGTAGCCGTCATAATCTGCCACAACCAGCTGATAAGGTTTATCCTGCTCTTCACGAACAATGACATAGGCAATTTTAGTACGAAATGCGCCTTTTTCACCCGTCAGAGATTCGTAAACAACGTCGCTGATCTGATGCGCATAATAGCGAAAGCTCTGCGCATCAATAACACTCTGGCGCGCCTCCAGGATATGATCCTGGCTTTTCATCAATTTGCCATTGGTCATCATGCGCGTTTCACCACCGGTGATTTGAGCACGGATCACATCGATCAGCTCATATTTCACCAGGTAACGATTCGCTGGCTGTTGAGTAATGGTGCCCACAACAACGGCTTCGACACCCAGTTCAACCCAGGCGTCGTAGTCTACTTCTTCATCCGTTGTTGGTAGCTGAGGCATTTGTTCCTCTGCCACCGGCTTAAACTTACCACTGCGGATCAAATCCGCTGCAATCACTGAACTCAGCTCAGCAGGTGCTTCGCCATTGCCAATGTATTTAAACGGAGCTATCGCAATCGGTCGGGCACTGTCGACCCCTTCTGTAATTACGATCTCCAGTGCGGCGTAGGCGACACCCTGCGCAGCGAAAGCCAGAACCAAGAGTAAATTTCTTAAATGGTTGTACATGGTCTTCCTTTATAGAGTTGGTTTAATCGTCAGGTTAATATTCTTAAGCTGTTCGAAAACATCTTTATTTTCAGAAACAGGTAACGTATCCGCCATTCGCACTGCTCGTAAAGCCGCTTCACACACCAGTTTATCACCACCGAGTGACTCTGCTTGTGTCACCAGGCCATTGAAGCCCAGACGAATATTCAGACGACACTGTTTACCCTTCATTTTCTCGTCGATCAACAGGTTAGATTGGATCCGCTGCATGATCAGTGCTTTGTACTTGTCGACTTCCGTCAGGATCTGTTGCTGGCGGACCTTGGCTCTGGCGGCTTGTTCCTGCGCCAATTGCTCCTGCAGCAATTGCTCTTGCAAAGCTTTTTGGCGTGCTTCTTCAGCAGCCTGAGCCTTACGTTTAGCTTCTTCTTCTTGTTGCTTGCGCTTGGCTTCCGCCTGTCTCAACCTGTCTTCCTCAGCTTTACGCTTTTCGGCAGCGGCTTTAGCGGCCTGCTCAGCGGCATGGGCTTCCTGTCGGGCTTTTTCAGCCTGCTGACGCTCTTTGTTTTGAATTTCCTGGGCACGTTTCGCCTGCGCTTCTGCCTTACGCTTTTCTTCAAGCTTAGCCAGACGCTGTTGCTCAAGTTTCTTGATCCTACGAGCTTCAGCTTCACGGTCTTTACGTGCCTGAACAGCACGGCGCTCTAAATCACGGATCCTTTTCTCTTCGGCTCGTTTTTGTTGCGCTTCTTTTTCACGTAACTGGGCAATCTTCTTTTCTACAGCCTGCTGGTCAACCGAGATCGCTGACACGGCTTTGACTTCTTCAATTTCATTAACGGCCGGATTAAGCTGAACTTCCATCACACTGGGGCTGGAAAACTGGAAATTAGCCGTTGCAAACAATAACCCGGCTATCGCGAAATGAAGTAAAAATGACTTAAATATGCCGCTGGTTAAAGCATCCATTAACTGTCCTCAAACGATTTAGTCATTAGCCCAACAGACGGCACACCGGCATTTTTCAAAAAGTCCATGAGTAACAGAACTTCCTGATATGACACATGCCCTGAGCCTTTAATCATCACCGGGGTCTCCGGATTTTGCTGTAACTTCAGCTTAATAATGGCTGCCACTTCGACGGCATCCATTGGTGCTTCCGGATCGGTTCCTACAGAGACGTAGTAACGGCCCTCAGCATCGATACTGGCGATAATGGGTGGCGCGTCTTTGGTGTCTACCAGATCTGACTCCTCCATCTGCGGTAAGTCCACTTTAACACCATGGGTGATCAGCGGCGCCGTTGCCATAAAGATAATTAACAGAACCAGCATAACATCAATGTATGGCACCACATTGATCTCTGCGACAGGGCGGCGTCTCTTATGCTGATACATTTTGCTTAGCCTCAGTTAAGCTGGCAGCCTGGCGATGCAGAATATTGGCAAACTCTTCCATGAAGTTGATGTAGTTTGACTCCAGCTTTTCTACATTCTTTGCAAAGCGGTTATATGCCATGACCGCCGGAATAGCCGCAAACAGACCCATGGCCGTAGCAATCAAAGCTTCAGCAATACCAGGCGCAACCATTTGCAACGTTGCCTGCTTCACTTCACCCAGCGCAATAAATGCATTCATGATCCCCCAAACAGTACCGAATAGGCCGATGTAAGGGCTGATAGAACCCACCGTTGCTAAAAATGACAATCCGGATTCCACTTTCTCAACTTCACGGGACAGAGCCACACGCATAGAGCGGTGTGTCCCTTCTATGATCATGCTCGCCGATCCTGTGTTTTGTTTCTTGTGACGTGCAAATTCTTTAAACCCGGATACGAATAGCGCCTCTAAGCCACTAGAGCTGCCCGCTCTGGCCGTAATTTCATTATATAACTTGCCCAAATCCATTCCCGACCAGAACTTTTGTTCAAATTTCTTCGCATCTGCCAGAGACTGCGCCAGTATGCTGCGGCGCTGAAAAATAATGGCCCATGAAGCAACCGACATGCCGACCAGTGTCAACATTACAAGTTGCACGAGAATACTGGCTTCTAAAATGAGATCTACGAAATTAAGTCCCGATTCCACGTTGTTATACTCCTAGAAAATAATTGTGTTCTCGGCCAAGGCAGCCGTCACCGTATTGACTGTAAGCCAGCAAAAAGGTTCAGGTAGTTTAACCACACTAATAAGGGCTTACAATCTCAATGCCGTAAAATCCACTTAAATGCCGATAATTCGCACATTCAGCCCCTTGACGCTTTATTTTGGCCCGATTGACGGACCTACACTCAACATCGGCGCAAATACAGCCCACACAAAACCCCACCTACATAGCCCACGGTTAGCAGTAAAACCGGCCTATAACAAAGTGAACTAGAACCCTTAATTGCAAAGCCTAACGCGTGTTTGTGACAGAAAATTAATGTGGTCGGAACAGTACAGCGTTGAGCGTGTTTATTTATTTATGCAACCTGCATAAAAGTAAAGTTTTATTCACTATCTCCGAATAAACCCTCAAAAAACGATTGGTAATACCAATTAACAACAAATAATCTAATATTCACAAATTGAGTATAATAAAGACAAAACCTTATTTTACATAAACTTATAAAACATCATCAGTTTATGTTTTGCTCAATCAGGGGCTGTAAAAACTCATCGCATTAGTTTTTTTTATAACAAAACTGCAATTTTTCTAGTTTGATAAAATCCCTCAGGCGCCTTATTATACTCCCCGTACTGAGCGAGCAGCATCTCTCAATGCAAATGCACAGTTACTTAGGCCGCAGAAGTCTGATTTATTCTGCAGTCATGATGAGGAAGTTTTGGATAACACCTTAATGTACTCATCTGTTCCCTGGATTACTTCCTTCAACTTGTTGTTTTCGCCCGCACACTGTGCGGGCTTTTTTTTGTCCGCAATTTACCAACACATCAGATTCTTGATCCGCTTAAAATAAATGAAGCAAAATGAGCACGAAATGAATACGGGTGCGGAAATAGGAGGGAAAGACCCAGGCAACGCGTTGCACGCTGCCAGTCAGGTCGTTTGAGGGTATAACATTATGCGTTAGTCGTCTGGTTTCACTAAGTCAAAATGCAGATAAGCCCTGTCTGATACGATCCGCCCTCTGGGTGTACGCTGAATAAAACCCTGCTGGATCAGATAAGGTTCTATCACATCTTCTATGGTTTCACGCTCTTCACCTATGGCCGCAGCCAGGTTATCCAAACCCACAGGCCCCCCCGTGAACTTTTCAATGATTGCAAGTAAGTACTTACGATCCATGTAATCAAAACCACATTTGTCAACGTCGACCATATCCAGCGCCTGACTGGCAATCACTTCATCGACACTGCCATCTCCTTTTACCTGAGCGAAGTCCCGGACACGTCTTAGCAAACGGTTGGCAATACGCGGCGTACCACGCGCCCGTTTGGCCACTTCAACCGCCCCGGCGTCACTGATCTCAAGATTCAAGAAATGTGCAGAGCGTGACACAATCGATGCCAGCTCAGCCACAGAATAAAATTCCAGACGTTGTACAATGCCGAAACGATCTCTCAGCGGTGAGGTCAGTGATCCTGCTCGGGTCGTAGCCCCCACAAGCGTAAAAGGTGGCAAGTCCAGCTTTATTGAGCGGGCTGCCGGCCCTTCACCAATCATAATATCGAGCTGGTAATCTTCCATCGCGGGGTAAAGGATCTCTTCAACCTGAGGACTCAGACGATGTATTTCATCAATAAACAACACATCCCCTTGCTCCAGATTGGTCAGCATTGCAGCAAGGTCGCCAGCTTTTTCAAGCACAGGCCCTGAGGTGGTTTTAATATTCACCCCGAGCTCATTCGCCACAATATTTGCCAAGGTCGTTTTACCCAACCCCGGCGGACCAAATATCAGCAAGTGATCGAGTGCTTCTTCACGACTGCGCGCCGCTTCAATGAAGATTTCCATTTGCTGCTTGACATGCTGCTGACCGGTATAGTCCGCCAACAACTTAGGTCGTATTGCTCTGTCTACGGCCTCTTCACTGCCCTGAACTTCCGGCTCTATGAGTCTGTCTGCTTCAATCATAATTACCTAATCAGCCTTTCTTACATCATAGATCTCAGGGCTTCTTTGATCAGCCCTTCGGTATCCATGCCTGGTTTACTCACCGCTTTCAGTGCTTTTTGCGCTTGTGCAGGTTTATAGCCAAGTGCTAACAATGCTGCCAGCGCATCGTCTTCAGGCGTATTCGCCACAGTGGGATCTTCCTGAGGTGCTAAGATGGCGTTATCGCTGAATGGAGTCAACAAATCATGACCAAAGTTCTTCAACTTATCTTTCATCTCAAGCACCAGCCGCTCAGCCGTTTTCTTGCCTACACCCGGAATTTTCACCAAAGTAGACGCATCGCCCTGATTGACACACTGTACAAACTGCTCCGCGGACATACCCGACAAAATCGCCAGTGCCAGTTTAGGGCCAACCCCATTGGCCTTGATCAACTCGCGAAACAACGCCCGCTCAGTTTTATGGTTAAAGCCAAACAGTAATTGTGCATCTTCGCGCACCACAAAATGAGTATAGATGGTTGCTTCATTACCCGCCTGAGGTAACTCATAAAAGCACGTCATCGGCATTTGCACTTCATAACCGATCCCACTTACGTCTAACAGGATCTCTGGTGGTTGTTTTTCTACCAGAATACCTTTGAGTCTGCCTATCATAATTACCTCAATCTTCCTCGTACGGTTTTTTTCGCGTTACCTGCCAGCTTGATCAGGTTTTGCTCTGAATGTGCATGACAAATTGCAATGGCCAGCGCATCAGCAGCATCGGCCTGGGGAGTGCCCGGGAGTTTTAATAGTCGCTTAACCATTTCCTGAACCTGAGACTTATTCGCTCCGCCGGTGCCAACAACGGCTTGTTTGACCTGCCGGGCTGAGTATTCAAAGACCTCAATCTCGTTCATAGTGGCTGCGACAATGGCTGCACCGCGTGCCTGACCAAGCTTTAAAGCTGAATCAGGGTTATGTGCCATAAAGACTTGCTCAATCGCAAATCCCTGCGGGTTAAACTGTTCGATGATCTGGCTTACGCCCTGATAAATCATCTGTAGTCGTTGTGGAAATGGCTTATCACCAAGCCGAATACAACCGCTGCCCAGATACTGAAACTGACTGCCTTGACGCTTAACTACGCCGTACCCGGTCAGCCTGGAGCCTGGATCTATGCCTAAAATTACTGCCAAGGCGCATACTCTCGTTGTTTTTTCGCTATCATGCCAAAATACTGTATGAATTTCCAGTTATCTGTACGACTCGCAGAATAAAAAAAAGCGGCTTAGTCGCCGCTCTTTCATGCTATTCGCTGTAATTATTCAGCATCTTTTTGCTGCGCGGTTACTGTCACCGCGAGCTCTTTTAGTGCATCCGGATTAGCGACGCTAGGGGCATTGGTCATCAGACATGATGCCTGAGTCGTTTTCGGGAACGCAATCACATCACGAATGTTGTCTGTACCACACAGCAACATGACCAGACGATCCAGACCAAATGCCAGACCTGCATGTGGTGGCGTACCGTACTTCAGTGCATCCAGCAGGAAGCCGAACTTGTCTTGCTGCTCTTGTTCATCAATACCCAGGATACGGAAAGCCGCCTGCTGCATATCGTTGTTGTGGATCCGCACAGAGCCACCACCGACTTCGTAACCATTCAATACCATGTCATAGGCATCTGAAATTGCACCAGCCGGATTGGCTTCCAGCTCTGCCGCTGAAATATCTTTTGGTGCCGTGAACGGATGGTGTACTGCGTGCAGGTTACCTTCGTCGTCTTCCTCAAACATTGGGAAATCAACAACCCACAGCGGTGCCCACTGTTTCAGGTTTGTCAGCTCAAGGTCCAGGCCCACTTTCAGACGCAGTGCACCCATAGCTTCGTTAACAACATTACGCTTATCTGCACCAAACAGGATGATGTCGCCAGTCTGCGCATTTGTGCGCGCCAGGATCCCTTTGATCACTTCTTCGTTCAGGAACTTGGCAATCGGTGACTGAATACCTTCAAGGCCAGCGTCCAGATCGTTCACCTTCATCCATGCCAGGCCTTTTGCCCCATAGATACCCACAAACTTTGTATACTCATCAATTTGCTTACGAGACAATGACGCACCACCCGGTACAGTCAACACAGCCACACGGCCTTTCTCGTCATTTGCAGGGCCGGCAAGTACTTTAAACTCAACGTCCTTAACCAGATCAGCAACATCAATCAGCTCCAACGGGTTACGCAAGTCAGGCTTGTCTGAACCATATCGACGCATTGCTTCTTCGTAGCTCATTACCGGGAACTGACCCAGATCTACCTCAAGCAGTTCCTGCCACATTTCGCGGATCAAACGCTCAGTGATATCACGCACCTGATCAGATGTCATGAACGACGTCTCTAAATCGATTTGTGTGAATTCAGGCTGGCGATCCGCACGTAAATCTTCGTCACGGAAACATTTCACGATTTGATAGTAACGATCAAAGCCAGACATCATCAACAACTGTTTAAACAGCTGAGGCGATTGTGGCAATGCATAGAAACTGCCTTTATGTACACGGCTTGGTACCAGATAATCACGCGCACCTTCAGGGGTTGCTTTAGTCAGTACCGGCGTTTCTATGTCCAGGAAGTCATTGCTATCCAGGAAGCGGCGCACAAAGCTTGATGCTTTAGCACGCAGTTTAATGCGATCGCTCATTTCAAGACGACGCAGGTCAAGATAGCGATAGGTCAGGCGACGCTCTTCTGAGTTTTCCTGGTTAAAGTCCAGTGGCAGTGGCTCAGCGCGGTTAATAATTGTCAGACCAGTACCGAGGATCTCTACTTCACCGGTCGCCATATCCTGATTGATTTGGCTCTCAGGACGCGCACGAACTGTACCTGTCACTTTAACACAGAACTCTTGACGCAATGTGTTAGCAACATCCATCAGGCCATCTACTTCTGGATCAAACACAACCTGGACCAAACCTTCGCGATCTCGCAGATCAATGAAGATCAGGCCACCCAGATCGCGACGTTTGTTGATCCAGCCACATAGCTCCACTTCCTGACCTACATGGTCCTTGTTTAATTTTCCGCAGTATATTGAGCGCATAATAATCCTATTTGCCTACTTACTCTAAAGGGCATAATGAATGATAAATTTAATCGCCAATTATATAAAATTGCCACGCTTTGTCATCCCACAAAGGCCGGATTCTTTCGCTGTTACGATTTTTTCTCCATCCGGACTTTGTTAGACTCCAACGCAAAGCAATATGGGAGCGAATGAGATGCTGTATTTGGGGTGCCCTCAGTGGAGCGCAGCACACTGGAAAGGCCGTTTTTTTACGAGTGACTGTAAAACCGCAGATATGTTGCGCGAGTATGCACAGATCTTTAATAGTGTAGAGGGCAATACCAGCTTTTATGCCAGCCCTAAGCCAGAAACGATCACAGCCTGGTCAAACGCCGTACCTGACACCTTTCGCTTTACCTTTAAAATCCCGAAACACATTTCTCACGAGCTGGCTTTAAGCCAATGCCAGCAAGAACTCAAGCAGTGGCTCAATTTATTCGAGCCACTCTTTTCACGCCTTGGCATGGTTATGCTACAACTCCCGGCCAGTTGCAGCCCCGAGTACCTCACCCGTATTGCAGACTTCATAACACAAATGCCAAAAGAACTAACATTGGGTATTGAAGTCAGACACCGGGATTTCTTTGCCAAGGGAGACGCGGAAAAACGCTTTAACCAGCTCTTAATGCACGCAGGTGTCAATCGTATTATCATGGACACCCGGCCGTTATTTAGTGAGCCTCCGGCAACCCCCGCCATCATTGATGCTCAGCAAAAGAAACCTCGGGTACCCGTAAATGTCATCGCCACTTCTCAGGCACCGATGCTGCGCTTTGTTGGCTGCTCAGATTTAACAGCTAATCGCGCATTTTATGCGCCCTGGCTTAACAAAATTCGCGTCTGGTTGAATGAAGGCCGCACACCTTATGTGTTTTTTCACACTGCTGACAACCACGATGCCCCGCTGCTAGCCAGACAGTTTATTCAAGATCTGGGGATACCACATCAAGTGCTGGACCCATTTCCTGCTGAACGTCAGCCCCAACAACATACTTTAATTTGACCACTTGAGAGTAAAAAAACAATAAGAACAATATTATGCAATTAAAATTCAAAAAAGTCGGTAAAACAGCTCTCTGATGAGCAGTCGGTATTGCCAGCAAAAGCGGCACTACAAAAAGCAGGTACGCGCATCGATAGCTGTGCTGCGTGGCCTGCTTATCATTCTCTGCCCGGCTCTTTAGCCTCATAGCGAGGTAAGCTGGCATCCAACTCTTCCCAGTTTGCTTTCGACGTCACATAATTATGCGACATAGGTCGTTCCGAAATATCAGAATCAAGAAGCCCGAGCCGCAGCCTGAGCTTGTGAGGGTTGTCCTCATTGGAACTGAATAAAGGCGATGCACAAACCCCACAAAAATGCCGTAGTCTGCCGGGTTTAAAAGCATAATGACGAATATGTTCCGCTCCGGAGACGATCTGCAGTGCATCACGATCGACAAATCCATTCGTCGCATAAGCTGTGCCCGAGGATTTACGGCACAAAGAACAGTGACAATGAATGATGCTCGAGATGGATCCGTTTAACTCCAGTTTAACCGCACCACATAAACAACTGGCCTGATACATTTATTATTATTCCTGTTATGATCATGAGCCAACTAGCTTAGAATGTTTGTTTCCGGATTACTACCGCCATCATGAACTATTTGCAGTACTTTCAACACTATCCGCCCAGCTTGCAAGCACAGATCAAGGCCTTGCTGGAGCCCAATAAACTCACTAACTATTTTAGACATAAATATCCACAAGGCCATCAGCTGCAACATACACAGGCACTTTACGATTACTGTCATGTTTACAAAAACAAATACCTGAAAAATGTACCCCGCCTACATAGAGTCAACTATGCAAAAGGCCGGGATCTAATGACGGGAACTCTGGGACATCACAGCCAGACGCGCAAGCAACATGGCGGAAAAGTCAAAATACGCTATGAAATTGTACTTTCTCAGCTGGTGAAACATGCTCCGGAGGCGGTATTAAGAGCACTGGTTGTTCACGAGCTTGCACATTTTAAAGAGTTGGATCATAACAAAGCATTTTATCAGCTTTGTTGTCATATGGAGCCAGATTATCATCAACTGGAGCTGGATCTCAGGCTGTTTATTGTACTAGATAAACTGGGCAGTAACTTTTATCAAAGCCCCGCCCAGCGCCTTTAGCTTACTGGCAAGATGGATTACGCCCCTGCCGCTTAGCATTCGCAGCCAGGGTATTTGCCTGCGCCATCTTACTTTGCAGCATAGCTATCCTGTTTTGCGGCGATGGGTGCGTTGATAAAAACTCCATCGGGCGCTCTCCCCCTGCCTTCTCCATATTTTGCCACAATTCAACAGCGCCCTCTGGCTTAAACCCGGCTTTTGCCATCAGATCAAGTCCAATGACATCTGCTTCACTTTCATGAGCGCGGCTAAATGGTAGCGCTATTCCATATTGAGCGCCTAACCCCAGGCCCTGCATGATGGCATTCCGATACTGCACATTGCCCATTTCGAGCGCCGCATTGCCAGCCTGCAACCCAAGCTGTAGTAAGCTGTTTTGAGATACCCGTTCGTTGGCATGTTCGGCAATCACATGACCGACTTCGTGGCCCATCACAGCTGCGAGCTGATGTTGATTTTTGGCCACATCCAACAGCCCGGTATGGACCCCAATCTTGCCGCCTGGCAGGGCAAATGCATTCGCACTGGGCTCTTTAAAGACAATCACTTCCCATTGCTGCTGAGCATACTGCGCAGGTAACTGCGCGATCAATGCATCTGCAATGCACTTAACATAACGATTTGTATCGGCATTACGTTCTATGGCCTGCTCCTGCTTCATTTGCTCAAAGCTCGCCACACCCATTTTATCCATCTGCTGCTCTGAATACAGGGCTATCTGAGTACGCCCTGTCGGGGAAGTTTTGCAACCTGCCAGCGCTAAGGCTAAAACGGTTGCGGCTATGATTTTTTTATTCATTGGGTCATGCCTGCTAAAACATACTATTGATTAGTTTAAAAGGAGCCTGTGGCCTATGCAAATCAGATCAAAAAAGCCCGCACAAATGCGGGCTTCAAAAACTTTACATTCGGTCGCTTAGTCAGCCGCTTTTGACACCATCACCATAGCTGGGCGAAGCAAACGGCCGTTTAATGTATAGCCTTTTTGCATCACAGCTAATACTGTGTTCGGCGACACATCATTGCTCGGCTGAATTGACATTGCCTGATGCAGTTCAGGGTTAAATGCTTCCCCTTGTGGGCTTAGGGCTTCAACACCAAACTTAGCCAGTGCATCATTGAACGATTTTAATGTCATTTCGATGCCTTCTAAAATTGACTTAGTCGCTTCGTTTTCTTTATCAGCAAACTCAATGGCGCGCTCTAAGTTGTCAACCACAGGTAGCAACTCATTTGAAAACTTTTCCAATGCAAATTTCTGTGCTTTTTCTACATCCTGAGCGGCACGGCGACGGACATTTTCAGAATCAGCAGCGGCACGTACCACACTGTCTTTCTGACCTTCAATAGTTTGTTTCGCCGCTTCCAGCTCTGCATACAAACCTGCAATCTCTTCTTCTGGGCTCAACTCAGCTTGCTCAGTTTGTGCACTCTCTTGCGCTGGTTCTGCTTGCTCAGCCGTATTTTCCTGTACGTCTTCTTGCACTAACTCTTGTTCCTGCTCTTGGGCTTTTGTCTGCTCAGACATGAAAAACTCTCTCCGATTCTTTACAACTGCCGTAATTATGGGGATTCAAATTCGTTATTCAAGCTTCTTTTTTGGGGATTTGCGTAAATTCACCGATAATTGCTTCAATTGGCGCATCGGCCGGACAAATCAAACAAAAACGACTCTGGTATTCGCTGGCCGTAAAATAAGGCACACTCAGAACAAAAAATCGCTCTAAATTCAAATAGCTAAGTTCACTACCAAGTAACACGGACAGGCCATTTTTAAATGCCAGATGATCCTCTACCTGATGCAAAAAACTCACACCCAGATTCAGTTCGTTGTTCCCTTCCAGGCGGTTATACAGATAGCGTTCTCCAACCACAATGCTGTTATCTGTGCCCAGCTGCAAACTTAACTCACGGCTCCATTGCATCAAAGAGCCCCGGCAGTCGGCCATCGCACTTTTAGCCATCGCCCGCATTCTGTGTAACCCTTCTTTAAGCGTTTGCTGACTAAATACCGTATTCATCCAGGCCGCAAACTGATAGCGCACCTGGTCTGAATTCGACTCCGGTTTATTGATCAGAATATTATTGGACTGGCCTGTGCGGTCAATCAGTAATACCAGCCAGTGCTTACGGTCAAAATCTAATACCTCGACCCGGAAAATGGTCTGCTCACTCACCTGTGGTAAACCAACAATACAACACACCTGGTATTTTTGGCTTAACGTATGGGCAAAGCCTGTGAGTTGCTCACGCTCAGGCTCCCAATAAGGCGCAATCTCATCAAGCCCGAAATACTCCTGTAGCCAGTATTTGATCCCCAGATCGGAAGGAACCCGCCCTGCCGATGTATGAGGAGAAAAAAGCAACCCCTGGTTTTCGAGGCGTGCCATGGCATTGCGCACTGTCGCAGAGCACACCGCCATACCCTTTAGTTTTGCTATCTTACTCGATGCCACAGGGTGGCCTTCACCATTACAATAAAGGCTCATTACGGCAGAGAAGACTTGTTTATCACGTGCACTAAGTTTCATAACATTATAAATAAGGCTAAATTTGCGAGTTTCAAGCGAATTCATTTTAAGATAATCTTGGCAATAGATATTTTGCCAAGGAAACTCACTGAATGAGCACACCATTTAATACCATCGGCCTGATTGGAAAACCCAACCATGATGGCGCTGCCCTGACATTACAACGCCTGTACACTTTTTTGCAAGCACTTGGCTATGAAGTTTTTGTTGAGCAACGCGTTGGCAAGCAGATAGCAGATCTACCCGACTCACACATACTCGATGTGGTTGCGCTGGGCGAACGCTGCGACCTGGCTGTGGTAGTGGGTGGAGACGGCAATATGCTTGGGGCTGCCCGGGTGCTGGCCAGATTTGATGTGGCTGTGATAGGAGTGAACCGAGGCAACTTAGGATTTTTAACAGACCTTGATCCGGACGATTTTGAAGCAGAGTTAGAACAGGTGTTGAGTGGCAAATTTGTTGAAGAACAGCGTTTTTTACTGGAGGTTGAAGTATTTCGCCATGCCGAACTAAAGAGCGCCAACTTGGCGGTTAATGAAGCAGTGTTGCACGCCGATAAAGTGGCTCACATGATCGAATTCGAAGCCTTTATTGACGAGCAGTTTGTGTTTTCTCAGCGATCCGATGGCCTGATCGTCACCACACCAACAGGCTCCACTGCCTATTCGTTATCGGGCGGAGGTCCCATTTTGACCCCGGAACTCAATGCCATGGCACTCGTGCCTATGTTTCCACATACGTTATCAAGCCGGCCATTAGTGGTCGACGCCAGTAAACAGGTCAAACTCAAACTCAGCCCGGAGAATACCGCAAGCTTACAGGTCAGTTGCGACAGTCATGTAGTACTCGCACTGTTACCCGGAGATGAAGTAGTCGTAAAAAAAGCAGAGAAAAAGCTGCGCTTAATCCATCCTGACAGTTATTCCTACTACAATGTTCTGAGACAGAAATTAAATTGGGGCAGCAGGCTTTACTAAGCGCTGGAAGTTCAGCAGAATAAGTAAAATTTGTTTTCTATTTTAGGGAAAAGTAAACCAACATGAGCTACGTTGTTTTCGTATCTATTACCTTATTAATCACCATTTTGGGTGTCTATGTGGTAATTGAGAATAACCGTAAAAAAGCACGCGAAGCCGAAAAGCGCGTGTTCAATGAACGCCTGAAAGAGATCAGCAGCCACTTTAAAAGTAAAATCAGTGAGTTTGTGAGTTATAAATTGATCCGCCCTAAACATGCGCCTCAGTTTAACGCCATTGTCGGCAACTTTTTTGTTGTTCAGGCTCACAATGACGACAATCTGGAAGCACTTGAGCGGGTCACAGATCACTTGCTTGGCACCATAGGCAATGAACTAAATAAATGTCGTGAAAATGGCAATATGGAGCTGCTAGCTGACCAATTGTTTATGTTTGTCAGTGAATTGCCGTCTGCCGGGCTTGCCTACAACAAAGCATTTTACAGCGAAATATTGCCTGCACTGATATCACGGATCCAAACCCCTGATATGCCGGCTCAAGCCGATGCCCAGGAAGTGGTACAGAATGAGGAAGAACCTGTAACACAGAGCGAAAGTAACGACTCTTCAACACAACAGCAAAAAGCTGCGGCTCTGTAACGCACTCACACACCAAAGTGCAATTTCAAGTTGCATTTCCTAAGAATGCTGTATAGATTAACAGTAATTATACTGTTTGGATATACAGCATGCTTATCAGTCTGCAAATTAAAAACTTTGCCATTGTTAACGAACTAACCATCGACTGGCGCTCAGGTATGACCGCTATCACAGGTGAAACCGGAGCGGGTAAATCCATTGCGATCGATGCATTATCTTTGTGTTTGGGTGAACGCGCGGATGTTGCCAGTATTCGTCCGGGTGCCGCCAAAGCAGAGATTTCCGCTCAATTTGATATCAAGCAGCTCCCCTACGCACAGCAATTTCTGAGTGATCTCATGTTGGATGATGAAGAGCAAAACTGCATATTGCGTCGAGTCGTCATGCAAAATGGCCGTAGTAAGAGCTTTATAAATGGCAATTCAGTGACCGCGGCCCAGTTAAAAGAGCTAGGCCAACGCCTCATCGCCATCCACGGTCAGCACGCTCACCAGCTATTGCTCAAGCCTGATCACCAACTCGGGTTACTGGATGCCTACGCCGGGCACGACACTTTACTACATGCTGTACGCGCTCAGTACCAGCACTATCACACGCTGCAAAAAGAACATGCCGAGCTTATTAAACAGCAACAAGCACAGGCTGCCAAAAAGCAGCTGCTTGAATACCAGGTTCAGGAGCTGGATGAATTCGCTTTGGAAGAGGGTGAGTATGAGCAGATTGAAACTGAGCATACACGGCTAAGCCATAGCCAAACGCTGGCTGAAAGCTGCCAACGCGAATTAATGTGCCTGTCAGAACAGGACGACCAGACAGTATTAGGCCAGCTGCAACATAGCGTACAGACTTTTATTGAACTGAGTAATTATGACCCCAAATTGCAAGAGATCAGTCAGCTATTGGGAGAAGCCGCGGTGCAACTCGAAGAAGGCTGTCGGGAGCTACGCGCTTATGGTGAAAACATAGAGCAAGACCCGGAGCGCCTACAGAGCGTCGAAGACAGGCTGGCACAGGCCATGGCCTTGTCACGTAAACATCAAATCAACCCAGAGCTACTGCACCAGCATCATCAGCAGTTACATGAAGAGCTGGCTTCCATTTGCTCTAACAACGAACGCATTGAAGATCTGCAACACGAAATAGCGGAGGCACTGCACGCCTATCAGATCTCAGCAGCACAGCTTAGCGAAAGCCGAGCACAGGCGGCACTGACGTTAAACGATCTGATCAGTGAAAGCATGCATGAACTGTCAATGGAAAACGGCCAGTTTGCGATTCAACTCAGTCAACATGAAGATCGACGCCCCAATGAGCTGGGCATGGATCAAATTGAGTTTCTGGTTTCGACCAACCCAGGCCAACCTCTGCAAGCACTGGCCAAAGTGGCCTCCGGGGGTGAACTATCGCGGATCAGCCTGGCCATTCAGGTGATTATCGCAAATCGCGTGACCACCCCCACCCTGATTTTCGATGAAGTCGATGTGGGAATCTCAGGCCCAACCGCTTCTCAGGTCGGTAAACAACTACGCTTACTTGGTAAGTCAACTCAGGTTATCTGTGTGACACACCTGCCTCAGGTTGCCTGTAGCGGCCATCATCAGTTCTTTGTATCCAAGCGTGTTGAGGGCGGGGAAACCTTTACGTCTATGCTCCCACTGGTGCAGGAGCAACGCATTGATGAAATAGCCCGCTTGCTTGGTGGTGACAAAATCAGCAGCACCACACTTGCCAGTGCTAAAGAGCTGCTTGAGGTGCAGGGGGCATAACGCGGTAACTTAGAGCAGTTTGATGTAAAATCAAAAAGCCTACCGTACAGGACAACTGATTTACGGTAGGCTTATTTTAAGGCAGAACCACACTCAGTGCAGTTTCACAACTTTATACCCCAAGATAGTCCATGATCCCCTCTGCAGCATTACGGCCTTCGAAGATAGCTGTGACCACCAAGTCAGAACCACGTACCGCATCGCCACCTGCGAAGATTTTTTCATTGCTAGTTTGATGTGTGAACGCGCCTTTTTCAGGGGCAACGATACCGCCCCACTCATTGATGGCAACGTCATACGCTGCAAGCCAGTCAAGGTTATGAGGTTTAAAGCCAAACGCCATGATCACCGCATCAGCTTCAATCAGGTGCTCTGAACCAGAGACTTCCTGTGCCCGTCTGCGTCCGTTCTCGTCTGGCTCACCCAGTTCAGTTCGGACCATGCGTACACCTGTTACCTTACCGTTTTGGTCTAATTCGATGCCTTTGGGCTGAACGTTAAAGCTAAACTTAACCCCCTCCTCTTTGGCGTTTTTTACCTCACGGCGTGATCCCGGCATATTGGCTTCGTCACGGCGATATGCACAGGTTACCGACTTTGCGCCCTGACGCACAGAAGTGCGCACACAGTCCATCGCGGTATCACCGCCACCTAACACCACCACACGTTTACCGGCCATGTCGATATACGCCTGCTTATGCTCGTCGTATCCCATCACCCGGTTGGTATTACCAATCAGAAACGGCAGTGCATCATACACCTGATCTGCATCTTCATTGTCCAGCCCGGCACGCATGTACTGATAGGTACCCACGCCGATAAACACCGCATCATACTGAGATAGCAGTTCATCCATGCTAATGTCTGTGCCAATTTCAGTATTCAGACAAAACTCCACACCCATTTCCGTAAATATCTCTCGACGTTTCTCCATCACCGATTTTTCCAGCTTGAATGATGGTATGCCAAACGTCAGCAAACCGCCGATCTCTGGGTTGCGATCAAATACCACAGGTTTCACCCCATTACGTACCAGAATATCGGCACAACCGAGCCCTGCAGGGCCCGCGCCAATGATGGCCACTTTTTTATCGGTCCAGGTCACATAAGACATATCGGGCTTCCAGCCCTGTGCAAATGCAGTGTCAGTGATGTATTTCTCAATATTACCTATGGTCACGGCACCGAACTCATCGTTCAATGTGCATGAGCCTTCGCAAAGCCTGTCTTGTGGGCAAACCCGACCGCACACTTCCGGCAAGCTATTGGTCCGGTGCGACAACTCCGCAGCTTCCTGGATCCTGCCCGTACGGATCAATTTAAGCCACTGCGGAATATAGTTGTGCACCGGACACTTCCACTCGCAATAGGGATTACCACAATCCAGGCAACGATCGGCTTGCGAGCTAACCTGCTGCTTAGAAAATGGTTCGTAAATTTCAACGAAAGAGCTCTTACGCGTCGTGATTGGCTTCTTTCTCGGGTCGATGCGCTGAACATCGATAAATTGATAGACATTTTCGCTCATACTTCCCCCTACTGTGCCTGTACACGTAATTCAGCACTGCTGCGTGCACGGTGCCCCAACAAGCTCTTCACGTCGCTAGATTTTGGTTTGATAAGCCTAAACATAGGTACATACAACTCAAAGTTAGCCAGGATCTGCTCTGCCCGGCATGATGCCGTGTGCTCAAGATGTTCTGCGATCAAACCCCGCAAGTGCTCCTGCATGGTTGCCAGCCCTTCCAGCGACAACACTTCGACTAGCTCAGGGTTATAACGTTTATCAAAATCCCCTGCTTCGTCCAGCACATAGGCAAAACCACCAGTCATACCAGCACCAAAGTTAACTCCCACCTGACCAAGCACACATACCACGCCCCCAGTCATGTATTCACAACCATTATCACCCAGCCCTTCCACTATGGCCTGAACACCTGAATTACGCACTGCAAAGCGCTCTCCGGCACGACCAGCTGCAAATAACTTACCGCCGGTGGCCCCATACAAGCAGGTATTACCAGCGATCGTGGCAAGGTGCGTTTGGAAGCTCGAACCGACCGGTGGGCGCAGTACCAACTTACCACCCGCCATGCCTTTGCCAACGTAGTCGTTCGCATCGCCAACCAGGGTCATTTCTAGACCTCCGGCATTCCACACACCGAATGCTTGTCCGGCAGTGCCATGTAGCTCAATCACGACAGGATCTGCGGCCATCCCCTGATTGCCGTGACGAGACGCAATATAGCCAGACAACATGGCGCCCACAGAGCGATCCGTATTTTTGATCCGATTCACCAAAGACGTGCCGGTCTTATCGTCAATCGCCTGTTTTGCCTTATCCAGTAAGCTCTCATTCAGTTGACCTTGATAGTGCGATGTATTTGGCGCACTGCAAAAGAGCGTTTCGCCCGAAGGATTCGCCGGTTTTGCCAGTAAGGGTTGCAGATCAAGCTTTTGCTGTCTTGCTGTCGTGCCTTCCAGCACCTCAAGCAGGTCCGTTCGACCAATCAGGTCGGTCAGCTTGCTTACCCCCATCGATGCCATAAGCTCTCTCGCTTCCTGAGCGATGAAGCGGAAGTAATTCATCGCCATTTCTGGCAGGCCATGATAGTGCTTTTGTCGCAGTGTTTCGTCCTGTGTTGCTACACCTGTTGCACAGTTATTGAGGTGACAAATACGCAGATATTTGCAACCCAGCGCAACCATAGGTCCGGTGCCGAAGCCAAAGCTTTCAGCGCCGAGAATGGCTGCTTTGATGATGTCCAGGCCCGTTTTCAAGCCACCATCCGTTTGCAAACGGATACGATGACGCAAGCCATTCTCAACCAGAGCTTGCTGAGTCTCAGCGAGGCCTAGCTCCCAGGGACTGCCGGCATACTTAACTGAGGTAAGCGGGCTGGCGCCTGTACCACCGTCATATCCCGCTATGGTAATTAAGTCTGCGTAGGCCTTCGCCACACCGGTCGCTATCGTGCCCACTCCGGGCTCAGACACCAGTTTGACAGAGATCATAGCCTTGGGATTGACTTGCTTGAGGTCAAAGATCAGCTGCGCTAAGTCCTCAATAGAGTAAATATCATGGTGTGGCGGCGGAGAGATCAAGGTGACCCCTGGCACTGAATATCTTAATTTAGCGATATATGGCGTCACCTTTTCACCCGGTAACTGGCCGCCTTCTCCAGGCTTCGCGCCCTGTGCGACCTTTATCTGGATCACGTCGGCACTTTGCAGATAATGCGGCGTCACCCCAAAACGGCCTGATGCCACTTGCTTGATACGCGAGTTTTTCTCCGTACCAAAACGTAGTTTATCCTCACCACCTTCACCGGAGTTAGAGCAGCCACCAAGCCGGTTCATAGCAATCGCCAGGGCCTCATGAGCTTCTGGCGAAAGCGCGCCGATACTCATTGCCGCTGAATCAAAGCGTTTATATAACTCAGTCGCTGGCTCGACCTGGTCAACATCTATTGCGGGACCGCTGGTATTGAGCTTGAGTAGATCCCGTAAATTGGTTACCGGTCGGTTGTTTACCAGATCGGCATATTTTTGATAATCCGTGTAGTTACCGGAGCGCACTGCAACCTGGAGTGACTGAACAACATCCGGGTTATAGGCATGATACTCGCCACCATGGACGAATTTTAATAAACCGCCATGTGACAATAACTTGCGCTTGCTATACGCCAGTTTGTGTAACTGCACGCCGTCAGCCTCAAACTCCGCAAAGCCTGCACCTTGTATCCGACTGCTTACGCCTTTAAAACAGATATCAACGACTTCGTCTGACAGACCCACCGCCTCAAACAGCATAGAACACCGATAAGACGCAATTGTACTGATCCCCATTTTGGACATGATCTTGTACAGACCCTTATTAATCGCATTACGATAAGCTAAGGTGACATCGCGGTAGGTTTTATCAATGACTTTGCTGTCGCACAAAGCAACCAATGTCTCGTAAGCCAGGTAAGGGTAAACTGCGGTTGCACCAAACCCGAGCAGCACTGCAAACTGATGTGGATCGCGCGCGCTGCCCGTCTCCACGATAATGTTAGAGTCACAACGCAGATTGGTATTTACTAACCGTTGCTGCACCGCTCCGACTGCCATCGCTGCGGGTACCGGCATAGTATCTTTACTGATAGCTCGGTCGCTTAATAACAACATCACACAGCCGTGTGCCGCTTTTTCCTGTGCTTCATCACAGATCCGAGCGATTGCGCCTTGCAGACTTTCGGCTTGAGGATCGTAATTCAGTGAAATACGACAAGCACTGTAATGATCGTCATCTGCAGCCAGCAATTGCTGGATATCTGAATAGGTCAAAACCGGTGAATCAAATTGTAGTCGTTTAGCATGCCCGGTGGTTTCGTTAAACACATTCTGTTCACGACCAATGCAGGTCGCCAATGACATCACGTGGTTTTCTCGTAACGGATCAATTGGTGGATTGGTGACCTGTGCGAACTTTTGTCTGAAATAGTCGTAGAGCGAACGGATCCCTTCCGACAGCACAGCAAACGGTGTGTCATCTCCCATAGATCCTGTGGCTTCCTGACCATTTTGGCCCATCACCCGGATCACTTGCTCAATTTCTTCATTGCTGTAAGCAAACAGCTTTTGATAAGTCAGCAAGGTATCGTCATCAAAATCCCGTTGACCCGCATCCGCTTCAGCTAGGGCTTCAAATGGTGTTAGCCGCTTAACGTTTTGCTCTAGCCAGGTTTTATAAGGGTGTCTGGCCTTAAGGTCTTCGTCGATTTCGTCGGATTGCCAGATTTTGCCATGTAGTGTGTCTACCACTAACAGTTCACCAGGTCCAACACGGCCTTTCTCAATAACTTCATCGGGCTCGTAATCCCAGATTCCGACTTCAGAGGCCAGGGTGATAAAGCCATCTTGCGTAATCACATACCGCGCAGGTCGCAGGCCATTTCTGTCCAGGTTGCACGCGGCAAAACGACCATCAGACATCACAATTCCTGCTGGACCATCCCAGGGTTCCATATGCATTGAGTTAAAGTCGTAAAATGCCCTGAGCTCTTCATCCATGGCACGATTTTTTTGCCAGGCAGGCGGCACCAACATACGCATCGCGCGAAAGATATCCATGCCCCCGGCCAGAAATAATTCAAGCATATTGTCCAGGCTGGAAGAGTCTGAACCGCTTTCATTGACAAATGGCGCGGCATTTTGCAAGTCTGGTAACAATGGCGAAGCAAACTTATAGGCCCGCGCTTTCGCCCACTGACGATTGCCGGTGATGGTATTTATCTCACCATTATGCGCCAAATACCGAAATGGCTGCGCCAACGGCCAACGCGGTTGTGTGTTTGTTGAAAAGCGCTGGTGGAATACACAGATGGCGCTTGTCATTCGGATGTCTGCCAAGTCCAGATAAAAGTTTGGCAGATCGGCCGGCATCATCAGGCCTTTGTATATAGTCACCAGGCCCGACAGGCTCGCAATGTAAAAGTCCGGATCTGCTTCCAGACGCTTTTCAATACGCCGACGTGCAATGTACAGTCGGCGCTCCAGGTCTTTTGGTCGCCACCCTTCCGGGGCAGACACAAACACCTGCTCAAACTGAGGCAGCTGCTCGGTAGCGATTGGGCCAAGCATACCCGGGTCTGTCGGCACTGTCCGCCAACCGACGAGCGTTAAAGTTTCTTTTTCTAATTCTTCGTTGATGATGTCACGTGCTTGCTTGGCAAATGACGGATCCTGGTTAAGAAACACCATGCCTACTGCATAGTTTTTCCCAAGATGCCAATCATTCTCAGCTGCAATTGCTCTGAAAAAACTATCGGGTTTTTGTAGCAGCAGGCCACACCCATCCCCTGTTTTTCCATCCGCAGCTATGCCCCCACGATGCTGCATTCTATCCAGGCCAGTAATTGCCGTACGGATCAGCTTATGGCTCGCCTGACCTTGCGTGTGCGCAATCAAGCCAAAACCACAGTTTTCTTTTTCTAATGCCGAGTCATATAACATGGACTCCTCCCCTTGCTACAACTGCCAGCCGGTAATTTCAGACGAACTACTGGCAGATAATCAAAGCTAGCCTTGATTAGTATTCGAGTCAATACAATAAAGAATAGTTATTCATTTACATGAATATTTTTCATTAAAAGGTACTCAAATTACTTCTTCTCATATAAAAGAATATTGAATAAAGGTAGAGAACCACAAAATGACACCGGTATCAAATCAAAAAAATAGGACAAACCGCACAAAACAAGGGAAGTTTACGTTAACGTAACCCCACTATTGAAATGAATAAATATTCACTATTCACCTTGTGAATTTGGCAACCCCTTGATTTGTGCAGGACGCGAGCTTGACGCATGCGTAAACCGAGTGTTGCAAAACTTAAAATACACCGTGAAACAAGAGAAAAAATATCAATGATAAATGCACAAATAAGCTGGTGCGGTACAAGAACAGAAAGGAGGAAAAAGGAACAAAAAAGGGCATGCAACCAACAGTCACATGCCCCACTATGAGTTAAATCAGACTTACTCGGCTTTTTCAGCGTCGTCTTCTTTATACTTAGCGGCTGTTTCAGCAATCAATGGCTGCAATTCGCCTTTTTGGAACATCTCGATAATGATGTCACACCCACCGATCAGCTCTCCCTCAACCCATAGCTGTGGAAAAGTTGGCCAGTTGGCATAATGAGGCAGCTCAGCACGAATGTCCGGGTTAAGCAAAATATCGACGTAAGCAAACTGTTCACCACACGCCATCAGCGCCTGAGATGCCTGCGAGGAAAAACCGCAGTTAGGTAGCTTAGGTGACCCTTTCATATATAGAATGATCGGATTCTCTGCGATTTGCTGTTTAATCTTTTCAATGGTTTCCATTATTTACCTCAAAATGACGATAGCATAACCCATAATCGCATCCGCTTTGCCAGACACCGCCTGTCAGCCGTTACTCTGCCCGTACAAAATAAATGCAATCTGAGCCATTCATTTTACAAGTCTTGGCTATTGCCATTGCTGTTTGCCAAAACTTGAGTAAAATACTCAGGAATTATAATATCACTATATGCCGTCAAATCGTATAGAAATGTAAGCTAAGAAAGACATTGCTTTTATTTGCTTTGACAATTTAACAACGAAATGGAGATTAACATGGCTTTTGAACTACCGTCACTTCCGTATGCTATCAACGCGCTTGAGCCGCATATTTCTCAGGAAACGCTTGAGTTCCACCACGGTAAACACCACAACACGTACGTTGTAAAACTAAACGGCCTTATTCAAGGCACAGACCTTGAGAACAAATCTTTAGAAGAAATCGTATGTAATTCAGAAGGCGGCGTATTCAACAACGCAGCACAGATCTGGAACCACACTTTCTACTGGCACAGCCTTGCACCAAATGCAGGTGGCGAGCCTACTGGTAAGGTCGCTGAGCTGATCAATGCAAAATGGGGCTCTTTCGCAGCATTCCAGGAAGCATTCAATGACAAAGCTGTTAACAACTTCGGTTCTAGCTGGACTTGGTTGGTACAACTTGCTGACGGTTCTTTGGATATCGTTAATACTTCTAACGCGGCAACTCCGTTAACGGAAGCAGGCGTAACGCCAATCATCACCGTAGACCTGTGGGAACACGCTTACTACATTGACTACCGTAATGTTCGTCCAGACTACCTGAAAGGTTTCTGGGCACTGGTTAACTGGGATTTCGCAAACGCGAACCTTGCTTAATTCTGAGATAGTGTAAAAGGCGCTTTTTAGCGCCTTTTTTGTTACCCTTTTCACCGTCCGTTATTCCTAATATTAAACACTTCAATTCCAACACCTGAGATGTACTACACATAGCTCATTTTAGTTATGCATTGCTGACACCAATACAGGAACTGAATTACATATTCAGACGGGCTAATTGGCATTTAGATACCTGCCTTACTATCCTAATTTGACCATTTGTATGAAATCTGTAAGTAAAAGCTCCTTAAGGTCAATTGACGCCCATATTCCACACTAATGCATTGAGCTGAATAGACATTAAATTACTGGAATTTTTAGGCAATTTTTAAATAACCCGACTAAGCTTTAAGTAGCCTTGCATTAAGAGACCGCATCATCAACAGGTTATTGGAGTTCATTATGAGTATATTTGAGCATTACCAGTCCAGATACGAAGCGTCCCAAGAAGAAGAGTTCACGATTGCGGAATATTTGGAAATATGTAAAGAAGATAAAGCTGCATATGCGAGCGCCCCTGAGCGCCTGCTAATGGCAATTGGTGAACCTGAAATGGTTGATACTTCGACAGATGCGCGGCTCAGCCGTCTGTTCTCAAATCGCGTCATCGCACGCTACCCCGCTTTCCATGAGTTTTATGGCATGGAAGACGCCATTGAACAGATCGTTTCTTACCTAAAACACGCCGCACAAGGCCTGGAAGAGTACAAGCAAGTACTTTACTTGCTTGGCCCAGTCGGTGGCGGTAAGTCCTCAATTGCTGAAAAACTCAAGTACCTAATGCAGCAGGTACCCATTTATGCAATTAAAGGCTCCCCGGTCAACGACCACCCATTGAGCCTGTTTAATCCGCTCGAAGATGGTGAACTACTTGATAAAGAGTATGGCATTAACAGCCGTTATTTGCGCACAGTGATGTCACCTTGGGCAACTAAGCGATTGCATGAATTTAACGGTGACATATCCAAGTTTAGAGTAGTAAAACGCTATCCTTCAATTTTAGACCAAACGGCCATCGCCAAAACTGAACCAGGCGACGAAAACAACCAGGACATTTCCGCATTGGTTGGTAAAGTCGATATTCGTAAACTGGAGCATTACGCTCAAAATGATCCAGATGCCTACTCATATTCAGGCGCACTGTGTTTAGCGAATCAGGGCTTAATGGAATTTGTAGAGATGTTTAAAGCCCCCATTAAAGTGCTGCACCCATTACTCACCGCAACGCAGGAAGGCAACTATAACGGCACAGAGGGTATCTCGGCTCTGCCCTTTAACGGCATAATTTTAGCGCACTCCAACGAGTCGGAATGGCAATCATTTAAAAATAATAAAAACAATGAAGCGTTTCTGGATCGGGTCTTTATCGTTAAAGTGCCCTACTGCTTACGTGTTTCGGAAGAAGTTAAGATATACAAAAAACTCATTGAAAATAGTGAACTCAAAACTGCACCTTGTGCTCCTGGTACGCTAGAAACCTTAGCTAAATTTTCAACTCTGTCTCGTATCAATGAGCCTGAAAATTCCAGTATCTATTCTAAGATGCGTGTTTATGATGGTGAGAGCCTCAAAGACACAGATCCAAAAGCGAAGTCTTATCAGGAGTATCGAGACTACGCTGGGGTCGATGAGGGCATGACAGGCTTGTCAACTCGCTTTGCATTCAAAATATTGTCACGTGTGTTTAACTTTGATCATGCAGAGGTTGCTGCCAACCCTGTACACTTGTTTTATGTACTGGAGCAACAGATTGAACGTGAGCAATTCAGTGCAGAAGTCCAGGAGCGTTACCTCAGTCACCTGAAAGGCTACTTGATCCCACAATATGTCGAGTTTATTGGCAAAGAGCTACAAACGGCGTACCTTGAATCGTACTCAGAGTATGGACAAAATATTTTCGACCGTTATGTCACGTACGCCGATTTTTGGATACAAGATCAAGAATACCGCGACCCGGATACTGGCCAGCTATTCGACAGAGCAGCACTCAATGCTGAGCTTGAAAAAATTGAAAAGCCAGCAGGCATTTCGAACCCTAAAGATTTTCGTAATGAGATCGTCAACTTTGTTTTGAGAGCTCGTGCTCACCATAATGGTGCAAACCCTGTCTGGACAAGTTACGAAAAACTCAGAACGGTGATCGAGAAAAAAATGTTCTCGAACACAGAAGAGTTGTTACCCGTTATCTCATTCAATGCGAAAACCTCAGCTGAAGATCAGAAAAAACACGAAGACTTTGTCAATCGTATGATGGAAAAAGGCTATACCCAAAAGCAAGTCCGCTTACTTTCCGAGTGGTATTTACGGGTTAGAAAATCTCAATAACATTAGCGGTTGGAGGGTGTTCTATGGCACATTTCATCGATCGTCGACTGAATGGCAAGAATAAAAGCACGCTGAATCGTCAGCGCTTTATTAGACGTTACAAGAAACAGATAAAAGAAGCTGTTTCTGACGCCATCAATAAAAGGAGTGTCACTGATATTTCAAGCGGTGAGAGCATCTCTATACCGCAGCGAGATATCAGTGAACCGATTTTCCATCAAGGCAAAGGCGGTAATCGCGAGCACATTCACCCGGGCAACGATCAGTTCACAACCGGTGACAAAATTCAGCGTCCGCCCTCAGGCCAGGGCGGAGGTGCTGGTGAGGGCAATGCGAGTGATCAAGGTGAAGGCCAGGATGATTTCGTTTTTTCCATATCGAAAGACGAATATCTTGACCTGTTGTTTGAAGACCTTGAGTTACCAAACTTACAAAAAAGCCAACTCGACAAGTTGGTACAAATGAAAACACACAGAGCGGGCTTTTGTAATGACGGTATGCCCAGTAATCTCGACATTGTGCGATCTTTAAAAGGATCTGTTGCACGCCGAATTGCTATGACAGCCAGTAAAAGAAAACAACTTAAAGAGTTGGAAGATAAGCTTGAACTATTGTTGCAAGAACCCGTTCCTAAACAAACCGAAATCCAACAGCTAGAGCAGGAAATTGCAGAACTGAAACGTAAAATTGAAGCAGTGCCATTCATTGATAATTACGATTTGCGGTTCAGGAACTACGAAAAGCGACCGCACCCTACGAGCAAAGCAGTCATGTTTTGTTTGATGGATGTGTCAGGCTCAATGGATCAGGCAACTAAAGATATGGCAAAGCGCTTTTATATTTTGCTCTATCAGTTTTTAACACGCACCTACAAAGACATTGAAGTCGTTTATATTCGTCACCATACACAAGCCAAAGAGGTCGACGAGCAGGAGTTTTTCTACTCGCAGGAAACGGGCGGTACCATTGTGTCGAGTGCGTTGAAATTAATGGATGAAATTATCGCTGATCGTTATGCGCAGGGCGATTGGAATATCTATGCCGCGCAAGCATCTGATGGTGATAATTGGGCGGATGACTCTCCACATTGTACTGATATATTGACGAACAAACTGCTAAACACGGTGCGTTACTACGCCTATATCGAAATCACCACACGTGCTCACCAGAGTCTGTGGCGCGAATACCAAGGTATTGCGGACACATTTGACAACTTTGCCATGCAGCATATTCGGTCGGTGGAAGATATCTATCCGATATTCAGAGAGCTGTTCAAGAAAAACCGACAACAGAATGCAGCCTAACAGGGGAAGTGCCTATGACGTATAACCCGCTAAATGATGGCCCGGATTGGACGTTCGACCTGCTTGAGGAGTATCAGGCTGAAATTGCCCGTGTAGCGGCCCATTATAGACTGGATACCTATCCGAACCAGATTGAAGTGATCACCGCAGAGCAAATGATGGACGCCTACTCCAGCGTTGGCATGCCCATTGGCTATGCACACTGGTCTTACGGTAAGAAGTTTATCCAGACTGAGCAGACTTATAAACGAGGACAAATGGGCCTGGCTTATGAAATTGTGATTAATTCAGACCCCTGCATTGCCTATTTAATGGAAGAAAATACCATGCCAATGCAGGCGCTGGTAATGGCACATGCCTGCTACGGACATAATTCCTTTTTTAAAGGCAATTACCTGTTCAAAACCTGGACAGACGCTTCTTCAATTATTGATTATCTGGTTTTCGCAAAAAACTATGTTGCCAAGTGCGAGCAAAAATACGGAATAGATGAGGTAGAAAACTTACTGGATTCTTGTCATGCTCTGATGAATTATGGCGTGGACCGCTATAAACGCCCTCAGCAGATATCAATGTACGAGGAACAGAAGCGTCAAAAAGAACGTGAAGACTATCTGCAGTCACAGGTCAATGAACTCTGGCGGACCATTCCTCAAGGCAAGCAACAGGACGAACGAGAAGACGTAAAGTTCCCATCTGAGCCACAAGAAAACATTCTGTACTTCATCGAGAAAAACGCACCGCTGCTGGAGTCCTGGCAACGTGAGATAATTCGGATTGTGCGCAAAGTCTCTCAGTACTTTTATCCACAACGACAAACTCAGGTCATGAACGAGGGGTGGGCAACATTTTGGCATTACACGATCCTTAACCACCTGTATGACGAGGGGAAGTTAAGTGATGCATTCATGCTGGAGTTTTTGCAAAGCCATACCAATGTGGTTTATCAGCCTCCCTACAACAGCAAATTTTACTCGGGCATTAACCCCTATGCGCTGGGCTTTAATATGATGGTCGATATACGTCGTATTTGTGAAAACCCAACGGATGAAGACAAGTATTGGTTTCCGGAGTTTGCCGGTAAAGATTGGCTGGATACGCTGCACTTTGCTATGGAGAATTTTAAAGACGAGAGTTTTGTGAGCCAGTTTTTGTCGCCAAAAATAATGCGCGATTTTAAGCTGTTCACCATTATAGATCAGGAAAAGTCCCCTCACCTGGAGGTCGGCGCTATTCATGATGAATCAGGCTATCAGAAAGTCAGAAATAGTCTGTCTGCTCATTACAACTTGAGTAATCATGAACCGAATATTCAAGTTTACAATGTTGATATACGGGGTGACCGCTCACTAACTTTGAGGTACGTGCCGCATAACAAAGTACCTCTTGCAGATTCGAAGAAAGAAGTAATAAAGCACCTCTATCGATTATGGGGCTTCCCCGTTAAACTTGAAGAGCTTCAGGATGATGGGTCAGTGAACACACTGGGCCAGTGTCCCCAGGAAAGTAAAGAAGACGCTTTATAGCAAAAAGCCCTTGTGATAAGGGCTTTTTTCTTTGTCACCACAAATATCAGACTTAATTAATGGGCCATCGAAGGGTCGTACACAGTCACCGTATTACGACCATTTTCTTTTGAATGGTACAAAGCGGTGTCTGCAGCCTCTATCCACTGCTCGTACTTTTCGAAATTGTCATCACAACATGCAATGCCGAGGCTCACCGTTAATTTAATCTCTTTGTTATCATAATAAATAACTGAATTCTCGATTAAGCTACGCAGCCTATCTGCAAATACTTTGGCGCCTTCGGCGTCGGTATCAACTAAGGTTACTGCAAACTCCTCACCACCATAACGGCCTGCAACATCTGTTTCACGAAGTGTCTTTTGTAGCAAGTCCGAGATATGGCGGATAGCCTCATCACCGCCGCTATGCCCGTAGGCATCATTTATGCGTTTAAAGAAGTCGATGTCAAACATCAGCAAACTGCTGCTACCATGACTGCGCTGTAAACGTTTGAACTCTGTCCTTAAGCTCTCCTCCCAATAACCACGATTTGCCAGTTTAGTGAGGCTGTCAGTGCGGCTCATTTTTTCCAGAGTTTTATTGACCTTTTCAAGTTCAAGCTTGTTCATGGCTTCGTCAGTCACATCGTAAATGATGACACAGATGTGCCCCACTTCGCCGGTCACTGTCGTTAGTGGAATAAAAGTCGCATTTTGATACATATAGTCGGCTTTGCCAGTAATTGGCCGATAATTCTTGAACCGAAAAATATAGGGCTGCTGCTCCCAGATAGTAAACGAGCGGTTCTTCAATACAAAAACCGGTTCTGATTTACTCTTAAACCACGCTTCGTCAATACCAGGGAATAAGTCGAACACGTCTTTGTCTTTAACCGCGCTTGGCAATAACCCAGAATGGTTTTCCATAAAACCATTCCAGACGCACACTCGATAATGCCTGTCCAGTACGACCAGGCCAACATCAACTGTGTTAAACATATCCATTAACCAATGGATCTCATTCATGTCAAAATCAGATGCAGGCATAATTCTAATCTTCTAGCAGGTACTCAACTTTATATTTGAGTGTTTTCAGTGAGTCTTCGGTAAACAACAACATTAAATCACAATTAATGTCATGGTTTTCGATCCCGTAACTAATTTCAATCGCTAACGTACGTTGCCACCTGGCTTTATTTGCCTTCACCAGTTCGGACACTTCGCAATGCTGCCCTAGTACCACAGGGTGGCCCTGGCTGAATGGCATGTCGAGCTGCTTCGAGAGCCCGGTCAATATTGCTCCTATCAGAATATTACTGATGTCCATGAGCAACTCAAGCTCCACTTTTTGATTGAGCTCTCCCTGATAACTCATCAACGACGCAATTTCTTTAAAACTGGAATCATTGAGCAGGAGTAAGGCTTCTCCGGATACACCACCACCGATGAACCCCTGGCACACACCCGATGTTGTGGCGCTAGCATCGATAGCTTGCAATGCCATATGCAGCTCACTGACCTCAAGGACGTTGACATTCGGAATAGGTAATTCTACGAAGACGTTCAACAAGCGTGCCAGTAAATCACCAGCCTGACCCATCGCGACATTGGTGATCTCCTGATAGATATCACGGATCTCAGGCTCGAGCTGCTCCCCGAGTTTATGCACCAGATTGGCCCGAATGGCTTTGTCTTTGATCCCATGATGAGTGATGATTTCTTCAAGCTTCGCGGCATCACAGGGTTTTCGAATAAAATCTATTGCGCCCAGTTCTATGACTCTTTGGTGCGCGTTTGGCTGGATATCTCCAGAGACGACGACTGTCAAAACATTCAATCCTTGTTCGTTTATTGCTTGTAACACCTCATATCCATCCATGTGAGGCATGTTTAAATCCAAAAAAAGTATCTCAGGCGAGACCACTTTTATTTTTTCAATACAGTCCAGGCCGTGCTCAGCAAATTCTACTTTAATATCCCAGTCGTCCGGCAATGACCGCGCCAGTTGCCGGCGAGCCAATTTTGAATCATCGCATATCAGGACAGGTGTTGACATAAAAGCTCTCTTCGCTTAGCGGCTAACTCATTGTAAGAAGCCGAAATTTTTCTAATTATAGTTATGACACAGCAGCATTTTAGGACTTACATGGTAATCAAAGCTTGACTGATTTACAATCCAATTTACTGCAAAGGTTGGTTATATAATTTCAGTATAATACACTGACGAGAATTGCAAAAAATTTAAAAGGGAATACGTTATGCGGATCTTAACCTTGCTTGCTGCGTCTCTATTGACAATTGCCAACCCAATCCATGCCAGTGAGTTGCCTGAAAATCAGGTTGACGCGGGCAAAGTCAACGCTCAGGGAAAGCCTGTTACCTTATTAGGCCAGGGCATTAAAGTCGGCGACACTGCACCTGACTTTAAAGTTGTCGATGGCAACTTTGTACCTGTTACCTTAGCCAACTATCAGGGAAAGCCCGTTCTGATCAGTGTGGTGCCGAGCCTGGACACCGGGATTTGTAGTCTACAAACCAAGTACTTCAATGAAAAAGTAGCTAAGGAGTTTGCTGGCGTAGCAATGCTCACCATCAGTGCAGACCTGCCATTTGCACAAAAGCGTTTTTGTAAAACAGAAAACATCGACCAGATTGATACCCTGTCAGATTCAGTCTGGCGTGACTTCGGCGCTAAGTACGGACTCTACATCAAAGATATGGGATTATTAAGCAGAGCGGTTTTGGTCTTAAACAAAGACCATAAAGTGGTATACAAGCAGCTGGTCAGTAATCTGGCCAGTGAGCCTGACTACCAGGGTGCCATCGAAGCACTTAAACAACTCTGATTAGCACTACATACCGCTAAACTGGTATATAGTGACCACTGTATACCAGTACCCACTCTAGCTCTAGCGCAATATCATGTCTATGTGCTCAATCCCGTCTTCCAGATATGCCTCGCCACAAGGTACAAAGCCGAGAGACTGATAAAATTGAGTCAGGTAAGTTTGCGCTGCGATTTTTATCGGTTGTGCACCATAGTGAGCGTGACAGGCCTCTATCGCTCGGGTCATCAAAGTTTGTGCAACCCCCTTCCCCCGGCATTCTGGCGATACCAGCACGCGTCCAATTGCACTGGTATTGGATTGTGGCTTGTAACAGCGGGCATATGCCTGCACTTCCCCCTGCTTAATTAAGAAAACGTGATGTGTATCAGCGGCCCTGTCAACCTCATCAATTTCCTGATAAGCGCAGGCCTGTTCAACAACAAACACGGCAACCCGAGTTTTCAAAATACTGAAGAGCTCGTCATGTGACAACTGGTAAAAGGTTTTAACTTGCATGGGTTTTATCACTGTGGGTAGATACGCCTCCGATGAGGCGTAGAATAGATTCAGGCAAATAGCCTTTCCAGCTGGTCACATAACTGAGACAGGTTCACGTGGTCATGCTCAACCGTCAGGTCTACATAGCCATCTCCACGAAAAGCTCTGTCGAGCTCAATCAGCACATGCGTGCGATGTGCTTCCGGCACAAAAGACAACTCAACTTCCTGAAGTCCGAACAAAGACGTATTCGCGGGACGGTATTCTATTTCCTGATAACAACCAGATACTGATTGAAAATTTGACGCTTTCAGATAACCGCGCTCAACATCTGCTTTAATCATTCGAAAGCCGAGTTTCTCCATTGCCATTAAGCAGTTTTTAACAGCTTCATTTGGATATATATGCAACAGATCTTTGTCACTCGGGTCTAAAGCCAGGTCGATATCCAATCCGGTTTCCAACCACACATAACTATGGTTATACGGTGCATTGATTTCGGTAATCGGAGTTTCTGAATGCAATCTGGCCTCAAACGGGATCACTTTCTTTTCACCCGGTGCTATGGTGAATTGGCTACCCACACGCCACTTTTCAATGACCTGATTTGCGTAGTACTCGCCATTGTCTCCTTCAACCTTGACTTTCGTCATCAGCGCTAACTCTAAACCGCTTATTTCTTGTTCCACATCGCCACCCACAACAACGATCTGCGCCTGAAATTTCTGGCCCGGATGCAGGTGTTCTGTTTCTAAAATTGTATCTACTTTCGCGGCACCAATACCTACGGATGCCAAGAGCTTTTTAAACATCTTATCTCCTCTCGAGGATGTCCCCTTATCCGCATCTTAACCACATTTTTTCTGGTTTGTCAGCGAAAATTTATAGTGATCAGCCAAATAGTTGGAGATAAACCTTATTACTAGCATCATACAGCACTTACTATTCACTAAAGCGGCCAAATTTTCATTTATATATCAGTTTGTTTTGTTACACTGCTAACACCTTCGACTTGACTGAATCACTATGGAATTACTGTACTTTGCCGTTGCCTTTGCCTGTGGCTTTTCTGTCTACCAACTTAAACTCCCGCCTTTAATTGGCTTTTTGCTGGCGGGTTTTGTGCTCAATCTGTTAGGCCACAGCAGTACCGACTTACTCACCCAACTAGCCGATTTGGGTGTCACACTATTACTGTTCAGTATTGGTCTAAAATTGAAGGTCTCGAATCTTATTAAACCTCAGGTTTGGGCACCCGCCAGTTTACACTTGGTGACCAGCATTGCTTTTTTCGCCTCCTTGCTGCTGATGCTGGGTGCGTTTGGCTTGCCTTTATTCGTTGACTTGTCGTGGCAAAGTGCCTGCCTGGTAGGATTTGCGTTCAGTTTCTCCAGCACCGTTTTTGCTGTTAAAGTACTGGAAGAACGAGGCGAGATGGCCAGTCTGCATGGTAAAATTTCCATCGGGATCCTGGTTATGCAGGATATCTTTGCTGTGATCTTCCTCGCTATCAGCACAGGAAAGTCTCCCAATGTATGGGCGCTTGCTCTGCTGGTTGGTTTGCCATTGTTGCGACCGCTGCTATTTTGGATACTCAACCGCTCAAAACACGGCGAATTATTACCCTTATTCGGATTCTTCTTTGCACTGGTGCTCGGTTACCACGGATTCGAGTTAGCAGGTCTAAAAGGGGATTTAGGTGCCCTGATCATAGGCATGTTGTTCGCACCGCATAAAAAAGCAGGTGAACTCTCCAAAGCTCTGCTCAATGTCAAAGATATCTTGTTAGTCGGCTTTTTCCTCAACATTGGCCTGAATGCCAATATCTCGCTCGAAGCTGTGCTGATTGCCGTATTACTTGCCGTTGTGTTACCAGTTAAAGTCTTTATTTATTATCTGTATACCAATATGTTCAGACTACGTGCCCGGACATCGCTACTCAGCGCATTTACACTGTCAAACTACAGTGAATTTGGCCTGATCGTGTGTGCTGTAGCAGCCAGCAGTGGCATGATCACCGCCGACTGGTTGGCAGTGGTTGCACTGGCAGTTTCAGTGACGTTTGTGCTCGCAACACCGCTCAATAAGAAGGCAAACGAAATTTATGTGAAGCTGGAACCCCTGCTGGTTAAGTTTGAGAGTGATAAGCGACTAGAAGAAGAATTACCAGTTAATCTGACCGACACGCGTATAGTGATCTTTGGCATGGGACGTATTGGTACAGGTGCTTATGAGACCATTCATGCCTCCTATCCGGGCTCAGTCGCTGGTGTAGATATCAAACCTGAGGTGGTAGAAAAACACATCAGCCTGGAGCGCCGCGTACTGCTGGCCGATGCAACTGACCCAGATTTCTGGCAACGCGTAAATCACTCTAATGTAGCAATGGTTATGTTGGCAATGCCCAAGCATATGCAAAATATTTACGCGCTGGAGCAGCTAAAAGCGTCAGGCTTTTCAGGTCAGGTTACCGCTATCGCCAACTATCCGGATCAACAAAAAGAACTTGAAGATTTGGGTGTACATTCAACTTATAACTTCTATCTGGAGGCCGGTAGCGGCTTCGCAGAACACGTTAAAGAAAAATTATTTTCATAGACTAAAAAATAATTCTCAGTATCGATAGGGGTACTGAGAATTATTTCTAATTCCGCATCATATAGTTACATCTAGACGTCTAAAAATCAGGCACATAACTCTGACGGTTTTGTAACTCTACGATTTACAAAGCTTTACATCATCGTTGGTAATTGCCCCTCAATTCGAAGTACACTGAGCTCAGTAGGTTAGTTGCACTAATCTATTTTCTCAATTTAAATCTTATACTTATACCCCTCAATCAGGAACATTGAGTGGGGACCATATTATTCGAGAGGGCAAGCATGTTAAAAAATAAATCGGCTTCTTACTTTCCTGCAGCGGTGGATGATGCAAATGCAGGCCCGCTCGCAAAATTGCAAGCGCAATTGGATGCTATTCAAGATTCAGGAATGACAGCGTTGACAATTAGGGACATTCTTTTTCACAAAATGCTGGACATGCATGCAGTCCCTAAAGAACACTTTTTACGCGATCAGGCAACCCCTGACAGATTAGACGACCCAGCGATTATTGAGCAACTAAACGCACTGGGATTCTATCGCACCTCGCCAGGTCAGGTGCACTAAGTTTCAATTTATGGGAGCCTACTCTCCCTTATAGGCTGGCAATGCCCGTCGCCAGCCTATTTCTCTTCTTTCACGCCACCACGTACTTTCTTTGGCAACAAGCTAAACCACGCTTCTCGCAGCGGCTTCAGATATATGGCACTTAAGCTATCATGACCTGCGTCGTAGCGACCTACGCCGATTTCAATGTTGGTCACTGCTGATGCACGGATCAAAGTTCGCCCCATTCTGTCCCAGATGGCCAGTGCCGAACCCAGATTAGTATCAAAATGAGCCGGATCAGCACTATGATGGATCTGATGTTGTGCCGGGCTGATAAACCAGTTTTCTACCTTGTCTCCCCAACTGAACCAGATGTGTGAATGCCTCAGATTCGAGCCAAAAATATTGAATAGAAAGACAAAAGCATTCGCACCTAAGATATCAAACATGCTCAACGTCGTACCGAAGACAAAATAGCCCAAACCAACCACAATCCCCTGCGTCAGAGCCATCCGGCATGCATATAAGTAACTTTCAACCGGATGAGAGCGGTAAATAGTGAATGGAGTCAGCACTTTTGCAGAATGATGCACCTTATGAAACTCCCAAAGAAATGGGATTTTATGTAACGCAAGATGCAACAGGTAACGCGTAAAGTCATCGACCAGAAACAACATCAGTGTAAACAGAAAAATCACCACTGAATCATGCCAGGCCAAATGCAATGGTGCACCAAATAACCACTCAAGACCATCAGAGACTGCAATCGCAACCGGCACCATAGTTAATACGATAGGTGCAAAGGTCAGGGCTTTGATCAGTTTGTTGACGACAAATAAGCCATAATCCAGCTTCGCACTGTCAGACAGCCACACATCACGTGGGAACAGAAACCCCAGGAAACCTTTAAGCGAGCGAGGGCCTTGTAGTTTGGTGTAAACCAAACCAGCCATCACCACTGCACTCAGCAGGTACAGCCAATAAATGCGTTTATTTGCATCCAGTAAATAACCGGGCAAAGATAACAAGCTTTGCCAGAGTGTTTCGATCATAAAGTGGACTGACTCCTGTAAAAAAGGCCACTGATGAGTGGCCCTGTTAGTATACATAATTATGTCAGATACACAGCAGATTGTGCATCTGACATTGATTTATTCAGATTAGAATGAGTACTTATAACCCAATGTAAACTGGCGAGGTTTGCCTGGTCGAGCCCCATAAGGACGACGACTTACAATCTTGGTCTCATCCAACAGGTTATCAACTTTAGCGTAGACCTGACCATATTTGCCCAGCTCATAGACCGCTGACAGATCAACGGTTGTGATCGCTGACACCTCTTTGCCTTCAAGCACCAGATCATAGCTACCATTTGGCGCATTTGGATCTGTGCTGCTATCCCAGCTTCGTCCAGCCGCTTCAGACATAGAGCCAACATACTTGACAGCAAGCGATACACGCCAGTCCGGAGCCGACACACCAATGTTAAAGCTGGCCTGATGCTCGGGCAGGTATGGCAGCTCGTCACCACTTTTCACATGACCCCATTGGGCAAAATTAGTGTATCGATCGTTTTTGAATTCACCTTTGGTATAGGTGTAAACAAACCCGTAAGGAATATCAATTTGCAGGTTTAGAGGGTAACGTTGACTAAACTGGGCTTCCAGACCATATACATGTGCCTCACCGCCGTTGAACTCTTTGCCGACTTCCAACGCACCACAGTTAGACTGACCACAGCTTTCTTTCAAATTACTGTAATCATTGAAAAAGCTCACTACTTCAAGCTGCGTTACCCCATCATTAAAACGGCCGCCGAATTCATAGTTGGTGCTCTTCTCGATTTCGATGTCAACCGATTGCTGCGGCGACGCTGGAGAGAAACCCTGATGAACGCCAAACAAAATACCGGAGTCTTCCGACAACTGATAGAAGCCACTCATACCCGGTAACCAGATCCGTGTGGTTTTGTCCTGCCAGTCATCCGCATTAACAGTATCCTGATACGCCATGTCCATCAGCTCACCACGTATACCCACACCCAAAGTTAAGGCATCTATAGTGACCTTGTCCTCAAGGTAGACAGACCAGGCCTTGGTATTTTCAGTGTTTTGGGAGGTATAGACTTTATCTAAGCCCAGATTAAACGCACTGCCGTCTCTCATTCCGTAAGTTTCGTTGAAGTGCTTACGCTCTATTTCATCTTCATGAAAGCGAACACCAAACGATAAGGTATTGTCGTACCCTGCCAGCTTGAACTTGGCAGACCCGTCCACCTGGATCCCCTGCGAGAAGTACTCACGATCATTGGTGCCCATGGACAAGTAATTAGGACGACCATTGTCAGCAATCGAGTCAGCCGTGCCACTGATCACCTGATACAAACGTTGATATTGCTCGTCTTCCGGATTTGCAAGGATCTCAGGTAAGGTCGCATCGGTGTTGGTCAACCCGTCCAGCTTTAACCAGGCGCGCTCATAATCATTGCGATAAACGCGTGATGTCAGACTCACATCCTGATATTTCAGATGGTGGGAGAACATTACCTGACTGTGCTTAGTATCCATGTTGTCAGGCTGAGACGCAGCATAACGCCGATATGGCGTGGCATCAAAGTCAGCATCAGTCAGACCCAGGTAGGTTTCATTAGATAGCTCGTCAGCATAGCTGAGCTTAAGTCCGAATGTGTGCTCGAACTCCCCTTGCTGCAGCTTATAATTGAACTTAGCCAGCAGGTCATTTTTCTCAAATCCGGTATCTGCACCCCCATCAAGGTCTTTAAAGCCATCGGCTTGCAGATTCACCCCTTCAAGCAAAAATCCAACATTATTTACCACAGACCCAAAATATGCGTGCGCTTTGGTGTAACCGTCACTGCCCGTGGCCAAATCAATCGCACCTTCAGAAAACTCAGGTACCGCACGAGTAACCAAATTCAGTGCTCCAGCCACAGATTGCGGTCCATGTTTGATAGCTGCTGGGCCTTTAAAGACCTCAACGGCTGTCATCCGGGTTGTCACAGGGAAATAATAAGCAGCAGGGGCAGAGTAAGGTGCCGGGCCAATCAATACACCATCTTCCATAATGGTTATTTTTTTGCTTCGTTCTGGTGTTACACCACGAAAGCCGATGTTCGGACGCAGGCCATAGCCATCTTCCTCACGGATATTCACACCCGGTACTGATGCTAATATACGATGGATGTCATCGTACTCAAACTCCGCCAGCTGCTCTTCACTCAACAACGTCGCAGAGCCCGCTTCTGTGCGAAGTTTATCGTAATGACTCAGGATTTGAATGTGTTCCATGTCGTCATTGTTTGCATCACTGTTTGCCAATACCTGAGGCGCTGCCAGCGCAACCGCCATAGCCAACACAGATCTTTTCATCATGGGTCCTTTAGTCATTATCACCTGCCGATGTTTTAGGAAGTTCCAGCGCCAACTTTTGAATAAAGTCGTTTTTAAGCTCATCAGTAACGTCTTTGACCTTAGCATGGGTGTTTGTCACACCTGCGGTGTCTTCATCCAATGCTTGCTGTAAGCTACCATTCAGTGCATCTGTCGCCGCTTTTGCATCTGCAATACCCTGCAACATCACTTCTTTGGTCTGACTGGCATCTTGTTCGTCAAGGAAATCATCAAAGCCTGTGGTGTCTTCACTGTCTGTGCCCTGACCAAGGAAGATTTGCTCAAATGCCGCGATATTGGCCTGGATATTTTCTATTGAATGCTCAGCAAAGCGCGATTCTACCGCCTGAGGACACACTTCAGTACCGCATTGGTTAGCAAATAAACCCAGCGGTGTTGCTAGTTTATAGTCCTTGAGCTCTTCGGTCATATAAAAGAGCGCATCGGAAATAAGGTTAACCGCCTCAGTGACTGTGGTAAATTCACTACCGGACTCACCCGCATTCTTTAGCTTAGCGGCGTAGCCTTGTTCGCCCGCCCATTCAAACATTAGTCGCTCTGACGTTGCTTTCAGATCAGTGGACACCTCAACGGCATACTGGCAACGCATGACACGGCGTTGTTGGTCTTCGAGCGTATTCCATTGGGCTAGAATTTCACCACTGGCTGCCGCAGAGCAACTGTGGTCAAGCTCGTTGTTAAACAATAAATACTCAAGAGCGTCTAAGCCACGACGCTTATCACTACGCTTGCTGATATCGTAAGGGACACCATTAATTTCGCCCTCAGCAAAATAGGCCACATCCTGATCAACGTTACAATAATTGGTATCTGGCCAGGAGTAGATGTCTTTACGCAGTGCTTTGTCGTCTGCCAGCAATGGGCCAACGATCATCAATTCAGCATGCTGCCAGCTAACCATCGCCTCTTTCCAGCTATTTTGTGCAGCAAGTAATGCTTCATCACGCGCTGTTTTCGCAGCATCGTCCTGCAAGGTCGGATCAAATGCCGTTTCCAGGTCACAATACGCTTTAATCACAGCGGTTTGTCCACTTGCTTTGTCAGCAAATTGCTGGAACGTGGGGGTAAAAACGTTGTCGGTTAGGTTCGCTACGAGCTTTTTCTGATCGAACGTTGTTGGCTCTACCACCGGGGTACCCTGATTGTATCCTGGACCCGCAGAGCTGGACGTGCTTTCACCACATCCGCTTAATGCCAAACCAATGGCCGTTGCCAGTAAGATAGGTCTGGTTTGTCTTCTCATTATTTGCCTCAAATGAATAGTCTAGATACGCAAAAGGCTAGCAAAACACGCTAACCTTTTGACAGTTCAAAGAATGGTTTATAACTTACCAGTTAGCAACATTCTCTGCATCAAAGCCGTATACTTCCTGAAGGATGTCACGTGCCTGACCCAGCTTCTCAATGTAAGCATCTACGTCATTTGGTTCGATCGCTGGCTGCGTGCCCATCAGGTCATGCATTTGCTCGAATTTACCGACATTACCTTCTGCATAGAACGGTGAGAAACGGTTGAACTGGAAGTTCAGTGCAAAGCCTTTCATTTCTGACCAATGCTTAGCGAGTGTAGCGAAATCTGATGCTTTGTACTCACCGCCATTTACGCCTTCTTTCAGCGCTTCCAGGTCTTTAGTTGTGTCATTGATATAATGCACAACTGTTGCTGCAATGGCTTTTTCCCATGCCATCAGTGCATCTTTCGCATGGCCTTTCAGTTCATCCATTTGCGCTTCACTAAGCGCGCCTTCAGTTGCGTTAATCAACTTACGACCATTGTAGAACGCTTCAAATGCGTCTTTAGTCAGGTCAGTTGGATTTGCATTATCGACAGTACCACGGTCACGCTTAGCTGCGTTGGTCGAGTTACCAAAGTTATACTCTGAGTTAAAGTCAATTTTGCCATCAGCATTAGCATCGTTGTAACCAGCGCTGAAGCCGTCACGTCCGCCTTTACCTGCAATCTCGTCATCAGAATAGCTCATGTAGTTACGCGCTGCACCGAAGTAGCCGAAACCTTCATCCCACTGGTGCTCAAGGTTAGTGTAAGTTTTACCTTCAACGGCAACCGTGTTATCAGTCTGCAGACCTTTGCCTTCTGTGTCATAGTCCAGATAATCGTCCGCTGACTGAGAGAAAGCCACGGCACCGTATAGGAACTTTTGGATCAACTGATTAAGGTCAACACCTGTTTCAGTCACATAGATGGTGTCGATCTCTTCACCACCAGGTGCGGTTGCATTACCTGTAATCGCACGATCAGCTAACTGATCAAACAATTGTTTTACAAATAGCTCAGGAATTGGGGTCTCACCGTCTGCTGCGATGGCTGTCCAGCCAGCGAAGCTGCCATCTTCAGTCCAATCTTTGTACTGACCTTTTGCATCATTACCAGCGACTTTTCCACTCAGGTTTTTGTGAGAAGATGAAATATCAGTCAAAGTAGTCTGTGCCGCAGGGTCTGTCACCACAGTAAGAGCACGATCCTCCCAGATGCTGTTATAGTCCTCTTCAGATACGGCATAAAACTTGTTTAGCTCAGTAAGTAGCGTTTCTTTTGTTGCATTTGCGCCTTGTGCGTCCGTAACGAACTGAGCGCTGCCAATGTAATTGAACAACTCTTTGATTAACACGTGACGTGCAATCTGGCCTGAGTAAGCAACACTGGATTCACCTTCTGCAAAACGGCTGATGAAATCATAGTCCATTTCGTCCAGTACTTTAAACTTAACCTGGAATTCTTCCGTGTTTTCACCGTCATTAACGGTAACCGTAACCGTCACTTCCTGCTCTAATTCATAGTTCAGGTGTTCACCGGCTTTTAATCTTAAAACGCCTTCAACAACTTCAAAACGCGAGTCAGACACTTCAAAAGTGTGGCTGTCATCGTCGCTGTCAGTTACAACCAAAGTACCTATCTCTACCGCAACCATATTTTCAGTCACAGTGACTTCAGTTGCGTCTGCATCCTTACTTTCCAGTGTTAATGCTGTAGGTGCTTCGTTCGAAGGTGTGGTAGGTGTGGTCGGATCTGGCGTCTCAACGTTATTGTCATTTGAGCTTGAACCACCGCATGCGGTCAAACCTAAAGTAGCAACTAAAATAGAAGTAGCAAGCAGAGATTTTTTGAAAATCATTGAGCATTCCTTAATAAAGCAATGTTAAAAATTATTCTTAGTCGCGTTAAGTATACACCGCTTTAAATAGCAATCAATTCTATTTACGTTGCTAAATACACGATTTAGATCAAGGAATGCGCAATTTCACTGCCCACATAAATCGGTTAGGGACAACTAAACTAGATATGAAATAAAAATATATATTTGATTTATATAGACTATTTAGGCAACAGTGTCACTAGAACAAAAGAGGAAAAAGAATCAATGTACAAACGAGATCGAATGGATAGTTCGAATAATTGGAACTATCCAATGTGGAAACTTCGTCAAATTATGAGCTAAGCTTTAGGTTCACCAGGCATCTTTTACAAACAGATAACCTTTACGCCAAACTGTTTTAATTTTTTCTGCGCCGACAGCGGTATCTCCCAGTTTTCTGCGCAAACATGATACACGCACATCTACCGTGCGACTGTTTGCCTGGTAATGCTGTCCAACCACCTTTTTATAAATGTCTTCGCGACTGACAACGTCCGGGGCGCGAGAAGCCAACAGCCAGAGTAACTCAAACTCATGACTGGTCAAGCTAACCGGTTGCTTTTTCAGTGAAACACTGCGTTCATGCAAATTCAGGTAAAGCTGACCAAAGTGGAGCTCATCTGGCGTTTCAGACTGCATGGCCGATATGGCCGGGTGTTTACGTACCAAAGCATCAAGCCGGGCACGCCATAATCGGGGTTTGGCCATACAGGGGATGACATCGTCTGCGCCCAGTTCCAGCATCAGGCTCTGCAAATCTTCATTGTCCTCGTCAAGCGCTACCATCAGAGGCGCATCGAAGCAGGATTTGAGTGTATTAATAGTATCGTACTGCGCACTGGTTGCCAGAGCCTGACCAATCACAATACTGTCTACTTGTTGAGCCGGATACCCTTTACGAGTTGCCTCATGAATATTCATAAACCGCATAACATAACCATGCTGCTGCAATGCCTCAAAGGGTGCGATGCTGTGTCCTTTTTCATCTTGCGCGATTAATACCGTTGACACGAAAAAGCCTCGTTAAAACTAACTATGCAGGCTAGTCTAGTGACCCTAGCTGAACAAACGCTTTACGCGGCGAACAAACGCGCCGCAACCCGAAATAAGGCACTAACAACCGGGTCCTGAAGACGTTTTTTCTTGCATACCAGGCCAATTTCAATCTCTTCGCTTTGCAACCCCAACGTCTGAACCTGGTTTCTAAACGGGCTTTGCTCTAATACGACTTCTGGCACATAAGCAATGCCGAAGCCCAGGCTGGTCAAAGCAACCATGGCCTCATGACCGGAAACATGTGCATAGATCTTCGGCTGTAGTGCTTTCTTCTTAAAAAACACATCCAGACGCTCTTTCAAAACACCATGCTCGGGCACGATGAAAGGTACCTGTTGCCAGGGTAGTTCTCCACGCTGCTGCTCCAGCAGCTCACTCAAAGGGCATTTCATCGTTGGCGCAATAAACAGCAGCCGTGAGCGACCAATACTGAGGTATTCCAGCCCCTGGGGCAGGTTACGGGGCCGAACTGCAACGGCAACATCAACCACTTCTCCCTGTACCTGAGCAATAGAGTTTGCCGGATCGCCAGTCAACAAGTTGAGCTCTACCTGAGGGAAATCCTGTCGGTAACGAGCAAACAAGTCATAGATAAAACTGTAAGAGGCAGTCACAGAACAAAACAAGCTCAGCTCACCACTGAGCGGCTTGTCTTCATCCAGACATTCACTTTTAAACTGGCGCCAACTTGCCAGCGTAGCCTGCGCGTAATGAATAAAAGCCTGCCCTTGTGATGTCAGAGCGACACTGCGGTTGTCACGGATAAATAGCGGCGCGCCAACCTCCTCTTCAAGCTGTTTTATCTGCCGACTCAGCGTTGGGGGGCTAATATAGCAGCGCTCACTGGCGCGGGAAAAATGCAGTGTATCCGCCAATGCCAGAAAGTACTTAAGTTGTTTATGGTCCATCTCAAATTGTTCACTCTATGTGTTTCACAATATGAAATACAATAGTTTAAATATATCATTTTACGCAACTTAAACTTATTACTAGTCTAGAACCTAACTCATTATGTTAGAACAATCAGACAGGACAAATCATGGCGAACTATTTCAATTCACTGCCACTGCGTGAGCAACTAGCCCAACTGGCGCAGTGCCATTTCATGGACCCCAAAGAGTTTGAGGACGGTGTTAACGTCCTGCTTGGTAAAAAACTGGTGATCATTGGCTGCGGCGCTCAGGGCCTAAACCAGGGTCTGAACTTACGCGATTCAGGGTTAGATGTCAGCTATGCGCTGCGTCAGTCTGCCATTGATGAAAAGCGCCAGTCATTTAAAAATGCCAGCGAAAATGGCTTTGAAGTGGGTACCTACGAAACCTTGATCCCACAGGCTGATCTGGTTCTTAACCTGACGCCAGACAAGCAACACACAGCGGTAGTTGAAGCCGTGATGCCACTGATGAAACATGGGGCCACACTCGCCTATTCCCATGGCTTCAATATCGTTGAAGAAGGTATGCAAGTACGTGAAGACATTACCGTTATCATGGTGGCACCTAAGTGTCCGGGCACTGAGGTTCGAGAAGAATACAAGCGTGGCTTTGGCGTGCCGACCTTAATTGCAGTGCACCCGGAAAATGACCCTCAAGGTCATGGTCTGGCTCAGGCTAAAGCCTATGCAGCGGGAACAGGTGGGCACAAAGCTGGTGTGCTTCATTCATCCTTCATCGCCGAAGTGAAGTCTGATTTGATGGGCGAACAGACCATACTGTGCGGTATGCTACAAACCGGCTCATTACTGTGCTTTGATAAAATGGTCGAACAAGGTATTGAAGCGGGTTATGCCTCAAAACTTATCCAGTACGGTTGGGAAGTGATCACTGAAGCACTCAAACACGGTGGTATCACCAATATGATGGACCGCCTGTCCAACCCGGCCAAAATCAAGGCGTTTGGTTTAAGTGAAGAGCTTAAAACACTCATGCGACCTCTTTACAACAAACATATGGACGACATCATCAGTGGTGAGTTTTCTCAGGGTATGATGGCGGACTGGCATGAAGACGATGCCAAGCTGCTTAGCTGGCGCGCTGAAACCGCAGAAACCGCGTTCGAGAAACAGCCAAATTGTGAACAAGAAATTACCGAGCAAGCATTTTTTGACAACGGTATTTTGATGGTCGCTATGGTAAAAGCTGGTGTAGAGCTTGCGTTTGAAACAATGACCGCTGCGGGCATCATCGAAGAATCTGCCTATTACGAGTCCTTGCATGAGACGCCATTAATCGCCAATACAATAGCTCGTAAAAAGCTGTTCGAAATGAACCGTACAATCTCAGATACGGCAGAATACGGCTGTTATTTATACAACCATGCCTGTTTACCGTTACTCAAACCATTTATGGAGAAAATCGGTACAGACGTCATTGGTAAAGGGTTATCACACGACAGCAATGAAGTAGACAACCAGGCGCTGATCGAGGTCAACGCGGCAATCCGTAATCATCCGGTTGAAGTGGTTGGCAACACCTTGCGCGGCTACATGTCTGCCATGAAGAAAATAATCTAACCATATGAAAAGTAAGAGTACAATAGTCTTTTAAGTGTTTTGTACTCTGCCCCTTTGCCATTTTAGTTCGCTTGTTAGAAACCAAGGCCCGCCTGCTATGCAGCGGGCTTTTTTACTTTATAAAACATGACAGTATTATGACAACAACTTTATACCTATAGGTGTTAATTATTGACCATGCTAAAATTATCATCCACGGGATATAGAAGTAGTAACTTTAATGCATAACACTGGTTTAACAATTACACAACGTATTACTCTGCTGGGCAGTCTAATCGCGGTTGTTGTCGCTTGTCTGATCGGATTTATTTCAACCTATCAGGCTAAGTCTATGATCGAGACTCGCATGCTGGGCTCTGAATTACCCAGCAAGGTTGAGAGCATCAACAAGTCGATTAGCCAACAAATTGACCAGCTTAAGAGTGCGGCAAAACAACTTTCAAGCAACCAATTTTTACTCGATGCGGTCAACAAAGGTCAGTTAGATGAGCAAGTTTTGCTCACCGAATTGACACGTGTGCAAAATCAATACGCGTTGGTTACCGCCTCCTGGGCAAACAGAGAAACGCATCAGTACTGGAATCAGAACGGCTTTTTGCGTGTACTGAACCAACAGCAAGACGGTTGGTTTTTCCACTTCACGCAAAGTGCTGAGGAGTACTCCATCAGTATTTACCAGGAAGCACCTGGTGATGTGAAAATGTTCGTCAATCATCAGCAAACCAATGGTATTGGTCTGGCAGGCCTTGCAAAAAGTATAGATGCCATGCAAACCATGCTGGCTAATATGACTATTGAGCAAAGTGGCTTTGTTTTTGTGGTCGAAAAGTCTCAAGGCGTAGTCCAGCTTCACCCTGATGCGAGTAAAGTAGCCAAAACCAAATTACTCGACTTATATGGTGCACAAGCAGCTGGCCAATTGCGCAATAGTCGTGACTTTGTTGTGCTCGACCTGGAGGCCAATGGCACGCCATCTTTGGTTGCTGCCAGCCCGATAGCAGGTACCGATCTGCTTGTTATTGCACAAGTGCCTAAATCCGAAGTCTTTGCACAAGTCTCCTCTTTGCAATGGCAAATCGTGATCTGGGCGCTGGTCGTCGTGGTTGTCGTCTGTATTGCCAGTATGTTGATGGCTCGCAGCCTCAGTGCGCCATTATTGAAAATGGCTGACGTGTTCCGTCAGCTCGGTAGCGGTGATGCCAAGCTCAATTACCGAGTGCCTAATGCAGAGCAGCCTGAGCTACAAGCTCTGGGCCAGGGCTTTAATCAGTTCATTGAAAAGATAGAGGCCGCGATTTGTAATGTGGCTAAAGAAAGCGGCGATATACGCATTGCCAGTGAGCATGTTTTTACCCAGGCAAAGAAAAACTCGTCGTCATTGGATGAGCAAAAGTCTCAGACACTCTCCGTTGCAGCGGCGATAAACCAGATGGCCGCAACAGTGCAGGAAATAGCAGGCAGTGCCAACAATACCGCCAAACTCACCGATGAGAGCCGCGAGCACACCAAACACAGTCACAGCTGTGTGCAACAAAGCCAGTCTACCTTGCATCAGTTAGCACTGGATATACAACAAATGGCAGATCAGGTCGCAACGTTGGCGAGCAAAACACAATCCATCGCCAGTATTTTAGATGTGATCAGAGGGATTTCAGAACAAACCAACCTCCTTGCACTCAATGCAGCAATAGAGTCTGCCCGTGCTGGTGAACACGGTCGTGGTTTTGCGGTTGTTGCAGACGAAGTCAGGGCACTGGCGAGTAGAACCTCCCAGTCAACAGACGAGATTCAGGCGACAATCCAGGAGCTTACCGCTGCATCGGATTCGATCGTGACACAAATCGCACAATCCTCTGATCAAGCGCAGCAAAGCGTCAACAATATGCAAACGTCGGTAGAGCTGATGAATACCATTAGTGAAACTGCCGATCAGATCAACGATATGACCACTTTAATCGCGACAGCCACCGAGGAGCAGAGTAACGTGGTCGCAGATGTCGGACGCAGCATCGAGCAGATCAGTGTAATCAGTGACGCTGTAATGAGTGAGCAACTCGACACTGAGCAGGCGATCCAGCAGCTGGCTAATTCGGCCAAAGCACTCGATAAGCTGGTTGCCAGCTTCTAGCGTTAGGTGCAAAGTGGCCACTTGTATGTGGCCACTTACTTACACAAAAAATCTACTTTATTATTTCTTTTATGACCTTTCTTACAGACCCATCTCCCCGATAAAACGTGTATTTACTGCAATGGATTGTAACAATTTTTGCTTTCTTAACCGGCCAAAATAGCTACACTAAAAGTAAGCTGTAGATTTAGGAACGTCTTTATGTTGTCGTATACTCGTTTTGCCAGACGCTATCTTTGCCCTTTGTTGGCCGCCTCCACTTTGTTACTCAGCGGATGTGAAACAACCAAGGTCCAGCCTGAAATCAACATGGTACTGCTCGATAATGCCCCCTTCAGACAACATGAAGTAGAAACACAAAGCAGTATCTTTGCACTAGATGCCAATATTCGGGCCACATTAGACCGTTACCTGGACCGCAACAATGGCTCTAATATCAAAGTGGCAGAGCAGTTACTGCAATTTTTAGTTGAAAATGGCGATTCAAGCCTCGCATATATGCGCGGTGCCAACCTCAGTGCCTCAGATGCCTTTTATAACCTCAATGCCAATTGCCTGTCACTGTCGATCCTCGCTTATAGCTTATCGGATTACCTGGGCTTTAAGGGCCAGTTTCAGCGCGTACATATCCCAGAGTACTGGGCACAAACCAAAGGCTACAGCCTGCTGACCGGACACGTTAACTTAGTGGTGACCCAGACTAATTCCGGAGCCCGGAAAAACAGCGAAAATCGCGAGGTGCTATATACGCGCCCGGCCCGGGTTGTTATTGACTTTGACCCCAACAGCCGACAACAAAAATTCGCTACCTCTAAAATCAGTAAAGAGCGTATCACCGCCATGTTTTACAGCAACAGAGGCGCCATGCACATGATAAATAAAGAAATGGATCAGGCATATAGCTACTTTCGTGCTGCCATAGACATTGATCCACTCTACTCCGCAGCCTGGGGGAATCTGGCCGTGCTCTATCGCATTAACGATCACAACGCACAAGCCGAATCACTGTATCAACAGGCACTGCGCATCAATGACGAAAACAAAACTGCGCTGGGTAATTTAGCACTGTTATACGAACTGACTGACAGACCACACAAAGCGCAAGAGATCAGAACACAGTTACATGCACTGCGTAAGGATAACCCCTATTATTTAATTGCACTCGGTGACGAAGCCTTTGCCGCCGAAAACTACGATCAGGCACTGAAGCATTACCGCGCCGCAAACAAATTGTCGGCGTCAATCCACGAAGGTTACTTTGGCCTGGCAAAAGTCTACTATATACAGGGTGAGCTTGAGCTGAGCAGAACATTTCTAAACCGGGCGTTGAACCACGCTAGTTTCAACCATGACAAGAAACGCTATCAGAACAAGCTGGAGTGGCTCAGTGCAACGGCTAAAAATTAGTGCCCTATGGCTTTGTTGTATTACCGCTACTGCGCATGCGAATACGCAGCTGGAAACAGACCTAAAGGTACTGACCAGCCCGGAACACGCGGGTCGGGGTTCAGGCGGCATCGCCATAAATGAAAGTGCCCGCTATATTCACACACGCTTCGCGGAGGCCGGGTTAGATACCTATTATCAGTCTTTTCGCTTTCGTCAGGGGCTCGGTAAGCTAGGACATGGTCACAATGTTGTTGCCACCTTGCCCTGCAACGCGCCGGTATGCCACAAAGCATTGGTGATCAGTGCCCATTACGACCATTTGGGCAGCAGGGGCTCACGTTATTATCCCGGCGCCAATGACAATGCCTCTGGCGTGGTGGTGATGCTGGACATTGCGCAGCGCCTGGCCTCACAGCATAGGCACCGGGAAATCACATTTGTAGCCACCGATGCCGAAGAAAAAGGCCTCTACGGCGCACATTTTTTCGCAGCCACGCTGACGCCCAGTCAGGTTGCCCTGAATATCAATCTGGATATGCTCGCTGTAAGCGGAAAAAATCGTTTGTATGTCCTTGCCTCAAAACAGGCAAGTGAGTTTACCGATGCCATTGAGCCTGCTTTTGACAACCAGATCCGTGCTCTGGTTTATACATCTGCGACCAGTATGGCACGTCGCTTAGACACACCGCGAGTAGACTGGCTCCGGGCCAGTGATCACTATGCCTTCCATAAAGTCGGAATACCTTTCGCTTATTTTGGCGTGGGCATTGACCCCAATCACCACACTCCAAAAGACCAGTTTGATAAGGTAAACCTGCCCAAACTGAATCAGGTGTCGGAACATATCAGTGCTTTTATATCAGCGTTATCGGTGTCAGCCGCCCCCTGAACGAGCGCAACCTTGCGTGACTTAGATAACCGCTTAAAGCGCCATTCGAGCCGGGCTGCAGTGCGCTTATCTTCCACCGCCAAGCTATAGACCAGCTTTAACGGACCTTTGCCACGCAAATTCTTGGCGCCTTTGCCAGCATCATGTTCGGCAAAACGCCGAGAAACATCGTTGGTGATGCCGGTATACCAATGACCAAATCGATTTTCAATTATGTACAGGTACCAGGGCTGCTGGGGTTTGCTCATTGCTTTGACCACTCAATACAATTAATGGAACTATTTTAACGGTGAACAGTCGAAACTTACCAATAATTCTACTTTACCTTCTTTATCCATTCTGTATCATTCATACAACCAAAAATAAGGATACACATACATGCAGTTAAAAAAGCGCCTTTTTGTTTGGCTTAGTATTATTCTTGCAACGACATTGCTGTCTGCCTGTTCCAGCTGGGTATACCGGATAAATGTGCCTCAGGGTAACTTCCTGGAGCAGTCCGATGTCGATAAGCTCAGAATTGCTATGACAAAAGAGCAAGTTTTATATGTATTGGGCACGCCTGTGGCTAAAGACGCGTTTAACAGCGAAATCTGGCATTACTCTTATGTGTTCAATCTGGGTAGAGACTCAGAGCAACGCAAAGAGCTGGTGGTTTATTTCAACGGTGATGCATTGAATGATATTTCAGGGGATTTTGATAAACCGGCGGATTTCAATACGCCACTTACCGAGTGATTTGATTCTCTCACTACTGTCCCCCATTAAAAGCAGAGCACAAGCTCTGCTTTTAGCTACTCATCACAGCTATCAACACCACGACACTGAATAAAAATTGCAGTGACATACTCAGCCAGGCCAACACATTGACACCTATCAGGCTCCAGGGTGACGCATCCTGCGGGTAGAGCGGACTGCGCTTTTGCCAACGAGCAAGCGCGAAAAACAGCAGTGTCAGACTGGAGATCATGATGGTTGCAGACAGCTTGTTACTGTGTGACTCATTAAAAAAGAAATTCAGTTGCACCGGCATCAGAATTGCTACCAACGCATACAAACTGTAAACCCGTGCGACTTTTTCATACTTGGCCGCAAAAGATAACTCAATGATACCCCGCGCTTCGAGAAACTTCTTTGCGGCGACCGCTTGTGCCTGATTTGCCAGGCGATATGGGGTCATTCCAGTGACATCTGTCAGTCTCGGGTCTACACCCATAGACTCAACCAGCTCTAGCATGGCTGTTGAATTAGAGAGCACCGCATAGTGCATCAGATTACGGCCAAGATCATCCAGGGATTGGGGACAAAACTGCTCTTTAAGCGCCTCAGCTGCGCTCACAAAGCCCTGCTCTACCAGCCACATCATGGCCGATTTACCAGATTGATCTTTGCTTTGTCCACTGGCCCCTTTCTCTATGAGTTTGAGAGCAATAGATTGCTTAGCCTGCTTAGACATCACATGAGCCAGGAGTGCCTGATCCAGCAGGCGTTCAACTTCGTCACCATCACACAAATGTTGCAACAGCCCGACATAGACTTCATCGCTTTGCAGACACTCAACGGCCAACTGTAAGGTCGCTACGGTGTCTTGCAGCACTGATTTCAGCATATCACTCAGCTGCTGTCGTGTTTCTTCACCAGCAATACGCCATAAATCACAGGCTTCTTGTGCTGTAAGTGTTAAACCGTGGTGCAGAAGTAGCAATAGAGCGCGGTTGTAAGTTTTATTCAGCAGCAGTGTCGCAGGTGAGACCTCAGTATGATACGCAAGCTGCGCCTTAATATCTGCATACTGAGCAAACACGCCCAACAATTTGGCAATCAACTCATCCTGGCTAACGCCTGCATTGGCAATATGCGCCAGTAAGTCATCACAATAAGTCTGGTGCGCCTCATCGTAGTCATCAATATGCTGATAATGACAAGACTCGAATGGCTCCAATGGTTTAAGCCACAAAATATACATCAACGGAGGTAAAACGGATGAGCGTACACCTTGTTGGTCTGTCAGTGTTTCACACTCAGGCCAGGCTTCCAGTGCATCCAGGATAAATGCCCCATTATTTTCAACCAGCCCTTTGAGTAGCAAAGGAAACTGAGCCGGCCAAATTAAAACATGCTCCATTAAAGAATTAACCACCTTATTAGTCATATCACACGCTTATTGCCATCAATATTGTCGCAACGCTGTTAGCGGAATGATACCAATTGCATCTTAAAAAAGCTGCTGCTGATCTCAAGAATCTCACCAACTTACCTAATATATGGACAACCAAACAATTATCGCGTTCCTCATATTTCTCAAGCTTGCCTAAACCGTCTTGCCAACGCACATAAATAGCGCGATACCACATTGTTATTAAGGAAAATGACTCAGCTCTTTGATGCCTAATACGGTGAGTAGCAAGGGTGTTTTGTAAGTAACTCAGGTCTATGCTTGAGGTATTGAACGCTTAAGATATACAATGGAAGTGAACGTCCAATGAAGGCCCTGCGATAGGGAGCAAGTCAAGATGGAAAACACCTTACCAACCTGGCACGTGATACTGATCATTGTCATGGTCCTTGGGTTCATTATCAGTAATATTATGTTATTGAAATATATGACCCGCTTTGATGTTAAAGGCAAGCTAGATAAGCAAACCAAACCAGAGCCAGAGGCCAAACCCGAGGAAAAGGAAGATAAGTAGGGCCGCTCTGCGCCAGCCCTACTTCAGTTAGCTTAACCTACCAGCCAGTGCGCCATCAGCGCAATCACCGGTAATGTCACCAACGTGCGCAAAATAAAGATACAGAATAACTCAAACAAGTTGACCGGGATCTTACTGCCCAGTAGCAACGCGCCGACTTCCGACATGTAGATCAACTGAGTGACGCTCAATGCTGCAACAATAAAGCGAGTCACGTCGCTTTCAATGTTTGAGGCCGCCAAAATAGACGGAATGAACATGTCTGCAAAGCCAACGACAATGGTTTCAGCGGCTTTGGCAGCTTCGGGTACTTGAAGCAACTCAAGGTAAGGGATAAACGGCTTACCCAGGATCTGAAAAACAGGCGTATGCTCCGCGATGATCAAAGCGAACGTACCGACTGCCATCACCACAGGCAAAACAGCAAACACCATATCCAGCGCATTATGCACGCCTTCTTTTAACGTCCCTTTTACCCCAGGGGCTTTTTCTGCTTTTGCCAGTGCGACGTCCAGCGCATGACCAAACAGGGTTTTACCCTCTGGTACCAGCTCTGCACCCGGGTTTGCATCACTGCCGTCAACATAACAGTCTTTTTTCCATCGTAATGGTGGTAAGCGGGGAACAATAATCGCGGCGGTAATACCAGCGGCACATACAGTCAGATAAAAGGGAGCAAATAAATGCTCCAGTTTAACCTGACCAATGACCACCAGACAGAAGGTAATAGACACCGCAGAGAACGTGGTGCCAATGATGGCAGCCTCTCTTTGCGTATAGTGCTTGTCTTCATATTGACGAGAGGTCATCAAAATACCAACGCTGCCGTCACCAAGCCAGGAAGCCACACAATTCACCGCACTGCGTCCGGGTACCCCAAACAAAGGCCGCATCACTTTCGTCAGTAACGTACCAACCAGTTCCAGCAAACCAAAATTAAGTAACAAAGGCAGCAAAAGACCCGCTAACACAAACACAGAAAACAGCACAGGCAAAAGCTCATGCAGCACCAATGCACCGGTACCTGAAGAGTAAATGGCTTCAGGGCCCACCTTAAAGTAGGTCATTAGAATGAACAACATACCTGCCAGTCGGGTCACTAACCAAATTGGACTGACAGCAAATAAGTGCCGGAATAAGTGATTTTTTAGTAATTGCCTGGGTTTCACCAGGGCAACAAAAGCACTCATTACCCCGGTGATGCAAACTATGGCTACTATCATAGCCTGCGCAAAGGGGGCTATCCAGCCTTGCAGAGCCTTTGCCATCACAGCAATAGGAATGGTCATGGCTTCGCCGATTGCAACAGGTGTCATAAACAAAAACACCCCAATCAGGGAAGGCACGATAAACGCAAATAGCGTGCGCCAGTTTGGCGACGCTGAACCCGTAGATTCTGACATCATATGATTACCCACTAAAAAGAAAAAGAGCGTAAGGCTCTTTTTCATATTACTTCAACTCATTGTTTTTATTTTAATATTTTGATTTATATAAAATATTATATTTGCAGACCTCGACTGCGTAACACCTCTAACAGAGATTGCAACAACAGCTCCATAGTCGGTGCATCCAGCACTTGCTCCTCGCTATCCAACCAGGTCAACGCCGTTTGACCATCATCCGTTGTAGATACTTTCACGACATAATCGCCGTCCGCCAGAGGCAAGACCGTCGCTTCCTCGCCCCAGATAGAATCCCAGACGCTTTGCTCAGGAGCTTCATAACGCACTTTCACCAAATCATTGTCTCTGTCAAGGCGAATGACTGTAAAGTTAACGCGCTCAAGGAAATTCGACAGACGATCCATTACCGCACTTTTTTCAACCAGTGTCAGCATCGCAGCGTTACCATCCTGATCGAACCCACCTTCCAGAGATAACAAGCCCTGCTGTTTGCGTAGTTCAACTGCCAGTAGTCGATAACGATAATCAAATTCTGCGATCACTTCATTCAGAGCACGCACTTCTAACTGTTGCTTAAGCATATCAGTGAGCGGCTGCTCTTCACTTTGATAATCAAGTAACTTAGCACTCAAAGAAGCAGTGCGCTGGTGTTCTTTTTGCTCAACAGTAAAAGCGAAACGCTGCCGTGATACTTCAACAATATCTTCCCACAACCAGCCTTCATCTTTTTTGATCAATGCATACCAGTCAGTTTCGACTGTGCCTGCCTGACGGGCATCCTTAGCAATCTGAGTATTGTGGTTCGCCATAACGCCATCCAACGACTGCCAGATGAAACCAGCCAGATCGTCAATACCATCATTTTTATCGAAATACACTTTGGCAACTCTATCTTTGCTCTCTGCCCAGCTGCCCTGTGCCAGCGTCAGCACTTGCTGAGGGGGACGATACAGCTTGTTTTCGTCATCCGAGTTATTGTCATAATCAGCAACAGCCATCTTATATTGCGGATCCTGATATGGCTGTTCCAGCCCTTCAGGGACGCTAATGGCTTCACTAACGCGGTAGTTTTTGCTGTGATGTGCATCATTTGGAAATACACTACATCCCGTTAAACCAAGTAAAACACCTAAAGTCAGTGCTTTTGGAACCCAATACTGCACGAATAAAACTCCTTAGCAAACCCTGTTATATTTATTTACGGTAAACGAATATCGTCTTTATATGAGTGGGGATTGCCGATTTGGTTCACTGCCAGAACAACTTTTTATATCCGTCTGGCGAGCCTAAACAACTTGCAAAATTTGCCCTATGTTACTTGCCTCGCCCTGTAAACACAAGATGTGAGCCTGTCCGACCCATTATCTGGCACAGTCAAACCGTAAAGCCTGGCGCTGCCGGTATCCCAAGTAACCAAATTATGTTAGTATTTACGGCTATACATCTAAAACCTGCCGTTAGGCATTACCATATTCTCAGCGTATAGGGTGCTCTTAAATGACCACATTTACCAACCAACAACTGGTTTTGACCGCAATCGGCGAAGATCGCTCAGGGATTGTCAGTGAACTGACTATGCTGGTCAGTGAATGTAATTGCAACATCATCGATAGCCGAATAGCGATACTCGGTAACGAATTTACTTTCATTATGTTGTTATCAGGCGACATGGCGGCAATCAGTCGGGTTGAGCATACCTTACCGACAAAAGGGATGGAGCTGGGCTTACTGACAATGATGAAGCGCACCGCCAGCCATCAGCAAAACGAATTCAGTGCCGGTTACACCCTGGAATATAAAGGGCTCGACGCCCCCGGGACGCTAAGCAAAGTGACGCGCTTTTTTGCTGAACAAAACATCAGTATTTGTTCTTTGAAGTCTGATACATACGAAGAAAGTGACGCATTACATATGCGCTGTGAAATCGAAGTCAATATTCCCATTGAAGTCGATGCCGACGCATTTAAAATACAGTTCGAGCATCTCTCAAACTCACTAGATCTGGATTATATTTTTCGACGCATTCGTTAAGGAGCATCCTATGAATACGCTACAAGCAGGCGCTCAGGCACCGCAGTTTACTTTACAAAATCAAGATGGTGACAGTATTGCACTCAGCACACTTCTGGAATCAAACCAGGTGCTGGTGTATTTCTATCCAAAGGCACTAACACCAGGCTGCACTGTTCAGGCTGAACAACTCAGAGATCACAAGGCTCAGCTAGCACAGTATAATACGGTAGCCGTTGGGATCAGCCCAGATCCGGTTAAGAAGTTAAAAAATTTCGAGACCAAAAAAGAACTGAACTTTGATTTGTTGTCTGATGAAGATCATGCCATCGCTGATGCATTCGGCGTTTGGGGACTGAAAAAGTTCATGGGCAAAGAATACGACGGTATCCACCGCATCAGCTTCCTGATCGGGCAAGATGGCACCGTTAAACACGTGTTCAACAAATTTAAGACCAAAGAGCATCACCAGGTCGTCATCGACTATCTGGCAGCACAGTAAAGATAAAGGGGCTGAATTCAGCCCCTTTTTAGATCCTTTCGCATCATATTAGCTGCGAGCATCCAGCATCAAGCGCTTCATATCTCTGACGGCTTTTTCTAATCCATCAATGGCTGCTCTGGCAATAATCGCATGACCAATGTTGAGCTCATAGATTTCCGGCATTTCAGCAATGGGCTTCACATTGTGATAGTGCAGACCATGACCCGCGTTAACAACAATGCCCAGGCCATGCGCATATTTTACGCCAGTGCGGATCCGCTCCAGCTCAGCCTGCATTTCAGCATCTGATTCTGCATCAGCATAAGCACCGGTGTGAATTTCGATATAAGGCGCCCCCGTCTCTTTAGCAGCATCAATTTGCTTAGGATCAGCATCAATAAACAAAGACACCTTGATACCCGCATCAGCAAGGCGCTCAACGGCCTGAGCTACTTTTTCTTTATTGGCTATCACATCAAGACCGCCCTCAGTGGTCAGCTCTTCACGCTTTTCCGGCACCAGACAAACATAAGCAGGCTTGACCTCACAGGCGATATCCAGCATTTCATCTGTCACTGCAATTTCCAGATTCATGCGTGTCTGAATGGTCTTCGCCATTACATACACATCCCTATCCTGGATATGACGACGGTCTTCACGTAAATGGATGGTGATCCCATCTGCACCGGCATGTTCAGCAACTGCCGCAGCGTGAGCCGGATCCGGATAGCTGGTGCCCCTCGCCTGGCGCAATGTGGCAATATGATCGACGTTTACGCCCAATAATATTTCTTTCATTGTTATTACCTTGGTTGAAATAGCTCTCTGCTTTTCAGCGGTTTATGGCCAAGTAACGGCCTGAGTAAATATCTGCTTAAGCCCTTCGCCTGACGCCTGACCTGATCATCAGTAAAGTCATGCTGAGCGATCTGTTGAAGCACCCGGCCCAAAAAGCCGATGTGTCTGTCATCTGTTCTGATAAACCCCAGCTCTCGGGTATATTGATAGTAGGCAGTCTCACTAATTGCCTCGCCATCGGCATCACAATCAAATTCAACCCCGAACCCCAGTTGCTCCAGTAACTGAAACTCAAAGCTACGCAATGTCAGTTCAAATTGGTGCTTATTGGCACTATCGACGAGGCTATGAAGCTGTAATAAATGCTGATGGTAGAGTGAGAATATCGACTCCAGTGGTTCATTAACCGGAATTACCCGTGCACTGAGTTCATTGAGGTAGAAACCACAATACAATACCTGCCCTTTTAAAGCCATAGGCTGAGTATGTAGCTCAATGTCGTTAAGGTATTTTAAATCGTGTCGGCCACTGTAGCGAACCAGTAACAGGCTGAAGGGTTGGAGATGTGCATTATGTCTGAGCGCCTGACGCCCTTTAATACGGGCCAGCATCATCAGCTGACCCACCCCTTCGACCAGCATATTGAGCATCACCTGAGAGTCGCTATGCGGTCGGCGATGCAGCAAATAAGCCTGTCGAAAGTCATTGTTCAATTAGTCTTCCCCGTAGCCAAGACTACGCAGTGCCCTCTCATCATCTGCCCAGCCAGACTTCACTTTTACCCAGCACTCGAGGAACACTTTGTTATCCAGCATTTCTTCCAGATCGCGACGTGCTTCACGGCCAATGACTTTGAGCTTTTCACCCTTGTTGCCAATCACCATGCGCTTTTGCGACTCACGTTCCACCAGAATAAGTGCGTTGATCTGCCATACGCCATTATCAAGCCATTTAAACTGCTCAATTTCAACCGTGACCGAATACGGCAGTTCATCACCCATAAAGCGCATTAGTTTCTCACGCACAATTTCAGCAGCCAAAAATCGCATTGAGCGATCCGTGACATAATCATCCGGGAAGAAAAACTCGCATGCAGGCAAATGCTTGTGTACTTCAGCTTTAACCATATCGACATTGCGATTTTGCTTAGCCGAAATTGGAATGATGCCCACAAAGTCACCTTGCTCAGATAACCATTGCAAGTGCGGCATCAAAGCTTCACTTTTGTCTTTAACCTGATCGCTTTTATTGATCACCACCAAAACCGGTCGGCCGCTGGCTTTAACTTTGCTCAGCACCATTTCATCGTCTTTGGTCCACAAGGTGCCTTCAACAACAAAAATCACCAGCTCAACGTCACCAATCGAGCTCGACGCCGCTCGGTTCATCAGACGGTTAATGGCACGCTTTTCTTCGCTATGCAGGCCTGGGGTATCAACGTACACCGCCTGATAGTTATCCTCAGTGTGGATCCCCATGATGCGATGTCGGGTAGTTTGCGGTTTACGCGAAGTGATACTGACTTTTTGTTCAACCAGCTTGTTTAATAACGTCGATTTACCAACGTTGGGTCGCCCGACAATCGCGACCATGCCACAATGGGTATTAGGAGTCATTCTTTAAAATCTTTAGTGCTTTTTCAGCGGCCTTTTGCTCAGCCTTACGACGAGAGCTGCCTACTGAGATAATACTTTCCATCCCTTCCACAATGCATTCAACCGTAAAGGTTTGATTGTGCGCTTGTCCCTTAGTGTCAATTACAGTATAACCGGGTAGCGGTAACTTGCGTGCTTGCAGGTATTCCTGCAACAAAGTTTTCGGATCTTTTTGGTTATGTCCTGGAGAGATTGCCGCCAAACGCGAGTCATACCACTTTAATACCAACGTCTTACAGGTCTCGATGTCTGAGTCTAAAAACACCGCGCCAATAATCGCTTCAACTGCGTCTGCCAGGGTTGACTCTCGACGATAACCACCGCTTTTCAACTCACCCGGACCCAATCTGAGGTAATCACCCAGTCCAAACTCAACACCAAACTCTGCCAGCGTTTGCCCTCGCACAAGCGTTGAACGCATCCGGCTAAGATCGCCTTCTCGCGCTTTTGGAAACTGCTTATACAGCGCATTTGCAATAACAAAGCTTAAAATCGAATCGCCCAAAAACTCCAGACGTTCGTTATGCTGACCCTTATGGCTACGATGTGTCATAGCCTGCTCAAGCAGGCTTTGATCTGTGAATTCGTAACCGATTTTCTTATATAATTCTGTGACGTTTTTTTTCATGCTACTGAATATTACCTAGGCGTTCAAACCGAACTCCTGTTGGAACCCAGGAAGGCAAAACGCTGTCCTGGCCATTTTCAAAATCAAAACTCATCCAAATAAATACCGCTTTACCAACCAGGTTCTCTTTAGGTACAAACCCCCACATACGGCTGTCCTGACTGTTATTGCGGTTATCACCCATCGCAAAATAGCTCCCCTCAGGGACTACCCATTCGTCACGACGCGTGCCTGGTTGTTGATAATAACGCTCTGTCAGCTCTGGCAATTGTGGCGTGACTAATACGTCGTGCGTCACGTTAGGCAAACTTTCGGTTAAACGAACCATTTGCATTGCGCCTTGTTTAAATTCGTCGCGATTAACAATGTCCAAATTGATCTTGTTAAATTCACCACACGCCAGGCCATCTCGTTGTTGTTCACCATCGTCACACTGAGGCTTGATGTATAGCTGACGATCACGGTACACAATGCGATCGCCCGGCAAGCCAATGATACGCTTGATAAAGTCAATGCGCTCATCCAGTGGGAATTTAAACACCGCGATATCACCTCGCTGAGGGTCATCTATTTCAACCAATTGGCTGCGCCAGACCGGATCTTTAATGCCATACGCGTACTTTTGCACCAGGATAAAATCACCATCCAACAATGTCGGCATCATAGAGCCAGACGGGATCTGGAAGGGTTCAAAAATAAATGAGCGGAACACTGTTATCGCCGCAATCATAGGAAAGATTGATTTGGCGCTTTCAGTGATGGCAGGCACTGGTGCTATCTGCTCAATTGTTTCTTCATCGAGCGGCTGCTCAGACGCGCCTTGAGCTAATGCGATTCGCTCTTTACGCTTGGGCGCATACAACAAGTGATCGATTAACCAAATCAAGCCCGAACCGAGCGTCAATAACACCAAAAATACTGAAAAATAACCTGCCATAATAATTCCTGTTACTTACCTACTTTAAGAATCGCGAGGAAAGCATCCTGTGGCACTTCAACATTGCCCAGCTGCTTCATGCGTTTCTTACCTTCTTTTTGCTTTTGCAGTAGTTTCTTCTTACGACTGACATCACCACCATAACACTTCGCGATGACGTTTTTACGTAACTGTTTCACAGTGGTTCGTGCAATCACATGGTTGCCGATTGCAGCCTGGATAGCAATATCAAACATCTGACGCGGGATCAGCTCACGCAATGCGTCTGCCAATTGGCGTCCACGACCTTGAGAATTCTCACGGTGTGCAATAATCGCCAGGGCATCAACCCGGTCACCGTTGATCAGAATGTCCACACGGACCATGTCCGACGTCTGGAAACGCTTAAAGTTGTAGTCAAGAGAAGCAAACCCTCGGCTGGTCGACTTAAGCTTATCAAAGAAGTCCATGACCACTTCAGCCATTGGCAATTCATACGTCACGGCAACCTGCTTACCGTGGTAGCTCATTTTGGTCTGTACGCCACGCTTTTCAACACACAGAGTAATGACGTTACCCAAGTATTCCTGCGGCACCAGAATATTCGCTTCTACAATCGGCTCGCGAATTTCGATGATGTCATTCACCGGTGGCAAGTCTGATGGGTTATCAATCTGGATCACCCCATCTTTCGTTTCCACTTCGTATACAACCGTTGGTGCCGTCGTGATGAGATCCATGTCATATTCACGTTCCAGACGTTCCTGAATAATCTCCATGTGAAGCATGCCAAGGAAGCCACAACGGAAACCAAAACCCAGTGCAGTTGAGTTCTCAGGCTCGAAGAACAAAGATGCGTCATTCAGGCTCAACTTATTCAGTGCATCACGGAAGTTTTCATAGTCATCAGACGAAATAGGGAACATACCCGCATAGACCTGAGGTTTAACCCGCTTAAAGCCAGGTAAACGCTCCTCAGCTGGTTCCTTAGTTAGGGTAATTGTATCCCCCACTGGAGCACCATGGATGTCTTTAATACCGGCAATCACAAAGCCTACTTCACCCGTTTTCAGGACACCCGTTTCTGTTTGTTTTGGTGTGAAAATACCGACTTTATCAGCAATGTGCGTCTGATCTGTCGACATAATCTTAATCTTGTCACCACGGCGTAACTCACCGTGCTTAATACGTACCAATGACACAACGCCCTGGTAAGAGTCAAACCAGGAGTCGATGATCAATGCCTGGAGAGGTTGCTCTGGCTCACCCTCGGGTGGCGGCACGTCACGTACGATCATTTCCAGTACCTCATCGATACCGATACCTGTTTTAGCACTACACTGTACTGCTTCAAGCGCTTCAATACCGACGATTTCTTCAATCTCTTCAGCAACGCGCAATGGATCAGCCTGCGGCAAGTCGATTTTATTCAACACCGGCAGCACTTCAAGGTCCATTTCAATCGCGGTATAACAGTTAGCCAAAGTCTGAGCTTCAACACCCTGACCAGCATCTACAACCAACAAGGCGCCCTCACAGGCAGCCAGTGAACGGGATACTTCGTAGCTGAAATCTACGTGTCCAGGCGTATCGATAAAATTGAGCTGATACGTCTCGCCGTCATTGGCCTTATAATTTAGCGTTACGCTCTGCGCTTTAATGGTGATCCCACGCTCTCGCTCAAGGTCCATCGAATCCAGCACCTGCTGCTGCATCTCGCGATCTGTTAAGCCGCCGCATACCTGGATTAAGCGGTCCGAAAGGGTCGATTTCCCGTGATCGATGTGGGCAATAATTGAAAAGTTACGGATGTGCTTCATATACTGGATTCTAAACTTCTGTTTTTCACAAATAGAGATTAAACGCCGATTTTACAATTTATTTGGCGCAATCACCATCTATTTGCGTTAGGGGAAGGCTAATTGGATAAATTTTTATCACTTTGATGTCGTGACGCAGTGCTTTTGTGCGCTGTTTTGCGATTTGAAAGCCAACGAGTCCACCCATTACGGTGGCCAGTATTTGCCAAAGCTCACCAGCCTGCAAAAAAAGATGTGTGATAAACATGGCAGCAAACGCCATTGCCAGCGGTAACAGATACACCCAGAGAGCATTTTCGACCACTTTGCTGTCATCCAATGTCAGGGTCATTTTTTGTCCAACCTGAACTGGCTCCTCACAGGCAATGGGTAAGGCTTTTTTATGGCTACCAAACAGCTTACTAAAAATCTGTGAGCCGCATTTACCGTTGCAACCCGCACACGCTGGTTTTTCCTCTGCAACAAGCCAAACGGTACCAGGCTCGACACGTGACACCGTGAGTGTTTGTTCTATCATAACGGTCGCGTTACCGACTCTGCAATTGCTTTGGCCGTCATAGTGGGGATCTTCCCAACTACGGACACATCAAACGCACCAGAGTTGTGAACATAAACCGTGGTTGCACCAGAGCTGAGCGCACCGCTGGCTCTTTGTCCCGACAAAGGCCTCTGCACAAACACAGAAAATTCAACAAGCCCGTCAGAAAACAAAAAGTAATCGGCCAGTTCGTTATTTAAATCAAGCTTATGTCGGTCTGACTTGAGCAGTTTAAAGCCTTCAGGCAACCAACCTATACGCCAATTATTTTGCAGTTTTTGGGTGTTTTCTGTCTCTGCCAGAGAAGCCAGCGGCATTGGAAAATCTTTGCTACTTAACTCTATCAAAGGCTGTGCAGGTTGTTCCGTTACACTGATATGAGTGAGCTGTAATTGCTCCAGCACTTCACCCTGCTGTGTCACATACGCAGCTTTAAGCAACAACGCAGACTGAATATCGATCCACAACCAATAGTTGTATTTATGTTCATCTTTAGAAACCAGACGAACGAGCTGCGCGGCCCTGTCGGCGATACGCTCTTTACCGCCAAGTACAAAATCATAGCTGTTTGACAGGCTGCCTATCTCGCCAAACAAAATTTCAGGAATAGGACCCGCAATGGCGTCCGTTTCGATAGAATAAGGTTGGGTTTGTGGTTCAAAGTAGGTGACTTTATTATCAACCCGCACCACTTCAAGGCCAGCACCATTTTGTCGGCTAAGAATTTCCAGTTCGCTGTCTTCCACTTTACCATGGAGCCAGCGGTAAGGTTCCATACCTTTGCCTTTTACCACCACAAATGATGCATCAAAGTTACGCTCCTGAATAGCAGAAGACATATCTGTGAGCAGCTGTTTTGCATTAATGATATCGCTGGCAACAACCTGGGCACTCAGACCCACTCCCAGTAGTAACGCAAGCCACTTCATCTACTTTTCTTGTTCCTCTTTTTCTTCCTGTGCTTGTTGAGCCAATGCATGTGCCATTCTGGACTGGCGCTGATGCTCTAGTACCAGTGCACCAATACGTTGCTGTTGTAACTCTCTTAAGCCTTTTTCTGCACTTTCCAGCGCAGGTTCGGACGAGAGGCTCACTGGCGACACAGACCCGGTGACTGGGGTCGATTGTAACACAGGAAAATCACCGTTGGCTTGTTCCTGTGGTGCATAATTACTGACGCCCAAAACGGCAACTAAAGAAACACTCGCTGCAATCGCTACTTGTGCAAGAGGCTTACGCCAATTAGACAACGCAACGACATTATCTTCCTGACGTACTTTTTGCGGCTCTTGTTGTGGAGCCTGTTCGCCATAAGTAACCTCATCTGCCAGCGCATCAGCCATGCTGGCTGTGATATCTATACAAGGTGCCTGATTTTGCTGGCTACGCATCGCATCACCTATCAGCGCGTAACGAGCAAACTTATCTGCATCGAACTGTGCCTGACTGGCATTATCCAGTGCCTGCTCGGCATCAAAAATACTGGATGTTACTTGCCCGTCTTTGACATTAAAGTTTGATTGCGTCATCTACTATTACCTATGAGTGGGTTAATATTATTGTCAATGGCCTCACGTGCTCGAAAAATCCTCGATCTGACAGTGCCTACCGGACAATCCATCACAACGGCGATTTCTTCATAGCTCATGCCCTCGATCTCGCGTAGCGTGATCGCGGTTTTAAGATCATCGGGTAGCGATTCAATGGTTCTGAAAATTACCGCTTTGATCTCATCACTTAGCAATAAGCTCTCCGGAGAAGCATTAGACCTTAATTGCTCTGCTCCGTCATAAAACTCTGCTTCCTCAGCATCAACATCATTGGCAGGCGGCTTACGCCCCTGTGCCACCAGATAGTTCTTCGAGCAATTAACCGCTATTCGGTACAGCCAAGTGTAGAATGCGCTGTCACCCCGAAAATTGGGTAAAGCCCGATACGCCTTAATGAAGGCCTCTTGTGCTACATCGGCCACATCGCCCGAATTGGATACGTAGCGCGAGATCAATGCTGCAACTTTGTTCTGATATTTGGCAACCAACAAATTGAACGCATTTTTATCTCCTTGCTGAACACGCCGAACTATCTCTAAATCTAAATCCTGCTCGCTCATTCGAGCCGGTACTCCTCTTTGTTATTACTTGTTTTTCACACACATTGTCGCGCATTGTTGCCATCTTTTACAGCTACTCTGACTAAGTGCTGAATAAAAAGTTCTGTTTTTTTGATATTTTTTTTAAAATACCCCGTATTGTCACGTCATAAACGTATTCGGTGTTGAATATGTCAGCTAGCAGCCTTACTGGGCTAAGCATAGCAGAATTATCAAAACACGCAGAATAACAGGTTTAATTAGCTAAGACCCACTAACATGAAAGAACAAGTTCAACACCAAACAGATGTCATTATCGTCGGCAGCGGCGCAGCCGGATTAAGTCTGGCCTTATCGCTTGCAAATACATGCCGCGTCACTGTGCTCAGTAAAGGCGAGTTGCGTGAAGGTTCAACCCTCTACGCACAAGGTGGCATAGCTGCGGTCTTTGATAAGAAGAATGACAGCATAGAATCACACGTTGATGACACTCTGGCCGCTGGTGCAGGCCTCTGTGACAGAGAAGCAGTGCATTACACGGCTTCCAATGCCAAGCAATGCCTCAAGTGGTTAATTGAGCAAGGCGTGCCATTTGATATGGAGTTTGATAGTAAAGGACGGGAGCGTTTCCACCTCACCCGAGAAGGGGGACACAGTCACCGCCGTATACTACACGCCGCTGATGCTACCGGCAAAGCAGTACAATCTACCTTGATTGAGCGAGTTCAGGAACATCCAAATATTCTGTTACTGGAACAATACAACGCAATCGACTTGATCACTCAGGGCACCTCAGATCAAAAAGTCGTTCATGGCTTATACGTCTTTAACCGCCGTGCCAACCGAGTCGAAACGGTCACTGCCAAATTTGTTGCTCTGGCAACCGGTGGCGCGAGCAAAGTGTATCTTTATACTTCTAACCCGGACGTATCCAGTGGGGATGGTATCGCCATGGCGTGGCGCGCCGGCTGCCGTGTAGCAAACATGGAATTCAATCAGTTTCACCCAACCAGCCTGTACCACCCTGAGCTGCAGAATTTCCTGATCACAGAAGCAATGCGTGGAGAAGGCGCTCTGCTGAGACGCCCTGATGGCACTCGCTTTATGCCTGATTTTGATGATCGGGAAGAGTTAGCACCACGTGATGTTGTCGCTCGCGCTATCGACTACGAGATGAAGCGCCTGGGTGCCAATTGCGTCTATCTGGATATCTCTCACAAAGACAAAGACTTTATCATAGAGCACTTCCCGACTATTTATGCTAAATGTTTGAGCGTCGGTCTGGATATTACCAAAGAACCGATCCCGGTCGTCCCGGCGGCACATTACACCTGTGGCGGAGTCATGACAGACTTTAACGGCCTGACCGACATCAGCAATTTATACGCCATCGGCGAAGTAGCCTATACCGGGCTTCACGGCGCCAACCGCATGGCAAGTAACTCATTGCTTGAGTGTATTGTATTTGCCCATGCCGCAGCCAAAGACATACTCGCTAAAATAGAGAATCAGCCAGAACCACCCGAATTGCCGGAATGGGATGAAAGTCAGGTCAGTGATTCAGATGAAGAAGTCGTGATCACCCATAACTGGCATGAGCTCAGACTATTTATGTGGGACTATGTAGGCATTGTTCGTTCAACTAAGCGACTGGAGCGAGCACTTCGTCGGGTTGAATTATTACAGCAAGAGATTCAGGAGTATTATTCTCACTTCAGGGTCAGCAATAACCTGCTCGAACTGCGTAATTTGGTTCAGGTGGCTGAGCTGATCATTCGCAGTGCGCTGGCCAGAAAGGAAAGCCGAGGGTTGCACTATACGCTGGACTTCCCAGACAGTGCTGAGACCACAGAACCAACTATCCTGACCTCAGAAGAGGCAAAACGCGAGTCTGAGTCCAATTGATACCCGTATGCTGAGCCACTTCGCTTGGTAATACCTCACACCATCAAAAACACCTGGCGACATAATTGTCGCCAGTACTCTTCCTGCATAGCGTGACGCATAATTCCGATATGCCGGGTACCTTTATCTGTCTGAACGGTCAACAGCAACGAACAGTGGCAGTATAGACGCACAGACTTGAGTTGTCCCTGCCAACGCTGTTGCTCGGCCGAAACGATGAGTGTGCCTTGTTCTGGTAATATCCCCAGTTGGCCTGACAGTACGAAATAGTGTTTCATCGTATGCCTGGCAAAGCGATACCCCAGAAAACATGTTGCCAAATGCCACCACCAAAGTGTTGGCGTCACGATAACCAAAACGGCCAATAGGCAACAAAAAAAGACCACAATTACTTTGTGGTCAGGTGTGTTTTGCTGGAAATAAAAACTAAGCGCGGACCCGGTCAAGAACAAACTTTACCATAGTGTCCAGCTCCGGATATGGACAGGCTTCATGGCCCATAAACCAGGCAAATAAATCGGGGTCTTCTACTTCCAGTAAACGTTGAAACACCAACTTATCTTGTTCAGATAACTGGTCGTACGCTTCATCAACGAAAGGCTCCAGCAAAATATCCAACTCCAGCATGCCACGGCGACATGCCCATTTTGTACGAGCCTTTGAATACAACTCAGCCATAATTTCCACATACCCTTAAATTTTATTGTGTCACAGTGATTATAACGTATCCTGCGGTGCGCGTTAACTGTGTGAAGAAACAATAATCGCGCCCTTCGCGCCTATCTCAGTCGCAAGATTTGCGGTAATATTAGGTAAATTCTTCAACAAGGATCAATAAGATGGCACAAGCAAATGCATATCCTCTTAGTTTACAATTGATCTCTGTAAGCGGCGCCGATAAGTTAAGTTACCTGCATGGCCAGGTCACCCAGGATCTTAATCTGCTGACGGATGATAACTTCCTTTGGGCCGGGCATTGCAGCCCGAAAGGTAAATTGTGGGCAACCCTCAGGCTTAGTAAATTAAACGATGCCTATCTGCTACTCGGATCTCAGGCTGAGACCGACGCTTCCTGTCGGGAGCTCAAAAAATATGGTGTGTTCGCTAAGGTTGATATTGAAATAACGCACCATCAGGTGCTTGGTATACTGACTGATGACATGTGCCAAACGTGCGACCTGTTAGGGCTCACCTTTGCTCAAGAATCCAACGCCTGTACATTTGGTGATAATAACAAAGCTCTGAAACTAAATGGCCAGCGCCTGTTGCTGATTGTCGAACATGGCTACACATTACCACAAGGTGTTGCACTGCACACTGACCCCACCCCGTTTGACAGTGCCACAATTTTGGCTGGAGAACCACAACTCGGTGAAACCAGTGTCGATGAATACGTACCTCAGATGGTAAATCTACAAGCGCTGGGCGCGATCAGCTTTAAGAAAGGCTGCTATACTGGTCAGGAGACGGTGGCCCGGATGCGTTATTTGGGCAAAAATAAACGTGCTCTTTATATTGTAAAGGGCCAGGCCAGCGCGCATCCACAGGAATCAGAACTTGAGGTCCAACTGGAAGGGGACAACTGGCGTCGGGCAGGCAAAGTGATCCATCAGGCCTACGACAGCGTCAGTCAAGACTATTATGCGCTGGCAGTGATGGCCAACGACCTGACTGACTCAGCAGTTTTGCGTTGCAAAACGCACCCGGGAGTTGAGCTGAAAATTCAGCCTCTTCCCTACTCTTTAGAAGATAATTAAGCGGAAATATTATGAAGATTGCCCCGAATACCGTTGTAAAAATGCACTACGCTGTGTTGGACAATGATGACAACAGCATAGACAACACCTTTGATGATGAACCGCTTGAGTTTATCGTGGGTACGGGTTATTTGATTTCAGGCCTGGAAGAGGCACTGATGAGCAAACAGGCTGGAGACAAACTCAGCGTGTCTGTTGAGCCACAAAATGGCTATGGCGAACGTCACGATAATTTAATGCAGGCTGTGCCAAAAAGCATGTTCGAGGACATGGAAGTAGAGGTCGGCATGCAGTTTCGTGCCACCACAGACGACGGTGAACAAACGGTGATCGTGATTGGCGTTGAAGGCGACGATGTCATTGTTGATGGCAACCATCCTCTTGCCGGTATCACGTTAAACTTTGATGTGGAAATTCTGGAAGTTCGTGAAGCAACAGCGGAAGAGTTGGCGCATGGTCACGTCCACAGCGAGGGCGGGTGTGCGCACTAGCACTCACGCACCAACACACTAAAAAAGCGCCTATTTGGCGCTTTTTTTGATCTCCTCAAGCGCTGCAAGCACGCCTTCCTGGTCGTTAGTACCAATACGGTACTGTGAGCCATCCTCAAGCACAAACTCAATGGCTTTGAAGCCATGCGCAGCATACACCCAGCCATCATGCGTGATCTTGACACCAATGCCATGGCGAAACGAATTAGTCACGGGCGCGAATGACTGCAACTCAGTAACCTTAACCGATTTCTTGAGTATGCCGGGACCAAACCACCAGCTCACGGTCTGCTGCGCTTTATCTACCTGTACGGTAAGTCCGTAGAACAAGTAACCAATCAGTAGCAAAATACCAATGAACCCATAAAGCAGTGCATTGTGGCCCAACAAATAGATTGCCATGGCAACAAAAGTGGCAAACCAGCCCAGAAATGCCCAAATTATCCAAGACCATTGCGTCTTTTTATACATGCACCTACATACCTTAATTAAAACTATAAACGAGTGTCACACCTATTTCGCTATCCACTTTTTCTTTGCCTTCTTCAGGCTGAGAATGATAGCGGTAGGTATAAGCAACTTTCATAGAAACACCGCCCATGACCTGACTGATCAACGCTGTTTCTGAAAAAATACGTGCGCCCAGACCCGACATGGATCTTTCATAACTGATGTCCTGATTAAATCGCGTGCGTTTAGAAACGGTGCGCTCCCACTGCAATGCAGCGCGCAACAGGTGACCACGCTCAACTCTTTCCTGATCAGGCTCTAACTCAGTTTCATCGTCTCGCCTGTACATAGACAGACCCGGACCAATATCTAAATCAACGGTGTTTTTACGCCCTTCGAAGACACGCTTACCATAACCGGTAACAAAAGTTGTGGTGTATTCTCGACCATTAAACTTATCCAGTTCATAGTCGCCGTACAGAAACAAAGACGTATTCTTCTGCCCTATTTTATAGTTACCCTGTGCAGAAATGAAATAACGGGATGCCGTTTCATCTTCTATGTTCGTGTCTGGGTCAACCTCGCGACGATAAGCGCCATCAAACTTAAACTGGTTACGCCAGTATTTAAAATCCTGATAGAGATTGCTCTTAAGTTTAAACGCGGTATTACTGGTATTCCCTCGATTGAGCAAAACACCAAACTCAACGTCACCGTACAAAAACTCTCCTTCATGAAGTGCGTGGATTTCTTCTTCCGACAATTCTCCATATTTATGGAAGTCTTCAAACGGATCGACGGCCAAAGCTTCAGCACTAAGCAATAGCCCAGCACAGACAAGGAAAAAGGTGGCGTGTTTCACTGCACTGATTTCTCTTACTGCTTCCAGACAATGTGACAAAAAGGCGCATCCAGGTCCCGACTGATCAGAATTTTGGCAAAAATGACATCGCCTTGCGCTTCCTCCAGGCCAACACTCACCTGAATAAAGTGCTCAGCTTCTGCCTCCTGGTCATAAGCAACCAAAGTATGCCAGCTGTCATCCGGTACACTGTCTTCAATAAAGCCAAATTCTTCACTTTGGCTGTCGAACAACTCAACGTCTTCAGCTGTCAGGTTATCACCGGCCAGCTCAAGGAAAATATCATAGGCTTGTTGCGTTGCTTCTTCGATAGAACTTAAACGTGCAGACATTACATCACCTCGTCTGTCAAAATTGAGGGGTATAGTAGCAAATTGCAAATTTACAAGGCTACGGCTTTTAGTTAGTTTTAACAAAAATGTCGCCCAAATGCATGAAAACAGTAAATTGACCTACTCACAGTGCCACCCACAACGGTGGTAAGTTTAAAGTAAATACTCTATGCTGGCTCTGCAAAACGAAAAGAATAAGAGTACGAAGCAAAAGGAAAGAGATATGGTCCAGTTAGAGACAATTGACGGCATCGCCTGGGTCACCCTCGCCCGGCCTGAAAAACAAAACGCGTTATCCTTTGAGATGTTCAGGCAACTGGATAACATCATCCACACACTCAAACGAGATCGTCAATTGCGCGCTGTTGTGATCCAGGGACAGGGTGCGCATTTTTGCGCTGGCCTGGATGTCAGTGCGGTCATGAAAAAGCCCCGCAACATCTTCTCACTACTGAGTAAATGGCTGCCAGGTAATGCGAATCTGGTACAGCGCGTTGCGCTGGGCTGGCGCGCCCTACCCGTGCCTGTTTTCGCATTAGTCCGTGGTAATTGCCTGGGTGGGGGTTTACACATCGCCCTGGGGGCAGACTATCGCATTGTGTCACCCGATGCTCAGTTCGCCATTATGGAAGCGCGCTGGGGGCTGTGCCCAGACATGAGTACCAGTCTGATGTTGCCTGGTATCGTGCGTCATGATCAAGCGCTCTGGCTGGCTTCCAATCCACAACGTATCGATGCCCATAAAGCCTGTGAGCTGGGACTCGTTACGCAAATCAGCGACGATCCACTGGACACGATAAAACAACGACTCGCTCAACTGGCGCACATATCACCGGATGCGCTGGCTGCTATCAAACATCTATACAATGAAGCGTACCACCCGCCCAGGCGTAAACTATTGTGGCTGGAAACCTGGTATCAGATTAAGCTGCTACTGTCGAAAAACACCCGTATTGCGATGCACAATGGCCGCCAAACGGAACAAGCCAGGCCCTATCGTCCAAGAGGCAAATGGTAATAAGGTCGCATTGTGCGTCACACCGATTACACCCAAAATAACGCAAGGCTTAATCACAAACGTGTCTATTATGATGATTGCTCTTAGATTTATTGCATCCCTGGCTATTCTGATTGGATGCCTCTGGGCTGCCAGACTCATCACAGCAACCTTTGCACTGAGCTTGCCCGCCCCTTTGCTGGGGCTTTTGCTCTTATTTGGATTATTGCAAGGCGGCCTTTTAAGGAGTGAGTATTTACTTCCATCTTGCAACCCTATTTTAAAGTATATGGCCCTGTTTTTTATACCTGCGGGTGTTGGGTTGATAAACTATCTGGCAATATTCAGCCAATATGCCTGGCTGTTGATAAGTGTGCTCATCCTGGTACCCACACTGGGCTTATTACTAGCAGGCAAACTGGCCAGTCAGGGCAGATTTTATGATTAATATGCTAATGGGCTGCACATTCACGCTGGTCTTATTTGCCATCATGCGACGCGTCAATCATCGCTGGCGCTCACCCATGTTCAACCCCGTGCTGCTCTGTATTGTGCTTATCAGCGCCGCTCTGCTGCTTAGCAACATTGATTATATTGACTACCGTAACGCGACGACACCAATCAGTTTCTTTCTGGAGATAGCCGTAGTTGCCCTTGCCGTACCGCTCTACCAGCAGCTCCACGCGATAAGACCGTATCTGATACTCATTAGCCTCAGCAGCTTTTTGGGGATCTCCTGTGCAACAATAACCGCCTTCATGCTTTGTCAATGGTTTGCGGCACCTGAACCCCTCATGGCGTCATTAATGGCTTTGTCAGTCACTACCCCAATCACGTTGATTGTGACGGACACACTGAGCGGCATTCCCGGGGTTGCCGCCATCATGGTGATCCTCATTGGTGTGCTGGGTGGCGTATTTGGCTTAGCACTGCTCACTTTAGCCGGCGTAACACAACCGCAGGCCAAAGGCGTAGCACTCGGTGTGACCTGTCATGCAATCGGGACAGCCGCGGCAATGGAATATCACCCTGCCGCCGGAGCTTTTGCCTCCGCAGCAATGATAATCAGTGCCGTGATCACAGCGAGCTGGGTGCCAGTGCTTTTTACGCTGTTACAGGGCATAATCAGCTAAACTAAAAGAAACCCCAATGTCATCAACCGATAAGCGCTCACACATATCATAACGACAAGGCAGGAGCACAGCATGATAGAACAAGAAATTGCACAAATTGAACACTACTACGTGCTGATCCGAGATTACCTGGTGACCTACAGTATGCAATTAGTTGGTGCTCTGGTGATCTTACTATTCGGTCTATGGCTGGCTAAAAAGCTGGCTAAAGCTACTGAACGCCTGATGCTCAAACACAATATTGATGTGACACTGACAAACTTCATCAGCAACGTAGTCAAAGTGCTGCTCATTATTATGTTCACTATCATTGCGCTGGGTAAAATAGGGATCAGTGTGACCCCGTTTGTTGCCGCAATCGGTGCGGCTTCACTGGGGGCTGGCCTGGCAGTTCAGGGCATGTTATCTAACTACGGCTCTGGATTAGCCATCATTGCGACCCGACCATTTGTGGTGGGCGATACTATCGCTGTTAAAGGCGTGTGTGGTCAGGTAAAAAGCATTGAGCTAGGTCATACCATTTTGGTCAATGAGGAAAAGGTCGAAATCACCATCCCCAATAAGCACATCATTGGTGAAATTATGCAAAACTCTTTCGCTCACTCGCTGGTGAAAGGAGAAATTGGCATCGCTTATAGCGCCAACGCCGAGCAAGCAATTACGATTATAAATGGTATTTTGGCGGACCATGAAGCGGTCGCAGACACCCCACAAGCTCAGGTTGGCATTGAAGCATTTGGCGACAGTGCCGTCCTGATCAGCTACCGTTACTGGGTGCCGACCACTCAAATCATCGAACATAAACTGGCTATCAACGGAGCCATTTATACCGCAATCCAGACCGCCAACATAGAGATCCCATTTCCACAGCGAGTTGTCACAATCAAAGAGAAGCATACGTCCGCTGATTGATCCTGGTTGTTTTTCACTCTATGCTGTCAATGTTTTGTCTACAAAACATACAACATGTAAAACGGAGTGATCTATGAACACAAGAAAGTTAATGAAGATATGCTGTGCCGCAGGCCTGCAAATGATTGCAGTACATAGCTGGGCCCAGGGCGATACAGCCAACTATGACTGCAGCGCTCTGGCCGAATGGTCCAGTTCAACGGTGTACCGTAAAGGGGATCAGGTGCGTGCTCAGGCTCAAGCTTATGAAGCAAAATGGTTCAATCAAAATGAACTACCCGCGAATAATTCAGATACCTTTGACGTATGGCGACAACTTGGCCAGTGCATCAGCGGCAACGCCCCGGTGGTTACCCTGGTAAGCCCCCAGGATGGTGCTGTGCTGAACAAAAATGACAGCGCTGTTTTCTCCGCAAATGCCAGTGATCAGGATGGTGACCTTGCCCAGGTTGAGTTTTTTGTCAACAACATCAGCATCGGTATACTCAGCCAGCCTCCTTATCAGCTTACCTGGTCTGCACAGCTGGGTATGCACACAGTGAGCGCAGTGGCAGTAGACGCCAAAGGAAACCTCAGTACACCTGCAACAGCTGGCATTACGGTGCGAGATGACAACGGCAATGTACCTCCCGCTCTCACCATTGATACACCGACAAACAACCAAGCATTTAAAGTTGGCGATACCGTTAGCCTTGCCGTGCAGGCCACTGACACCGATGGCCAGGTTGTGCAGGTCGAAATGTGGCGAGATGCTCAGCGTCTGGCAACGCTCAATACCCCACCTTTTCGCCATGATTTTGTGACCGTGAGCCCCGGCAACAAACAGCTCAGAGTCATTGCACAAGACGACAAAGGCGCCACCGCTGAAGCCAGTGTGACCATTGAGGTGAGCGCTGCAAGCTCAGGTGGCTGCACAGGTCTGAGCACTTATCGAGCTGGTCAAGGCTATCAAAGTGGTGAGCTGGTAGCACACAATAATCGCAAATATCGCTGCGACATCGCTGGCTGGTGCAGCTCCAGTGCTGCATGGGCCTACGAGCCCGGCACAGGTCAACACTGGCAAGACGCCTGGAGCGATATGGGGATCTGTGCGATCGCGCCCGAGATTAGCTTTAGTCAGCCTAACGATAATGCCACTTTGCTGCGTAACCAGCCGACACAAATTGCTGTCAGTGCCTCCGATGCCGACGGGACTATCTCGCAGTTAGAGTTATTTGCTGATCAAACCTTACTTGGCAGTACCGCACAAAATACACTGACCGTTGAGTGGACGCCAACCAACACCGGGCCAGTTACACTCAGTGCTGTTGCAACCGACAACGAGAGCAACCAGAGCCAACAAACTATCCAGGTCACGGTTACCGATCAGCCACTGGTCGTTGATTTAACCGCCCCAACTTCGGGTACTCAATATGTATTGGGTAATACCATTTCTATCAAAGCCAACGCTCAGGCGCTCAGCGGTCAGATCTCGATGGTCGATTTTTATGCCAACGGGGTAAAAGTTGGCAGTGATACCCAGGCGCCTTATGAGTTTAACTACGCGCCAGCAACCGTTGGACAACACAGTATCTATGCAACCGCGACCAGCACATCGGGAGATACAGCAAGCAGCCCGGCTGCCACTGTCACGGTCATTACGCCGCCGGTTGGCAAAACCCATAAACTCATAGGCTACTGGCATAACTTTGTTAATCCGGCTGGCTGCCCTATTCCATTGGATCAGATCTCCGATGCCTGGGACATCATCGACATTGCCTTTGCAGAAAACGACCGCTCCTCAAACGGCACCGTTCACTTCAAACCTTTTGAAAAAGACATTCGCTCCAACTGCCCGCCCATTGATCCCGCAAAATTTAAGACCGATATGCAGGCATTACAGGCGCAGGGCAAAATTTTTGTGCTCAGCCTGGGTGGCGCTGAAGGCACCATTACGCTGAATACAGATGCCGATGAAACGAATTTTGTCAGCAGTCTCACAGCGATTATTCAGGAGTGGGGATTTGATGGCCTGGATATTGACCTTGAAAGTGGCTCAAACCTGTTGCACGGCTCTCAAATACAGGCCCGTTTACCCAGGGCAATTAAACAGATAGAGCAGAATATGGGCGGAGACATGGTCTTAACCATGGCACCAGAACACCCCTATGTACATGGGGGCATGATAGCCTACTCCGGTATTTGGGGTGCATACATTCCATTGATCAACGAACTCAGAGACACGCTGGATTTGCTACATGTTCAGCTCTACAACAACGGTGGACTGTCTAACCCATACGAGCCAGGCAGCGCACCAGAAGGCTCAGTCAACATGATGGTCGCCCACGCAAAAATGTTAATTGAAGGATTTGATCTTGCCGATGGCAGTCGCTTTATGCCACTGAGAGACGATCAGGTTGCCATTGGGCTACCCTCAGGTCCGCAATCGGCCAACTCAGGCCAGGCACCTATTGCCAATATCATTGCGGCATTGGACTGTCTGACCAAAGGTACGCAATGCGGTACGATTACGCCCAGCCAGCCTTATCCCGCTTTTGGCGGTGTGATGACCTGGTCAATTAACTGGGACAAATTTGATGGTTACAACTTCTCTGTGCCTGTGGGCAATAAGCTCACAGAAATGAATCAGGGGCTTTAAGTCTTCCTCAACAAGATAAAGGGGAAAATCGCCCCTTTATCTTGTCACATACAACCTCCAGATAATTTAATAAAAATGATAATTGATATCAATTGCATTTTACTGTTAGTTTATTGTTTACTAATTAGATACGCATTAGTAAAACTCTCGACGTTAATTCATACCTCAGAAGGGCTATAAAGTCGAAGTCAGTCTAATGCCATTTCTTAATTAGTTGTTTAACAACCGTAAACTATTACAAGGAATATCAATGAAAACTAAACTCTCAGCTATAGTGCTATCTGGCGCTCTGTTGTTATCGGTAGCGCCGCTTTCACAAGCAAAAGTAGTTGATGTCGCTGATTGCGACTTTTATGCAGACACCTGGTCATGGCTTGGATCTGGTCTTTATGACTACGCTGAACGTGATACAGTCAGAGTTAAATACAAAAACGACTTGGAAGTATGTAAAGCAGTACCATTAGGCAAAACGCGCTCAGTACTCAACAAAGTTTATGAAAGAAAGGATGCGCTGATTAATGACGCAAAACAGTCGGCTTTTGAGTCTATTAAAGCAGGTATCAAAAGTGGTTACAAAGTAGGTAAGCTAAATGCAGATATCACCGGAGATCTGCGTGTTAAAATATCTCCCTCAAATAATGGCAAGGTGACTGCATATGCAGGCGGTTTCGGGCTTAATAGCTCAGGGGAAGTCAGAGTGAAAGGCATCCCGGGCTGGATAGTCAAAGGTAAGCTCAGACTCACTATAGGCCGCATTGATGCAACGGCCGATTATAACCTGGCCACAGGCAGAGCAGATAACTTAAATGTCTCACCTCAAAATATTCACATAGATGCCAAACTGAGCTTTCTCGGACTAAGTATTCCAGTTCTTAGTGATTATGTAGAAAACAAGGTAGAGAGCAAACTGCGCGCTTCTATCGACAACCTGATTGAAACCAAAGCCAACGCCTTCGACAAACAATTTTTTTCATTAGATGAGGCCATCCCCAATGGGGAATTTGTATATCAGGGCAGAGATCTGGGCCAGGAAGCCAAAGATCAACTCTTCGACTTATTATCTGGCCAGTCTATTGAAGTTGTGATCGGTGGAGGGCCCCAGCAGCAACCAGGAATCCACAAAATTAAAGCGGTACAAGCAAAGTTTGCCGACCGATTGTCTTTTGAAATAGTACATGAAAGCGTTGATTTTCCATTCCTGCGCTAGCACGCCTCTATTAAATACTCATTAGGCAGGTATTTCCAACCTGCCTCTCACATTTTGTGTATGCAACCACCCCATCCACAGACTAGTAATAACACTTGATTAACGTTAAGGTGGTGTCCGTATACCTATTTAACACCATTCAAAGGAGATGCTATGAGTAACAACACGTATACCCCACCAAAAGTGTGGACACACCAGCCTAGCAGCGACAACAAATGGGCCAATATCAATAGCCCGGAATCAGGTGCCCGCCATGAGCAAGCACTGCCTGTTGGTACACACCCACTGCAACTCTATTCAATGGGCACACCCAACGGGCAAAAAGTCACCATTATGCTGGAGGAGCTGCTGGCGCTTGGGATCAGTGAGGCCGAATATGATGCACACATGATCCACATTGGTGAGGGTATGCAGTTTTCTTCAGGCTTTGTAGGCGTCAACCCGAACTCGAAAATTCCTGCTTTGGTCGATAAAAGCGGCGAAAATGAAATCAATGTATTTGAATCTGCTTCCATCCTCGTTTACCTGGCCGAGAAATTTGAACAGCTTTTGCCCGCATCAGGTACAGACAGAATAAACACCTTTAACTGGCTATTTTGGGCACAAGGCTCAGCGCCCTTTGTTGGTGGCGGGTTTGGTCACTTCTATGCCTATGCAGATGAAAAGCAAGAATACCCCATCAACCGCTTTGCCATGGAAGCAAAACGTCAGCTTGATGTACTGGATAAACACTTGGCAAAAAATACCTATGTGGCCGGTGAACAATACAGCATTGCCGACATTGCCATCTGGCCCTGGTATGGCAGTCTGGCACTAGGCAGAATGTACGACGCCGGTGAGTTTTTGCAGGTTCACCAATATGAGCATGTTGTACGCTGGGCAAAACAATTGGATGCACGTCCTGCCGTACAACGAGGCAGAATCGTCAACCGTACCTTCGGTGAGCCATGGGAGCAGCTCAGAGAGCGCCACAATGCTGCCGATATTGATGCCGTACTGGCATTAAAATCTTAACAAATAAGCGCGTGTCCTCCACGCGCTTATTTTCCGGCCTTACTCCACCGTTAGCTTCTCAACACCGCACACTTTCTGAGACTCAGTAATACATACTATACATTCAATTAATTTCAAATATAAATGACAATCATTTCTATTTATGTTTTTATATTCAAAATGTAATACTTGAGTGGTTCATATCCGGTAACCCTTGACGAGGAGTCCTTATGCTGCAAACTAATCCAACGTTGAATAGCGCGGCTGAGCAGTTAGAGCACGCGCTAGCCCCCTGGCAAAAAGCCATCACCGCAGGTAACTGTGCTTTTGAAGGTCAATCATTCTACAGCGCAAGAGACCATTATCAGAGCGCACTGTATCTGGTGAGCAATTTAATTGCCCACTTTACTCACCAGTACGATCAGCAGCTTCAGGAAGATGCACTGATGCATTGTTGCCCGGCGCTGATTGTCGCCTCACACAACCTGGCTGATTGCTACCTGGCACTGGGGTTACCGCACAAAGCGTGTGAGCAGCTCGTTAGCGTCCATCAACGTATGGTCCAGTTATGTGACCATGCCAACCCGCAAGTTGGATTAATTGCAATGCGCCATTGTATGCGAACACGAACTGAGTTAATGCACTTTATTACCACCCATAAAGCCTATAAAAACCTGGTCAGCTGGGCCACTCAGGCACTCAACACTCCCCAATCAGCACACCATTATCATTAATTTAAAGGAGAGAAGTATGGCATTTACACTGCCCGCATTACCTTATGCCTATGATGCGTTAGAACCGCATATTGATAGTAAAACCATGGAGATCCATCACACCCTGCATCACCAGACCTATGTCAACAAAGCCAATGCTGCGCTTGAAGGCAGTGAGTTTGAAGGTCAATCCACCATCGAATTATTAACCAATATCAAAGATCTCCCGGAAACATTGCGTGGCGCAGTGCGCGATCACGTCGGTGGCCACAACAATCACTCTTTATTCTGGGAAGTCATGTCACCACAGGGCGGGCAGCTTCATCAGGGAGAGTTGTCCGCAGCCATTGATAATCACTTTAGCAATTACGACACATTTAAAACGCAATTTACCCAGGCTGCGGTAAGTCGTTTTGGAAGTGGCTGGGCCTGGCTGGTCGTCGATGAGCAAAAGCGCCTGCAGGTCACCAGCTCCCTCAATCAGGACAGTCCATTTATGGACGGCCTGACACCTATTTTAGGACTCGATGTGTGGGAACATGCCTACTATCTCAAATATCAAAACCGTCGACCTGAGTATATTGAGGCTTTTTACAAGGTGATTAACTGGCAGGAAGTAGAACGTCGTTTTCTTGAAGCCGTAAGCTAACGTAAAGGAAAGCCAGCGACATTGCGCTGGCTTTTTTCTCCTGAGCGCCGTTACGTGCGCTGCGCAGGAATAGGACCGTGAGATAACTCAACATGTGGATTCTGACCACGTTGTCTGAGTAAGTGATCCATTAAGGTGATTGCCATCATTGCTTCTGCAATCGGTATTGCCCGGATCCCGACACACGGATCATGACGTCCTTTGGTGATCATCTCTACCGATTCATTTTGCGTATTAATACTCTGACCCGGGATCGTAATACTGGAAGTCGGTTTAAGTGCGATGGAAGCAATGATATCCTGGCCTGTCGAGATACCCGCCAGTACACCACCGGCATGATTACTGGTAAACCCCTCTGGAGTTAGCTCGTCGCGGTGCTCTGAGCCCTTTTGCTCAACCACCTCAAAGCCGTCACCGATCTCAACGCCTTTTACGGCATTGATACTCATCAGAGAGTGCGCCAGTTCAGCATCCAGTCTGTCGAATACCGGCTCGCCTAAGCCAACCGGAACCCCTTTTGCCACCACTTTGACTTTGGCGCCAACCGAATCACCTTGCTTTTTCAGATCCCGCATATATTCGTCCAGTGCGTCCAGTTTGGTTACATCGGGAAAGAAAAAGGGGTTCTGCTCAACCTGTTGCCAGTCAAACTGCTCAGCTTTAATCGGCCCGAGCTGGGACAGACAGGCATGGATCTCAACACCATGCACCTGCTTAAGGTATTTTTTAGCAATGCCACCAGCCGCGACGCGAATGGCTGTTTCTCTGGCCGACGAGCGTCCGCCACCACGGTAGTCGCGGTGTCCGTATTTATGCCAATAACTGTAATCACCGTGACCAGGACGGAAAACGTCTTTGATTTTGCTGTAGTCTTTGGAGCGCTGATCGGTATTCTCGATTAACAAACCGATACTGGTACCTGTCGTTTTACCTTCAAACACCCCTGAGAGGATTTTAATTTCATCCCCCTCTCGACGCTGAGTCGTATAGCGGCTTTGTCCGGGTTTGCGCCTATCCAAATCCACCTGAAGATCGGCTTCATTCAATTCAAGTCCCGCCGGGACACCGTCTACCACACCACCCAGGGCGAGACCATGGCTTTCACCAAAAGTGGTTACCTTAAATAATTGGCCTATGCTGTTGCCTGCCATTGATTTTCCTCATTCCAAAAAAACACCATCGCGCTTCCCTGCCTACAGGAAAACACTTAGTCGTTAAAGTAATCCAGTAACTGTTTTTTACTGATCACAAACACGCCCAGTCCACCGCGTTCAAATTCCAGCCAGGTAAATGGCGCGCCTGGATAAAGCGCTTCCATATGTACCATAGAATTACCCACCTCGACAAATAACAAGCCCTCATCGGTAAGGTGTCCGGCGGCCTCTTGCAACAAAGTCCGGGTGACATCCAGACCGTCTTCACCCGAAGCCAGACCGAGTTCTGGTTCATGGTGGAACTCCTCCGGGAGGTCCGCCATATCTTCCGCATCAACATAGGGCGGGTTTGCTACGATCAGATCATATTGCTGCCCAGGTACACCGCTAAACACATCGGACTGAATCGCAAACACCTGCTCCTGTGCCTGATGGTCATGAATGTTCATTTCGGCCACTGCCAGGGCATCGAAAGAAATATCAACCGCATCCACCTGAGCCTGCTCAAAGGCCTTGGCCAATGCGATTGCAATACACCCCGATCCAGTACACATATCTAATATACGGGTGACTTTTTCCGGTGACTTTAACCAAGGCGTGAACTGCGCTTCGATCAGCTCTGCAAAAGGCGAACGGGGCACTAACACACGCTCATCCACATAAAAAGGCAGTCCTGCGAACCAGGCCTGATTGGTCAGGTAAGCAACCGGAATACGCTCATCGATGCGCAATCTGAGATATTCTACCAGCCTGACTTTCTCACTGTGTGTCAGACGCGCGCTAATTAACTCTTTCGGCGCATCAACGGGCAAGTTGAGCAATGGCAGAACCAGGCTGACCGCCTCATCCCACGGGTTATCGGTGCCATGACCAAAAAACACGCCATTGCCCGCAAACTGGCTGGCAGTCCAGCGTAACCAATCCTGAATGGTGACTAAATCCTGATAGGCTTCTTCAGCCATCGCCTGAGAAATAACAGAGTCGCTCATGAGTTGCTCTCACTACTAAATGCATGGCGGCATTGTAACGGTTTTTACGCTAGGTTTTTACGCTTTTTTTCTTTAAAATAGTGCTATGAACACAGATAAACCAAACTCACAACTGCCAGAAGATGATTTCGCCTTGTTCCGTGAGGCAATATCAGGTACCAGTCAGTTCAAACAAGATACCGTGCAACAAGCCAGACGTCAGACGCGCTTTAAAGGTGAAGTGATCGCCGAGCAAAAAAAGCAGCATCAGGCTGAGTTCTATTTTTCAGACGAATATGTTCCGGACATAGACACTCATGGCACCGTCAATTATGTTCGCCCGGGTGCGGACAAGTACCTCGCCAAGCAACTGCGCCGCGGTGATTACGCGCCTGAGCTGATCCTCGACATGCATGGTATGAACAAAGAAACGGCCAAAGATGAGCTGGCTGCGTTGATCCACGCCTGCAAAAAACAGCATGTCGCTTGTGCTTGCATTGTACATGGCATTGGCGAACGCGTGTTAAAGCACAAAGTGCCGCAATATCTGGTGCAACACCCAGATATATTAGCAATCCATCAGGCCCCATTAGAATATGGTGGAAAAGGTGCTGTCCTGATCCTGGTCGATTTACCACAAAATATGGAATTTCGTCGCTAATGACAAACCGGGCGTGTGCAGTCAAAGTCACCTCGCCCTGTCGCGCCATCCAGGTTTACCCAATAGACAAACACCGCGACTTCACTTATCATCTCACCCATCACATTGTCGTATAAAACCTTTTAACACTCTGCTCACCAAGCTAGCGGCACGGTTGCAAATACGTTATATTGCTAGGTAATCTGACTATTTATTTTCAACATTTGCTGTCATACCATGAATGAACTTTTAAGCTCAGATCTGAGCATCCTACTTCTGGAGCCGTCCCAGACACAAAGACGGATCATCAGTAACGAACTTCAGGAAGAAGGGATCCGCAATATCGAGAGCGTGGACACACTTGCTGCCGCCATCGAGAGCCTGAATAACAGCAAGCCCGATCTGGTGATCAGTGCACTGTATCTGCCTGACGGCGAAGCACTCACCTTATTGCAGCACATCCATACTGAACTGGCTGATCACCAGCTGCCTTTTATGTTGGTATCCAGTGAGACACGCAGAGTGCAGCTGGAAGCGTTCAAACAATCTGGTGTGGTTGCCATTTTGCCGAAACCTTTCAACAAAACGCACCTGGGCAAAGCCATCAACGCGACACTGGATATTCTCTCTCCAGAAGAGCTGGAGCTGGACTTGTATGATATCCAGGAGTTGCGGATCCTGGTCGTAGACGACTCACGTCTGGCGCGCAATCACATCCGCCGGGTGCTGAACAACCTGGGCGCAACTCGGATCAGTGAAGCGGAGCATGGGGCCGAAGCACTCACAATATTAGAAGACACCATGTTTGATCTGATCATTACCGACTTCAATATGCCAGAAGTGAACGGTCAGGAGCTGGCTGAAGCCATTCGAAATTCCAATGAGCATAATCACGTGCCAATTCTCATGGTGTCCTCTGAGGCCAATGAAACGCATCTGGCTAATATTGCGCAATCTGGTGTAAACGCCTTATGCGATAAGCCATTCGAACCTCAGGTCGTGAAACAACTGATCTATCAGCTACTTGAGCAAAGTTAACCATTTATTGGTTAAAACCACCATCCAGACTGGTCAAAAGACTCAACCCAGATTTTGACCAGCTACTACACAAACATAAAAAAACATAAATTTCATACACTTATAAATTTTCTTTAAGCTGGCACAACCTTTGTAATAGTTAGAACGACTAACACAGTAAAGTCATCGTAACTAACGCAAAAGGAACCAGACAATGAAAACTGCAACCCAACTTAGCATTCTTATCCTGACATTTGGTTTGAGCACGAGCGCCATCGCAGCAGGCAATACCAGTGTAACAGCAAGCGTCAATGCTACGACTGTAGCCAGCGTCAGCGCAATGTCAGCTATCAATAGCGGAACTACTTCTGCAACTCAGGAAATACTCACTGAAATGAAGTCTCACATCAGCCAGACCATCAAAGCAAATCTGGTTGAACTGAAAGAAAGCACCAAAGCTGCATTGATTAAATCATTCACGCCAGAGCAAGAAGAAGCACAACAAACATCAGGCAAGGAACAGTAAGATGCTGAATGAAATGACACTATTTAGCCTGCTGGTCACGCCAGTTATCAGTTTAATGCTGGCGTATGGCTCAGTTGAGTTAATCAAACGTCTCAATCACAAATGGTCGATAGGACGTGCATCATGACAAGGCAAAATCGGGGTATAAAAAAACCCGCACAAAGCGGGTTTTTTTCAGAACAACAAAGTCGAGCTTACAGGTCGCCTTCGTTTTCAGAAAGGAACTTAGCAACACCTTCAGGGCTTGCGTCCATACCTTTTTTGCCTTCAGTCCAACCAGCTGGACATACTTCACCGTGCTCTTCGTGGAACGCCAGCGCGTCAACCATGCGCAGCATTTCGTCGATGTTACGGCCCAGAGGCAGATCGTTTACTACCTGGTGACGTACATTACCTTCAGAATCGATCAGGAATGAACCACGGAAAGCAACGCCAGCTTCTGGGTGCTCAACGTCATATGCCTGACAGATTTCGTGCTTCACGTCAGCAACCAGGTCATACTTAACCGGACCAATACCGCCTTCGTTTACAGGGGTGTTACGCCATGCGTTGTGAGAGAATTGAGAATCGATTGAAACACCGATCACTTCAACACCACGCTTTTGGAATTCTTCGTAACGCTTGTCAAATGCGATTAGCTCAGAAGGACAAACGAAAGTGAAGTCTAGTGGGTAAAAGAAAATAACCGCTTTTTTACCTTTAATACGCTCATGTAGATTGTAACCATCTACGATTTCACCGTTACCTAAAACTGCTGCTGCTGTAAAGTCAGGTGCCTTGCGGCCTACTAATACACCCATTGTTATCTCCAAATAGTTAGTTTGAGTTCCAAAGTTCCACACTCACACAGAGCAACATGGCCAGTAAGGCAATGTTTTTCTGTATCACTGTGAATTGTCACTTATTATTGAGGCGTTTTATAAAAAAACAACCCTTATACCAATTGGTATTATTTGGCGCTCAGTTTATGCTGTTCCTTCAAAAGGATACAATCGAATTATCCGATAGCAGCCATCTAATAAATTGATGGCACAGTGATTAACCATCACCACAGCTATTTTCGGGCACAAAAAAAGCACCCTGCGGTGCTTCTTCATATAGGTTTTTAACCCTTAATCCATGATGTCATCAGGCATGTCGCCACGTAGCTGCTGCCAAATTTCACCTGAGCGATGACCGTATCGACGCATCAGTGTAATCGCGCCGTCGTGCTCGCCTTTTTCTGCCAGCGCTGTCAAATCAGCATAAAACTCACGAGCAAGTTCGCGGGTGCGCGGATCTGAGAAGTAATGACAACCAATCTTTGAATAGAGCCCTTTAAATCCGTTAAGGATCAACACGTAAATTTTATTGTTGCCGGCACTAGCTAGTTGATGATGAACCCGATAGTCATATTCAGCAAACGCTTCTGCTGTATCTGCAACTTCAGCATGTTTAGACAAAATGTCGACCACAGATTGAGGGTTGAACTTAATGGCCGCACGAGTATAGATAGCACTGATGTTGGTACGTGCAGACAGCAACTGATCGGTCAACTCGGGCACTTTGTCTTCATCCAGCCGTGCAAGTGTCTCAAGAATATTTAGTCCTGACGTTTCCCAGAAATTGTTTACCCGCGTTGGTTTACCATGCTGGATAGTCAGCCAGCCATCACGCGCCAGACGCTGCAATACTTCACGCAAGGTGGTGCGAGTGACACCAATAAGCTCTGACAGCTCACGTTCGGCTGGTAAAATGGAGCCGGGAGGAAATTCGCCATTCCAAATTGACTCGACAATATACTCCTCAGCAAAACCTGCTGGGCTCTTGGCTTTAAAGATTCTCATTTAACACCACTTTTGACAACATAAAGTACGTCGACAAGCCTGTGGTTCTGTGCGTAGCACACCGACAGGCTTCTGCAACTCAATAATCCACTGATTGTACCAGATGATTTAGAACTAACAAGGCATATCTGTACCACGGTGCAACCTCAAATAACATCATGAAGAAAAAGCACGAATAAAGGAACACACCTGGCCAAGTCGCCATACTTTTTTACCGGTACATTAAGGTTTAACGCCAATCCCCTGAACCACAGCAGCCTGCCCAGTATGATATTGTCCTTCTACGACCGGGCGCTCTAATTGTTCAAGGTACGCCCACTCCAGCCCAGGTAATTCTTCAGCTAGCTGGGTCGCACTCAGCATGGTTTCCACATCATTTCCACCCCCCGTCCCTAACCGGATCTGTTCAGGTGCATAAGCTTCCGTTAAAAATACCCCATTGGGTTTAAGCGCTCTTATCACACGCAAATGTAATTGCGCGCGCACAGGCCTCGCAAACGGTGCAAATATCGACACTATACTATCCCATTGCTCTGTACCCAGTTCAAACTCAGCCAAATCAGCATGGATAAACTGGACCCGCACATTCATCGCCTCTGCCAGCTGCCGCGCTTTCTCTATTCCTTTAATAGAGGCATCAACAGCCGTTACCTCAAAACCCAGCTTTGCCAGATATACTGCATTACGCCCCTCTCCTTCTGCCAGGCTCAATATACGTTTGCCTCTAAGCTGCTTTACTCTCGCCTTTAAAAAGTCATTCGGCTCTGTGCCATAAGCATAATCAGATGCAGCAAAGCGAACATCCCACATAGGATCAAAATTCATCACGGTCTCCTCTCGTCAAGTGATATAAACCATGCTACAACTTAAAGTCGACTTTAGGTCAAGTACTGATAAACACACTTTGCCTTCGATTTCAGATCAAAGAGAAACACATGGATATTGCCGATGTCGCCAAAGCCTCCGGGCTAAAACCTTCCACGCTCAGGTATTACGAACAAAAAGGCCTGATCCACAGCGCTGGTCGACACGGGCTGCGCCGCTATTACGACGCCGCAGTGCTGGAGAAGCTCGCACTCATAAACCTAGGTCGCTATGTCGGTTTATCTCTGGATGAAATCGGACAGATGCTGCTGCCCAAGGGGGTAGACATAGACCGCGCCCTGCTGCGCCAAAAAACCGCAGAGCTGGATAAACAAATTGCCTCTATGCAAGCCATTCGAGACAGTCTTCACCATGCTGCGCACTGCCCGGCGCCTAATCATCTGGCCTGTCCGACTTTTCAGCGACTCATGAAATTGGCCGGAAAGCGCCTAAAACCACAAAAAAGTAAGCTTTAACCGCTTTTTTAAATGCTGTGGCCAATCAGAATTTATAACTAACAATATCAGACAGTTAAATGTTTCACTTGCATATTTTCAGTGTACATTGATGTCAATTCCGGCCAGATTAAGCAAGCCGACGATCTGAACATGTTAGCGTTCGGCATAATTTAAATTTAGCTGAGCATTACAATGAACCCACCCAGACAAACTTTACTCGACGTCACCAGGGGCACCGCCGTCCTCGGTATTCTGTTGATGAATATTCGTCTTTTCTCTGAGCCCTATGCCGCTTATTTCTCCCCCCTGGCACACACAGACCAATCTATCAGTGGACATCTCTGGTGGCAGATACAGTACCTTTTCGCCGATCAGAAATTTATGGCTATTTTTTCCATGCTGTTTGGGGCCAGTACTGCCCTTATTTGCGATAAACAACTGGCCGTGGGCAAATCACCCTATGGCTACTACCTGAAACGATTGGCCGTTCTGCTGCTCATCGGTCTGATCCATGCCTACCTGATCTGGCATGGTGACATTCTGGTCTATTATGCTCTGTGTGGCCTACTCCCCATGTTATTTGTCCGCGTGCCTGCTTTGTTAACGCTGCTCTTTGGATTGCTGATGCTGGCTGCTGGTAGTGCCAACAACCTGATGACATTTAATGCACTCAAACACCTGCCAGACCCGGTTTTGTCCGAAGTCGTTGCACAACACTTTGCCCATTCCGTACTCGTCAATCAGGCCGAACTGGACGCTTTCACTTCAGATTGGTCAGAGCAAGTCAGCATGCGTGCGCAGCTAGCCGCCGAGTTTCACCTCTCGACTTTTCCTGCCTGGGGGATATTTCGGGTATCGGGTTTAATGCTAATTGGCCTTGCGCTCTATCGATTCGGATTTATATCGGGCCGCTTGTCTTGTCGCTGCTATCGCAATGTGGCGCTGCTTACAATCCCGGCTGGCATGATTTTATCTTACACTGGGCTGTGGCTTAACCAACACCAACACTGGCAATTCCCGGAGTTCTTTTTCAAAAATACGCTCTGGAATTACTGGGGATCCGTACTCACTGCATGCGGCTATATGGCTTTACTGGCGTATATCAGTAAACGAGCATGGCTGAAACCCTGGCAAGATTATATCGCTCAGGTAGGCCGTATGGCTTTGAGTAATTATTTACTGCAAAGCCTGATGTGCACCCTGTGGTTTTACGGACTAGGCTTTTTTGCTACAACCAGGATGTCAGATGCTGTTTTGACCATCATAGTCATCTGGGCTATTCAATTATACGGGTCAAAACGATGGCTAAAACACTATTCATCTGGACCCGTTGAATTACTCTGGCGCAACCTGTCAGGTCGCTGAGACTGAGTACGCCATTTTGCGGGAGTAAGCTGATAGTGCTTTTTAAATGCCGCATAAAATGCAGCCCGGGTACCAAACCCTGAGCGATACGCAACCTCTTCCACCGAACAGTCTGTGGTTGTGAGCAACTCTGCGGCATGCCTGACACGACACCCATTAATATAATCATGATAGCGACTGCCAACATGTTCATTTAATAGCTGCGACAGATTGTGCTGATTGAGTCCAACTCGCTCAGCCAATGTGCTTAAGGTGAGCTCACTGTCCAGAAATAGTTGCTCATCATTCATCAAAGTATCCAGCTTACGCCCATAATAAGCTGACAGCGCTGGCGTCAATCCCGACTTCTGATATTTTTTGCGTACTGCCAAACGTTGCTGTTCGGTGTAGATAACCTCAGGTGAACGGATCACATGCCAGGCTATCAGAAGTAAAAACAACTGCAACGCGGTATTGATGAACACTCTGCTATGCGCCACAGATAACGCTCCGGTTGAGTGTGAAATATGATAGATAATTTCAAACACCAAGATCAGCATATTGAGATGACACAAAGAGTGAAGCCAGCTGAGTTTGACAGGCTCAGGGGCGCCAGGTGTCTGGCGGAGTAGTTGTGATGTTTGCTTTAGCCTGAAATAAGCAGCAATGACATAGACTAGTTCCGCTGGCGCTAGCACGAGCAATGCTGTTTTATGCGCTATTAGCGGCGCTGTAAGGACTGCCGTTTTAACCAGCACAATGTGCAACAAAAACAAGCCTGCAGGCAAGAAGAGTAAACACCGCTGTCGCTGACTAGCAGTCTGATTAGGGCTCTGAGAACCCACGTATAGATAAAAAAGCGGACCCAGCATCAGTGCCATTGGCACGATAAAAAGGTGCAAGGTGTCACTCGTACCACTGGCAATATCCACCAGCTGTACCAGTCCAATTAACGCAAAATAGCTCAACAGATAACGACTGCTTTTGCGTAGTTTGTGCTCCAAAGACAACAATAAAAACGCAAATAACAGGCAGGTTGTCGCGCTACTTGCCAAAATGAGATCTTGAAATGACACCTGTCTCTCAGCGTTTTAGCTCAGCCCAGAGGGGTTTTGAGCCAATAGATTCTGCAAAGATAAAAACAAGGGCTGTGGCAAAGTATCGGGTGAAAACCATCGCCACTGCAGACATTTTTCAGGTTCCAGTAACTGGGCTTCACCCTCTAAGCACTCCCCCAACATAAATAAGGTGATGTAGTGCTTACCTTCGCTCTCAAACACATCATTAGTGTAATCCAACCGCGTGACCCGGGTCAGTTCAAGCCCGGTTTCTTCCAGTACTTCACGTCGCGCACACTGCTCTATACTCTCCCCCAGCTCAAGATGACCGCCAGGCGTAGCCCAGGTATGGGCGCCATGTGCCCCAATGCGTTCACCCAGTAAGATTTGCCCCCGGCGTTTAATCACCACGGCTACACCGACCCGCACAACTGACTGCATTGCTTATTTTTCCTTTACTATTTGATGCCACAAAAGATAACACATTTGACCTCTGAAACACGCCTGTCCCTGAAACTAATATTACATTCAGCAGTCAAACTGCACGACTAGTCTGAAACCAGTTGCCCGGATGCATTGACAAAGCCATAATAATGGGCAAAAAAAGGAACACTTATGTTAAACAAACTTGCTGAATTTTCTCGCACCCGGCTAGCCTGGGGCTTATTGTTTTTTTCTGCTTTTGTGCTCGAAGCTATCGCCCTGTATTTCCAGTATGGGATGGGTCTTGAACCCTGCATCATGTGTATTTATCAGCGTACAGCCACACTGGGTATTGTCGCTGCTGGTTTGATTGGACTGGCTGCTCCGACGAGCCTGCCTGTGAGACTCATTGCGATGATCTGCTGGGGCGTGTCGGCCATTTGGGGCTGGCTACTGGCAAAAGAGCACATTAGTATGCAAACCACCACAGATCCTTTTGCTTTTACCTGTGACTTTGTGCCTAATTTCCCAAGCTTTATGCCGCTGCATGAATGGCTCCCGGCCTTCTTCGCTGCAACCGGCGATTGTGGTAATATAGACTGGTTTTTCGCGGGTCTGTCGATGCCAGGCTGGATGGAAGTCATATTTGCACTTTACAGCCTCTGTTTCATCGCCTTTGCCGCCGTATTTATTGCTAAAAGATGAGAAGTAAATGGTTTTCAGACTCAGTAAACTTGCCGAATTAAATGACTTTGCACTGCGCGATAAACAACGTATCAAAGCACTGGCTTTGGCCCAGCTGTCGGCATCGCACAAGATTTTGCTTAATATCGCCAAGCTTTTGCTACTGACGCCACTGTTTATGGCACTGGCGTTTATAGAGGGCTGGCTACTGTTACCTGTGCTACTTGTTTGTGGATTGGCATACCCTCTGCTCACCGTACCACTGGAAATACAGTTCGCCCGGCCTCATTTGCACCACGCTATTGCAGAGTTTCGTAAAACACACCCCTAAAAAAAGTGGTGCACCGCACCACTTAACTACTCGTCAGCCTCTGGCACTATGCGCGGCAATCAGGTCCTTTGCTTAACTCTTCACACCAGACCGTCCAGGGCTTAGTCGTATATCCGCCCCCAATCTGAGGTGTGTTAGCCTGGTCTAGTACTTTATGTTGTTCATTTAGACGCTTTAGCTTGCAGGTTTTTAATTGTAGTTTCATAGTTTAGCTTCCTTCTGGGTGATTGTTTCATGATCATAAAATCACAAGTACCCTAGTAGCAACAAGTGCAAAAAACATACAAATGTTACAAATTAATGCATTCGACACACTCCATCATATTATTGAAATTTACTGAGCACTCTGCCGACATTCTTCTGCCTAGTTGAGTTTATACACCAGCCCTGCGAGCCACAATTTAGCTGCTATACTCAATGGCAACGATCCGATAGATAGGGTCATTAGAGCTGGATTATTCTCCAGGGAGTAGGAATAATTGTCATTAATAAGGTACTGAATGAACAATAGACTCCCCAGCATCGCGCACTTGTGCGCAAGTTGTGTGCTGTTTAGCTCAATATCCTGGGCTGATACACAGCCCGATAGTGACAACGATGTATTTGCTTTGTCTATTGATGAGCTGATGGAAGTAACCGTTGAGGCACGAAAAGTCAAAGAGGATGCACTGGCTATACCCGTCTCTATTTCCGTCATGTCTGAACAATTTCTGCGCGAACGCAACGTCAATACTTTGCTAGAAGCCGCTTATTTTATTCCCAATATAGATATCACCACGGTCGGCGAAAACTCTGGCTGTACACACTGTGCCAACATTACCATCCGTGGCATTGGTCAGGTTGACCCGCTTCCCACCGTCGATCCCAGTGTGGGGCTTTATCTAGATGGGGTTTACTATGCACGCTCCCCAGGGGGAATTTTTGACCTGTATGATGTACGTCAGATAGAAGTACTACGAGGCCCTCAGGGCGCTATTTTCGGTAAAAACACCATAGGCGGCGCTGTCACTATCTACACACACGACCCCATCGCAGATACTTTTGCAGATGGCGAAATCACGCTGGGCGCTTTTGAGCGCCGAGATGTACGTATGCGCGCTAACCTTGAGCTCAACGACTCACTCAGTAGCCGTTTGACATTCACTCACCTCAATCGGGATGGTTTTGTCAGGCGTGACAATGGCGAATTTGAAGGTGGGCAAGATGAGTGGGCGGTCAGCGCCAAGTTTCGCTACCAGGTGACGCCTGAATTAACGACTCAATTATCTGTGGATCAGCGCAGGATCAATTCAGGCTCCGCCCCATCTATCCTTGCAGCTAAAAACGACCAAGCCGACTTGCTAGTGCTATACAACGACTTAGTCACACAAAGTGGCGTTGCTGATCCTTACCCGCCGCTACAGATCTTCGGTTCAGCACACCAAAGCGCTTCGCGCGGCACAAACTTTAACACACTAGATCAATCCGGTGCTTTGCTCTCAGTCGAATGGCAAACCCCAAAACAGTGGCAAATAAAGTCCTTGACGGCCTATCGGGAGTTTTACGCAACCTATGGTCGCGATTTTGACAATAACCCGGCTGTCATTGGCGATACGCAGGATTTTCAGCGTCAGTTTCAGTTCAGCCAGGAACTGAATATCAGCGGCAGTGCCCTGAACGATCAACTCAGTTGGTTAGTCGGCTTATTCCATTTTGATGAACACATCAATCATCTGACCGACCTGGTCTTTATCGGTGGGTTATATCAGGCACTGGAAAATGTACAAGGACCATTAGACGGCTCGCCACTGAATAACCCCACCAGCATAGGCGGGCCAGGTAACCCGCTCAACATTGGCCTGGACATAGACAGTGGTTTTGACAATGAAGTGGATATTAAAAGTACCGCAATATACACCCATGCCAAATACGCACTGACGCGTCACTGGGCTTTTCATTTTGGTGGGCGGCTTACGTTCGAAGATAAGATGCAACAGGTTCAGAGTGACGCAGACAATGCGGGGGTCATTTTGATAGACAGAACGCAGCAAACACAGGGGCAAAAAAACGGCGGCCCTATTGAACGAAGTTGGCGAGTGTTTTCTCCGCAAGGCGGATTAGAGTATCACTTTAACGACAAACACTTCGTCTATTTGAGTGCATCACGGGGGTTTAAATCAGGTGGATTTAACGGCATTCCGAATTCCCCCACCTCAGCTCAACCATTTGACCCCGAATACCTGAAGGCTTATGAGCTGGGCTATAAGACCAAATTGCTAGCAGATACTCTTCAACTCAGCGTCGCAGCTTTTGATATGCAGCACAAAGCCATGCAGCTACGGGGTGGCCAATCGACAGACGCCGGCCTTGAGATCTTTATCGACAATGTCGGAGAGACCAGTATTCGGGGCATTGAAGCCAGCTTTAAGGCTATACCTGCACACGACTGGCACCTTTCAGGTAACCTATCATACACAGATGCACAATTTGATTCAGTCGGTACAGCCACACAGGTAACAACAGACAGCACATTAATGCGCTCACCGCGTTGGACTGCAGCATTGGGATTACGTTACCACTGGCCGATTGCACAACAGCAACCAGTTAAGGTGTCACTCAACTGGGGCTTTCGAAGCAAAACGTATAACGATGTATATAATACTGAGCTTGGGGCGCAAGGCAGCTTTGCTCTTTTAAACGCGCGGATCAGTCACGCTATCACAGCACAAATGGAAGTTGCGCTGTTTGTTCGCAACCTCACGGATAAACGCGTGTTAATTGGCGGCAATGACTTTACCGAGGTCTTCGGTGTGTCCGAACATTACCTGGCCCTTCCCAGAGAGTGGGGTCTCTCCCTGTCTTACCAGTTTTAAAGATGTACATTATGATGACAATCACGCAGTCTGTTTTACTCATGAGCATGGTGGTTTTACATACCTGGATTGCATTTTCAGCAAGTGCTCAGATCCAGCTACTTAGCGATGACCCACTCGACATCGAGATGGTGTTTTCACAGCAGCCTCTCGATATTTCTACAGACTCAAACAACCTGGTGCTAAATTACATCTTAAAAACTTCCCCGTCTTATTTCCGCCCGCCTTTGCTACTAGCTCCGGGTACACGCATCGATCAATTACTACAAAGCAACCTGCCCTTTTGCGCCCTAAACCGGATAAAAACACGGCAGCGAGCAAAACAGTATTTATTCAGTTTACCCGTACATCTTTACCCCAGCCACAGGCTGTACTTTTTACCATTAAATATTGAACTTGCGCCTTTTCTCAACGAACAAGGACAACTAACTGATCTCATTGCCCTACTCAAGGCACACCCCAGAACGACCTTGCTCACGGAGGCACAGCGCTCGTATGGCGATTATCTGGATACACAACTGGCCAGGGTTGATAAAGCTCAGCTAATCAGACGTCCCGGCGGTGACAGTTATAAGGCAACCATCACCATGTTCGAACGAGGGCGGGTGAGTTTTATTCTGACTTACCCGACAACAATTCAACGCTATGCGAGCAAGCTGACGCTTGAGCAAGTACACAGTATCGAAATAGCAAACAATCCATCATTTGTTCTTGGCCACATTGCCTGCTCTGACACCCCCGAAACCCGGGAATTCCTTAAAGTTGTCAACGTCGCACTGCAGCACCTGTATCAAACATCGCGTTTTTATGATCTGCATCTGAGGTATTTACCTGAATCAGAGCGTGACTATTTCAAATCACAACTTGAGCAACAAATCACCAAAGCACAAATAAATAATCAGGAGATTTACCCAAAAAAATAATAAAAAGAGCAGCCAAAGCTGCTCCTGGAGATGACCAGACTAATCTGGAACAACGCTAAAATGTCACCTTGCCTTTGAGTTTGGCAAGGATGTTCACACCTATGCCATTCACCCGTAATAATGCGTCCATATCCTGGAAGTCCCCTGCTTCTTCACGTGAGCGGACAATTGCTTGTGCTTTTTTCATCCCAATACCAGGCAAACGGGTTAACTCTTCGGCGCTGGCATGGTTTACATTCACCGTAGCATCAGCAACTTGCTGAGTTGCTGCAGATGTTTGCTCTGGTTGAGCCATAATAGGAAGTGCGGCAGATAACGCCAATGTCGCTAAGAGTGTTTTGATATTCATCGTGAGATCCCTCAATTAAAATGTCCATGTCGTCGTGTATGCATCACAATGTACACACACAGTTAAAATAAAGTAAATACAGATAAATATGTCAAAATTATGTCTGCTTTTCTTGTTGCTTATTTTTCATCTCACTCTGTTATGCTAATTTTTACAAACTATGCTAATAGCAACCTGGCCTCATTCATTGAGTACAAACAGGTTAGCAATATCTGTTTGTTTTTATTAATAAAGCCTACATAAGATAAGTGCTTACTGTGTTGAGCTATTGCACTTGGATCAGCTATATCGGTACATAACAGCACTTTATCAGTTGTAATTATTGACAAGACAAGTTACTGTACATAAAAACAGTGTTCGTGGAGAGTGATCATGGCGGTTATCGTTAAGTATGTGGTAGAAAGAAATGGAGTAGAGCGTATGACATTTACCAGCAAAAAAGAGGCTGATGCTTATGATAAAATGCTGGATGTTGCAGAAGCGCTTGAAGGCATGTTAGAAAAAGTAGATGTTCCACTCAGTGAGCAGCAGGTTGAGTCGCTTGCACTGGAAATTGCCAAACAAAAAGACGATTTTATGGCCATCTTAAAAGGGGGTAAAGTGTCAACAAAGAAAGACACTGAAGAGAAACCCGCTAACAAAAAAGGGGATGATGATAAGGTTACGGCCATCAAACAAGCCTAATGTCTTTGACCAAACTTACAAAAAAGCCAGCTCTTATAAAAGAGCTGGCTTTTTAATAGAAACACGCTTATTTCAGAACAGCAGCAACGGCATCCGCAAAGTAATCGATATTCTCTTTGCTCACACCTGCAACGTTTACGCGGCTGGAACCAACAATATAAATTGAATATTCCTCACGTAATCTGTCGATTTGTGCCTTATTTATACCCAGGAATGAGAACATTCCATTCTGACTTTCAATGAAAGAGAAGTCCTGTCCCGCATCTTTGGCATTCAGATTGTCTTTAAGCAGGCTACGCAGGCCATTAATACGGTCACGCATTTCAGCCAGCTCCTGATGCCACTCCTGAGTCAGCTCCTCGCTACCCAGAATAGTGTTCACAATGTCCGCACCGTGTGCAGGAGGCATTGAGTAGATGCTACGTACAACGCTGAGTAACACGGAGTTGGCCACGTCTGCCACAGCCGTATCCTTAGCAACGAATGAGCATGCTCCGATGCGTTCACGGTAAAGACCAAAGTTCTTAGAGCAAGAAGAACAGATAAGCATCTCGTCGACCGTAGCAGCTAGCAGACGCAGACCCTGAGCATCTTCTTCCAGGCCGCTTCCAAAGCCCTGATACGCAATGTCAACAAGTGGTGTAAAGCCCACATCTTTTGCTAACTCAGCAACGACTTGCCATTGCTCTGCGTTTAAATCCATACCACTTGGGTTATGACAGCATGCGTGAAGTAACACGATGTCACCTTTTGGTACCTGCTTTAGCGCTTCAATCATTTCATCGAACAGCAGGCCTTTGTTTTCATAGTCGTAGTACGGGTATTCTTTAACTGTCAGACCAGCGGCTTCAAACAAGCCAATGTGGTTTGCCCAAGTTGGGTTTGTCACCCATACCGTAGCATCTGCATTGCAACGCTTAATAAATTCAGCAGCAACACGTAAAGCACCTGTACCACCTGGCGCCTGAGCTGTTCTGATACGATTCGCCAGTAAGGCCGGGTGTTCATTACCGAGCAACAACTTTTCCATCTTGTCGCAGTAATCCAGGTTACCCGCTAAACCAATGTAAGATTTAGTTGTTTCATTTTCCAGACGAAACGCTTCAGCCTTTTTTACCGCCTTCAGAACCGGGGTATGACCCTGTTCGTCTTTATACACCCCAACCCCTAGGTCAATCTTATTTGGGTTAGTATCTTTTTTATAGGCGGCCATCAGGCCCAGGATTGGATCCGTCGGAAGTGGTTTTAGTTCTGAAAACATGGTTCTCTCTTTTCCTAATTAACGTAAACGAGATTTTCTAACTCGTTTGTCACGGGGTTAACTCTGAGCTCATATTAACATAAGTTGTCGCGAAGACGAGCCCGCTTAGCTTGGAAGATACTCAATCGAGCGAAGACAAGCGGCAACTAAAACTGCCAGCTTGTATTCATCGAAGCACTCCTGCTCAAAAGCTTCTGCATCAATAATCCCCAGACACTCACCCTGTTGATTTAACAGCGGCAAACACACCTCTGCTTGTACTTTAGGGTCGCAGGTATAATACTCGCCTCCCTGAGCCACATAATCAGGGATGTTATTGATCACACGTGCCTGCTCAGACAAATACGTCTGAATGTTGTTTGATGTAGCAGCAAACGTCTCGGTAATCGGAAACAGAGGACGACTGGGTGCACCATAGTAAGCCAGCTTTAACAACTGCTGTATTCCTTCAGCCGACCGCGCCTGATAAATCCCAAACCAATCCACCCCTGTGGCAGTTTTGACGTATCCAGCAATGGTCTGTAAACGCGATAACTGCTGTTCGCTTTCATTGTTACGGCTAACATAATCCGTCAGTAAGAAGGGCGCTTCCTGCAAATTACCAAATAGGCTACAACTGCCCCCCTCGCCAAGTTCAGGGATTTGGTATGACCATATTGCACTAAGGCTATGGGTATCAAGGTATGCATCCAGCTCTGCGAGCTGACCCGCCACTGCGGCTTCGCTGATTGATAAATTACAGTGAGAAAGATAGGTAGAAATCATTTGGCCATCCAAACATCTAAATATCCATCAAATTTAACATGGACGAATGAGGTATGCCAGCGTGTTATGAGAATTTTTTATTTTCATTAAGAGAAGCAACAGGGCAAAATCATATCATCGAAGCGAATAAACCAACTCCACCTCGTTACCGACCTGATTATACGTCACACTTTTTGCAATCTCAGAGAGTAACTCGACGCCCCTGCCATGCTCCTGTTGCGATTGATGCAGTGCCGTTGAACTGTGATCGAAACCATTTCCCGAGTCACAGATATTGAAAACTAGGCAAAACTCCTCCGGACAGAAGCGCACATTGATGATGATCAGCGCATCTTTGAGACTTTCCAGTGCTATTGCTCTTTGCTGATAATATTCAATAAAGCCATCGTCCTGATTTTTCAAATCCGATTTCAATCCCAATACACCATGGTCGAGCGAATTGTTGTATGCCTCAGAGAGTAATAAGAACACATTTGACCTGTGCGCGTGCAGACCTTCTACTTGCGACAAGATATCTACTAACTCCAGAACCGGATCGGTATATCTCATCTGTTGCGCATTCAGCGAAATACTAATGTTAAATGGTAGAGTTGAATACTCTGGAGGTAGGGCTTCCGTGGAAGTATCAGGCAGACAGTTAATAATTGCGATGCTCAAATCATCCTGCTGCTCTTTATGCCCACTGTACTCGCGCACTTGCTGAATAATATCCTTCGTCGAGATATCAACTTTGCAACTCAATACATCTATCAGACGCTGCTCACCAAATAATTCACCATCCGGGGCCTCACTTTCAATAATACCATCCGTTGCCATCACAATACGGGTGCCCACATCCACTTCAAAGTGCAGCGTATTACGCTCAAACTCATCCTCGTCGAGTATCCCAAGAGACATGTGCTGAGACTCGATGGTTTTAAGTACTTGCCCCTGACCATCTATCAGATAGATGTCCGGAAATCCACCTAACCAGGCAGACAGGTTTCTCCCGGAACTGCTGATTTCTATAATAGCGGCAGCGCAAAACATATGACCGGGTAGCAGCGTATTCAATGAACTATTAAGCTCTGCTGCAATATCATTCACCGCCATCCCTTTTTGCACCATAGTGTAAAAAATCTTAGATGCAGGCAACGCCCCCACTGCTGCAGCCAGGCCGTGTCCGGTAAAATCACCTAACAAGCAGTAAAAGCCACCAATCGGGCTTTTTGCCATCAGGAACATATCGCCGTTAAACATTGAGGCAGGTGACAGGTGATAGTCACATAAATCCGCAAAATCTTGCTGCCCAGACAAAGCATTACGGAAAATATGCTCGACGATTTCGTGTTCTCGTTCGATTTGATTGTAGTGGTACTCTAGCTGTTTCTTTTGCTCATGGGCTTCTTTACTGAGCTTTCTCGTTCTGGCATGCGCACGGATCTTGGCAGACAGCACAATTCTGTCGAACGGTTTATGTATGAAGTCATCTCCTCCAACATGAAGGCACTTTTCAAAACTGGCGTGATCTTCCAGCGCGGTGATGAATATCACAGGCAAGTATACATCACCTGCATGCTCTTTAATCTTGGGCGCGGTCTCGAAGCCATCCATTACTGGCATCATTACGTCCAACAAAACAATATCCACATCGTGCTCGTAGAGCAAATTCAACGCTTCCTGACCATTATTCGCTATCAACACGTCATAGTGTTGGTGCTCAAGCATGGTTTGTAGCAATCGACAATTGAGTGGCTGGTCATCCACAACCAAAATTAACATGCACGAATCCCTCGTGAATTAGTCAATATCAAATTTTTTATCGAAGCGTGAAATTTGTAAGATTTTCTTCAGCTGGGGTCTGCAATTACTGATCTGTATACTAGATACCGAATCACCCAGGGTCTTCTTCATGTTGAGCAGCATACCTAATGCGGAGCTATCCATGTAGTCAGTGTCGCGAAGATCAACGACCACTTTCTCCGTTTGATTACCTACGTCGGCATAGGCCTGACGAAAAGACTGGACCAAGTTGAAATCAAATTTCCCTTTGATTTGAATCGTTAGAGTTTTTCCATCCGCTGAAGCATTTTTGCTCAGGCTCATCGCAAGCTCCTACTTTGGTTAAATTTTGGTATCCATGATGTTGTTTTAAATATAAACCGATAAGTGAAATTAGCCAAAAAATTATCTCGCTTCATACTGCTTTTTGATACCATAAGGGTATTAAGATTGATACAGGAGAGGCAAAATGTCAGAAAGTCGTTTGGTGTACTCCACCGAGTCTGGCCGGATCAAACATACCGAAAGCCAGCAAGAACCAGAAGTGAAATTATTTAAAGACGGCGCGGTGCGAATAGAGCGACAGACAAAAGGCCGCAAAGGAAAAGGCGTAATGCTGGTTGTGGGTATCGACCCTGCCGAACACGACCTGAAAAAATTAGCAAAAACCCTGAAAAGTAAAATGGGCCAGGGCGGTGCACTCAAAGACAACATCATTGAGATCCAGGGAGATGACCGCGACAAGCTTAAAACCTTGTTAGAAGCGCAGGGCTTTAAGGTTAAAATAGCCGGCGGCTAACCTCGGTGCAGTGCGAAGTCCGCCCCGAGCTGACTTCGCAGACCAATCTTCTAGTGCGCCTGTTTACCCTGACCAATATCCGGATGCTGACTTTGCATTAAGATTTCATGTTCGGTCAAAGGTGCGCTGTAGTAATAACCTTGCACGATAAAACAATTGTTTCTTTGTAAAAAAGCCACTTGCTCCTGAGTTTCTACCCCTTCTGCAATCACTTTCATGCTGAGCTTTTGCGCCATCGCGATGATAGCCGCAGTGATTTCCATATCATTAGAGTCCTCAGGGATGTCCTTAACAAAGGACCGATCTACTTTGAGTACGTCAACCGGAAAGCGTTTTAAATAACTCAGTGAAGAGTAGCCAGTGCCAAAATCGTCAATGGACAAAGACACACCGAGTTTTTTCATTTCCAGGAGCTGCTCGATTGCCGCTTCAACGTCTCCCATTAGCATACTCTCCGTGAGCTCCAGGTGCAGCATCTGAGGTGACAGGCCAGTCTCTTTTAATGTCATTGCAATGTTATCAATCAGCTCAGCATCTTTAAACTGACGAGCTGACAGGTTGATTGAAATATCTGCGGTGCGGCCACTGCGGCGTAACCTGGCCGAAAACTGGCAGGCCTCACGCAATACCCAAGCGCCAAGCTCTACTATCATACCGGTTGCCTCGGCGATGGGTATAAACTTTGTCGGTGCAATGAACCCTTTTTCAGGATGATACCAGCGCACCAGTGCTTCGTAGCCGACCACTTGCTCTGTAATGCTGTCAATCTGGGGTTGGTAGCGCAAACTGAACTGTCCTTCCTTAATGGCCTGACGCAGCTCGTTTTCGATATACAAACGTTCGTTGGCCGCCGCATCCAACTCCTGCGAGTAAAAATGGAATGTATTTCGCCCTTTCGCTTTGGCCTCATACATCGCCAAATCTGCGTGTTTCAGCAACTGCTCTTCTTCTTTGCTATCAAAAGGAGCCAATGTTATGCCAATACTGGCACTGACAATCACTTCATTATTGCCAAGCCGAATTGGTTTCGCCAATGTTCGCTGAATGGTATGTGCTACGTCCATCGCATTTTCGCGACTCTCAATCCCGCTGAGCAGAACAGCAAACTCATCACCACCCAGGCGTGCAATCGTGTCTTCTGCACGCAACCTCTGTTTTAGCCTGTCCGCCACTTCAACCAGTAACCGGTCTCCAGCATCATGACCCAGCGTATCATTAATGCGCTTAAATTCGTCGAGATCAAAATAAAACAGTGCAAAGGCATAATGCCCGCGCTCAGCCAGTGCCATCGACTTACGCAGCTGCATACGGAAAAAAGTACGATTTGCCAGACCAGTCAGGGTATCAAAATAGGCCAGCTCTTCCATTTTCCGCTGGCTCTCTTTAACAAAGGAAATATCCTGAGCCGACGCCACATAGCTGGAAATACGTCCATTCTCTTCTCTGATTGGGGAAATACTCAGACTCACCCAGATCTGTTCATCAGAAACGCCTTGCAGCAGTGTATCACCACGCCAGTAGTTACGACTGCGAAGGTCAAAGTCTATGTCATCGACAATAATCGCCATCTCTTTCGAAACAATGCCGAGCAAAGGCGCACCAATGAAATGCGCTTCATTAAAGCCAGTCATCTCCAGCATTTTGGGATTGACATATTCAATCTTGAATCTGTCATTAGTAATTAACACCCCTGTGCCCGAGAACTCTACGGCCTTACCAAGTCGGTTCGCTTGCTTTTGTGCGGACTCTCTCTCCGACACACGAGTATTAAGCCCATGGATCAATTTACGGGTTTCACCGCTCATATCATTGATTGAGGCGTTTAGCATCCCCAGCTCATCATTAGCATCTGGCAATTCTGGGTGATTAAGCTGACCTTTGCCAAACGACACCAGAGTATCCACAGATTGATTAATGCGCCTGAGGATCAAATGATAGATCACCTGATGCAACAACAGAGAAACAAACAGCCCATAGATGATAAACAAACCAGAGAACTTCCACTTCAGATCATGCAATGCAAACAAAGCTGAGTCCCGTTTCTTGTAATAACCGATATACCAATCCAGCTCGGTCAGGTGAACAACGTTCGCTAAATAAGACTCCTGCTGATACCCAAATTCACTTTGCAGACTAGGTAAGTTAACGCGCAACGTATTTTCTATCATTTCCTGAAAAGCAGCAGGTAAAGCAGCTTTGTCTGCCAGTCGATTATTATGTGCAATGATGCCCATATTGGGTGCAGATAACACCCGCCCCTGCTTATCAAACACAATGTATGCAGACTCTTCAGTGACTTTCGGGAGTCGCCTCAGTAATACATCGAGCTCCAAGTCACTCCCCGTAAACCCTCGATAAACGTCGTCAACATACAATGGCACTAGCACACTCACGACCCACTTACTCCAGACTTCGTCATAATGGCTCCCAGACCAAAGTGCCTGACGAGTGGGGTTAAGCTCTTCGCGCAACAGTGGCAACGCATGAATACTGAAATGACTGTTTCCTTTGCCGTCTACTAGCAGAGAATTTGGTGGTGAAATCCGCACAAAGTCATCAGTGGTATGAAGATAAAAGTTGAAAAAGTCTTGCAATAGCAAAGGTGACAAAGAGTTCCAGACGAACTCTGATTCGGTAAGTAATGCCTGAGTCTTTTCGTTCAAGTTTTTGGCTGGTAAGTAGGCCGCAGAAATACCGTTAGCCGCAATACTATTGATGCGCTCATCGTGTCGATTTATTTGCACCTGCTGTTCTGATGAAGTTTGTCCGGCTTGCTCTGAAAACAAGGATCTGCTGACCACCATATTGGCTTGCTGAGCCAGCTTTTTCTTTAGTGTCAGAAACTCAGAGAAGTGCATCAGGGTTTGTTCACTTTGCACTCTCAACTCATGAAATTCTTCATAAACAAGCTGCTTTTCTTCGGTTTTCAACATTAGAGCAGCAGCAATTGCCCCGGCAATCAAACAAACAGCGGCAGTTAACACCGGAAGTTTGACACTGAGCGAGTTAAAACCAAAGCGAGACACAGGTCGTCGATAGCCCACGATAAACCTTTTAGCTAGTTATAGTTTTTTCATGATAAGTGCGCAGAATATACCAGATCATGAGTACCCTCGCCAAACACTTTGCCAGATATGTCTCAATTCGGGCTTGTATAATTAAAATGATCTGTGCTAATAATAGCGTTAATTAAATTAAGCACCAAAATTTAGACAGATTTATGACTTTAACAACACGCAACTATTTTTTCTTTTTTAGCTTCTTTAGGTGAAGAGGCTTAACTGTTTGCGTGTAAAGTTCAGATAGCTAAGCCTCCCACACTGGGAGGCTTTTTTTTGGCAAAATGGGAGTGAGGACCTATGACACAAGATACTTTGGATGCTCTGCGTAAAGACATCAACGAAATTGACTCTGAGCTGCTTATTCTGCTGGCAAAACGCCGCAGACTAAGCCATAGCGTATTGGAATATAAGATAACCAATAACAAACCGATCCGCGACGAAGCCCGTGAGCTTGCGCTACTTGAAAAGCTCATCAACTATGGTAAATCTCTTGGTCTGGACCCTTTTTATATTAATAATGTTTTTCAGGTTATCCTGGAAGATTCAGTATTAAACCAGCAAGCGATGCTACAAAAGAGCCTGAACCCAGAGTCGTTGAGCGATACACATAAAGTAGCTTATCTCGGCGGACAAGGATCATACAGCCAGCTTGCCTGTCATAAATATTTTAGCCGTCGTCCAGGTACCCTGATCGAACTGGGATGCCAGACATTTTTAGATATCACTCAGTCTGTAGAAAAAGGTCAGGCTGATTACGGTATTTTACCCATTGAAAACACTAGCTCTGGCAGTATCAATGAGGTCTTTGATTTGCTCCAGCACGCTCAGGTTTCCATTATTGGTGAGGTGACGCACAGTGTGGAACATTGTTTACTGGCGCAAGAAGGCACAACGCTCAAAGACATCAACAAGATCTTTGCTCATCACCAACCCTTCGCGCAATGTAGTCGCTTCCTGGAAGGGCTTGGCGACCTGACACAAGAAGCGTGCGATTCCACGTCCAGTGCGCTAAAACTGGCAGCCGATACACCGAATAGTGCAGCCATTGGCTCAGCACAGGCCGGGAAAGGATTTGGCTTGGAAGTGCTCAAAACAGGCCTCGCGAACCAGGCTGAAAATCATAGCCGTTTTATTGTCGTTGCACGCCAGCCACTGCAAGTATCGACACAGATCCCGACCAAAACCAGCCTGATCATGGCAACCAAACAAAAAGTCGGCTCGCTAGCCGATGCCCTGATGGTTTTCAAAGAGCACAACATTAATATGACTAAACTGGAATCACGTCCGGTACCAGGTAACCCCTGGGAGGAAGTCTTTTACGTTGACCTGCAGGCCAATGTCGCCGATAAACTGGTTCAAAGTGCTCTGGAGTCGCTAAAAGAGCATACTCAGTTCGTGCGCATTCTCGGCTGCTATCAAAGCGAATCTTTGCAGGCTGTTGAAGTTGTATAATACCAATTTGCTTAATTAAGTATGCTATTTTGAGGCGAGAAAAAAGGGGCGATAACATCGCTCCCGCGTCCTGCTATCGCTGAGGCACCTACGTCCATTATAGGCAAGGCGAAAATTTGCGAACTCATACCTTAGTAAAGGTTCTAAATGAGACATTTTTAACGCTGTTAGCGCCCTATTTGCTCCTTTAAATAGACCTGGTATTAAGTGAAATAAGTATAGGTATTCAGAGCGAGGTCTGCCTCGCTCTGATATGAGGCAATTATGAAATGACCTTGGCGTCGTTGGCCTTATTGAGCAAACCACGGCTTTGGCGCAAAAAGGTTTGGGCACTGTCCGAGAAATAACCCTTCGCTTCTTCAAAAGCGGCCATTAAGGCGGCTTTGTCCCCAGCCTGCAACCTGGTTAGGGTTTGCTCAAACGTATCCTGATAGCTCGCAAGCAACCCTTCGACCTCATCAAATTGGGCCAGCATAATATCGGTATAGAGTTCCCCTGATTGCGCGAACAAGCGCCCGACCATCATGAGTTCTAACTGGTAAATTGGTGATGAGCAGCTTCTCAGTTCTTCCAGGGTATGGCATTGCCGGGCCAAAAACTGACCATATACAAAAGTAGTCAGGTGGCGCATAACCTGAATAATCTGCATTGCCTGATCGTGTTTTTTAGCAGCCATATTGGCCAAATGACAGCCCCAGATCTGTAATTGTTCAAGCAGTCCCTGGTAAACTTCATTCCCACGCCCGTCGCACACCACAACAGTTTGTTTAACCCAGTGTGAAATATCTGGTCCAAACATCGGGTGTAATCCGACCACAGGTCCGGGATGCTTTTTCATCATTGCCTGTAGCGGGGCTTGTTTAACCGATGTAATGTCAGCGAGTATACACTCATCAGGCAGTGCTGGCAGGTCCTGGATCACTTGCTCCAAGGCATTGATGGGGACACTCAACAATACCAATCTAGCGTCTGCAAGGATGCTTGCTTGATCGGCCTGCTGTGCCTTATCAAGCACCCGTACTTCGTACCCAGAGCGTTGCAACTGGCGAGCAAAAAGTTGGCCCATAGCACCTGCGCCACCAACAATCACCACAGGGGATAATTGCGGCGCTGCACATGCCAATTCACTTTGCTGATTTTCATAAGCCTCACGCATCATACGGCGCAAAATGTCTTCAACCAGATCCGGGTTTACCCCTTTGCGCTCAGCCTGTGCTCGCCGTGCCTCAATCAGGCTTGCTTCCCGTTGCGGTACATGCAGTGGTGCCCCGGAGGCTTGTTTAATTTTCCCTACCTGTTCAGTGAGCTCACGCCGCTGCGCGAGCAGGTCAACTAACGCGCTGTCACACGCGTCAATTTTTTCCCTGAGCAAGGATAGTTCAGATGTTTGACTCATTCCCATACCGTAAACTATTATTTACTTCAGTAAACTAAAAGATACAGCCAGTCTAACAGGAAGCAGGATGATTAGAAAGCAGATTGGAATTATAGGATACAAAAACCAAAACGGGCCACTCAAAGAGTGGCCCGTTTTTAAGCATTGGTAAATGCGACGTATTAGTTAAGTTTTTCTTTAATACGTGCAGACTTACCAGAACGCTCACGCAGATAGTAAAGTTTCGCGCGGCGAACTGCACCACGACGCTTCACTGCAATGCTGCTGACAAGAGGGCTGTGCGTTTGGAATACACGCTCTACACCTTCACCGTTCGAGATTTTACGAACTGTGAATGCAGAGTGAAGACCACGATTACGCTTAGCGATTACAACACCTTCAAAGGCCTGTAGACGCTCTTTGTCACCTTCTTTAACGCGTACCTGAACAACAACTGTGTCACCAGCGCCGAACGCAGGTACGTCTTTTTTAAGCTGCTCTTCTTCAAGCGCTTTAATAATATTTTGGTTTACTTTTGCCATTTTATTTCTCACATTCCTAGGAGTAACTGTCTTCTAGCCACAAGCTTCATGTTCTTGCTGAAATTCAGCAAGCAAACGTACTTGCTCCTCAGTCAGAGCTAGGTTACGCAACAAGTCTGGACGGCGTAACCAAGTTCTACCCAGTGACTGCTTTAAGCGCCACTCGGCTATCGCTTGGTGGTTTCCACTGAGTAATACAGCAGGCACCTGTTTTCCATCCAACGTTTCTGGCCGAGTATAGTGTGGACAATCTAATAAGCCGTCTGAAAACGAATCTTGTTCTGCAGACTGGTTGTGTCCCAGCACACCTGGCACCAATCGCGCAACTGCGTCGATCAATGTCATGGCAGGCAGTTCACCCCCACTTAATATAAAATCCCCGATGGACCATTCTTCGTCGACATACGACTCGATGATCCGCTCGTCTATACCTTCGTAGCGACCAGCGACTAAAATCAACTTTTCGGATTGAGCCAGCTCGGCCGCACCTTGTTGATCTAACTTCCGCCCTTGTGGAGACATATAAATTACTTTAGCGCCCTCCCCCGCCGCCTGTTTGGCGTCAAGGATCGCTTGCTTGAGAGGCTCGACCATCATCAACATCCCCGGACCACCACCATAAGGTCGATCATCAACGGTTCTGTGTTTATCTAGCGCATAGTCTCTCGGGTTCCAGCAGTGAAAGTCGATCAAACCGTTTTTTACGGCCCGACCGGTTACACCTTGCTGAGTTACCGCGTCAAACATTTCAGGAAAGAGTGAGATCACCCCAACCCATAGTTTTTGCTGTTCACTCATTAAAATGCCGGATCCCAGTCTACAGTAATTTCTCGTTCTTCGTGCTTAACCTCAATCACAACAGAATCTGTCAGGAATGGGATTAAGCGCTCAGACTGACCAAATGCATCTTTTTTGTTTGCTTTCACAACCAAAACGTCATTTGACCCTGTCTCCATCAAGTCATCAACATGACCCAGGTTATACCCTTTTGTCGTAACGACTGTCATACCGATGAGATCTCGCCAATAAAACTCCCCTTCTGGTAATTCGGGAAGCTGCTCTACATCTACCGAGATTTCTGCATTGGTCAATGCCATTGCTTCGTCTCTGTCGTTGATGTTCGCAAACTTAGCGATAAAGCCCTTGCTGTGTCGACGCCAGTCGCTCACTTCAAGGGTTTGCCATTTACCTTGTTGACCTATCAACCATGGGCTGAAATCGAAGATCCCTTGGGGATCATCAGTAAATGAATGCACCTTAAGCCAACCTTTGATGCCATAAGGAGCACCAAGTTTACCAACAACGATTGTCGAGGTTTTTTCTTGACTCATGGTTACACTTACGCCTATTAAGCCGCTTTACGAGCGTCTTTAACCAGTTTAGCTACGCGATCAGAAAGACCAGCGCCTTGACCTACCCAGTGATCAACACGGGCAAGGTCTAGACGAAGTTTTTCTTCTTGACCAGCAGCGATTGGGTTAAAGAAACCTACTTTCTCGATGAAACGACCGTCACGCGAGAAACGGCTATCCGCAACCACGATTTGATAGAATGGACGCTTTTTAGCGCCGCCACGTTGCAAACGAATAGTTACCATACCGTCCTCTACATAGATTGACTGTTTTCATTAATAAGATTTGCTTCCCACTTTGGGAAGCTGGGGAATTGTACGTCTTTTTTCACGCATTGCAAGTGTGAAATCCATTTTATTACCAAATGATGAAGACGCAGTGCAATTGGCTGGAACTAATGCGTTGGTGAGGATGTATTTATAGCGCTAACCTCACTACTTAAACCAGCATGAGACTGCAAGCCCGACATATAGAAGGGTTTTAAACACAAAGACCCTTCTATATAGTGTTAAGATGTCAGAAGCGTATCAGAAGGTCACTTTCACTTTAGCCGCCAGATATCGCCCTGGCATGGTGTACTGAGACAAGTCCGTGTCCAAGGCACTGCCCGCGACACGCTCGTACTGCACATATTCTTTGTCCAGCAAGTTAAACACGCCCATATTCACTTTCCAGTTGTGCCATTGATAATCAGCGAACACGTCAACGGTAGCCCAGCCAGCCGTTTTAATTTTAGTATCGGAAGGCACTTTGTCCATGTTACTGGCAGCGCGCAGCGCGGTGGTCACCGACCAGTTGTCAGAGTCATAACGCGCTTTCACAAATCCATTAAGGGGACTCAAAGACTCTATATACTCATCGGTTTGTGCGTTTTTCCCATGCAGATAAGTCAGGCCACTGTCTAAGGCAATCTGCTCATCCAGCCACAGAGTCATATTCGCTTCTATCCCTTTGATTTTAACTTCCTCAATATTTTGATACTGGAATACCTGCTTACTGACATTTGGAATAAAGGTGGGCTCAGTGCGGATCAGCTGATTGGCAATAAAATCATCGAAAGTCGAGTGAAATACAGCCACTGAAAACTGGCTGTTATCAAAGTGCCCTCTTAGGCCGAGCTCCAGGCTATCACTATATTCTGGATCCAGGTCTGAATTAGGCATGATTTGATAAAATGGCTCAACGCCGTGACTCTGATAAGCCTGGTCATGTGGTGGGATCTTAAACCCTCTCGCATATTGACCGACCAGATTCAGATTCTCAGTGATGCTGTACACAGCCCCAAGCTTAGGTGAAAACGCAGTTTCATTGATTTTTTCAAAGGCGCCTTCTGTGTATAGCGCATTGTCTTTTGGCGTCATCCGGTAGCTATCGAGACGCAGCCCGGCATTCACCGTCAGCTTATCGGGGATCACCGCCACATTGTCCTGCACAAATATCCCCAGCAGCGTAGTATCTGCACCTGGAAAAGCTTTTTGCGCTTCGCGATCTTTCACCAGGTCACCTTGCAGCGTGCGCCGTGATTTATAACGAGGGCGCTGCGTTTCATAACGATCAACATCGAAGCCATACACCAGCTGATGCTGCACATTGCTCAGGTTAAGCTGCTTGTCGAGTACCAGGCGGGTGCCAATAATGGTTTGCTCAAACCGGTAGTCATTATTATCCACATACGGTCCGGCGCGATCTGCACCTGTGCGAACTTGATCACTTGTTTGTTCATAATCACTAAGGTAAACCTGCGCTTCAAGATTATCGAACAGCTTAGTTGCTGCACTGCTTTTATACAGCGCCGACACCGCCAGACTATCATTAATCTCAGCCGTTTCATTGCGCTGTACTGCCAGCACCTGATCGGTTTTCTGTTTATAGTAGTCCAGCGTGATCAATAAACTGGACTGTGTATCCAACGCGAGCTCACCTTTGAGCACCGCAGCAGTCGCAGTGTAGTCGGAGTTCGGAAGAGATTCGTCATAGTTATGTGTCTGCTCGCCCTCACGGCGGGTTAGTTGGGCTGATATCGCATGTTCACCCAAACGTGTTGCGAATACACCATTGAGACTCTGCTCGTCACTGGCACCATGAAAGCCAGCGCTCAGGTGCGCATAACGGGTGCTGCCTGCCAGGTAGTCAGTGGGCGACTTAGTGGATATGACGACAATGCCACCCAGTGCGTCGGAGCCATATAATGAAGAGGCAGCCCCTTTGGCGATTTCAATTTGTCTGACACCTTCTACATCCAGATAGCCACGCCCAATCAACAGCCCCTGCCCCCCTTGGTATGCATCATTGAGACGACGGCCATCTTTAATATACACGACCCGGTTACCGCCAATCCCACGTACAGTAATCGCCTGCGCATTGCCCGCACTGCCTTGCGTGCTCATGCCTGTCTGGTAGCGAAGCGCTGTTGCCAGGTCAATACTGGCTTCCTGTTCCATGGCCTGCTCTGTCACCACGCTGACACTGCCTGTCACATCCGATAGCTTTTGCGCGATCCGCGAACCACTAACGACAATAACCTCAGCGGACTTTTCAAATTCATCGGCCTTTGCATCGGTTGTACCAAGAAGCGCCGCCACTATACCAAGCGCAATACTGCTGTGCTTTAGAGTCATAGAAACCTCATTCAGAGAATTGATCAGAACTATTTTGCTGTGCACTATAATGTCCCTATAACCCAATTGCAAATGATAATGGTTTTCATTTTTATATTTATATAGATTTAATTTGATTCATTCAGTAGAATCAACCCCTCGTGGGGGAGCGACCTCTTTATCAGTGCTCGCCCTGGCATTAAGAAAGTGTGACTTAGGCGTTACTTTCGCTTAATACCATTGAACTTAACGGGATAAATAATGCGTAAACTTGTATTCTTAATCTTAATACTGACAATCAGTCAGCCACTGCTTGCTACGCAACGGATCGTCGTCGCTGGCGGTTCATTGACAGACATCGTATTTGCTCTGGGTGCCGGAGAAAATGTCGTAGCTGTTGACACCTCCAGCACGTCACCAGTTGATGCAACTAAATTACCTAAAGTTGGTTATTACCGGGATCTGGCCGCTGAGGGCGTGCTGTCACAGCACCCCGGACTGATCCTGGCATTGGAAGGCAGTGGCCGACCCGAAGTATTAACACAGTTACGCAGCACCGGGGTACAGCTGAACCTGTATGACAAACCGAAAACTATCAGCGAACTGTTCAACCTGATAGGTCAGCTTGGCCGAGATCTGAACCGCCAAAGTCAGGCACAACGGCTGATCACCGGCCTCAAAAAAACCTTACCAGTCAAAGCACCAGCCACATCACTCAGTGCCCTGTTTATCCTGTCTGCCGGCGATCGGGGTGTGACCGTGGCAGGCCCAGAAACAGTACCCGACCTCTTATTTGGCTATACAGGGATACGTAACCTGGCAACAGCACCCGGATATAAGCCCTTTAATCGCGAAGCGATGCTGGTCAGCGCCCCTGATTTTCTGGTTGCACCCAGTCATGTTGTCTACAGCCTCGGTGGACCCGAACAATTTTGTCAGCAAAGTGCGCTGGCCTTGTTACCGGCCGCACAGCAATGCAAACTGCTGGTCATGGACTCACTGATGTCGATGGGAATGACGACTCGCCTGCCTGAGGCGATTGCACAACTTGCGACATATCGTGAAAACTCAGCGCTATGAGTCAGACTTTTGCGATTTTAACTGCGCGTCATCACGCTGTCTGGCTGTGGTTATGCGGCGCCACACTCATTGCACTGGCCTGGCTGTCTCTCAGTAGTGGACCGGTTGGCTGGGACTGGCGCATCCCGCTGGCGGTCTTCCTCCCTGACTCGGCGATACAAGGGATCAGTGAATTACACATGACCGTCGTTACCCAAATCCGTCTGCCAAGGTTACTGCTGGCGTTGCTGGTAGGATGTGTCCTGGCCTGTAGTGGTGCAGCCAGTCAGGCGTTATGCCGCAATCCCCTGGCAGATCCGAGTTTGATGGGAGTCACCGGCGGTGCGGCTGTTGCAGCCATAGCAGTCATTGCACTGTCACCCAAGGTTGCTTTTATCGACGAAACAATGGTCGCACCGGCTGCCTTTCTGGGCGCCCTGGCTATCACTTCTTTGTTGTATCGTATAGCCAGTCATAATGGTCAGATCCAGATCACAGTATTACTGCTTGCCGGGGTGGCAATCAATGCCGTGGCCATGGCCCTGATAGGATTGTTCAGTTTTTTTGCCGATGACACGTCTTTGCGCCTGATGACATACTGGCAGATGGGTGCTCTGGCGGGAGCAAGCTGGTCTGCCATGCAATATGGTGCTCCCCTCATCCTTATTTGCGTCGTGATGCTATTCATGCGACGCAAGCAGATCAATGCCCTGATGCTGGGAGAACGGGATGCAAGGCACCTGGGTGTTAATGTCCGTCGGTTAAAAAACGAGGTGATTTTTCTGGTTGCGCTGGGCGTTGGTGGCGCCGTTGCCATGTCCGGCATGATTGGCTTTATTGGTTTGCTGGTACCTCACCTGGCACGCCTGCTGGTCGGCCCAGATCTGCGGCGTATGCTGCCTTTGAGCATGTTACTGGGCTGCGTAGTATTACTCATCGCAGACTGGCTGGCACGCCTGGTTGTTGCACCTTCAGAGCTGCCGATTGGTGTGATCACCGCCTTGTTTGGCAGTCCGTTTTTTGTCTATTTACTGATACAACAAAAGCGAGGTAGCCATGCTTGAATGTCGTAATCTGACTGTCACCCGTGCTGGCAAACTGGTACTAACAGACTTGTCGCTAACACTTGAAGCTGGCCAGTTCATCGTGCTATTGGGTGAGAATGGTGCCGGAAAATCGACTTTGCTCAGTGCAATTTGTGATGATATCCCCTACCAGGGTGCGATCTTATGGCATGGCGAACCACTCAACAAACGCGACGCATTCACACTGGCCACAGAACGCGCCGTGTTATTGCAGCATAACCGGGTCAATTTTGCTTTTAATACCACCGAGCTTATCGCCATGGGCCGCTACCCTTATCAAGAAAGCACAGCTGAACAGGCTCGAGTCGTTGATGAACTCATCACACAACTGGCACTAGAAGAGCTCGCCGGACGCGACGTTACCCAATTGTCCGGTGGCGAATTTCAACGTACCCAATTTGCCCGCTGTCTGGCGCAACTGAATGCACATGACCCGGCCACCCGTAACAAGCTGATGCTGCTGGATGAGCCCACTTCCGCACTCGATTTACACCATCAACACCGGGTGCTGAGTACCGCCCAACGCTTTGCCCAGCAGGGCAATACCGTGATTGCGGTATTGCATGATTTAAACCTGGCTTCGTTGTATGCTGACCGGATACTCTTGTTAGATCAAGGCCAGATCCGCAGTGACGGCACACCACAAGACGTACTCAGGCTGGATGTATTACAACCCATTTACCAAACAGGCATGCAGATTAACCTGCATCCCGGATATAATATACCTATGATATTCTCAGAACCGCTAACAGGAGCTCCCAATGCGTGAACAAGCTGTTTTTGAAGCGCGCCAGCTACTCAGACATTCTACCGTCTGTGTCATGTCGACACTCTCTAAAAATCTGGCGGGCTACCCGTTTGGCTCGGTCACACCGTTTATGAGTGACGATGAGGGTCGGCTGGTTTTTTACATCGCAGGCATTGCACAGCACTCGCGCAACCTGACGGAAGACAGCAGAGTTTGCGCGACAATTTTTGATGCTGCACAAAGTGGCGATCAAAATGAACATGCCCGTGTCACTATTGTCGGCGACGCCGCCCCGGTACCGGATGAGGAAGCAGCCGATCTACTACTGCGCTATGAGCGTCACTTTCCTGAAGCCATCAGCTACCGGCAAGCACATGACTTCAAATTATGGCGTATGGAAATTAAACGCGTGCGCTATATCGCAGGCTTTGGGCAGATTTTCTGGTTAGAAGCAGACGAATGGACACAGCCAGCTGCGAATTGGGATCTGGCTAGTGAAGCACATATGGTCAAGCATATGAATGACGACCATCAGGATGCCAATCAGTTGATCCTCAAGTTGGTGCATAATGTTAATGCCGCAGAGGTGACTATGACGACGATCCTCAATGAAGGCTGCTATTTCAGAGCCAATGACAAGCCTTATTACGTCCCCTTCGAAGCACGCTGTGAAGACGCTACGGCGGTGCGTAAAGCGCTGGTGCGCCTTACCAAAGCCGCCCGCGCACAATTTGATGAAGCCTTAGAAAGCTAATACCAATTTGCTTAATTAAGTGGTCTATTTTGAGGCGAGAAAATAGGGTCGATAACAAGGCAAAAATTTTGCTATTTAGTTGTTCTAAATGAAAAATTTTTAACGCTGTTAGCGTCCTATTTGCTTCTTCAAATAGACCAAGTATTAAGTGAAATTGGTATAAGCATTAAAAAAGGACAGAGTGATTTGAATCAGTCTGTCCTTTTCTCAGTTTGAGTCTGAATTAAAACTTCGGACCGCCGCCACCGAACATGCCTGGTGGCATCATGCCTTTCATATTCTTCATCATTTTCATCATGCCGCCCTTACCCTTCATCTTTTTCATCATTTTCTGCATCTGGGTAAACTGCTTAAGCAACTTGTTGATATCCTGAACCTGAGTACCTGAACCAGCCGCAATCCGCTTCTTACGTGAACCTTTGATGACTTCCGGGCGTGCACGCTCATGTGGTGTCATAGAATTAATAATCGCTTCCATCTGATTAAAGGTCTTGTCATTCACCTGACCCTTCACGGCGTCTGGTAAGTTAGACATACCAGGTAGTTTATCCAGCATCGACATCATACCACCCATGTTTTTCATCTGGCGCAGTTGCTCAGCAAAATCTTCGAGCGTGAAGCCATCGCCTTTAAAGACTTTCTCAGCAACTTTAGCTGCTTTGTCTTTATCAACCTTAGATTCAACTTCTTCAATCAAAGACAGCACATCGCCCATGCCTAGAATACGTGACGCAACACGATCCGGGTGGAATGGCTCCAGCGCATCCGTACGTTCACCCACACCAATGAACTTAATGGGTTTGCCAGTGATATGACGAATCGACAAAGCCGCACCGCCGCGCGCATCACCATCTGTCTTAGTCAGGATCACACCTGTCAGTGGCAAAGCTTCGTCGAATGCCTTTGCTGTATTTGCGGCATCCTGACCCGTCATGGAGTCCACGACAAACAGGGTTTCGATAGGAGAGATAGCTGCGTGAAGATCTTTGATCTCACCCATCATCTCATTGTCGACGTGCAAACGACCAGCGGTATCCACCAGCACCACGTCAATGAATTTTTTCTTTGCATGTGAAATAGCGTTGGTCGCGATGTCCACCGGCTTTTGTGAAATATCACTGGGGAAAAATTCAACCTCTACTTCCTGGGCCAGCGTTTCAAGCTGCTTGATTGCCGCAGGGCGGTATACGTCAGCACTGACTACCAGTACAGATTTTTTCTTGCGCTCTTTTAAAAACTTAGCCAGTTTACCCACACTGGTTGTTTTACCCGCACCCTGCAGGCCAGCCATCATGACGACTGCAGGCGGCTGCGCAGCCAGGTTAAGCTCCTCGTTGGCCTCACCCATGGCTTTTTCGAGTTCTTCACGAACGATCTTGATGAAAACCTGGCCTGGGCTAAGGCTCTTAGTCACTTCAACACCAACCGCACGTTCTTTAACCTGCTTCACAAAGTCTCTGACCACAGGCAAAGCTACGTCCGCTTCAAGCAGTGCCATACGCACTTCACGGAGCGTTTCTTTAATATTATCTTCGGTTAGTCGGCCACGGCCGCTGATGTTTTTAAGCGTTTTTCCTAAGCGTTCTTGGAGGTTCTCAAACATTTATCGCTTCCAGTATGTCGTAATTGCCCAGCATTATACTGATATGCGCGTCACTAATACAGTATTCAAGTCAGTTAAGAAACTTTTTCCCTGCCCCTATGCAAGAACCCGAGCTTAAAATACAATAGCCTACAAAAGGAGCATGTAAGTAGAAAGCCATTCATGTTGATCATCAGTTTATCGTTGTTTGCCAGTCTGTTTTATGTACTTGCCACAGGGCATGTATTGTCGCGCCTATTTCATAAAGAAGGCCCTAGCCAAAAGCTGACCATTATCTTCAGCACAGTGGCGATCCTCAGCCACATGCTGGTACTGGTAAACTCCGTGTTTACGCAGGATGGACAAGACCTCAGTACCATCAATGTTGCTCTGCTCACCTGCTGGGTCATTGTGGTATCAGTAACGACTGTCTCCTTAAAGTTCCCAGCCACTTTATTACTGCCCGTTGTCTATGGGTTCGCGGCGATACTCCTCGTTGCCAGTTTGTTTGTGCCCCACCACATTGTAATGAAGTCACTGGAAGTCGACATTGGCTTGGTGGTTCATATTTCTCTGTCACTTCTGGCATATTGTGTACTCATCATCGCCACGCTATACGCTGTGCAGTTTTATTTCATTGACCGTCGCCTGAAAGAAAAGGATTTGGCTATCATGCACAGCCACCTGCCACCATTAATGCAGGTTGAATCGCAACTTTATCAGCTGCTTACTGTTGGTACTGCACTGTTAACCCTGGCGCTGTTATCTGGCTTTGTGTTCCTTGAAGGCATGTTTGCTAAAGAGTTTTTACACAAAACCGTACTGTCACTCATCGCCTGGTGTATGTTCAGTGCTGTCACCATTGGCCATCATCAGTTTGGCTGGCGGGGTAAATCGGTGGTGTTCGCAGTATTAGGCGCCTCCGGTATCGTTACGTTGGCCTATTTCGGCAGCCGATTTGTTCAAGAAGTGATCTTAGGTAAGTTTTAATCTAAGTTTTAACTTAAGTTCATGCTTTTTGACTTGACTCTGAATTCTGGCTAACGCTTAATACTCCTTCGTAAGCAAAAAAGGGATCCTCTGTTGGACGACATATCAACCAGCGCCTTGTTTATTATTCTTGGCGTGCTTGTTCTGCTCTCGGGTTATTTTTCCAGTTCGGAAACCGGGATCATGTCTATTAACCGCTACCGACTGCGCCATTTGGTAAAAGAAAAACACAAGTCGGCACAGCGCGTAGACGAACTTCTGAAGCGCCCAGACCGCTTAATTGGTCTGATCCTGATCGGTAATAACCTTGTTAACATCGCTGCTTCTGCGGTTGCCACTGTATTGGGTATGCGCCTGCTGGGCGACGCTGGTATTGTTGTTGCCACCTTTGCATTGACTCTGGTTATCTTGATCTTCGCTGAAGTCACGCCTAAAACGCTGGCAGCGCTATACCCAGAGAAAATCGCATTCCCAAGCTCTGTGATTCTGAAAATTCTGCTAAAAATACTCTTCCCTGTGGTTGTTACAGTGAACTGGATCACCAATGGTATGTTAAAGCTCATTGGCGTATCGCCGGAACAAATAGAAGAACATAGTCTGAGTAAAGAAGAACTCAAAACAGTATTAAATGAGTCCGGTGCCATGTTGCCAACCAATCACCAGGACATGATGACTTCTATTCTGGACTTAGATCACGTTACGGTTGAAGACATTATGATCCCACGCAGTGAGATCAATGCCATCGACATCAATGACGACTGGAAAGACATTTCTAAACAGCTGACCAATGCGCAACACACTCGGGTGCTGCTATATCGGGACCAAATTGATGATGCTGTTGGCTTTATTCACTCACGTGATGCATTACGCTTGTTGACCAAAGAGCAGTTTGATAAACCGTCGCTGTTGCGTGCTGTACGAGAAATCTACTACATCCCGGAAAGTACCTCACTGAATACTCAACTTTTGAAGTTTCAGCAAAATAAAGAGCGTATCGGTCTGGTGGTTGACGAGTACGGTGACATTCAGGGCCTGGTGACACTGGAAGACATCCTCGAAGAGGTTGTGGGTGACTTTACCACAACTAAAACACCTGCCCCAAGTGACGAAGTCGATGTACAGAACGATGGCTCGGTCGTGGTTGACGGTGGTGCCAATGTGCGTGACCTCAATAAAGAAATGCACTGGCATTTGCCAACAGAGGGGCCTAAAACACTCAGCGGTCTGATTGTTGAACACCTTGAAGATATTCCTCAGACTCAGCTTGGTCTGAAGATAGCAGGCTACCCAATGGAAGTGGTCGAAATTAAGGAAAACATGATCAAGGTGGTCAAGGTTTATCCCCAAAAGAAAAGTAAATCTGTCATCGCTGAATAATAAAAAAAGCCGCAATAGCGGCTTTTTTTATGTCCTATTTTTGATTACTAGGAAAACGCATGTTAAGAAAACAAACGTTCAAACCAGTTCTTATCTAAGTCTGCTTCGCAGCGCTTGAGCTGAGCGCCATACCGCGAAGCCCGATGCTTCACTTTATTCGCCACTTGCATCAGCCACTTTTTCTTTTTGTAAGTGCCACGACGATAACCGCCCCACCCTTCATGATAGTTGAGATACTGTGCATAAGCGTCCCACTTGGAAACGCCATTAATTTTATGCGTTTTATAAACAAACCAGCCCATGAAGTCGATGGCGTCCTCAAAGTCGTCGCGATCTGCACCTGAGTTGCCGGTTTCACGAATATAGTCGCTCCAGGTGAGTGTTTTTGCTTGAGAATAGCCATAAGCACTGCTGGCACGACCGATGGGGATCACCCATAGAAAGTATTCCATTGGCGGTGCAGCATCATGTCTGAAGGAGCTTTCCTGATACATCATGCTCATCAACACATGTTTGGGCGATCCCCACTTTTCTTGTGCGTCTTTTGCATCAAAATACCAGTCGTCTTTTTCCTCAAAAATCTTACAAATATCATTCGGCTGCTTCGGAGGTGCCGTCGCACAGCCGGTTAGTGCAGCCAACAAAGGTAATAAAATTATTTTTTTTCTCATTTTTTTATGAACTCGTTGAACTTTTCTAAATTGTGCCGGTCTTACTCTCTGAATGCAGCAGTTTAGCATTGTTTCATCCCTGAAATTTATTTACGCAGCCTCTCGGCTGCGTTTTTTTATGCCCTAGAAAAATAATCCCGCAAAAACGCATTAAACGACACGCTATCGGCGGTAACTACGTCTTGTTCATCTAAAAATGACTGCGTACTCATGGTATCCAGCTTCTCAGCCCCAAAAGTCTGATAGTCATCCGCTGCATGGCTATGCTTGTATCGCTTTGCCAGCGACAACGCAAGTTCACCGCTGTCCTGATCCTGCTCAACCAGACTCGCAATAATACGGCCTGAGAACGTCAGCTCTGGCTGGGCTACCCAGGTATGCAACTTAGCAATCACCGGGGCATAGCGCTGTGAACCATGCGCTTCATCCATTAAAGCGGCCACTGCGCTCAATTGTGCAAAAATATCCTCACCCCATTGCTGTAGCGAGCATGCTTCACCATTTCGCTGTAACATGACCTGCGGATTTCGCCCTTCATTAATCACTTGTTGTAAGTTTGCGTCACAAGTTTGCTGCTCGTCCCAGCTCAACTCAGGAGAATCTTGAAGTAAACAGTAACTGAGGAAGACATCCAGGAATAGGATCTGGTCAAGGTCTATGCCCGTTTCGCTGAATGGATTCACATCCAGCGCTCGGATCTCAACGTATTCGATCCCCCCGCGGCTTAATGCCTGAGTTGGCGTTTCACCGGAGCGGCCGTTACGTTTTGGTCGGATAGGTGAGTAGAATTCGTTCTCAATCTGCAGAATATTCTTATTAAGCTGTTTAGGCGTTTCATGCTGATAATCCGGGATATGATCATATAAATCTGAGCGACAACGGATCGCTTTTTGCAGACCGGTAATATACTCGTCCAGACTATTATAAGTAACACGCAGCGAGGACTGCGCACTGTTGGTGTAGCCCAAATCGCCGAGCCTCAGCGCCGTGCCGTGTTCCAGATACAATGTACCTTGTCCCAACTCCTTGAAAGGCAATTGGCTGTTTTTCCCTTGCAAAAACGAGCTGCATAAAGCTGGTGACGCGCCAAATAAATAGCTAATAAGCCATAACTCACGCTTAAAATTACGGATCAGGCCGAGGTATTGGGCCGATATGAAATCCTGCAAAGAACCTGAATCACCTTCTAACTGTTGCAAACTCTGCCATAAGCTATCCGGAAAGGAAATATTGAAATGCACACCCGCAATGGCCTGCATCATACTTCCGTAACGATTTTTAAGACCTTCCCGGTATAGAGTTTTCATTCGGCCAATATTAGACTGGCCAAACTGAGCCAATACGATGTCGTCTTCTTGTTTGATGTAGCATGGCATGCTCATTGGCCATAACAGTTCATCGCCCATATGGCTTAGGGTATACTTTTGCAGATCTTTTAACTGAGCGAGTGTTTCTTCGGGAGATTCACTCACCGGCGTTATGAATTCTAATAAAGACTCGGAAAAATCAGTTGTGATTGCACCATGGGTCAAAGCATGACCAGCGCCCTTTGGGTGGGGTGTCTTTGCTATCTCTCCGGATGACTTAATTCTCAGCGCTTCCCGTTCAATCCCGCGCTTAATACCACGCAAAGACTTCAGATGTGCCGGTGTCGCAAGCGCTTTTAACTTGCCTTGTAAATTTAATTTGTTCAAAAACTAATACCTCGAAGCCCGGTGCTCAGTAATACACAATGCTACTGTCAATTGGGGCAAATTACGAATACTCAAGCGGTGATGATCACTTTGCCACAATGAATACCCTGTTCCACGTACTCATGTGCCTGCTGAATGTCGTGTAATTCAAAACTCTGATCAACCACCACCTTTATCTGGCCAGCTTGTTCTGCATCATACAACCGGGTCAGTTGCGCCTGATCTGCTTCAACCAGTATTCCGCGCCCTGAAACCTGTTGCGCCCGGGCAGTTTCTAGTACCTGATCTTTGGTGACTGTTGGCACAGTGACTAATTCAGAGCCCACCTGCAGGTTTTTAGTCATACGCTGGCCAAACTCTCCCCCTACCAGATCTATCAGGATCCCTTTTCGGGGCTGTGCCAAATAATCCGTAGGCGTGATAGCATGTATATCCAACGCTGCAAACAGCGCATGCTCAATACGACGGCTCACCGCAATAGCCTCGAAGCCGCGCAACTTGGCGACTTGCAACACAAGATGACCAACACCGCCTGTTGCAGCATTGACATACACAGGCCGGCCGTCAGGTTCGAATTCGGCCAGAGCCTGCCATGCAGTCAGCCCTGCCAAACACAGACCGGCCAAACTCGCATCCGCTTTCTGATTAACCTTAATTAACTCGCTGGCTTTGGCATAAGTATAGGTTGCATAACAACCAGGGTGTGCGGCGAAGCCAACCATACCTATTACCCGATCACCGGGGTGCAAGTCGGTCACATCGTCGCCAACCTGCACAACTTCACCCAGCACATCGTAGCCTAAGGGTAAGAAGGCGTCGGCGGGTTTTCCGGCTGCTACATAGCCCAGACCACTGCGTGTTTTGATATCGATAGGATTAACAGACGTTGAAATAACTTTGATTAGCACCTGCTGATTATCAGGTGATGTCAGCGGCAGCTCCTGAGCGCACAGTTCAGTGCTGCCACCAAATTGAAAGATGCCATACTGGCGAAAGTACTTTTCCATGGAAAATGCAGGTTTAGGTGCTGGTAAGATACTCTAACATATAGCAGGAAAAGCCCCAACCTCAGCACGTTGAAATTAGGAAACAGACGGGCAGCTCGGCGCTGCCCGTTGCATGATCCTTAACGCGTAAATACAATGTCGTCCGCATTTACATCCACTTTAATCACGTCGCCAGCGTCAAAGTCCCCTTGTAATAACTGCTGTGCCAGCGGGTTCTCAATATAGTGCTGCACTGCCCGTTTGAGGGGGCGCGCACCGTATACAGGGTCAAAGCCACTGGCTGCTATTTTATCCAGTGCGGCATCGGTCAGTTCAAAACCAAACCCTTTTTCATGCAAACGTTGACGCAATTTCGCCAGCTGAATATCTGCAATTTGCTTGATATGTTCATTAATCAACGGGTGGAACACCACAGTTTCATCAATCCGGTTTATAAACTCAGGCCTGAACTGAGTAACCAGTACATCCATAACACGCTGTTTCAGCGTTGCATAATCATTGCTGCCAGCCTGCTCCTGGATCACATCAGAGCCCAGATTAGAGGTCATAATAATCACAGCATTTTTAAAATCAACGGTGCGGCCCTGACCATCCGTCAAACGCCCATCGTCCAGCACCTGAAGCAAAATGTTAAAGACATCCGGGTGCGCCTTCTCCACTTCATCAAGCAATATCACAGAGTAAGGTCGACGGCGAACCGCTTCGGTCAGATAACCGCCCTCTTCATATCCGACATATCCTGGGGGTGCCCCCACCAGCCGTGCGACTGAGTGTTTTTCCATGAACTCTGACATATCAATGCGCACCATGGCATCTTCGGTATCAAACATAAAGCCTGCCAGCGCTTTGGTCAGCTCAGTCTTACCTACCCCGGTTGGGCCCAGGAATAAGAATGACCCAATCGGTCGATTCGGATCGGCCAAACCCGCACGAGAGCGGCGAATGGCATTGGCCACTGCGCTCACGGCTTCATCCTGACCAATGACCTTTTTATGTAGTTCATCTTCCATCTGCAATAACTTATCACGCTCTCCCTGAAGCATCTTAGCCACCGGAATGCCAGTCCAGCGCGATAAAATTTCTGCAATTTCATCTTCTCCGACTTGGTTTTTCAGCAGGCTCATTTCCTGCATTTCTGCCTGAGATGCCAGGTCAAGTTTACGCTCTAATTCAGGAATACGACCATACTGGAGCTCTGACATACGTTGTAAATCACCGGCACGACGTGCGACCTCCAGATCAAGCCTTGCTTGCTCAAGTTCGGCTTTAATCACCTGCGTGCCCTGCAACGACGCTTTTTCCGCATTCCAGACTTCATCCAGCTCACGGTACTCCGTTTCGAGCTGCTGGATCAGTGCCTGCATTTCACTTCGTCGCTTCTGACTGGCTTCGTCTTTTTCTTTCGCCAGCGCATTGTCTTCTAATTTTAACTGGATAATACGACGCTCCAGCTTATCCAATTGCTCTGGCTTAGAATCAATCTGCAAGCGAATTGACGAGCCAGCTTCATCAATCAAGTCAATCGCTTTATCTGGCAGTTGTCTGTCACTGATGTAACGATGCGACAACTGCGCAGCGGCCACAATCGCAGGATCGGTAATATCCACAGAGTGGTGCAGTTCATAACGTTCTTTTAAGCCACGTAAAATAGCAATGGTGTCTTCCACGCTGGGCTCTGCGACAAACACTTTCTGGAAACGTCGCTCCAACGCGGCGTCTTTTTCAATATACTGACGATACTCATCCAGCGTTGTAGCACCGACACAGTGCAACTCACCTCGTGCCAGTGCGGGTTTAAGCATATTGCCCGCATCCATGGCACCATCCGTTTTTCCTGCCCCCACCATGGTGTGAATTTCATCGATAAACAGGATCACCCGGCCTTCTTCTTTGCCCAGCTCATTGAGGACCGACTTAAGGCGCTCTTCAAACTCACCGCGATACTTAGCGCCGGCAACCAGTGCCCCCAGGTCCAGGGACAATACACGCTTGTCTTTGAGTCCCTCAGGCACCTCACCATTGATAATACGTTGGGCCAGACCTTCAACGATCGCGGTTTTACCGACACCTGGCTCCCCGATCAACACAGGGTTATTTTTGGTGCGGCGCTGTAATACCTGTACCGTGCGGCGGATCTCATCATCACGACCAATCACCGGGTCAAGCTTACCCTGCTCGGCACGCTCAGTGAGATCTATGGTGTACTTTTCCAAGGCCTGACGAGTATCTTCCGCATTGGGGTCATCGACTTTCTGCCCACCCCGAATGGCCTTGATGGCCTTTTCGACTTTTTCCTGGGTGATGTTCAGTGAACGAAAAATCTCACCCAGTGGCCCTTTGTCTTCACATGCAGCAAACACAAACAACTCACTGGAGATGTACTTGTCCTTGCGCTTTTGAGCATATTTATCACATAGATTAATTAATGAGATAAGGTTATTCGACAGCTGTACGTCGCCACCGACCCCCTCTACCTTGAACAATTTCTCAATAGCCTGAGAGAGTTTAGTGTTGAGCTCATCAGCGCTCACGCCGGCCTGTGCAAACAGCGCCCGGACACTGGAACCCGTTTGTTGCAACAAGGCGTACATTAAGTGTACAGGTTCAATAAACTGATGGTCACGACCTAATGCGAGAGACTGCGCATCAGACAGCGCCGCTTGAAATTTACTGGTAAATCTATCAATTCGCATACACGAAATAACCTTATAAATAACTTAGTTATCTATAAAATGGGTATCAGAGGGAGTTTGATCAAGGTGCAGATGACAAAAGAGCGGGATTTATACCAATTTGCTTAAATAAGTGTTCTATTTTGAGGCGAGAAAATATGTTCGATAACTAGGCAAGAATTTTGATATTTAGTTGTTCTAAATGAGAAATTTTTAACACAGTTAGCGTCATACTTGGTCCGTCAAATTAAACAGGTATTAAGTGAAATTGGTATTACTTGCGCCAAATCAAACTGGCCATGCGACCACACTGACCATCGCGGCGATATGAAAAGAACTGTTGAGGGTTGGACACTGTACATTGCGCATGCACAGATACGGATTGCACGCCAAGCTGCGTTAATTGCTGTGTTGCCAGAGTATAAATATCAGCCAGATAGCGACCATTTGCTTGTGCTTTAAAGGCACTCAAATGCGCCTGCTGTCGGGCAACAAACTGCTCTCGCACTTCTTCGCCCACTTCAAAAGCCCGAGGGCCAATTGCCGGACCTAACCAGGCATGTATTCGGGACCTAGGTGCGCTGAAGAGTGCTATTGTCTCGCCAAGAATATCCGCCGCCAAAGGGCGCCAGCCGCAATGGACCGCGGCGACCTCCTGGCCATCGTCGCTGGCCAGCAGCACAGGCAGACAGTCGGCAGTCATAATTGCCAAAGCAATTTGACCAGAGCGGGTAAAGATTGCATCTGCCTGCGGCGTATGAGTGATATCGTATTGATCATCTGCCAGGATCACGGTATTGCCATGTACCTGCTCAAGCCATACGATAGGCACCGGCACCTGAGCCTGCAACTGTGCTCTGTTGTGTGCAACAGCGTGTGGATCGTCTCCAACATGACAAGCCAGATTGAAACCATCAAAAGGGGCCGCCGAAACGCCCCCCTGACGCGTTGTCGACAAGGCGCCGACAACCTCTTTCAATGGCCAATCCGGGCGCAGCATATTAGTAATCTATCTGTGGATTAAGCTTACAGTCTTCACGTAATGCAGCAGTCAGTTGCTGCATATCTTCCGGGATAGGTGCTTCCCAGGTCATGATTTCGCCGCTCACCGGGTGCGCTATGCGCAGCTTGACGGCGTGCAGTGCCTGGCGCTTAAAGCCACGCAAGGTGTCGAGGAATTCCGGAGACGCATTGCGTGGTGGGCAAGGACGACCGCCGTAAAGCTGATCACCAATCAGCGGGTGCTTAAGATACGCCATGTGAACACGGATCTGGTGCGTACGACCCGTTTCAAGGCGTAAACGCAAGCGGGTGTGTGCACGGAACTTTTCGGCAACGCGATAATGGGTTATCGCGGGTTTACCCATTTCATGGATTGCCATGTGCGTACGCTTTGTCGCGTGACGACCAATAGGCTTCTCTATCATCCCACCGGCAGTCATGGTGCCGTTACAGATGGCTTCATATTCACGGGTAAAGTTTTCACGTGCCTGCAGGTTTTTCACTAAGTGGGTTTGCGCCACTATAGTTTTGGCCACCACCATTAATCCTGTGGTGTCTTTATCAAGACGGTGGACAATACCCGCACGCGGCACATTGATGATCTCTGGGTGGTGATGTAACAACGCATTCAGTACAGTACCATTTGGGTTACCCGCACCGGGGTGCACCACCAGGCCCATCGGCTTATTAATAACCAGGATGTCATCATCTTCATAAACGATGTCCAACGCGATGTCCTGCGCTTCGTATTCCCGCTCTGCCTCAATTTGTGTTTCCACCGCAACGACTTCACCGCCCAGCAACTTTTCCTTAGGGATCGCCAGTACGTCACCATTGACGGTGACTTTTTCATCAAGGATCCAGGTTTTTATTCGAGAACGTGAAAAATCGGGGAACAATTGCGCCAAAATCTGGTCTAGACGTTTACCGCCCAGTTCCACTGGCACATCGGCTTGTAGAGAAATTTGCTCAGACATGTGTAACTTTACCTAAAATACCAGTGCAAGCCATGCTCGACTGGGTTAGAATCGCATAAATGCATAGTTTACTCGGTTTTGCCGACTTGGCCTAGCCTGATAACGAAGGTAGTAAAATAAAATGATAAAGACGTTGGGAAAACGCGCTTTTGCAATCGTACTGAGCGCATCTGTATTAGGATTAGCCGCTTGCTCATCCGCCCCAGAACAGGAAGAAATAGAACGCGTACCAAATAAATCTGTGCAGGCATTGTACGAAGACGCCAAGCAAACACTCGACTCAGGCCTGTACGCACGTGCCATCGAGCTCTTAAGCGCAATTAACTCCCGTTACCCATTTGGGCCATACTCTCATCAAGTACAAATGGACCTGGTCTATGCTTTTTATCAAACCGGCAACACTGAGCAGGCACTCGCGACAGTTGACCGCTTTTTGCGCCTGAACCCCAATCATAAAAACCTCGATTACATGTATTACATGCGAGGATTAATTAACATTAAAGCAGATGAGAACGGCTTTCAGGAATATTTCGGTATCGATCGCGCAGACCGCGACCCGAACCGTACCCGCGTTGCTTTTCAAGACTTATCAACTCTGGTCAAAAACTACCCGCAAAGCGCCTATGTGCCTGAAGCCAAAAAACGCCTGGCATGGTTGCTCAACAAAATGGCCCGTTATGAGCTAAAAGTAGCCAACTATTATTTTGAGCGAGAAGCCTACCTGGCAGCAGCCAATCGAGGAAAATATGTGGTTGAGCACTTCTCACAGAGCAGTTATCTGGTCCCAGCGCTTGAAATGATGGAAAAGAGTTACGCCATGTTGGGCCTTGATGAACTTAGCGACAACGCGCGCAAAGCGAAAGAGTTAAATCAACAGCGCTAAAACACCTGCACTGAATACAACAACGCCGGATTGCACCAAGCATCCGGCGTTTTCTATTCTGCCAATAATAAGCATCAGGAGACTAGATTGCTTCTTCGTCTTCTTCTCCGGTGCGAATACGGACAACCCGCTCAACTTCAGTGACAAAGATCTTACCGTCACCAATCTTACCGGTTTGCGCCGTTTTCAAAATAACGTCGATAGCCCGATCTACGTCTTCTTCAGCAAGCACAATATCCAGCTTCACCTTTGGCAAAAAGTCGACCATATACTCTGCGCCACGATACAGCTCAGTGTGCCCTTTTTGGCGGCCAAACCCCTTGACTTCACACACGGTCATGCCGGTAATACCTATGTCGGACAGCGCCTCGCGAACGTCATCCAGCTTAAATGGTTTAATGATGGCTTCTATCTTTTTCATGGTTGATTGTTATCCCTTTGGTAATGCGTCGATTTTAGACAATCCCACAAAACAAGGCAAACAAAGCGATTGAATAAATAAACAAAAAGACGCACTATATTGGGTAGTAGTTATTCTTGTCTTTGGCTGTATACCATGAAAAAAAATACTGGCTTTACACTGTTTGAGTTAGTTATCACTATTGCTATTTTAGGTGTACTGGCAACGCTGGCCTTTTCATTCAGCGGCAGCCTGACTACCTCAACCCGCGCAGAGTCCTATCTGAGAGAATTAAAACGCACAGTGACCTTTGCCCGAGCGCAAGCAACGGCGACAGATGAGATCATCATCCTGTGTCCGGCCACCGCAACCTTGGTTGAGACTAACAGTAGTTTTGTTTGTCAGGACAATTGGCAAGCTAACCGCGTTACCGTTTTTCTCGATAGAAACAATAACGGCACCTACAATACAGGCACCGATGACTTACTACGTGTTATGGAGCAGGTTCCCAGTAATGATGGCCTGACATTCCCGGCGTCCAGCTTGCGTTTCGATTCGAGTGGTCGCACCGCCATGCTCCAGGCAAGCAGCTTTATTTATTGCCCAGCTGCCACGGACTTTCCTAATCAGCAGCTTGAGGTAAGTGTCGTTGGTTCAGCACTGTATCGCGGTGACACAACCCTCACTTGCAACTAAACTATTTGTAACTCGAACGCTCACCACTATGCCTATTAAACAGTGAGTTGCGCCCTTTAACGAACCCGTCACCAGATAACGGGACTGATAAGCGACGTGATATTTATTCATAAGCCTTGCGGTTCAAGCCGCGAAGACTAGGCTGACACTATGGCTGATGCACGGATGCATGCTCATGACATTATGGAATATACGCGGATTTACCCTATTTGAACTACTCATTTGTATTGCGCTTTTTGGCGTGCTTTTACTACTCGCAGCCCCGGCTGTACACTCTATTACCGAATTGGACAGAGCTAAGCAAGCGCTAATAACGCTAGACAGGCATCTGACTTTAACACGACTGCACGCAGTGACTCACCAGTTGCCTGTCACCATTTGCCCCTTGGTTAATAACCGATGTACGCACCTTTGGCATCAGGAGTTAACAGTATTCACAGACCGACATGAACGCGCGGCTTTTGACAAAAAAGACGTGAAACTGATGGTGCTCTCAGGGATCCGTGGCACTGACACCCTCGATTATCCGAGGTCGGCCATCACATTTAAGCACACAGGCACATTAAAAGGGTTTGGCAATGGTACCTTTGTGTATTGCACACAAAGGCTCTCAGGTGCGCCTATTGGACTCGCGCTATCAGTCAGTGTGGTAGGCAGAAGCCGACTCAGAGAGACCAATAAATGTATTTAAATGCACAAGACTACCAGCGCTCATTCACAGCTGTTGTGCTAGCGCCCACCTTGACATGCTGGGTCTAACGACCCCAACACCGATCGGCAGTGAACGTGCCTGTACTGCCACGAACATTAAGATTATTTATCGTGAGCGTTGTGCATTCAGGGTCATTTGCAAGCGGCCCTCCGGTTGCAGACGCCCTGATCACAAAAGTGTTAAGGTCATTGCCCAGTACAATTTCCAGCGAAAAGTAATCGTTTTCAGTTGTTGTGGGTAATCCCAGTGCAGCCAGAGAACTGGCATACTGGCGATTATCGACAAAATACTGCTCTTGCTTATTGGCAGCGTCGAGCAAAGTTGCCGCAGCCTCCGCCCTGGCCGCTCGCCTTACATACTCTGAATAACTGGGGTATGCGATGCTTGCCAGGATCCCCAAAATAGCGATGGTGATCATCATCTCAATCAGGGTAAACCCCAGTACAGTGCGACTAATTCTTTTCATCATGCTCTTCTTTTTTGTATATGTACAATAATCGCGTTTGCATTTTGATTTCTACTTCATTCTCTGCTTGTACGCCCCCGGTAGAGCCATCCGCTTTTTCGTATGGCGCTGCAGCAGATGGCTCTTTTAATGTCACTTTACCATCAACCACGTCCGAACCAGAACCGCCGCCAGAGCCACCTCCAGAGCCACCTCCAGAGCCACCACCAGAGCCTCCATCAACAACAACGACTGGGCTGATCAACTGAGCTTTAATCGTGGTACTGCCGTCTTCATTGGCATGTTCACTGTAATGTACTCTGGGTGTATCCGGCACTTCAGCGGTGGTTTGATAGCTGCGCTGATCTAGCATCTGCATGCCATAGTTTAAATGCAAAACATACAATCTACCTTTACCCGCGGTAATCGAACATTCATTCACCTCAACACTGGCCGGTGTAAAAGTCGTGTAATAAGCCACGCCTGCAACGACCGTAGCAGCTGCCATAGACTTTTCTCCGTCGCCCAGTTTCAACTTCCAACCCTTGGCGGAGCCAAGTTCAACCTCTTTTTCGACAAAGCGATCAAAATCGTTTAGACGAGAATAAAATGGATCACTCGTCACATTCAGTAAGTCTGAGGACCGAATTACAGCCGGTGCCGTTTCATTATCAAAGGAGCGGGTTTTAGTATTTTCATCCCGAACCATATACAGAAAATCCTGCACTGAAGTTGACGTAGGCTTAGCCCGGTTACCACTGCCAATTAACAGGCCCTCGTAAGGAATATCCCGGCGTATGGTGATAGTCTGCCCGTTCACTGTTTCGGTTGATACCTTAGAAAAATAGGTACGCGCCACAACGGGACGATAGAAAAAGCGTCGTTTGTTGTTATCAGTGCCACCGCTCAGATTGGCCAACTGAAAATGCGTCCAAGGGTTATCTCTGTCGTTTGGATTGGTACCAGGCAGGTCAAATCGCCACACACCGCCTCCGGTATCCGTGGCATAAATACGATCCGTATACCCGTCATAGTCAGAGTCAACCGTGCTCAGATCAGAGGCAATACTGTGTTTGCCCTTAAAGCCATTCTCTGCTGTTAAACTCCAAAACGGCTTTCCGGTTTCAATGTCAACAATGTAAATGCCGCGGCCTATGCTGTCATTTGAAAACAAAGCATTGTCTTTATTGGTGTCATAACCGGCACCAAATATCATGACTGGCATATCAGGTTTAGCTTTGATGAAAGTGATCTGAGGCTTAGACCAGCTTTGTGCCAATTGTGCATAGGGTGCCACACCACCGCGGATAGGGCCGCCCCATAGCAGTCGGGGGCTGTCCGGGGAGGTAATATCAAACCCATAATATTCGTTACCCCCACGACGTAAGCCTACTATCAGCCAAACACGCTCACCGCTACCGACCTTGCCATTATCGTCTTTATCCCAAAAATAAACGGTAATGGGGCCATCGACCCCATAGAGCTTAGTGTCGTCCTGTCTGTCCATTTGCGGTTTGAGGACATCCAGCAAAGACCCAGGCACAAAAGCCCAGCTTTCATTCACTGTCTCCCCGTTGTCCTTAAACATGTGCAAAAAGCCAGCATTGGTTCCCACAATCACGCGCAGGTCGCCATTGCCATAATCTATGGTTACCGGCTTGGAATGCAACGGATCGCCAAAAATGGTTTCGCGTCTATCCTGTCTCGAGTTATTGCTATTTTCATCATTAACGTCAATACCTCTGGCCCAGCTAATCACATTAGGCACAACACCTGCATTGTCCACGGAAAATAAGGTACTGAGTTTCGACAAATCCCCGCCCGCAGCGATTAGTGCAGTAGCATAGTCAAACGACATTAAGGTGCCTTTGCCATAGTCTGAGTAGATTTTGCGGGTTGTCTGTCTGGAGAGCTGATAATTAACACCGCCCTCGCCGACCTTAGAACCGTCTTTAGAGCCTGGCTGAGACCAGTACGTCGTCACATTGTCAGCGATGGTGCCCTCTTCATTGATAGCATGACTACTGCTGCCCATGCCATGTATCACCGAACCTTTTACTTTGAGCTTTTTCAGATTGCCACGCCAACGGGTATGGGTTTCCGGGTAAAACATGGTGTAATAGATTGAATCACCACTGCGGCTTAGATCTGAACTGCTGGTAGACACCGACGGCGAAGAAAAACTATCGCTTTTCTCGCGGATATTGGTGATTGTGGCTTTCAACGCCTCTGACAACTGAGAAGCCGTGTTTGCATGCTTGTATTCACCCCCACCATCCAGTGCAGTTTTCTCCAGTAAGGCTTTACCCGCATTCGACATCCCGGTGCCAAACCCGATGGTGTAGGTACGGGCAAAATCTTGTTCCTGAGGTGTGTTAGGGTACAGATCGACCTGAGTTTCAGGCGTGCCTCTCATCACTTTAGCCAGTGAGTTCAGATAGTTATTAGATACTCTGCTCGGCGCAGAGCCAAATGTGGACACATATTTGTTGTAGATATCAGTGTTACGTGCCGAGTCACTCGTGGGGTCCCCATCCGTCATTAAGATAATATTGGTGGAGGTATCACAGCGTTTAGGGGCAAGTGGGTCCGGCTTAAACGGCGAAATATATACCCCATTGCTTTCAATGCTGCGGTCCCGATCACTCTTATTCTGACCATATAGAACTTTTTTCCCTGTCAAATAGAGGTATGCTTCCCATAAAGTCTCTGAAAGCGGTGTATTACCACTGGCGGGCAGGTTGGCAATTTTACTTTTCAAAGTCGTTTTATCTGCCCCAAGGCCATTCAATACATATCCGCCTGAGCTTGAATAAAGCCGCATCAGGCCAATATCAAAGTCGTCGTTATCCTCAACTAGCTTGGTAATGGCATCCTGTGCAACCTTTAAACGGCTATCACCACAGTTTGATTCCCGATACCAACCATTACGTACCTTATAACAGCGTTTGCTGGTTTGTGATGAATCAAAGCAGTTGATACTGCGAAACCGACCACTACGATACTCGTAGCATCGCTTGCCATCTTTAACATCCCACGCCATACTGCCCGAGGTATCAAAGATCACCAGTACCCGGGATTTTTCTGAATTCGAAATATCGTGCTTTACAAATAACTCTATGTCTTCTGCCTGTGTGCTGAATACCAGTAAACCACTCAGGACCAGTATGATTCTATACCACATTATTGATTCCCCAGGTTACCAATGACTTCCTGCGCAACGCCAATCACCACAGTCACCTGATGTCGGGATTGATCGCCATACTGAACACTGCTTTCCACTTCGGTAATGACACAGCTGAGGCCCTCGGTAAAATTAAAAACGCGTGGACATTCTAGTAATAACTGACCACTGTTGAGGTTTGCCTGCATACTCTCTAGTTCAAGCTCTTCGTCTATGTGGATGCTCCTTCGCACCATTTGACCATCGTCGTTTGTGAACTCACCATTACGTGACTGAAACACGCTTTCATTTACACGTGCTTTCTCCTGAGAGATGATCCGCTGCACTTCGCCCATCAGTAAGGCCTCCGCGGCTTCTCGTTCCTGGGCTGCGTTTGTCACTTTAATATCTATGGTACTGCTGCTCATTAGTGTCACGGCAACGCTCATTACTGCCACAATCAGTACCATAGAAACGATCAACACCATGCCGCGCTGTTTGTGTGCCATTACCATGTCGAGATCCCCATGTTGTACAGCTGGATGGTGGTCGAAAACACCGTACGCCGATAGTTATCATTAAAGGTCAGAGTACGCCTGTCCGGATCGTTACCAAGCGTATAGGTTTGACTTTTTAACTCCAGACCCGCATCGGCTTCCAATACCCGAACCAGTGCAATGATCTGCACTGTTAATATCCCACCTGAGCGTTCCCAATCACCGGCCGTCATATCCTGAGTACTGCGATAAGTATCTACACGACTATCACCATTGGTATCTAACCCAAACAGATAGCGAATATCTTCAACCCCCTCTATCACGGCCTCAGTCGTCATGCCACCACCCACAGTTAAACGCCGGCGCATTAAAATTGGAGTGGTAATGGTTTGGCTATTAATCCGAATAGGTTGCTCTTCGATATAATAAGCATGGTGACTGTATGGCCACAAAGTCGAGTTATTAGTTGGCCGCCCGCCATAGCTATTCCCTGCCACAAATGTGCCCTGTTCCTGTTGGGCGATAAAGTAGTAACGATTACTTTCTACGTCGTTATCGTCTGTAATTTGTCGCCCTTCAAGAAACTTAAGTTGCAATACTTCGGTGTTGTTTTTGGCACCTGAGATGCAACTCAAAGCGGCACCACTGGTCTTTTCGGCGTAAATAGAACGAAAGTTGGTTTGCACCGCATTCGGGAAACTACCATTATTCAGACCACCAAAGCAGTCATTGCTTGGATTTGCTGGGCTCACTGAATTGGCTGTCGTCAGGCCCTTGTCATAAAATGTGCCCCAGAACCCTACCTGCTCCAAGTCACGTCGCAGTAAAGTCAGGGTTAAGCGCCCGACTTCCTGAAGTTCGCCGATGGCCATGGTATCTCGGGTGGTGACTTTCATGCTAACATAAGCAGTGATGACGCCGCCGAGCAAAAGCGCACCAATAAACATGGAGATCAGTAACTCGACTAGGGTGAAACCGGACCGTATCATCTCAATCCCTCACCAAAATATAGCTATTAATGCTCACTACTCGGCGATAATCATTATTATCACCACAATTGATGGCCTGATTAGTCGCATTCATTTCAAATGCCTGGCGGCCAGCCCAAGCCACACTCACAGTTACATTGAACCCTCGGCCCTGAGAACCCGCAACTACCGCGGTGGTGATGCACACTGTTGTGTCATCGAGCGAGCCGGTATTTTCTTTAGCCTGGATTGCCATGATCCATTGCTCCAGATCCATTGCTGCAATTTCAGCATTCGAACATATGCTGCTGAAACAGCGATTATTACCGTTCACGGTTGCTGTGCTACTAAACACTTGTTGGTACTGATTACCAAGATTGAGGGTATCGTTACTGCGGATGCGCTGCATAATATCACCAGCCAGGGCGACTGCTGCAGCGCGTTGCATCGAATCAAAACTGGCTTGCTTCGCTTTCGCTTGCAGTGCCACAGCCCCAAGCAGACCAAAGCTCAGCACCATAAACGCGATAAGCGATTCTAAAAGAGTAAAGCCGCGATTTGTGTTAATACACACAGTGTTTGCCATCATTTTTCAAAGTCAGTTTGCTCCACTACATAGTATAATGAATCACTTCGTCATGAACCTGATCGTGGGCTCAACGGTCAATCAGTCGGGTTTAATGGTCAGAATAGCGATTTAAAGTTGGCGGCAGCACGTCGGCTCACAGTAATGGGCTCAGCAAAGCCATCCAGCCTGACTCTGTGACCACCATCAACAGATTCCAGGCTCAGCACAGCCTGTTTTTTTACCAGGGTGTTTCTGTGCACCTGCACAAAATGCCGCGGATAAGTGGCCAACAGCTTCTTTAAAGGAATGTCGATGAGCGCTTCACCGTCCTTGAAATAAATGTGTGTGTAGCGCTCGTCACTCCTGGCAACTAAAATATCAGATACGGCGACCCAACGCGTGTCATGACCAACCTGGTATTGCAAGCGCTGCATTTGTTCACCGTAAATATGTTCCAGTAAAGCAGCCAAACGCTCTTTGTCTATAGGCTTAACCAAATAGCCCTCAGCCAGCAAATCAAATGCCTGCAAAGCGTGTTCGGCAAAGGCTGTCACAAAAACGATTTTACAGTCTGGCATTTGCTGTCTGAGTACACCAGCAACCTCGAGCCCATCAATACCAGGCATCGCGATATCCAGAAACACCAATTCTGGCGCGGTGCGTTCGCATAACTCTATTGCCTGCGTGCCATCTGCGGCCTCCGCCACGCAATCAAAATGTTCAAACTCCGACATCAAGCGCCGTAATCGCCGTCTGGCGATCGGCTCATCATCCAAAATCAGATAATTCATAAGCTCCGGTGTCAGGTAAAAGGATGGTTGCTACGAATTTATCATTATCTTGTGCAATCCTCAAACTAGCCCGACGTTGATAATACAGAGAAAGCCGTTTATCTATGTTTTTAGTTGCAATCCCATTGCCATTGGAATGATGGGTAGAATGAGGCAATGGATTGGTGACACGTAATGAAAACGTATCGCGAACCTGCTCAATTTGGATAGTAATGACGCCACCCTCAACGCGTTTCTCAATGCCGTGCAACACAGCATTTTCGACCAGTGGCTGGAGCGTCAATGTCGGGATCGGCACAGCCAATAAAGCATCGTCAATTATCCACTGTACCTGCAGCCTTTGCTCAAAGCGAAAGCGCTCCAGGCTGAGATAGTCTTTCGTTAGAGCCACTTCATCCGCAATGGTGTGCCACTTTTTTTCTGCCAGTGATACGCGCATCAGGCGTGCCAACAATAATGCTGCTTTTTCTGCGTCCTCAGCATTCTCGTGCGTCAACTCGGCAAGGGTGTTTAGAGTATTGTGCAAAAAGTGCGGCCTGATCCTGGCATGTAACGCGTCAATTTCTGCTCGAGCGGCCAATTCAAGTGCATTCACATTATCAATATAGATAGACATAAAATACAACAGGATTACCACCACAAAGCAGCAAATTGCGCTATGGCTAAACACCGGTCCCCAGTCTACAGCAACGTGAGAAGTTAAAGGGGTAAACTGGATCCCAATACTCAGCCCTATACAGACACTGATGAAAACCACAAAGACGATGCTCAGCTCAAGCACCCCATTGTGCTGTGGTTTAGACACATTTAAAACACTAATAAGTGAAATGATGGCCAAAGACAATAAGGCATTACTGTGGGTGAATAAACTCACCAAGCCCAGGGTCAGCCAGAAATCATCATAATCGGCGAGTGTATAAATAAAAGAAAGGGACTGCGAGGCGATCAGCATAGCCAACACACCTCGCTCAGATACCATGGCTTTTAACAGTCCCAGGCCAATCGCCTCTGACTTATCCATGGTCTGGGAATATTACCTAAGCTCTACAGGAACAGCGAAAACCACGTTTTCTTCCTGCCCAGGGTTTTCCACGACGGTTTGTCCACCCAGCGCTTTAAGGCGAGCAATCACTTGCTGTACCAACACTTCAGGTGCAGATGCGCCAGCGGTAACACCAACTTTGCCAACCCCTTCAAACCAACTTGCTTCCAGACACTGATCGTCGTCAATCAAAAAGGCCCGGGTGCCCATTTTGTCTGCCAGCTCACGTAATCGATTGGAGTTGGAGCTGTTCTTCGCTCCGACCACAAGTAGCAAGTCGACCTTGTTAGCCAAATCTCTCACTGCATCCTGACGATTTTGTGTGGCATAGCAAATATCATCTTTGCGGGGACCATGGATCTGTGGAAATTTCTCACGCAGTGCTTCAATCACATCTGAGGTATCATCCACTGACAAGGTCGTCTGACTGCAGTAAAACAGGTTACTGGGATCTTTCACCTCAAGCGTTGCAACGTCTTCTGGAGTTTCAACCAGGTAAATCCCGCCCGCCGAGTTATTGTATTGACCCATAGTGCCTTCTACTTCCGGGTGCCCATGATGACCGATGAGGATACATTCAGTGCCTTTTCGGCTTGCACGTGTGACTTCCATATGTACTTTTGTGACCAGAGGACATGTTGCATCAAATACTTTCAGTTCACGACGTTTGGCTTCCTGTCGCACCTGCTGTGACACGCCATGCGCACTAAAGATCACAATACTGTCATCAGGCACCTGGTCCAGCTCTTCCACAAATACCGCCCCACGAGCGCGCAATCCGTCAACCACATACTTGTTGTGTACAACTTCATGACGAACATAAATCGGTTTTTCAAAGATATCGAGTGCACGCTCAACAATACTAATAGCGCGATCAACCCCGGCACAAAAGCCACGCGGATTGGCGAGTAAGATCTCCATTAGTTTTTTACCTCTAAAATATCGACTTCAAAGGTCACCTTTTGCCCGGCCAGTGGGTGGTTAAAGTCGACTGTCACTGAATCACCGGCAACTTCACGTACCAGGCCAGGAAGCTCAGTGCCATCAGGCTGAGTAAACGCAATAATACTGCCTACTTCCGCAGGCGTATCAGCACCAAACTTACTGCGGTCAACATAATAGATATTATCCGGGTTTGGCATCCCAAAGGCATCTTGTGGCTCAAGCTCGAACGATTTGCTGTCGCCCGCTTGCAGTCCTAATAAGCACTTCTCAAAGTTCTCCGTCAGGCTGCCATCGCCCATAAAGAGCTTTGCAGGCTTATCATGCACTTTCGTTGAGTCCGCTGCAGATCCGTCAGCCAGTTTTATCGAAAAATGAAATAAAACTTCAGATTGTGGGCCTATTAGCTGCTCGCTCATGCCTTTTTCTCCTGCGTATCCGCGTTGTCACCAAAAATGGCGTCAAATAACAATAAACCAGCACCGCCAACAATGGCCATATCTGCCACATTAAATGCCGGGTAATGCCAGTCTTGATAATAAAAGTGTAAAAAGTCAACCACATAGCCTAAAGTAACCCGGTCATACAGGTTACCTAAAGCACCAGACAAAACGAGCGCGTATGCACTACACAATAACCAGTTATTGGCAGGTAACTTCTTCAACCAATACACGAGCAAGCCACTGATGGCCACGGCAATTGCACTCAAGAACCAACGTTGCCAACCGCCCGCCTCACTTAAAAAGCTGAACGCTGCGCCATAGTTGTGCATATAGGTAAAATTAAAAAATGGCAGCAACTCAATAGACTCATAGAGTCGCATATTTTCGACTACCAGTGCTTTCGTGCCGAAGTCTACTGCAAAAAGCAGTAGACTCAGCCACAACCACACCAGACCACTACGCTCGGTCGATTTGGTCATGTAATACTCCTAGGTTAAGCAAACTGACGCTGTTCACCAGCGCCGTCAACATTGGTCACACAACGGCCACACAACTCAGGATGCGCATCGTGCTGACCTACATCCTCACAATGGTGCCAACAACGGTCACACTTAGGTGCCTGTGTTGCCGTCACTGAGATAAACAAACCGTCAATCTCCGTTGAAACTGCGCCTTCTGGCTTAGCATTCACCACTTCCACCTGAGCTTTAGACGTTAGCAACACAAATCGCAATTCGTCTTGCAGGGTTTGCAGTTTCTCAGCCAGGTCACCCCCAGTGTAAAGTGTTACTTCCGCCTGTAAGGTCGCGCCGATGATCTCTTCTTTACGCGCACTTTCCAGCACCTTGTTCACTTCATCGCGAACGGCCAATAGCTCTTGCCAGAAATCATTACTCAGTTGACCTTCGCTCACCTGTGTCAGGCCATCGTACCAGACATCAGTAAAGACAAACTCGCCACGCTCACCTGGCAATACTTCCCAGATTTCCTGAGCAGTAAAGCTCATGATAGGCGCCATCCAGCGTGTCATGGCTTCCGCAATATGATATAGCGCACTTTGACAAGAACGACGCGCATGGCTGTCACTCTTAGCGGTGTACTGACGGTCTTTAATCACGTCAAGATAGAAAGAACCGAGTTCTCCGGTACAGAAATTCATGAGTTTCTGTGTTACAACCAGCATTTGATAGTTATCGTACGCCTCTACTATCTCCTGCTGTAATTGCGCTGCACGGCTAACAATCCAGCGGTCCAGCTCAATCATATCTTCAACAGCCACCAAGTCCGTTGCAGGGTTAAAACCGCTCAGGTTCGACAGCAGGTAACGACTGGTGTTACGGATACGACGATAACGGTCTGCGGCACGCTTGAAAATCTGATCTGAAACTGTCATTTCAGCCGTGTAATCAGTTGAAGCGACCCACAGACGAAGAATATCTGCACCCAGCTTATTCATGATGTCCTGAGGTGAAATCACGTTACCCAGCGACTTTGACATTTTGTGGCCTTTCTCGTCCACAGTGAAGCCATGTGTCAGAACCTGACGGTAAGGTGCATGGCCGTTGATGGCCACGGAAGTCATCATCGACGACATGAACCAACCACGGTGCTGATCCGATCCTTCCAGATAAAGATCAGCTGGACCACTCAGCTCTTCGCGCGCATCTACAACACAGGCATGAGTTACGCCTGAATCGAACCACACGTCCAGCGTATCCTGTACTTTGACATACTGTTGCGCATCAGCCTCGTTAAGCAAAGTTGCAGGCTCAAGGTCATACCAGGCTTGAATGCCTTTTTGTTCAACCAGCTTAGCGACTTCTTCAATCAAGGTCTCGGTGTGCGGGTGCAGTGCACCTGTATCTTTGTCAACAAACAAAGCGATTGGTACACCCCAAGTACGCTGACGAGAGATACACCAGTCCGGGCGTCCTTCAACCATGTTTGCAATACGGTTTTCACCCCACTCAGGGATCCACTGAGTTTTGCTAATTTCTGCCATAGAATCCTGGCGCAAGTTCGCCTGATCCATGCTAACGAACCATTGTGGTGTCGCACGGAAGATAATCGGCGTTTTGTGACGCCAGCAGTGTGGGTAACTGTGAGTCATAGCATGATGATGAACCAAAGCACCTTTTTCTTTTAAATGCTCAATAATGGCATCATTTGCTTTAAACACATGCTGACCGGCGAACACTGGCGTATCTGGCAGGAATACACCATTTGCCCCCACCGGATTTGCCACTTCCAGATCATAAGCCTGACCTGCTGCAAAATCCTCTGGGCCATGGCCAGGTGCGGTGTGAACAATACCAGTACCTGAATCAGTTGTTACGTGCTCACCCAGGATGACTGGTACGTCAAAGTCATAGAAAGGATGCGCAACACGCAGGTTTTCAAGCACCGCGCCTTTGGCATAGCCCAGCACGTGATAACGATTAAACCCAAACCGGTCCATCGCATCTTTAACTAGCTCTGAGCCCAAAACCATACGTTGCTCTTGGCCTTCATCTTCGATTTGTACCAACGCGTACTCAAGTCCACCATGAACAGCCACTGCGCGGTTGGCAGGCAGGGTCCAAGGAGTCGTTGTCCAGATCACAGTGCTGACAGCACCGCTACCCTGATGTTCGTCATCCAATGCAAAGGCGCTTACTAACGCCTGTTCATCGACAAAATCGAACTTAACATCAATCGCAGGAGATTGTTTGTCCTGATACTCTACTTCCGCTTCCGCCAAAGCCGAGCCACAGTCTGTACACCAATGAACAGGCTTAGCCCCTTTGTGCAGATGACCATTTTTAATGATGCGACCTAACACACGTAGTGCATTAGCTTCGAAATCAAAGTTCATTGTCAGGTAAGGGCGATCCCAGTCACCCAAAACGCCCAGACGTTTAAAGTCTGTCTTTTGTCCGTCTACTTGTTTACGCGCGTAGTCACGACACTTTTCACGAAACTCAGCAACAGATACTTTTTTACCTGGCTTACCAACTTTTTTCTCAACTTGTAGCTCAATCGGTAGCCCGTGACAGTCCCAGCCCGGCACGTATGGTGCGTCGAAGTCGGAAAGTGTCTTTGACTTAATAATAATATCTTTAAGAATTTTATTTACAGAGTGACCTAAGTGAATATTACCATTGGCGTAAGGAGGGCCATCATGCAAAATAAATGGCTTTTTGCCTTTTTTGGCATTGCGGATCTGACCATACAGGTCTTGCTCGTACCATTTTTTAAGCATTTTGGGCTCGCGTTGTGCCAAATTGCCACGCATTGGAAACTCAGTTTCCGGTAGATTTAACGTATGCTTGTAGTCGCTCATTTACTTTACTTTCCGTATCGGCTACTTAAAATTATTGAAAAAAGTGTTTTGCAGCAATGACGTCCTGAGCAATTTGCTCAGTTAACTGCTGCAATGACTCAAATTTTTGTTCATCACGGAGCTTATGGAGCAGCTCCACTTTTATGAATTGACCATAAATTTCCTGGTCAAAGTTGAAAATATGTACCTCTAGTAAGGCTCGCTTACCATTCAAGGTGGGCTTTGTACCAACGTTGGCAACACCACAGTAAACAATGTCATGCACCCTGACACGCACTGCAAACACGCCCTGAACAGGGCTAACCTGGCGTTTAAGCGCTACATTGGCGGTTTTAAACCCCAACTCACGGCCTTTTTTCCAGCCATGGATCACCCGCCCTGAAATCGCATAAGTGTGGCCTAGCATTTCATGGGCCAGCCCAACATCGCCTTCAGCCAGTGCAGCACGGATCAGAGTGCTACTGACCCGGCTATTCCTTTGTCTGAAGCTCTGCGTGTCCGTCACTTTCATGTTCAACTCACGACCCAGTCGCTGCAACATCGAAAAGTCCCCGACCCGGCCTTTGCCAAAGCGGAAGTCATCACCAACGGTCAGGGCTCTGACACCCAATTTTGCGCTCAGCACTTCACGGACAAACTCTTCGGCCTGAAAGTTAGCAAATCGCGCATTAAAACTGACACAAATCACACGTTCAATACCAATGTCCGCCAATAATGCGAGCTTATCTCTCAATCGGGTCAACCGCGCTGGCGCTTGCTGTTTGGCAAAAAACTCTTGTGGTTGTGGCTCAAACAGCATAACCGTACTTGGCAGGTTATGTACCCGAGCATCTTCCACCAGGCCTTTTAGCACTTCGGTGTGCCCCAAATGTACGCCATCAAAGTTTCCTATCGTCAACACACAGCCATAGTGGTGGGGTCGAATATTATGGATCCCTCTGATCAATTGCATACAACTAACACCTGTGATTACTAAAGCAGTATAAAAGCCCGATTATACCCAAGTTCCCGGCAAATGCGAATAATGCCTACGCAGTGCTTGCAGGAACGGCAGAACTATCCCTAATCGTACTCAGTCGAACCCCTGTAAGGTACATAACAACGAAGTAAGTCAGTATTGCGGCCATCAATTGTAGACCCAATATACCGATTTGCTCCATGAATGCTCGCCCCTGCCATGGCAACACTTTATCCAGCCACAATAAGACACCCGACATCACGACACTTGCGAGCAGACATTTAGCAGCAAATGTCAGGGTGAAGCCCGATACTCGATATACCCCAGCCTGATTGAGATATCGATATAACAACGCGGCATTACAGGTGGCTGATAATGCCGTTGCCAGTGCTAAGCCGAGATAACCAATAAAAGGCGCAAGCATCAGGTTAAACAGCATGTTGAGTGACATCGCAATGATACCGATTTTTACGGGAGTTTTCGTATCTTGGCGGGCAAAAAAACCGGGGGCCAGAACTTTAATTAACATGAAACTGACCAGACCAACCGAATAGGCCGTAACGGCGCCGCTTACAGCACCAATGTTGTCCTGCTCGCTCTCAACAAACGCGCCATGACCAAACAAAACAGAGATAATGATCGGACTGATGAGTATCAATCCGGCCATCGCAGGGATCCCCAGAAACAGCACGAATCGAACACCCCAGTCCAGTGTTTGCTGAAATTCCTGAATACTATCTTTTGCATGGAGCTTAGACAATGCAGGTAAAATCACAGTAGCAATACCAATGCCGAACAATCCAAGTGGAAACTCAATTAGCCTGTCAGCAAAATATAACCAGGCGATAGACCCGGTTGCCAATGCCGCAGCAATAATAGTATCAAGCAGCAGATTGATCTGACTGACAGATACCCCAAACATAGCCGGGAGCATCAGTTTACGAACTTTTACTACCTCAGGTGCATGCCAGGCAAATGTGGGCCTTGACAACATGCCGAGGCGGGCCAGAAAGGGCAGTTGAAATAAAAATTGCACCAGCCCGCCCAGAAACACACCGATGGCCAAAGCATATGCACCCTGCTCAAACTGGTCGTGGAGCAAAAGTGCACTGCCAATGATAGAGATATTCAATAACACAGGTGTGAATGCCGCCACAGAGAAGCGGTTATACACATTCAGTACTGCGCCACTCAGTGCAACCAAAGAGATAAAGAACAGATATGGAAAAGTCAGCTTTAACAAGGCACTGGCCAGCACAAACTTTTCTGCATTTTCCCCCCCCTGCCACCAGTCAATAAACCAACTTGTCCCGAACAGCCCGGCTATGACAGGTGAACCGATGACGCCAATCAAAGTCACCAGCATGAGAATGGTACCCAAGGTCCCTGCGGCTTGTGCAACAAATAGCCGAACCTTGTCATCTCCATGTTGCTCTTTTATCTCAGCGAGTACTGGCACAAATGCCTGAGCAAAAGCACCCTCGGCAAAAAGGCGACGCATAAAGTTCGGGATGCGATTTGCAAATAAAAACACATCTGCGGCAAGCCCTGCCCCGAGCAAGTTTGCCACTACCGCGTCTCTGACCAGCCCCATCACACGGGATATCATGGTCATCGCACTCACTATCATGCCCGATTTAAATAACCCCTTCGCCACTCGATTTCCTCATAGTCTTATTTGCGCGGAATTATGCCATAAGCCAGTCCAGATAAATACTCACACACCAGTTAGACATAGCTAAGTAAACGCCACTCAGATGGGCATAGATATACATCTAACAAGTTCCCCTCAACGCGAGCCCGCCATAAAGGAACAACACAAACACTCTAGTAGAGTGGTGGGGGATTTGCTACAATGTCGGCAGTGTGCCAAGCGGTGTGCCCAGATAGGTGCTAACTTGGTATAAGATCTGAGATTGTGATTATCCCAATCGTTTCAGACTCGCTATCGTGCAACCCAACTAGCCGCTTATGGCTGCGAGGGGCTAGGGACAAGCACGATATGCAAACAAATTGACCAGCCGAGGGGAATTTTTATTGACTTTAAAGAATAAAAAGGGCATATTCCTCGGCCTTTAAACTAAGCTTATTTTAAGATTGTTAGGAGCATACCTTGGCTAACATCAAGTCTGCAAAAAAACGCGCTATCACTAGCGAAAAACGTCGTCAGCACAACGCAAGCCGTCGTTCAATGATGCGTACTTACTTCAAAAAAGTAATCGCTGCAATTGAAGCTGGTGACAAAGAAGCTGCACAGCAAGCTTTCGCTGTCGCTACACCTATCCTGGACCGTTACGCAACTAAAGGTCTTATCCACAAAAACAAAGCTGCTCGTCATAAGAGCCGCCTAGCTGCTAAAATCAAAGCACTATAATTGTGGATTTGGATATGAAAAAGCCGACGTAAGTCGGTTTTTTTATGCCTGAGAGTTAGCCCTGAAGTGGGCAAAACACATAGCAGTCGCCGGACTGCCAAAACTACCCACGGCGGTACCACAGGGTGAATAATACACGCCACCCTGATTTCAGCATAAGTTAGGCTAACTCGAGTTTGGGATAGAACTTTTTCAACATTGCGGCTATTTTCTTGGGTGAAAATGGTTTAACCACAAACCCCTTGGCTCCCCGTTCAATCGCATCCTTAACGTTATCAACCGTTGAGTGTGCCGACACCATAACCACATTAATATCCGGGTTAATTTCAGCCAGCTCAGCGATCAGCTCTTTGCCATCTCCATCAGGAAGTTCGATATCCAAAAACACGATATCGAAGTGCTGCTCTTCGCATGCAGCAATACACTGTTTCGCCGTTGACGCTTCTTTTACGTTATCGATGCCCAAGTGCATCAGAGTCTGATGCAAGAAACTGCGAACAGTGCCTACGTCATCAACAATTAATATAGAGATTTGTTGTTCCATATCCTTTCCCGTGGGCTAGTCAATTGAAATGCGCTATTATTAGCATAGAACTATTATAGAGTCCTGCAAACAAAAGGCTATAGCAAAGCATGGCACAAAGACCAAAAAAACAGGCATTGCTCAATCAGGTAGATGCCAGGTCCAAGAACAAACGACCGACACAAAAAAAACGCTTATCACCTCAACAACAAAGAGCATTACAACAACAGCAACTTCAACAACAAGCACAACTTGCCGCTGCACAACAAGAAGAAGCCAAACCAAACAAAACGCGCTGGATTATCGCCGCCGTGGTCTTACTCCTCATTATTGTTTTCCCCAAGCCTAAACTTATCACCTATGAAAAGCTCGGACTGGTCGCGCAAAGTGTCTATTGGCCCGGTTTACCAGGGATAGACCCTATTTTGTTTGACTCGAACCTGCACATCCGGCCGGCCTTAGAACGAAACACGCTTTACTTGTGCCAGGATGAGCGCGACCCGGATTCTTGTCAGAAATACCAAATCATCGAACAGCAAGGTTTTATCTCTGCCGTAATGAAGCTAATTTTTGATTAGAAAAACTAATCCGAAAAATATAAAAATACTCGTTTGAAGAGACTGAGGTTGGGGCGCATAATGGCGCCCCTTTATTGAACAACCTGGAGTACTTTGACGATCATGCCGAACGAATTTGACTGGCTACTTAATTTATTACTGCTAGTGCTAGGATTTGGTGCCTTTTTTATTAACCATAAAACCTTGCTGCGTGGCGCGGCATTGGCGACCTGTAGCATCCTGTTTATTTTGTTCAGCCTCGATCTGATGAACACGTCGGTGATCTCAAACCTGGGTTTGATTCTGATTAATTCATTTTATCTGTTTAAGCTCTTTACCCACGAGCAGTATAATACGCCTTAGTGTAGGCAGTCCTGCCGCATCATTTTGACGGCAGGACGTAAACTGAGCAACGAGGCTTAAAGATATTTTCTAATTTCTGAGCCTGCGCTACAATCTGGCCACACCCATTGGTTTTGGAGACGCAGTATGGCCATGACAGATGAAGAACTTTTTCTCGCCTCAATGGGGGACGTCGTCCCCTTAGCACAAGACAAAAAAGCGGAGCTCAGGCGTCAACAAAACGAGCCTACACTGGCGCAGCTAGCACGTCGGGAAGCCGCTGAGCAGGAACAAGACTTCGATCCTAATTTTCTCTCCACTGAGTATGTAGACTTGCTTGATCCCCATGACCTGCTTAGTTACAAAAAAGATGGGGTGCAACAAGGTGTATTCAAAAATCTCAGGTTGGGTAAGTATCAAATTGACGCAACTCTGGATCTACACGGCAAACCTTTTCGTGAAGCCAGGAAATCGCTCTTTGATTTCATCATCGACTGCCACCAACGCAGCATTCGAGTTCTGTTGATACGACACGGGATAGGTCTGAAAAGTAAACCCTTTCCGGCCATTCTGAAAAGCTATTGTAATAAATGGCTACAGGAAATGCCGCAAATACTCGCCTTTCATTCTGCGCTGAGTTGCCATGGGGGAAATGGTGCGACTTATGTGCTCCTGAAAAAGAGCGAAGAGAAAAAAGTAGAGAACCGAGAAAAGCATGCAAAACGATGATAGCAGCCAGCACTGCTATCTTTTGCTAGCTTTCAGAAGTCGTGATTACTGTTTCTTCATTATTCTGGTGGGTCGCCTGAGGGGAATCAGCATTGGCCTGATTAAACCACGCCATGACACCCAATATAATAACTGTAAATAAAACAACGGAGAGCTTAACGCCACCTTGATTACCATTCATGAAAAGCGACTCTTTATTATTATTTTTTCATAACTTACTGAATGTAATCAGATGTCACAAGATGTTTTTTTATACAGTATTCTGTATCACGTCAGTCCAGCATTCAATGACCCGGAAAATGAAGCGCGTCATGCTCCGGGTTACACAATAATTGATGTCATACTATTGGCCTCACAGAGCACTTAGTTGCTCTTGTGAGTAGTAACAATATGTGGATCAATAACCCAGACTAATATCCACACAATGTGATAAAGGCCTGCCCATTTGCATCGCTTGCATGTTAGAAACTATCTGGGCCATGGCCGTTTTCAGACTGGTCAACGCGGCCACATGAGGTGTCATTGTGATTTTCGAATGATGCCAAAACGCATGTTCTGGTTCGACCGGCTCTGATGCAAAAACATCCAGCGTAGCCGCTGCAATTTGCTCAGTATCCAGCGCATGGAGCAGATCGGTTTCATTGAGGTGCGCGCCTCTGGCAACGTTAATCAGTACGCCATGCGTTGGCATCGCCTCAAACAGCGTTTTATTTAAAATACCGTGTGTTTGCGCCGTCAGAGGCAGCAAGCAGATAAGGTAATCACACTGAGAGGCAAATCGAGTTAGCTGCGCCTGCCCGCAAAACGTAGTAATACCCGGTATCTTTTTTTCACTCCGTGACCAGCCCAGTACCTCAAAGCCATTTTGGCTCAGCTTAGTAGCGGCCACTTGACCAAGCTGTCCAAGTCCCAGTATACCCACACGACTCCCGCTACAGGCACGCTTAGGACGCCAGAGTTGGTGGTGTTGTTGTTGATAATATTGTCTCAATCGCAGCTTGTGAGCGAGCACATGTCCCAGCACATATTCTGCCATATCATCCGCAAGCGCAGGGTCTACTATTCGACACACCTGAACCCCTGATGGCAATGCAGCTAGCGGTATTCCATCTACACCCGCGCCAAATGACTGCACCACTTTTAAATTAGGCAGCTTTTGCCATAAAGACTCAGGCGCATTCCAGGCCAACACAAATTCAATCTCAGCCAAATCTCCCGATTGTGGCCACTCTCTGATATCAGTATCTGGCAGGCTTTCTCGTAATCCTGCTAACAGTTTACTGTTGTCTCTGCCCGTTACACAGACTAATAGTGCCATGTGCTCCCCCTTGTTCTATTTTTGCCTTGCGCCACTGTATCAAAATTCTCGCCTACACGTGTACTTACGCGACGGCCATCAAACTGACATACAGTTGCAACTTGTTTGTCACAGAGAGTTTTTAATCTTGACGAAAAGCGGTTATAGAACTTGAGAATGAATATATGATCAGTGTTGACAAGGTCATTGAAGCAAACCTGCCTCAATTAGAGAACTCACCTAAGGTAAAAGGCCTGGTAAAAAAAGGCCTGGGTTACCTCCTCCATGAACAAGAATTTGTGGCATTTGCTGATACCTACCCACACCTGCAAGGGCTTGAATTTGTCGAGCAGGTGCTGGAAGAGTTAGATTTCGATGCGCGTTTTAAACCCAAACAAATAGAACATATTCCCAGCGAAGGCAGCGTTGTGATAGTCGCCAATCATCCAATCGGATCATTAGATGCGCTTGCGCTGATTAAGGTACTGGCTCAGGTACGCCCTGACCTGAAAGTCGTTGCCAACCGAATGTTAATGTCCCTCACGCCGATGCACTCGTTACTGTTGCCGGTAGACAACTTGTCTGGCGCGAGTCGCAAACAAGAGCTGGCCAACATTCATCATCACCTCAAACAAGAGGGCGCATTATTGATCTTTCCTGCTGGAGAAGTATCCCGACTTGGGCCAACCGGTATCAAAGATTGTAAGTGGAATTCAGGCTTTTTGCGCATGGCCAAAAAAGCAAACTGCCCTATTCTGCCTATTTTCATTAAAGCGAAGAACAGTCCACTGTTTTACGGTACATCAATGATTTACAAGCCCTTGGCCAGCCTGTTGCTGGTCAAGGAGATGTTCAAGCAACGTCAAAAATCTCTCGAATTTGAAATTGGCGCAAGCATCCCACCGGCTTCATACTTGCTGGAAAACCTCAAAGATAAAGAGATAGTCGCGCTGATCCGCAAACAGCTGTACCGGCTGGCTTCGAAAAAGTCTTTACCTCTGAAAACCCAGTCTCCCATTGCCGTGCCTGAATGCAAAAAAGAGCTGAAACAAGCGATTGAAACGTGTGAGCGACTCGGTGAAACCCAGGATGGCATGCAAATCTACCTTTATCAATATCAGGGGAGTTCGCCCATTTTTCGCGAACTGGGGCGACTCAGAGAAATAGCCTTTCGTGCTGTGGGAGAAGGCAGTGGTAAGCGCCGCGATATCGACAAATACGATATGTATTACCAACATTTAGTGTTGTGGGATGCGAAACAACTTGAGCTGGTCGGTGCTTACCGACTGGCCAGTGCGCAAACCGTCATCAACGCACAGGGCGCGGAAGGCTTATACACTACCAGTTTGTTTAATTATTCTGAGCACATGCAACCTTACTTCGAGCATGGTCTTGAATTGGGACGCAGTTTCGTCCAACCAAAATACTGGGGGCGCAAGAGCCTGGATTACCTCTGGTACGGGATTGGCGCTTTTGTAAAACGCTACCCACAGCATCGCTATCTTTTTGGCGCGGTTAGTTTATCCAATGCATTGCCAGACAAGGCTAAAGCCATGCTGATTTACCACTATCAGCATTACTTCTCCAACCTGGCATCTCTGGCAACCCCTAAAAACGAATTTAAATTTACACCTTCGCAGCAACAAGACTTTGCTCAGCTATTTTGTGGCAATGACACTAAAGAGGACTTTGCAGAGCTCAAGCATATCATGGCCAATATGGGCGCCCAGGTTCCGACTTTGTTTAAACAATATACCGAGTTGTGCGAACCTGATGGGGTGAACTTCCTGAGCTTCAGCATAGATCCAGACTTCAACAACTGTATAGATGGTCTGGTGCTGGTTGATCTGACCCGGATCAAGCCACAAAAAGCTAAACGATATCTGGGAGAGAATATCTACGACTGATTGTGTTGTTGCTGTTTTTTTATTTATACTCGCGCTCGGAGATTAAAATTTGCGAGCGCGCATGATAAAAACAATTCTACAACTCATTATTTTTGCCATTGTTTTTTTGGCTATCACTGCCTACCAGGAACTGGGCATGCTGGCTGACGATGGCAAAGCCCCTGCTCCTTATTTCTCTTTACCTCTACTCGAACAACCCACACAGCGAGTCACCATCAAGTCTCTGCAAGGGCAGCAATCTGTAGTGTACTTTTTCGCCCCCTGGTGCAGTATTTGCCGCTACAGTATGCCTAACCTCAATAAATTACATGAGCAAGGCAAAGTCAACGCCGTCGCCATTGCTCTGGATTTTGACAATCCAGATGCGGTCAGCAGCTTTGTTGAAGATTTATCACTGAGCATGCCTGTACTGCTCGGCAACAGTCATACCGCTTCAGATTATAAGGTTAAGGCTTACCCCACCTATTATGTGTTATCTGATGACCTGAAAGTAGTCGAACGCTCTGTCGGTTACTCCAGTGAGCTGGGAATACGTGCCAGACTTTAACATCCTCAAACTACGAAGCTAAGTGTAAGAAAATGTAGGGGTAATCGACAATTTCTTACCCTTAGGTAAAACAAAGGTACGATTTATTCTCATACACTAGTCCCATTCATATTCAGCTTAGATTCAATAAGGGACTACCATGACGCGCTCGTCATTCAACAAAACGTTTGCACTGTCGCCTATCATGCTTTGCATCGCACTGCAGGCACAAGCAAACACCAGCACAGACATGGAACACATCGAAGTGCATTATAAACGCAGCTCAATTACCTCTGAGATCACAGAAGACACAGAAAAACTAATCGAAATGCCTGGTGCCATGGGTGACCCGCTGCGGGCGGTGTATGCACTACCGGGTGTGGTTGCTGCTGGCGGCTCAATGAGCGAACCGGCCGTACGCGGCTCAAGCCCCAGTGATAACATATTCGAAGTGGACTTTATGCCTGCGGGTTATATTTTCCATGATTTTGGCAGCTCAATATTTAACCGCCATATCATTCAGAATTTCCAGCTCTACTCTGCGGGCTACGGCAGCAGCTACAGTAATGCAACGGGCGCAGTCTTTGACGTAACGCTTCGCAATCCCAAGTATCAGCCAATCACCACTACGCTGGACCTGACCATGTTCAACGCTGGCGTGTTTGTGGAAGGCCAGCTCAGCGACAGTACGGCTTTCTATGTATCGGGGCGAAAAAGTACCCTCCCCCTGTTCTTCGAAGAGGGAGATGAGCTCAAAGATGAAGATGGCGAGCCAACCGGTATCACCATTAATGATGCCCCGGATGACCATGATTATCAGGGTAAATTCCTGTGGGACATCAATGCCAACAATACGCTAACTTTTAACTTTACGGGTGCGGAAGACTCCGCAGCGGCGGGACTCAGTGAGCGCTCCGAAGTGGCGCAGAAAACACCTGAATATCAGGGTGATGCGCGCTTTGTTAGGGAATTTAACAGTCAAAATATATTGTGGGACTACTATAATGACAAGCTGCATCTGCGTGTAGGTATAGGAGCGCTCAACCATTCAGGTCGAATTGAGTATGGTCGTCGAGCGACTGTTACTGCTGGTTATTTTGAAGAAGAATCGGAAAAACAGTACACCTACAAAGCTCGTCTGAACTATCGTATTAATCCGGCCCACCAACTGGTTGTGGATGCAGCCTATTTTGATAACGAAACAGAATATAGCTACGACACTTTCCAATACTTGTGCACTGAACTGGACCCCGATTGCGATCTTAAAAAAGGTGAGCGGATCAACGGCAAGCGCACCATAGATATCGACAGTGGCTTTGTTGGCCTGGCGCATATCTGGCAACTGAGTGATGACTGGCAGAGCGAGCTGGGCGTGCAGAGCCAACACAACAAATACACGGATGAAACCTTCACGTCGCCTCGTCTGGCGGTGAGCTACTTTGTGACTGAAAACAGTATCATTTCGGCCAAGGCAGGACGCTACAATCGTATGCAAAATGTAGAATATATCCTGCCGGAAATAGGTAACCCTAAACTAAAATCTCAGGTTGCAGATCACTTCACTCTTGGCTTTAGTCAGGAGCTGGACAACGAATGGAGCTGGTCAGTCGAAGGCTATTACAAAACCATGGACGACCTTCCTCTGGCCATAGATGACGGACCTAATACGGAAGATTTGTATAACAATGACGTTGAAGGTCGCGCCTACGGTGTGGATCTGCTGATCAACAAGAATAAGACCGATAACTGGTATGGCTGGGTGGCTTTAAGCTATGCCAAGAGTGAGCGCACCGACCTCAGCCGCAATATCACCCGGGATTATTACGCTGATACGCCTTTGGTGTTTAATGCAGTATTCCACTACGAAATCAATGAAAAATGGCAAGGTGGCTTTAACTTTACAGCACGCAGTGGTCAGGCCTACACCCCGATTGTCGGGGTCAGAGAAAACCCCGACCACGATGGTCGTTTCTTACCTGTGTATGGTGAACCTTTCTCAGAACGGTTCAAGGTCTACCACCGCCTGGATATTCGTTTCGAGCGAAAAACTAAGATATTTGGTAACGATGGCAAACTAATTTTCGAGCTAATGAACACCTATGGCCAGGATAATACAGCCTCCATAGATCTCGATTACGACAAAGTCAAATCCGTAGACGATCTGTATATAGACGAAAAGAATGATAATTTTTCCTTTCGACCTTCGGTAGGATTCAGCGTTACATTCTAACATTCCCCTGAAAAGGCCGGACGCAGACAAATGAGACTTGCGTTTTCGGCCTTCTCCTTGCATGATCTGCGCCTTTGATTGTCCGGAGATCCTGTCCATGCCAAAAGCCTGCGCTTACCACATTTTAGTTAAAACCGAAAAAGAGTGCCTGGCTATTAAAGCCAAACTAGCCAAAGGCGGCGATTTTAACAAGCTGGCCAAACAGCACTCATTATGTCCATCGAAAAAGCGTGGCGGTGATTTAGGTGAGTTCAATAAAGGCGACATGGTGAAAGCATTCGATGACGTAGTCTTTAAAAAGCCATTGTATGAAGTGCATGGCCCAGTCAAAACCAAATTTGGTTACCACCTAATTAAAACCGTGTATCGTTCCTGAGGCATCATCGGTTTTCTCAATCACTGTCATCGGTTTTTGGCAGTTTCATTTTGTACGCAGGCCGATATACTGATCATCAAACAAAATGATTTGGAGAAACCGATGTTTACTGTAATTTTTGGCCGTGAAGGCTGCCCATACTGTGTCCGTGCTAAAGACCTGGCCGAACGCCTGACGAATGAGCGTGACGATTTTAAATTTCGCTATATTGACATCATTAAAGAAGGTGTGAGCAAGGCCGATCTGGAAAAGTCCGCTGGCAAGCCTTGCCCGACGGTACCACAAATTTTTGTTGACCAAAGCCATATTGGCGGATTTACCGAGTTTGAAGCCTATGCCAAAGAAAACCTGGGTCTGTATCAGTAACACAGCCCCCTCTATCTGTGCCTGAATCACCTTTAAACCGCCATTCAGGCATGATTTCCTTCTAAAAATAGCCACTTATCAGCCAATCTAATGAGCAAAAAAATAAATAAGTTTATTTTTTGACCAATATCAAACACCTACAAAATTAGTGCCAATTTATGCAAGCAATTGTTTTTTCTTTGCTGTACAATGCCGCCTCTTTTAACTTGTTGAGGCGCATTAATGTCAGAACCAGTCACGTTTGAATCTTTAGATCTTTCTCCTGCAATTTTGAAGGCAGTCGAAGAGCTGGGATATCAATCACCTTCTGAGATCCAGGCTCAATGTATACCGTTATTGCTAGAAAGAAAGGACGTGCTGGGACTAGCGCAGACGGGTACGGGCAAAACGGCGGCGTTCGCGTTGCCGCTATTAAACAATGTTGACGCATCCGTTAAGCAACCACAGATATTAGTATTGACTCCAACACGCGAACTGGCTTTACAGGTCGCGGAAGCCTTCAACCAATACGCTAAATACACCAAAGGTGTTGAAGTATTGGCTCTGTATGGCGGACAAAGCTATGGCGTGCAGCTAAGCGCACTACGCCGTGGCGCACAAATCATTGTGGCAACACCGGGTCGTTTGATTGACCATATTAACCGTAAGACCATTGATTTGTCGGATCTGAAAGCCTTAGTGCTGGACGAAGCTGATGAAATGCTACGCATGGGCTTTATCGATGATGTTGAAAGCATCATGGAAAAAACACCGGTAGAGAAGCAAACCTGTTTGTTCTCTGCAACTATGCCAAAGCAGATCCAATCTATTTGTTCTAAGTATTTAGATAACGCAGAACAAGTAAAAATCACACCACGTAACTCGACTGTTGACACTATTGAGCAAGTTTACTGGCGTGCAACAACGCATAAAAACAAAGCCATCGTACGTTTCTTAGAAGCGGAAGATTACGATGCGTCTATCGTGTTTGTGCGTACTCGTAACGATACTGTTCAGCTAGCTGAGCTACTTGAGCGCGAAGGGTTCTCTGCGGCACCACTTAATGGTGACATGAACCAGCAAGCCCGTGAGCGCACGGTAGAGCGTCTGAAAAGCGGTCTGTTAGACATCGTTATCGCAACTGACGTTGCGGCACGTGGTCTGGACGTTGATCGACTGAGCCTGGTTATCAACTATGATATCCCGCAAGACAGCGAAGCCTATGTTCACCGCATCGGCCGTACAGGTCGTGCTGGTCGTAAAGGTAAAGCTATCCTGTTTGTTAAAGGTAATGAGCGTTATCTGCTACGTAACATCATGCGCCACACTCGCTCAGACATCGAGCAAGTGGAACTACCTAACGCGAAAGTTGTTGAGCAAAAGCGCATTGAAGCACTACAAGGCAAGCTAAGCCTGGCGCTTGATCACAAAGACATTGAGTTCTTCAGTGAAGTGGCACAAGGCATGGCTGAAAAGCTAGAGCTAACTCAAACAGAATTGTCCGCTGCACTACTGTGTCTGGCACAGCAGCAATCTCCACTGAAAGTGCAAGAGATCCAGGTACAACGCGAACGTCGTGAGCGCGATGGTAATCGTGACGGTAACCGCGAACGTCGTGGTGAGCGTGGCGAACGTAAAGGCAATGCACGTCGCAACACCGGTCCTATGGATACCTATCGTATCGAAGTAGGTCGTGAGCACGGCGTACAGGTCAAGAACATCGTTGGTGCGATTGCAAACGAAGCAGATATCTCAAGCAAGTTTATCGGTGAAATCCGTTTGTTTGATGAGCACAGCACAGTGCAGCTGCCTCAGGATATGCCAGCAGATACTCTGTCTCACTTCCAGAGCGTTTACATTTGTCAGCGCCCAATGAAGATGAGCAAGAGCACACACCCGGCCGATCAGGGCAATGGTGGTGAGCGTCGCGGTGGTGAACGTCGTTCAGGCGGTCGTGATGAGCGTCGCTTTGAAGGCCGCAACGAAGGTCGTGGCGATCGCAAGCGCAGCTTCAAAGACCCGCGTGGTGACAAGCGTGATAACAGACGCAAAGAGCGTGGTGAGATCAGCTTTTCATAATCTGATTTAGATGAAAAACCGCTTCAGCTGAAGCGGTTTTTTTATGCCTGAGCCTTGATACACCTCAACCAGATGACGCGCACCATTACTTGATCCAATCGCGCGGATCAAAGCGGTAGTAGTCACTCAGCAAATAGAATAACTCCGGATTTTCCTGCTTTAGTTGTAAAGGCTTTTCAATAAACGTTTCAGTTATCACCGCAAAGAACTCCGCTTCATTGGTTGCCCCATATTCGTGTACGACATGTGGCATGTGGTAAGCCAATTGCGTTTTTAACTGCTGATACGCCCGCGATAATACCTCTCCCCACTTTTTGTAACTCATCCCTTTTGGTAACCGGGGTGTGCCATTCGTCTGGCCTGTCTGTTGATCGAGCTGATGCGCAAATTCATGAAACACCAGATTATGACCATCTTCAGGTAAGCGGTTACCCTCAAGCACATCATGCCAGCTCAAGACCAGCGTGCCACCAGGCCAGGACTCGCCCTGACGCACCACAGTATGAAAGCTCACCAGCCCCGCACTGTCACGATTATTCTGTCCGGCATAATAACTGCTGGGGTACAACAAGATCTCTTTCACATTGGGATACAGCGGCCAGCGTTGATTAAGTACCAGCAGGCAGGCATCAGCCGCGATGATCAGTGCCATAGCCCGATTGGTTTTCAATCCATCTCGACCAAGCAGCCGCTTTTCTCCTAAAAACCACACGATGTGCCGCTCCAGCCGAGCCCGATCATGATCGGTCATATTGCGATAAATTGGCATATATCGCAGCAGCACCTGCCTGTCCAGCTCATTCAAAGTTTGCGTGCTATATTTACGCTGCCAGTAAGCGCGCTTGATATCGTCGAGTCGCCAGTAAATGATACAAAATACCACCAGAGCGACGAGTAAACTGATTTCTGTCATTGATTATTACGCGTTGATATTTTATTCAGAGATGCGCACCACGGGCAGTCTTTTCAAGCGAGATTTGTTAAAATCCTCGACACTTTAAAAAATATCTAACAGTATCAAGTCCGTATGTCCTTGCCCATCGAACAGATTAAAGCCCAATTTTGTGACCATTTAACCGCTGGCAACGTAATTGTTGCCGCCGCCACTGGCTCGGGGAAATCAACGCAGCTCCCCGTCTGGGCCACCCGGCAAGGTCGGGTCCTGATGATCCAACCACGTCGCATAGCCTGCACTTCACTGGCTGAGTATGTCGCCCGGCAACAAGGTTGCAAGCTCGGTGAACAAGTCGGGTATGCCATTCGTTTCGAAGGCGTGTTTAGTGATAACTCGCAAATCGTATTTGTCACACCTGGGGTGGCGTTACGCTGGTACTTTGAAAATAAGTTGACCGACTTTGACACTATCATGCTGGACGAATTCCATGAGCGACGCTGGGATATGGACCTGTTACTTGCCTTGTTGAAACAGCAAGCTGCGCATCATCTGATAGTCACCTCTGCCACTTTGTCAACACAGCGACTGGTGCGTTACCTGGATGCTCCCTTACTGACTTCCACAGGCAAGATGTTCGACGTTGAAGAGCGCTTTCTTGCCAAAGATATGCGCGCTATGCCAAGTAAAGACGACCTGAGTGAAAGAGTTAAGGCTGCATGTGACTATGCCCTGCAATATACCAATGGCGACATCCTGGTGTTCCTCCCTGGTAAAGGAGAAATCGTACAGTGTGCTGCGCAGTGTAAATCACTTGATGCGCTGATAGTCCCGTTATTCAGTGGCTGTGCACCAGATGATCAGCACCGAGCTTTACAACAGCAACCACAGCAACGAATCATTCTGGCCACTAATGTGGCAGAAACCTCACTGACCATACCCAATATCACCTGCGTGATCGATTCAGGTCTGGAGCGACGCACCCACTTAAGAAATGGTAAAACAGTACTGGGCCTGGATACAATCGGCAGAGATTCTGCAAAACAACGTCTGGGCAGGGCCGGACGCACCCAGAAAGGGCTCTGTCTGCGCCTGTATGGGCAATATGCGCCGTTGATAGATACTACCCCGCCAGAAATACACAGAGAGGCCCTCACTGAGCTGGTATTGGCTGCTGGCTGTGCCACTGATGGCATAGACACTCTCAACTTTATTGACCCGCTGCCTGCAAGCTCCGGGCAACGCGCACTCGACCTGCTCAGGAAAATAGGTGCGCTAGACGAACATAGCCGTGCAACTGAACTTGGCAGACAGCTCTACCCTTTGCCCGTCGATGTCGAATTGGGCCATCTCATCACCTGTATGCCGGATAACCGTCTACGTCAGGCGATGATTGATGCCGTGGCCATTATGTCGGTACCGGCACGCGTATACCGGCTGCCGGGGTCAACGGAGCAACTTGAGGCACTCAGTAAGGCACTGCCCCACAATTGCGACCTGGAGCTGGTCATTGCATTACTGCGCGGAAAAGCCCCTGGCGTGCTGATTGAGGACGAAGCCATTCGTGAAGCTCGGCTATTCAGCCAGCAACTCAGAGACGCCTTTGCGTTACCACCGCTAGATAAAGCCGCCAGTTATGACCGAAATGCGCTACTTAGCGCCATTGCATCTGTCCGCCCGGACTGGTTGTTTATTAAAAAGGATAACCGTCGCGGTGGTTTTGGTAATGGCCACAGCGAAGTGGTACCGGCAAAAGAATCTCGTATTTGTGACACGAGTGAAGCTATCCTGGTGCTTGATACCTATGCGCTGGCAGGAAAAGGCGTAAAGCAGGCAACCACGCTGGCGACTCTCGCAGCCCCTATTTCGAGCGCCTTGGTCTCCCAATATGCATCAACAGACGCCAGGCTTGAAGGCGCATACCTGGAAGACGGCAAAATATGGGCTGAACTGACACATAACTACGCGGGAGCAGTATTGTCGCGGCAACAGCAGCTTGCTGAAGGACCACACCTGATCCCCGCGTGTGTTAAATTAATCGAGCAAGCGCTGCTTTTTGACGGTGTCTGGCAACAAGTAAGTATGATGCTGGACTACCAACACCTTTACCACCAGTATGAACAAAGTGAATTACCGATACTCCCGAATACAACCCAGTGGCTAACACAAACCCTCATGGATTTAGGCGTTGAAACACAGGATGACCTTGAATTAATTGAAGCACAGGATTTATTTTATTTACCCATAGAGGCCTGGATAATCGACCCCTTTATTGAGAAATACCCTCTGAGAGTCACCTTGCCTGAACTGACGATGGCAGTCACCTACAGCTTTACCGCCAAACGCATTGTACTCGAGTATATACAGGGTAATCGTAAAGACGCCCCGAAACGCTGGGAGCTTCCTGCCTGGGCAGGATTTAAAATTCGCTATAAAAAGGCCAGTAAGGTAGTGGATGTAAGGTAACCGAGGAAAATTTTATGGCGAGTCTAATTTAACTAGTGGTATCAGGTTACTTAAAAAATGTGCTTCATCAGCACCGGTTTTTAATACATATACAGACTTATAAACTGCGTAAGCCTGTATATGTGCTGGGAATTACTGCGTTACTACTGTCGGTTATTTGTTAAGCCACGCTGATTTTCTCGCATTGCATCTTGTGCATTCTTACGAGCTTCTGTTCTTTGCTTGGCGGTTGAACAACTTGTTTTGGGAATATTTGACCCCAGAGAACGAACTTGCTTACAACGATACCCGTTATTTGCCTGACTGCCGTCGTCTTTCGAGCTGCTGGTACTATTACACCCTGTCAAAAGTAAACCCAATGTAGAAACGAGAATTAGTGCTTTGGTTTTCATGACTTCTCCTTGCTTTAAGCAATCTTTTATAATTTCATTACAAGGTATATAACAAGTACCCAAAAAAGTCAAACCATGTGAGGGTTATTAATATATTAATGTTTTTTGATGACTTTCACTACATGATAAGCGATTTTTTCTCAACCCCCCATATGTATACCGTTAAACCAAGCATTAACTATTAGCGTTGGAAATTTAATAAATATAATTTATAACCTTTAAGACCATTATAAACACAAAAACAACATAGATTTAAAAGCCATTAAATAATTAAATGAACCCATATAAATCAAAATAAACCAAATAAAAATAAACCGATATAAATACGAAAAGAGTTATAAGCTAGCAATGCTTTCTTATTATTAGGAATAAAGGCTATCCGACATAAATACATTCAGGTAAATAACGCGAAAAATAATCACTATCCTCGCAAGCAGGGATAAAAACTAGCAATAAAAAAAGGCCGCAAAAGCGGCCTTTTTTATCTCTATACTACTTAGAAGCTGTAATCTACGCTCAGGTAGTATGTACGTAGTAGCTGGTCATAGTAACGACCTTCGTAGCCTACTACGTGACCTTCTGGATCACCCAGTGAGAAAGGTGGCTCTCTGTCAAACAGGTTGTTGATACCGAATGTAATAACAGTGTTTTCAAAACCGAAGTAATCGATCTTGTAGTCTGTCTTAACATATGAAGGAATCTTCAACTGTACATGCTCTGTCACAAATGCTTGTGAACCTACACCTTCTTCGTTGTACACAGTTTCCATCACTGGATTAGCAATAGTACCACGAACAACTTCTACGCGGTCATCTGAATAGCTAGACTTGTAGCTAATACGAAGAGAGTGTGAGAAATCACCATGTGTCAGAGTATTTTGGATCTGAGCAACGTTGCGGAATACAACTTCTTCGTCAGTACCATACTTACCAAGGCTAGATTCCCACTCATAAGGTACAACACCCGGCGCTGTGTACTGTGAGTCAATGATATGAGTGCCCTGAAGTGTCGTCTTCAACTGACCAAAGCTCAGCTCATTGTTGAATTCGAATTTCCAGTCAATACCTGACGTTTCTGTTTTACCCAGGTTCAAGTACTCACGCTCAACCGACAGAAGTCTCTGAGTGTCATCCGCTGTACTAGTGTGGATCTGGAAGCTATCGTTAAACAGGTTAACATTTTCGAACATGTAGTCAAAGTCAGGTGCTTCTACCTTACCTTCGATTTCAATGCTCCAGTAGTCCAACTGAATCGTTGTATCTGACGTAGGCGAGTAAACAAAACCGATTGACGATTGCGTTGACTCTTCAGGTGCCAGAGTTGGGTTACCTTTCAGGAATGCTTGATACTGTGTACTACCTGTAGGACAGAACGCTTCACGGTTTGCATCACCCAGATTTGGACACGTATAGCTTGCACCGGTTACACCATTGTAAGCCAATGGTTGAGCGTAACTACGAAGAGACGCAACTTTGAAACCAGTACCGTATGAACCACGCAGAACCAGGTTATCGGTCGCGTTATAACGCAAGCTCAGCTTGTACGTAGTATCGCTGTTAGACTCATATGTTTGCGTGTCTGAAGGATCGTTATTCTTAACTTTACCGATGCTGTCGTAACGTAATGCCAGGTTTGCACTCAAGTCTTCCAGAATTGGTACCTGGAATTCGGTGAACGCACCGTACTGACTACGCTCCAGGTCATAACCTGTATCGTTTGCTGGTGCATTTGATTCACGATTGATCTGTGCTTCGGTCAGGATAAGTGCATAGCTGTTTTCACGGTAGTCAATACCGTAACCTACATACACTTCACCTGCAGGTAATTCAAACAGCGGCTGAGACGCACGAATATCGAAAGACAACATTTCTGTTTCTACGGTATCCCAAAGACCACGCCACTGAACGCTCTCGATTGCATCTTTTGACGCCTGGTCACCAGCAAATTCTTCTGCCGTGGCAAATACGTCAATAGAACCACCAGCGATTGTCGGTGCAAAAGTAGAACGGTTGTAGTAACCGTTTTTAACGTGATCTTCACGCTCGTTCTTCGAGTAAACAACAGCAGTGTTGAAGTCGATATCGTTCAATACCGTACCTTCAAGGCCTAAGATAACATTGATAGCAGTGTTATCGTATTGGTTGGTACGGTTACCACCTGGTAGAGCACGCCATGCAGCACGGAACTCTGATGCATTAGCTTTTTCTTCTTCTGTCAGGTGCTTTTCAACGTATTTTGTGTAAAGTACGCTGTTTGCTGAGTCACCATTAATCGCACCCAAGTTCAACTGACCTGTTGGGTTTGGAGCAATACGTGACGTCATTGTGAAGTCGGTATAAGAAAGAGTTGAGAACGCTTGGATATCGTCAGTGATTGCAAAATCACCTTGTAGGATGAAAGCTGTACGCTCTGTCTCAGGGTAGATCTCTAGTGTGCTTGTGAAGTCGAAAACACAGTCTACACCGCCGGCATTACCAAATGGAGAGGCTGCTGTGTCTGGTGCACAAGAACCATTTTCGGCATAGTACGGGCTGAAGCTTTTAGTGTAAGCGCCGTTAATTGGACGACCTTCTTCATCACGCTCACCAATGAAAACGTGCGCAATTGCAGGGATCGCGTTACCAGAACCATTCAGCTGGAAGTAAGAGTTACCATCTACTTCAAACTCAAGGAAACCTGTTTTAGCAAAATCACGATCTTTAGAGCGAAGCGTTTCAGATTTTTCATGGCTAAGTGAAGCTACTAAGCTGAAACCATCTCTGTCGAAGTCACCAAAACCAGTTGTGAAGCTCAGGTTGTAAGACTCTGCGCCGTCTTTTGGACGGTCCATACGTGCTGATACTGTAGACTCATCAGCCTGATCTTTAAGGATAAAGTTAATTACACCAGCGATCGCATCCGAACCGTATAGTGCTGATGCACCATCAGTTAGAACTTCAACACGCTCGATAGCAGCAAGAGGGATAGAGTTTAAGTCAACCGCGTTGCCTGAGTCAAGAGGTGCAAGACGACGACCATTTAGAAGTACTAGTGTGTAGTCTTCACCAATACCACGTAGTGATGCTGTAGCCTGACCAGTACCGCCGCCACCAACTGAAGAAGTTGGAGTTGTGAAACCCTGCATCGATGGGATTTGTGCAACCAGGTCACCAACATTAGTAACACCAGTGTTTTTAATATCTTCTGCAGAGATGATATCAACAGGAAGTGCACCCGCAAGGTCTGTGCCTTTGATGCTTGAACCTGTTACCTCGATTTTCTCGATTTTCTCTTCTGATTCTTCTGCATTTACTGCAAAAGCTGTAGCAGATACTGCACCGTACATCAGTGCTAAGCGGACCGCTTTCGAGATCTTGCTATTTAACATTTGTTTTCTCCCTGGCTTTAAATAAATCTTTTAAAGCATTGTTTTTATGTATTTTCTTGATTTTATATGGGTAACAAGTGCGTACACTTTTAGCCATATTGGTGAAACATACTAATCGCATGAAAAACAAAAGGTCAACAACCTTTTTTAAAACGGAAACAAAAAACCCAAAAAAGAAACAAAAAAACACATTAAAAACAAAGGGTTATAGGGATTAAATTATCTGGCTCATATCTGTAGTGATTTTAGAGCCTTATTACATGTTAATTTGACGTTTTTTTAATCGCACAGATGGTTTTAAGACGACGCATCTAAAAGTGAATGACTAGAACCGAACGGGGTGGAACTTGACTGAGCGTAAGCACTTTGTAAACTAAACACTATTGCAAAAAACACAACAAGTATAATTGCGATTATTTGCAACAAAAAAGCCCCTGCAATTAGCAGGGGCTTGTTAGTTGTGTCTACTTAGTCAGGCAGAATTAGAATGTGTAATCTGCTTGTAGGTAGAAAGTACGACCATACGGGTCAGCATAACGCGGGTCGTAACCAACCTGGTGACCAGCTGATGCGTTCAGAGTGAACGGAGGCTCTTTGTCAAACAGGTTCTTAATACCGAATGCAATGTTTGCATTGTCGCCCCAAGCGTAAGCAAGACGATAATCGAAAGTCATGTAAACAGGGATGTGTTTCTGGATAACACTACCGTCTACCTCTGAATCCCAATTTTCAGCCTTAGCAACATAGAAGCTCACGTTTGCGCTCGCATCAGTATAGCCGCTACGCGCTTTAAGGTTCAGGCTGTGCGTGAAGTCGCCGTGCGTGAACGTGTTGTTAAAGTTAATGATGTTGCGGAAAGCCACTTCTTCATCTGTACCTACTTTACCAAGGCTAGTATCCCAAGTGTCTGTAGTACCTACACGCAGACTCTCATCTTCGATTAGGTATGTACCCATCAGGCTAGACTTCAGCTCACCAAACGAGAAGTTGGTTGTGAAATCAACATGCCAGTCGATACCTGAAGTGCGAGACTCACCAACGTTACGCGCAGGCTGGATGATAGCAAGAACGGTATCGCCTGTACCTCTGTCAACTTTAGTTGTGAACAGCTCGTCGTAAGTTACCGGATCGTCGAAGATTTGGTTCTGAGTCAAACGGCGAACTTCGTTCTCCATCTTGATGTTCCAATAGTCAATACCAAAGCTTGTACCTGTGTCACCTGCCCATACAAAACCGAATGTGTACTGCTTAGATGTTTCAGGCTGAAGGTCTTTTTCACCTTCACGGTATACATCATATTGCAGCTTATCCTGGTGACAGTATTGCGCCTTTTCAGGGGCCAATTTATCCGGACAATCGTACGGTGATGCAGTTACACCAAACTCAAGACGAGGCGCAGCAATTTGACGCATGGTCGCAGCCTTAAAGCCAGTACCGTAGCTTGCACGTAGTAGCAACTCGTCAGTTGGGCGGTAAGAAAGACTTATTTTATAAGTTGTATCATCAGCACTGTCGTTAACAGTCTGGTTACCAGTGCGTTTTGAATCAGTGATTTCACCAATTTCATCGTAACGTAGTGAACCAGTTACTTCTAAGTTTTCCAGTACTGGCACGATTACTTCTGCAAATGCACCGTAGCTGTCACGCTCAAGGTCAAACTCAGTACCAGCAGCTTCAAACAGAACAATCTCAGCATTTTGACCCGCACCATTGGTCAGTGAATAGCTTGACTTGCGATAGTCGAAACCAACACCTAAATAAACAGTACCAGCATCCAGCTCAGCGATTGCGCCTGAAGTCTTACCTTCAATTGCGAACAAATCAGTGTCAGTGGTATCCCAAAGGCCATTAAACATGGTGTTTGCTACCATCTGGTTTTGCTCGTCAGAAAGGTTTTCTGGAGCATCAAAGATGTTAATCTGACCAGACGTGACCAGCTCCATGAACTCTTTCTCTAACGGATAACCAGTAAGACGAACCTGCTCACGCTCAGCGCCTGAGCTAGTGATGGCGAAGTCGTAAGACCATTCGTTAAATTCACCACGCAGACCAGCAACGATGTGTGACGTAGTTGCAGTCCACTCATCAGTACGGTTACCACCTGGAAGTACACGCCAGCGTGCAGACACACCACCTTCAACCATATCATCTTTAACAGCGTCAGGTAGGTGCGTAATTACGTTGTCTTGTACAAACTGGCTATTTTCATCAAGAGAGAAACCACCAGTTGGGTACGGAGCGATACGCGTAATCATTTCAAACTTAGATGCAGACGCAGTTACATATGCTTCCATATCGTCGTTAATGGCTGCAATCGCTTGTAGGAACAAGTTGTCACGAGTACTTTCTGGTTGAATTTCTAGCGTGCTGGTGTAGTCAAATTGACACGCGTTACCAGAAGGTGCACTTGTTGTGTGACATGAACCGTTCACTTCTTTGTACGGGTTCAAAGAGTACGTTGATGTTTTACGGTTACCGTTGTCATCCAATACATATGCACCAGCATCATCGCGCTGATAGTATTTGACGTAAGCATTACCTGGGATCGCGTTTGAAGAACCAGCGATCGCAACTAGGTCCTGACCAGCGTGCTCAAACTCAACGAAACCTGTTTTTGCGAAATCACGGTCAACTGAACGTAGGTTGTCCTGCTCATCGCGGCTGTAGCTCACCATAACATTGAAGCCATCACTGTCCAGGTCACCGAAACCTGTTGTGATAGAGAAGTTTGAGCTAGACGTATCTGAAGGCTTGTCATAACGAGCGCTTACAGTAGTCGCTTGAACGTCATCTTTCAGAATGAAGTTAACAACACCTGCGATAGCATCAGAACCATATAGTGCAGAAGCACCATCTTTCAGGATTTCTACACGCTTGATCGCAGATAGTGGAATTGAGTTGATGTCGATGCTCGAACCTGAATCCGAAGAAGCCATACGGCGACCGTTAACCAGAACCAGCGTGTATTCAGCACCAAGGTTACGAAGTGACGCAGTTTGAATACCACCACCACCACCACCTACTGACTCACCAGCAGCTGTGAAACCCTGCATCGCAGGCAGGTTAGCAATAAGGTCTGGTACACTAGTAACACCAGATTTTGCGATATCAGAAGCGTCGATTACATCGATAGGCAAAGCACCTTCCAGGTCTGTACGCTTGATAGCAGAACCGGTTACTTCAATCTTTTCGATTTTCTCTTCGCCTTGTTCAGCATTGGCTGCGAACGCAGTTGCTGACACAGCACCAAACGCGATCGCTAAGCGAACCGCTTTTGTTACTTTGTTATTTAACATTGGATTCTCCCTGGACCATACAAGATGGTTATATTTATTTTTTGCGTTAACAAACGCTTTGTATTTTTACCAAAACGGTAACTTAGTGATGCATCTTAAACAACAACTAGACACTAGGTCAACATAGTCTGATGTGTTTTTTGCAATTACCTGAGCGAGGAACGACCTTATTTAACATTTTTTATATCATTTAATGATCTTAAATACACAGATAAGCACATATTAAACATGGGTTTGTGAACGAAACGTGTGAAATGGGTACAATTTTTCCAACCCGTCACACAAGTATTAAAAATGGCAGATTTAGAGTAAACAGAGAGCACTTATCCGCCTGTCACAGGCCGCTTTATAACCAAAGAAGATGCGAACGAGAAATGTTCACGAAAGTAAGGGGCAGAATACCAGACTCGTAATTGACTTAAGAAGGTGGCAAAAAAAAAGCCCCTGACGGGGCTTTTACTAAACTTTTACTAAATTAGTTCATCTGCAAATTAGAAGCTGATGCGGTATCCACCGAAGATTTCACGACCAATGTGACCTGCGTTATACAGAGGGTAATCTACGTAGAAACCATTGTTATTGTACACTACACCTTTATCGAACAGGTTACGTGCACCCAATGTAAATGTACCGTAACCGTCGCTGAAGTATTTGATGTTCAGGTTATGTGTTACATAAGTAGGCAGAGTTCCAGAGTATTCTACTACATGTTGACCAGAATCAAGACGCTGCTTAGTCTCAGTTTGATACGTGTTGTCGATCAGATCTGTCGTCCAGTTAACAGAGTAGTTATCAACAGCATAGTTCACAGTGAACTGAGAACGAAGCTCTGGCTGCTCTGGTGCCTTCTTCGCATTGATTGTTGGACCACTGAAGTAAATATCTTCACCAACTTCTGTCAGAAGTGTTGTTACATTTCTGAATTTGAAGTCACCATATGCGGTCTCTAGCTTGTAAGATACATCAATGTCGAAACCTTTACGCGACATGAATGCACCGTTTGAATACTGTGTGTAACCTTTATCGATTGAACCGTCAGCATTACGAACCAGTTTAACTGCTGGTCTTTCAGCAACCAGTGCGTCATATGCACCTGCGGACTGTAGGTCAACTAAGTCCTGAACCTCAATAAGGCTAATCAAGTTTTCTACTTCAAGCTCGAAGTAATCTACTTTAATAGATACATTTTCAAAGCCAGAGTAAACAACACCCAGGTTCATGTAGCTTGATTCTTCTGGACCCAGCTCTTTATTGCCCTGACGTAGCTCTTCATAGCTTGCTTCAGTACAATCAGATGCAGCAATACCTTGCTGATCACAGAATACATAGTCAGTTGCTTTCGGGAAGCCTGTTGAATCAGCTGCATTTAGCTCTTTAAGAGATGGTGCACGGAAACCTTCTGAGTAAGAAGCACGAAGTAGCAAGTCGTCAATTGGACGGTAGTCAAGCTTCACGCTTGGGTTACCTTCACCACCAAAGTCACTGTAGTCATCATAACGGTATGCTGCGCTCAGTGTCAGGTTATCAAGGATAGGGAAAGCCACTTCATAGAACACGGCTGTTACATCACGCTCACCCGCACCTGAACTACCAGCGCTACCACCAATCAAGCCAGCTTCGTTTTGTGCATCATAACGAGAATTCAGCGTCATATCGAAATATTCACCACCCACATAGTGGGCAATAGCACCGCCTTCCAGCTCACCAAACTCAAAACCGATACCGGCAAACACGTGATCTAGTTCACTTTGGTTTTCTGTGTAAGTTGTGGCACGCATGTTGGCGATACCTTGCTCTGAATCAAGCGCAATATCATTTAGTGTATTGTGAGACAGACCCGCTTTGCTCAGATAAAAACGGCCAACATCGCGATAGTCCAGGCGTGCTTTGTGGTAAGAAACTTCCCACTCAGCCGTATCACCGAAGGCACCTTTAAGGCCTAAAGTGTAATCTTGCTGGTAATCCGTTACTTCACCGTCACGGTTACCCAGTTGATACCAACGGAAATAGCCTTTAGTTACTTCGCCAGTAGGGTTATGTTCATTGTCTGCTGCCATATCATTCCAGTTTGCAGCTGCTGGTGCATAACGACCAAAAGAATCGTTACGGCTGAACATTGCACGACCGAAAAGCTCCAGGTCATCAGTGAGTTCATAGGTAATGCTCGCCATCGCCGAGTCACGTTTAGTCGACGCCATGTTGGCAGAAACGTCAGCATATGCATAACCACAAACCTGGCCACCGCCAACACCGCCTAATGCACTACCTTGATCAAGTACGCCTACGAAGCCGTCTACATTCTTGGTTAGCTCGTCACACTTTGGAGATGCAAGCATGCCGTTAGGACCTTTAACAGTCGCGCCAGAATAGCTGATGCCGACAGTTTCATCATAAATAGAGATCAGGCCATCTTTGTTTTTATCTTCCATTGACGCGGCAGTATAGCTGCGGTCACGGTCAAAAATAGGGTTACGCTGTTGATGATCGTAAACAAAAGTAATGTTACCTTTGTCAGAGCTTACACCAAATGCCATTGACATTTGCTTAGAGTCAGCACCTTCTGCTTCAGGACGTCCTACCTGAATATCGAAAGACACCCCTTCGAAGTCTTTTTTCAGGATAACGTTGATAACACCCGCAATGGCGTCAGAACCATAGATAGCTGAAGCGCCATCTTTCAGAATTTCAATACGCTCTACCGCTGCCATCGGGATTGAGCTCAAGTTGGCACCACCACCGTTCAGTGAAGGAGAGCTACCCATGCGCTTACCGTCGATCAGTACCAGAGTACGACCAGCACCAGCACCCAGCAGGCTCACAGTTGATTGTGACTGTGCACTGTTACCTGAGCTTGGGATAATAGAGCCAAAGCTATTAGAAGTAACGCTTTGAAGTGCTTCGGCAACAGAGACACGGCCCTGGCCTTCGAATTCAGCGGTAGAGATTACTTCAACCGGGCTTGCACCTTCCATGTCGACACGCTTGATACGCGAGCCTGTGATTTCAATGCGTTCTACTTTTTCAGCACCTTCCTGAGCAGTTGCAGACTGTGCGATCACAGCCGTAGACGCAGCACCAAATGCCAGTGCTAAACGCACGGCCTTAGTTACTTTAGTGTTCAACATGTGTTTTCTCCCTGGGCTTACACGTGGCGGTAAGCATGAGTATTGTTGGTATTTATAACGAGCTTGCCGAGTAAATTTCAGCAGTCTCTGAATTTTCGCGACGGATACTAATCGCGACCTGTGTTAAGCGTCAAACCAACCAGACTTAACAGATAGGCACACCAATAAAACAATGAAAACCCAAGATTTTAACAGGGCTTTAAAGTTAATTACCACTCACTTCAAAATAAATGTATTTTTTAATTGAATTCACATGAAAACTGTACACAAAGAACACAAGGACCAATATCAGGAAAGAAATGCAAGTCGCATTTAAGTTAAAAAAAATATTTTTAAATTTGGTTTGTTTGCTGCTTTTTTATGCGAAAAATAGTACCCAAACAAACCGTTACCAATTTTGTTAGTATGTATTTACATTCAAATAAAGCTTTGTTTCACTTGATTTTCTGTGATGAGCGTCAAATAAACGGAAAAAAAAATTTGCTTACAAGCAGCTAAAAAACCGCTTGCACGCTATTACAAATCTGAGGACCAATCCAGCGTTCGCTGACCATTTAAGGTAATGGCATCCAGGTCAACATCCGGTAGCATCTGGTAAATGGGTAAAATCTGTTTTTCTATATAGTGGCTGTAATCCGGGTTAGATAACACCCCCTGTATCAGCCTCGGACCTGTTGTACTTATATAGTAGGCAACCTGACTCCCTTTACCCAGGTTTCTCGCAGACCCACGACTGTGAGCTTCTTTCGCTGCCCTTACATGAGGCGGGATATTTTTAACATAGGCATTCAGCGGTTTGCCCAGGCGTTTTTTATAGACCAACTTATTATCAACCTGACCGCTGTTGATCAATGCGATGTATTGCTCCGTTACCGCAACCACATCTTCATTATCAAATAAGGCCCGGATCACCGCCTGCTGATACTCTTTGGCAATCTCAGTCCAGTCACTGCGCACCGTCTCCAACCCTTTGAACACCAACTCAGCCCCCCGCTCGGTTTGGATCTGACCGACATAACGCTTTTTGGATCCCGTTTCCTGACCTCGGATGGTCGGCATAAAGAACGGGCTATAGTGGGTTTCAAACTCAATTTCCAGATAACTGGGTAAACTAAACTGGCTGTCAACCTGCTGCGTCCAGCGCTGATTAATCTCTTTCATCAGGCGCTCACCGAGCTGCTGGCACAGCGCAGGAGACAAAGACTCTGGTACGCATACAAAGGTTGAATCTGTATCACCGTAGATCACCTCGTAGCCCATTTCTTCAATCCAGCGACGTGTGGTCTGCATAATTTCGTGACCACGCAGGGTGATGGAGCTGGACAAACGCGGGTCATAGAATCGGCACCCCCGAGACCCCAGCACCCCATACAAGCTATTCATAATGATCTTGATGGCCTGTTGCAGCATTTTTTCGCCACGATCTTTGGCTTCCTGCCGGGCTTTTGCCAGCTGGGCTACCAGCTTAGGTAAATGATGATAGGTTCTGGAAAAAGTACCTTCATTGAACCCGCTAATTGCATTGTCAGGAGAGTTGAGCCCTTCGATGAGTCCCATAGGATCGATATGGAATGTACGTATAATAGAGGGGTAAAGGCTTTTAAAGTCCAGCACCAGCACATTTTGATATAACCCTGGCCGCGAATCCATCACGTATCCTCCAGGGCTGTCGAATGTCAGGCCATGCTCACCTAAATTGGGCGCGATATAACCGCTGCGATGTAATAATGGCAGATACAAGTTTGTAAATGCAGCTACGGAGCCACCCATACGTTCCAGCTCAAGGCCAGTTAACTGAGTCCGGGCAATAGCGAACTCAAGCAAAGACAACTGGGTAAAAATATCCCAGACCAATACACAATCTTGCAGATTATAGGCTGCAAGCGCAGGCTTATCATGATGGAACAGGCGGATGATCTCTTCCAGCCTTTCATCCTGAGTGAGTAACTTGCTTTCTCCAAGTACCTGCTGGGCAACATAGCTCAACTTAAAAGTTTCAAAATGGTAAGTGGCATTCTTCATCGTATCTATGCCATCCAGCACCACCCGACCTGCTACCAGCACGCGGGTAAAATTCCCTTTGGATACCTGTATCGGGGTGCCATCTCGACCAATACTCAATGAGATACCCAATGCTTCTGAGCGCTCATGAAGTACTACACAGTCGAACTCAATCACGTTCCAGCCAATGATCACGTCTGGATCAAGGCGGTTGAGTTCCTCGACTAATGCCTGCAACAGAGCCAATTCATCATCAACCCAGCGGACATCCACATCACTTTTCTGGGGACCTCCAATCATGATGACGCTCCGCTGCGTTTGCGTCACCAAGCCAACAGAAAACAACACCCCCTCACCACTACATTCTATATCCAGCGACAACATAGACAACTCAGGAACATAATGTGGTGCCGGTTTCAGGCGCGCTTGCTGGATCTCAATATAGCCGCCTTTGTTTACTGCATGACCGGATACCCAGGCACCACCGCGTATAAAGCGCTCCATCAGATAACGATCCGCATGACGAATGTCAGCTTCATATAAGGTCACCTGAGCGCCCAGATGCTCCTTGCACTGGTAGTAGCTACTCAATGTAGGACAATAGAGGCCCGTCACAGCAGATTGATCAAAGTGTTTAAGTGCAAGCGGTCGGAACTCCACCCCTTTGACTTGCCCAGCCAGGAGAGCCTGCGCCTTTTCAGCCTCCTCTGTGCGAAGAAACAGCACCGCTTGTTGTGCTTCGGTGATCACCTTTAACAAGCCTTCGGCAGATTTCAGCCAATAACAGAGGTGTAACCGGTTGTTAAGGTGGATTTGCTGCCGTGAAAGGATAAAGCCCTGATATACCGCTTGTGCCAAAGGGGATCCCCGCCTAGAATAGAATACCTGTAATTATATCCATACTTTTTTGCTTAAGCGATCCTACATGCTGTCAGATTCTTTAAAAAAAACCATCCGCCAGGCACACACCAACATTGCTGAACAACTGGAAGGCTATCGCCCTCGCGCCGGGCAAAATTATCTGGTCGCAGAAATCGCTAAAACGCTGGGAGGCGACTACCACAAGTCTCAGCGTGTTTGCGTCATTGAAGCAGGAACCGGCACAGGTAAATCGCTGGCTTACTGCCTGGGCGCACTTCCCATGGCATTGGCAAAAAAGAAAAAGCTGATCATCTCGACTGCAACGGTAGCGCTGCAGGAGCAGTTGCTGAATAAAGAGCTGCCTTTTTTTAGAGAGCACTCCGGGCTCGACTTCAAATTTGACCTGGTTAAAGGGCGCCAGCGCTACATCTGTGTACAAAAACTACTGGCTGCCGTGAGCGGCGAAGAAACACAAATGTCCCTGATGCCCACCACCAGTGCACCTCTATCTGCCATGGAACAACGCTGTTTACAGGAACTGGCGAAAGCCTATCAGGATAAACGCTGGCAGGGAGACAGAGATAGGTGGGCAGATACCATTCCCGACAAAGTCTGGAACCTCATTGCCTGTGATAAGCATGCCTGCCAACGACAATTGAAATCTCATAATCTGTGCCCTTTTCACCTTGCTAGACAAAAAATTGCCCAAATGGATGTATTGGTGATCAATCACGCCTTGTTACTGGCTGATCTGGAACTCGGAGGCGGTACAATTTTAAGCGATCCCGAAGATACCTTTTACGTCATTGATGAAGCCCACCATTTGCCGCATATTACCCGCGACTTTTCATCGGCTGCCGCAACCATTAAAGGCACCATAGAATGGCTCGATAAGCTACTCAAATTCAGCGGCAAAATGGCCAATGTCGTGGTCTCTCAAAAAGCCATCGGACAGAACTTTAAACTCAACGATGCCGCCAATGACGCCAATAAGGTGTTACGTCAGGTCAGAGACATGCTGGATCAATCTGACTACAGCTATAATGATGATGACACGCACCGCTTCTTACATGGTGAAGTGCCAGAGCAACTCAAAGCACGGGCCAAAGACATTGCCGATGCAACTCAGGATGCACTTCGGGCACTGAGCAAAATGCATGATGCGCTAACACTGGATGTGAATGACGGAGATGTACAGGGGTTCATTGCCGATCCCATCTTGGCCGAAAGCGGCCAGTATATTAATCGTCTGGAGCAGCTCAACAAGCTGTGGTTCAGCTACGCAACAAAAGGCGAAGGCACTCCTCATGCTCGCTGGATCAAACGTCTCGACTACAAACATCACCATGACTATCTATTGTGCGACTGCCCGATAGAAGTTGGATTTTACCTCAAAGATCACCTCTGGCGTGAGTGCGCCGGAGCCGTGCTGTGTTCTGCTACCCTCAGTGCCATGGGCAACTTTGATCACTTCGCGCGCGAAAGTGGGCTTAGTAATGAGCCCGGCGTCAAATACATCAAAGCCGACTCACCATTTGATTATGCTAAACAGGCGCAGCTGCATATTCCCCAAACTAAAACCGATCCCACCGATAAAGCGTTTAGCGACTATCTGGCCGAGGCTCTGCCTGATTTCCTGGACAAGAAGAAAGCCAATCTGGTGCTGTTTGCTTCCTACTGGCAGATGGATCACGTGGTAGCTAAGCTGCGAAAACAAGACTGGCAGATTCTGGTACAAGGCGAACTATCACGGGAAGAACTATTAAAGCGTCATCAGACATCTATCGACCTGGGCGCGGGCAGTATTTTATTTGGTACTCAAAGCCTGTCAGAAGGACTCGATTTGCCAGGCAAATATCTCGAAAACCTGGTAATCACTAAAATCCCCTTTGCCGTGCCAACCTCTCCGGTTGAAGAAGCGCAGGCTGAATTTATTCAGTCAAAGGGCGGCAACCCGTTTTTATCTATCACTGTGCCGGATGCTGCCAAGAAATTAGTCCAAAGCTGTGGTAGACTGCTGCGCAAAGAAACGGATTCTGGCCGCATCACCATACTTGACAGACGCCTGGTTACTAAACGATACGGCAAGGCGATGCTGGATACGCTGCCACCCTTTGCGAAACAAATAGACTAATCCATGCTCGAATTTGCTTTAGACCCAGCTACCTGGGCGTTACTATGTACAGTTGCACTAGCCGCTGGTTTTATTGATGCGATTGCCGGTGGTGGCGGCATGCTCACAGTACCTGCCTTACTCACAGCAGGCCTGCCACCTCACGTGGCACTGGGCACCAACAAATTGGCAGCCAGCTTCGGCTCGTTAACCGCCAGCTTCACCTATTACAAACAAAACCTCTTTAACCCAAGGTTTTGGGCCGCCTCCGTATTGGCCACGGCCATTGGTGCTGCACTGGGCACTTTACTGGTTGATTCACTGAGCATCGAATTTCTCAATAAGCTCATTCCGGTCATCATTTTGCTGGTTGCTTTGTACAGCCTGTTTGGCAAAATGAGTCACAGCGACTCCATCGACTTACCGAAAAAAACCGGTGTGCTGAAAGTCAAACAGTGGCTACAAGGCTTGTCTCTGGGCTTTTTCGATGGTCTCGCTGGGCCCGGCACCGGCACTTTTTGGACTGCATCTAATGACATGCTATACAAAATGAGTCTATTACTTAATTGTGGCCTGGCACGTTCGATGAACTTTGTCTCGAACTTCATTTCCCTGATCACGTTTGTCGCATTGGGCCATGTCAATTTTCTGCTGGGACTGACCATGGGCACATTTCTGATGCTGGGCGCCTGGCTTGGTGCACATTCAGCGATAAAATTTGGCAGCCGACTGATTAAACCCTTGTTTAATGCTGTGGTGATCGTGTTGACCGCTAAGTTGATATTTGAGGCATACATGGTATGAGTCAACCACTAGAGAAACTCAGACAACGCGTTAACGAGTTGCAACATCATGCTGAGCAGTTTGATAAAGCTAAGTGGTTTGATAAAAACCGCTATATTCAGTCGCAGCCCAGCTTGTTTGACAGCCATGTGTTTCGTAGTAAAAGCCTGAAGCTCGGTGACTATGTAGACGAAGTGAAAGAGGCGCTCGTAAACTTGCCCCCACAATCGCAGCGTCATGCTTTACAATATGCGGTGGAGCACATTGGCGAACAAATTGAAGCCATTATTAAAGTGCTTAAATCAACCCCAGTCTGGGCCAAGGAAAACCGCTTTCGGCCGCATAAAAAAGCAAAAGTGTACCGCCAGGCTGTGAAAAAGATCATGCAACCTTCTCATGAACTCTATCAGGAGTTGTCTCAAAATCATGAATTCGAGCGACGACTGCAAGAAATGATCTCACTGCGTCAGGACCAATTGATTAAAGCCTCGCCCGAGCAGGCAAGCCAGCTAAACAAAGAAATCCTTACCCTGCATGGTCGACTTGGACGGTGCCGAAAAGCCATCAGTGCGACCGAGGATAAGATTCAGCTACAAGAAAAGCAGAATCGCTCCTGATCTGGGTGGTGCCGTTATGTTGTTTTATCACCCCAGCTACAGTGCGCTCTCATTGCCCCCAAAGCACAGGTTTCCGATTGAGAAATATCGCCTGCTCTATCAACAACTGTTACAAACTCCTTGTGCTAGCTGGCTGACACAACCTAACTTAGTCGCCTCACCTGCACAAATCACGTTATGTCATGACCCCGAGTATGTCACAGCGTTTCTCAGTGGTACCTTACCCGACGGCGCAGTCAAACGAATGGGGTTTCCCTGGTCAGAGCAATTAGTGGAACGCACTTTACGCTCTGTGGGAGCAGCATTAGAAGCTGCTCAACAAGCACTCCGCGATGGCTTTGCAGCCAACCTGAGCGGTGGTTATCATCATGCTTTTAGCGACCGGGCTGCCGGTTTTTGTATTTTCAACGATTTGGCGATTGCTGCCAAATATCTCATTCAAACCGGACAGGTCGATACAGTGTTAGTGCTGGATTGCGATGTACACCAGGGTGACGGCAGTGCTGAAATTCTTGCTAACGATACACAAATAATCACGTGCTCGCTGCATTGTGAGCAGAACTTTCCCAAGCTGAAACGTCAATCCGACTACGACTTTGCCTTGCCTGTGGATTGCTCAGATGCCATCTATCTGGCAACACTCAACGACGCCCTGTCGCTTTGCACCCGACTCCATCAGCCAGACATCATCCTTTACAATGCTGGGGCAGATATATATCGCTTGGATGAACTTGGGCACTTAGCGGTTAGCCTTGACGGCGTGCTGGCAAGGGATACTCAAGTACTACGCCATGCCAGGCAGCTGGGGATTCCTTTGATGGCAGCACTTGGCGGCGGTTATCAACGTGCGGTTAGCCGTTTGGTCGATGTGCATATGCAGCTCTTTATCGCATTGCAGCAGGTCTGGCCAGAACGTTTTGTAGCCTCCCAGTCCCAAACATAACACCCCATATGCTTATGCACCAGCCGTTAAAAATTGCCGCTAGCATTAACCACTGAGGTGGTTTATGTTGTACAATTACAATAACTTCAAAATGGAGCATGACAATGAAACTTCATGATGATTTGCACAATTATTACGAAAAAATTGTGCTCGAAAATATTGAGGAACGCGGCCTTGACCACAAGTATGATGAAGATGTCATGGCTGACCTGTGTTGTACCGCGTTAAACCGGTTACCTGCCCGCTATATCCGCTTCGATGTAGACATGGAATTTTATCTGCCGACAGACGAAAGAACCGAGATGGAAGCACGCGTTAAGGACGCCGTTGATTATGCGCTTTCACAAATTTCGAAAAAGAAACAATTTCAGCCATGACTCAAAGCACCTTAGAACACGCACCTGAGCACATTAAACTGGCCGTCGATCTGATCATGTTGCTGGAAGAAAATAATGTCCCGGCAGAGCAGGTACTCGCCGCACTGGAAATCGTTCAGGCAGATTTTGCCAAAAAGCTGGATACAGACAACTTACTCTAAAAAACAAAAAACTTCACATCACATTTACCCTTGTGTCATATTATCGTCTCACAATGACGACAATTTATGATGTAAGGAACAAACATGACAACACTAAACTTACGTGCACTCACTCTGGTCACATCCAGCCTGTTGAGCGGCGGGGCGCTGGCAAATGACTTTGCGGCACTCGATCAAGCCTTACCTTCTGGCTATGCAATCAATGGGACCGAACCTGTATTTGATTTTGATGGTGACGGGTGCTTGCCCAGTGCTGGGATCAGCCGCAGCGGACAGCAAAATGCAGGGTTAAAAACCTCAGGCAGCCTGGGCGGCAATTGCCGTGACAGCCAATTCTTAAACACGTCAAACACGGTTCATCGCCATGCCTGTAAAGAAACCGACCAAGGTCGTTTCTGTGGTCACTTCTATGCCATGTATTTCAAAAAGGATCAGGTATTCCCATACTTCGGCGGTGGGCACCGCCATGACTGGGAATATGCAGCGGTATGGACTAAAGATGGTCAGGTAACCCATGGCAGCTACAGCGCCCATGGTGACCTATATACTAAACCAGCCAATGAATTACCTTTCGAAAACGGCCATCTGAAAATTGTCTACCACAAAGATGGCATTCTGACCCATGCATTTCGTTTCGCCAAATCGAATGAGGTGGCTGAGAACGGTTACAACCGCTTTGTGACACCAAATATCATCAGTTGGTATACCATGTCGGGAGATGGCATAGACAATCAGGGTTTGCGTGACAAGCTGAACCAATATGACTACGGCTCAGCAACTTTACCGGTAAAAGACAGCCGCTTTCTGACTAACCTCAATCGATTCAAGCCTTCAGGCTATCCGACCTATAGCACGGCTGACGTTTTAGCGGCTCAGTAACCTGAGCATCTGGCCCACGGCAAAGGTGGGCCACACCACTAGGCTGATTTCGCGAGTGTCTCAGCGGAAGTTTGTAGTTTATACTGGGCGAAAAAGCGACTGTCTGCCTCTGAGTCTTTTGGGCAGGCAAAATAGGCGATATCATCGCGTACCGGCTCTGGCCGGGCGTGCTTACCATCTTCCCAATACAATACCGCATGTTTGACCAGCTCTTCCAGATAAGTGTGATCCCAGCTGTAGTGGCAGAAACCATGGTGATCAGACAGATAGGGCGCGTAATCGCCACTGGTTTCAATACCGGTTACACCGTTTTTATAGTCAGCGAATGCTTTTGCGTCTTCCTCAGCAGTGGCAGGGTCGACAAAATAGGCGACATCACGACGCGGTGGCAGGGCCTGAGGCAAGCCAAATTTTTCTCTTACGGCCGAACACTCAACGACAATCCAGGAAACAAAATGGGCCCCTATTTGGTGATCCCACTTCAACGCAACAAACATCTCAACTCTCCTTCTAAGCTCAATTCATCTTGGTCCGTTCGGTCTATCCCATACTAAATTAGGATTGTACCTAGGAATGCGCGCGAAGCTTACCGGAAATTATTGTCAAAAAGTAGTCAATTCACAGATTTTTTCATGACATTTTCTGATCTGGATTAGGAAATCAATGACTCATTCAGTACAGTTTCACGCTCACAGAACGAAGTATGCTTCATCTGAACTCCGTTTAAAAAAACCCAAAGCCTACCCGGATGTGGTGGTTTGAAATGTGTCTAAATCGATGAAATCGTTACAAGGTATTACAGCTTGGTCAACCACCGCTAATATGTTGCTATTTGTCGTGAAATTCAAAAACTCCAGCTTACCTAACGCTAGCAGTTTTTTGTCATTTCATTAAACTGCACAGTGAAGCTCAACACTTGGACGTTGTTATGAACCTGACACGCAATTCACTGAAAAACCCCGCTGCTGTCGTCGTGATCCTGGTGCTGCTAATACTGTTTGGTATTCTCAGTATTTTTAAGTTACCGATCCAACTTACGCCGGATATAGAACAACCACAAATAACCATATTTTCTGGCTGGCGGGAAGCGGCTCCCGAAGAAATCGAATCAGTGATCATAGAACCACTGGAAAACGCAGTTAAAAATACGCCAGGCGCGCTGGAGGTAAACACCACCATCAATCGCGGCAACGGCTTTATCTCCTTAACCTTTGCCGTCGGAACTGACATGCAGCAAGCAATGCTGGATGTACTAACCAACCTAAATCAGGCGCCGCCACTACCATTAGATGCCATAGACCCGGTTGTCAGTGCCGGTGGTAATGGTGGTCCTGCCGGACCAAATGCCGCTTCTTTGCTCATCACCCCGCTACACTTCAAAGGTGATGGTTTAGACCTGGATATGGCACAATACCAAAAAACCATTGAAGAGCTCATCGAGCCACGCCTCGCAAGCATTCCGGGGGTTGCCCGAGTCAACCTTGCCAGCGAAAGGCCAAAAGAGCTTCGTATCACGTTTGACCCTCATAAAGCGGCTGCTTTGGGGCTCACTTTAGGTCAGATCCGACAAACTCTGGCCAGCTCCAGAGATACCTCAGGGGGTCTGGCCGATGTTGGGCGACGTCAATATACAGTGCGCTTTACCGGTCAGTACGATCTCCAAGATATGCTGCAAATGCGTATTGGCTATTCTCAGGATCGCCCCATTTACCTGGGTGATGTCGCCACCGTTGCCGAAACACACTCCGACCGACGGGCGATGAGTGGCCGTAACGGCAAACCGGCCTATTACATCACCGTCTCCCGGGCTAATGGTGCCAACACAGTGGCCCTACTTGACGGTATCAACCAGGCGATAGCCGAACTAAATGCAGGTCCACTGCCAGAAGCAGGCATTGCGATTGAGCTCAGCTACGATGCCTCTATCCATATTCGAAATGCGCTACTCTTGGTAAAAAGCAATCTAGGGCTAGGCGTACTGTTATCCCTTGCCATTCTCTGGCTGTTCTTTAGAGGGATAAAAACCACACTGATCATCGCAGCGACGATCCCAGTCTCTTTAATGGTCGCCTTTTTAGCACTCAATGCGTTCGAGCGCAGTCTGAATGTGATTTCTCTGGCAGGTCTGGCCTTTGCTGTCGGGCTCGTACTGGATGCAGCCATCATAGTGCAGGAGAATATCGCGCGTCTAAAGTCCAACGGGTTCGACGACTATAAGGCGGCTTTGCGTGGTGCAGGACAAGTTGCCGGTGCACTGTTTGCCTCAACGGCGACCAGCGTCGCCATCTTTCTACCCATCTTGTTCATGGCGGGTATTGAAGGGCAGTTATTTTCCGATCTGGCATTGACCCTTTCCATCGCCGTTGTTGCTTCATTGTTATGTGCCCTGACCATTATTCCGGTCGCTAACCGTTATTTGCCTGATAGCAAAACGCAAATCGACCCTTACAAACACTATTGGCACAAACTCACCGCACTTATCATGCATCTGACCAACAGCAAGTTGAAACAACTCAGCTGGGTTTGTGCTTTACTCGGCGGCTCCGCACTCGTCACATTGACTATGTTACCAAAAACCGACTTTATGCCGCGGGCCCCAACAGATGGCTTTTTCTTCAACCTGATCACGCCGCCAGGTGGCAATATGGCCTACATGGAAGAAGAGCTGCTAAAACGTGTCAGAGCACGACTGATGCCTTACTATCATGGCGACAAACAACCTGGGATAAAAGACTTCAACTTTTACATTTTTGGCGCCAATGCCGGTGGTTTTATTTACTCCGCAGATCCGCAGCGCGTTGAGGAGTTGATGCAAGTAGCCCGAGAAGAAATCTTTGTCGACCTGCCGGATACTCAGGTGTTCTTTTTCAGGGGATCTATGATTAACATCGCTAATGGCGGTGACGGTCGCGATATCAATATTGAACTCACCGGGCCAAATATGGACGACCTGGTTGCCGGGGCAGAAGTTGCGCTACAAGCAGTAAAAACAGCAATGCCTGATGCCACAGCTCGCCCACAGCCTCGTCTGGATATGGCAGAGCCAGAGCTCAGACTCCACCCCAATGACCGTCGAATTACGCAGGCGGGACTGACTCGTCAGGATGTCTCGCAGGCAGTACAAGCGTTTACCGGTGGGCTATTTATCAATGAGTACTTTAACGGTAATGAGCGAATGAACGTTATTTTACGTGGCCAGTCGTGGCAAACACCAGAAGAACTCAAAGCCTTACCTTTGTTTACGCCAGATGCCGGGATCCAGACACTAGGCGAGCTTGCGCAGGTCACCCGTACTGTAGGACCCAGCCAACTTCAAAGGATCAATGGCCGTCGCACAGTCAGCATCATAGTTACTCCACCAGCAGAGATGAGCCTGCAACAAGCACAGGCTATCCTGACCGAGCAAGTGATGCCCAAAATCAAAGCACAGTTGCCAGAAACGGCAGGTGTTATCCTTGGCGGTAATGCCCAAAAAATGAACAGCGCCATAGAAGAAATGACCCTCAACTTCTTCCTCGCTCTGTTTATTCTATTTTTATTGATGACCGCATTATTTAAATCAGTCCGGGACAGTGCATTGGTGCTGCTCGTGATGCCGCTGGCCATTGCCGGTGGTGTTGTCGCACTCTATGTGCTCAACCTGTTTGCTTTCCAGTCTTTAGACTTACTCACCATGATCGGCTTTATCATCTTGCTCGGCCTGGTGGTCAACAACGCTATTTTGCTGGTTGACCAGACCCGTCATGCACAAGCACAGGGCTTGAGTCGCCGCGATGCCGTCGAGCAGGCAGTGCTGATGCGCGCCCGACCTGTCTATCTCAGTACGCTGACCAGTCTATTCGGCATGTTACCACTGATGTTGATGCCCGGCGTTGGGTCAGAGATTTATCGTGGCCTTGCCACGGTTATCGTTGGTGGCATGGCCATCAGTGCCTTGTTTACGCTGGTCCTGATGCCCAGTCTGCTACAACTTGGCTCAGATAAGAAACCAACCCCCAAGGTCAATAACAATAACGACAAACCTCAGTTAAATCTGGTCGCGAATCAGTAGGAGCCCACTATGTTTGCAAGTCAATATAAACGCGCTTTAGTCACCGCCCTTGTAGCCAGTGCCGTCAGCTTCAGTCAGCTAGTTAACGCAGCCCAGCCCGTGACAGTTGAGCCTGTATCTCAGGGCCAGCTTACCAGTCAGCTGGCCGTCAATGGAACCTTACATGGCAAGCGTGATATGGTCATCACGGCTGGTGTATCAGGCCGATTACAATACGTTGCAGAGCCCGGTTTGGAGGTTGCGCAAGGTGATGTTCTGGTGCGTATGGATACCCTGCCGCTTGAGCTTGAAAAAGCACGCCAGCTAGAGATGCTCAAACGCGCTCGAGTGAATTTACGATTTCAGAAACAAGAACTCGCACGCCTGACTGAACTGGCTAAAACCAGCAGTGCTGCAGCCAGTCAGGTAGACAAAGTACAAAATGCCCATGATTTGGTGCTCTCAGATATCGCGCTGGCGCAAGTTGAGCTCAGGGTGATTGAAGATCAACTCAACCGGGCAACGGTAACAGCCCCATTCTCAGGCATCATTAGCAAACGTTACCATCGCGCCGGTCGAGACGTCAGCCGGGCTGATGAATTACTGAACCTGGTAGACATCCACCAGCTTGAAGCGCGCCTGTATGTACCCGTGAAATACCTCAGCTATGTGCGCACTGGCCAATTCTTACCTGTTAGTGCCGGTAATCTGGATGCCCCGCAAACCACAACCGCGCAGGTCAGTGCCGTGATCCCAGCCACCGATCCGCGCTCGCAAACCTTTGAAGTGCGTGCAATGCTCGACCAGCCGGGAGAGTCAGAGAACCAGCAACACTGGGCTGTCGGACAACTGGTAGATGTATCCGTGCCACTGGCAGCCAGCGACCGGGCATTATTAGTTAATCGCGATGCACTGATCTTGCGCAAGCAAGGTATTCACGTGGTGAAAATCGATGCCAGTAACACGGCAACACAAATCCCCGTAACAGTCGGTCAGGGTCAGGGTCAGCAAGTGGCCATTACCCCCAAGCCAAACCATCAGCTCATTGCAGGAGACAGAGTTGCTGTACGGGGCGCAGAACGACTGACCGATGGTCAGGAAGTTGAGGTACAAAATTAACACAGCTTACTAGCCCAATGAGCCTGCTTAAGGAAGAGCTAAGGCTCATTTTTAAATTCAATCTAACAAAATCAAACATTTAATATTTTTTAATAAACGCACTTTTATCAATTTAAGCGTTTTTAACTGGTATATCCTGTTGTTTCGGTCAACGCTGGTGCTGTCCAATAACAACAAGGAATACGCGATGAAAAACCCCGTCTTTTTTTCTTTTTCAGTCTTAGGTGCCAGTATGCTGATTGCCTGTACCAGCCAACCTCTGGGTGCTCAGCCGGTCCAAATCATGTTTGACGATTTCACTTATACGCGTTTTGAGCAAGCACAAGATAATGGCTGGCAACTGCGCTCAGATGTCGGCCATCCCGGCATAAAAAATGCCACCTGGTGGCATGAAGGCGTGAGCTTTCATGCTGATCCACATAATCCGGATAACCAGGTCATGCGCTTAACCTCAAAAACCGATGGCAGTGCCGAAAATACCCGTCATGTACAGGTATGCCATAAACGAAAATACCTTGAAGGGACATATGCCGCACGGGTCTTTTTTACCGATAGACCCCAATATGGACCAGACGGTGACGGGGTGATCCAGACTTTTTATGCGATCAGCCCACTGGCTGCCCCCATGGACAAGAACTACAGTGAAATGGATTTTGAGTACCTGCCAAATGGAGGATGGGGCACCGACCGCCATGCCTTATTCGCAACCTCCTGGGAAACGTTTCAGCTCACGCCCTGGACCAAGGTCAACGCCTATGACTACGACATCAATCCACTGCAAGGCTGGAACACGCTGGTGTTACAAGTTGGCAACGACACGCTGAAATACTACATTAACGGCAAACTGTACGCAGAGCATGGCAGCGACGTATACCCGGAAGTGGCGATGTCGATAAACTTCAACCAGTGGTTTGACCCCAATAAAATCGTCAATTCCAACGAAATGCGTCAGTACTATCAAGATGTCGACTGGGTTTACTTCGTCAAAGATAAGATTGTCGCAGTCAATGAGGTCGGCAAGCAGGTTGAGCAATTACGCAAACAGAATGTGCGCCACAAAGATACCGTGCCATCCTCTGGGTATGATGACTATTGCAGCCTGTAAAAGCGCGGCACTGTGCCTTTAGTTAACCGTGTAAATGGGGGCTTTGGCAAACCAGGCCTCAACCCGCTCAATCAGTACCGGATCATCTGCATTTTTAGCCAAGGCTTTGGCACGTAATGCAAGCTGATTTGCCTGCTCAACCTGACGAGCCTGGCGCAGCAAATCAGCCTGTGCCAGCCAGATCCAAATCTGGTTAGGAACGGCGTTACTGGCCTCAGCCACCTGGTGTGCCTGTGCAAATAAACGCGTTGCTTCCTGATGCTCTCCCTGCTCAGTTGCAATCCGGGCCAGCTCAATCAATGCATTGGTCTGGCCATAAATCGCATCAAAGCGTTGATGATAGCTCAGCGCTGCGTGCAATAAACGAGAAGCCTCGCTATAGCGACCCTGAATGCGTTTTATCTTACCCAGCTCTTCCAGCGCGTAAGCAATAAACAAATGATCCGAATTATCACTGGCCTGCTCACGCGCAGTCGCTATATACTTTTCCGCCCTGATCAGTTCCTGCTCACGATCTGTTTGCTGAGGCCAGTTAATGAGCAAATAACCCATCATAAGATTGGCACGCATGCGCTCTCGCTCAGTCACGACGTCATCGCCGGTTGCCACAATATTTTGCTGCAACAGGGACAGCGCTGCCGCTACGTCGCCATTATTTGCCAGACTTGCGGCAAGGTAACGCCTGACCGTCAAGGGATCAGCAGCGTGACGCAAGGCAGAGCGCAACAAAGCAATCGCTTCCTGATAGTTACGCAATAAATACATCTGCAAGCCCCGGGCAAAGGCCTCATTGCTGAAATCCAGATTGCTTTGTATGTCCAACCTCTGATCATGTTCGCCGTATCGCGTAGCGAGCCGTGCTATCAATGCCTGGTAGGCCAGTTCAGGCTCTGACGCAAAGACCACCCCTTGTTCAGCCCCGCGATTAAAGTGCAGCGTGTATTGCAACTGCATATCTTGTGGAAAGCCACTGAGGCGGGTTTCGACCAGTAAATCCGCCCCCAATCGCTCCTGGAGTTGCAACACATCCTGGCGTCGGGATATTCGGATCTTCGCAGTATCGTTAGAATACCAGGGGCTGTGAGATAACGTTGTTAACACATGCTCTGCCGCAACGACGGGCAACCCCCCTTCTGCCTGAGTGTGTTCACTTAAATAGGCAAGACCATGCAAAGGCACAGCAGCATGCACATCGTCGAGCATGGCATTCTCTACCGGCAGAAACGCAATGGTTGGATATCGCGTCTCAGGCTGATTGACTGCGCGCATCCCATTTAGCCACAACCCGCTGATGATAAGCACAAGCACGACTGACACCACAGCAAAACGCCACTTGTCGGTCACTTTAGACCCCTGAATGGGAATTGGCGCCACAGCCAGTTGATAACCAATTCTGGGATGTGTTTTGATGCAATCTGCGCCCAGAATTTCACGCAGTTCGCGGATAGACTGAACCAACACTTGTTCCTGAACCACCACGCCCTGCCAGACAGTTTCCAGCAGCTGTGTTTTGGTCACCACCTGATCTGAATGTTGGATCAATATTTTCAGCACTGCCAACGTCTTAGCACGAATATCGTGCGATGCTTCGTGTGTGGTTGCGGTGCCTTTAAGTAAGTCTATTTCAACCTGGTTGAGCAGATAACGCATCGTTCCTTCTCTTGCAAAAACAGTTCTGGCACCGGACAGCACGGTGTTCCCGTCATGAGTGTGCAATATTTCTTTAACGGGCTCAAGTCCCCTAAAAGCAGACATAGTGGATAGGGTTAGTGAGGTGACAAATTTAACTGTTTTATATTCAGCGACCTAGTGTAATTACTGTGATTTTTTGGACACAAACCATATAAAAATTAACCCCTGTGCTACATTTTATGTGGATTATGTCTTTTTGGTGTCAGCATTGTAATAAGGCTGCTCTCTATTTTTGGCTCATGCCTGTCAGGCCTTCACCAAAAGACAGCGATAACAAGCCCACACAACTGAACAGAAGTCGTCGTAAAGATTGTTGCCGTCGTTTGTGACAAAAAACGGTAAATAACGAATTAAGGAACTACTATGACGCATTATTCTTTTGGCAATGAGATCAGCGACAAAAGCCTCCCTAAGCATCTGAAAGTGGCCATTGTAGGGGCTGGTATGGCCGGATTATACAGTGCATGGCGGCTACAAAATGAATCAGACTGTGACAACCTGGCAATCTTTGAGCGATCTAATCGCACCGGCGGTCGACTGGATTCAGATTTAATTCAATTCAAAAATCAACGCAGTGATACGCCCCCCACGATTACAGTAAAAGAAGAACAAGGTGGCATGCGATTTTTATTCGATGGCATGGATGACTTGATGGCGCTGTTCCTTAACCTGGACCTCCAGGACCAGATAGTGCCCTTTCCCATGAACAGTGGCGGCGATAACCGATTATTTTTCCGCGGTAAAAGCTTCAGCGTTAACACCGCGGCGCAAGATAACTATCAGATTTGGTCTGAGCTTTACAATCTGGCGCCGTCTGAGCAGGGCGTTAATCCTAAGGACATTATCAATGTGGTCTTCAATCGCATTCTTCAGGCTAATCCTCAGTTTAAGGCCCGCCCAGAAGTAAGGGGCCCGGAATTCTGGCAGGCATTCAGACTGGAATGCCAATGGCAAGGCAAAACGCTCAATGAGTGGACGTTATGGGACCTTTACACGGCCATGGGTTACTCTCAGGAATGCATAAACATGCTGTACCGTGTACTTGGCTTCAATGGCACTTTTCTGTCACAGATGAATGCCGGGGTGGCCTATCAGCTACTGGAAGATTTTCCGGCAGGTGTGCAATTTAAAACCTTTAAAGATGGATTCAGCACACTGCCAAATTCACTAGTCGATAAAATAGGCACCGACAACATTCACTTGCAAACCAGTATTGAAGAGATCTCTTTTGTAGAAGAGAGCAATCACTACGAACTGCACTACCTTCACACAGACGACAGCGGACGCAGCCACAAAGGCAAAGTCACTGCCGAAAAAGTCATTCTTGCCCTGCCCAGATTAGCACTGGAGAAGCTTTTTGTTCGCTCTAACGCGTTTAACACGCTGGATAAAGAGCGCTCAGAACAATTATGGAACACTTTGCAATCCACCTCAAACCAGCCACTGTTGAAGATTAACCTCTATTACGACACTGCCTGGTGGGGACGCGGCACCACCGGACGTCCAGCCGTCGAATTTGGACCCAATTTTGCCGATCTACCGACCGGTTCGGTATACCCATTTTATGCTGTAAATGAAGAGTTGGTCGCGGCCCTGATGTATCAGGAGCGTAAAACCGAACCTTCACAAAGCACCCAGGCTAAACTGGATCACATTAGCAGTGAAAAATACGAGCGCCCCGCTGCATTGACGATATATTGTGACTACCTGAACATTAATTTCTGGAGCGCACTGCAAAATATTGGAGAGACCTATCACCACCCACATCAGGACGACTATGTCACTGACGTCCCGGGTGATATCTATCCCGCATCAACCGCTGTGGTTGAACAAGCCACTCGTTTCTTCAAAGACATTTTCAATACACACTATGTGCCAGAACCAATCCTGACCAGTGCGCGGATCTGGCAAGGCAGTGTCCGTTTTGATGTGCCACCAAGTCAACAATTTGGCTTTGGTGTACACCAATGGGCGGTGGGTGCTGATGACAAGCAAGTGATGGCTGAACTCACCGAGCCCCTGCCAAACTTATTTACTTGTGGTGAAGCCTTTTCTGACTACCAGGGTTGGGTAGAAGGTGCATTGCGCTCTACCGATCTCGCACTCAAGCAAGGATTTGGACTCCAGCCGCTAAGCGAAGTGTATGAGCAAACGACACACATCAGCTCATCTGAAGCCATTAAAGTTGCCTATGAGGAAAACGCCAGCAAGCTTATTAATCACTATATTGAGCCAAACTTCTCAGCAGGCAGCGCCCCGATTGAGAAGCCATCAGAGGTTGAAAACGTACTGGGTGTGAACCTCAGCTACTTCGACCTTAAGTGATCCTGCTTTGGGCACCTGTTTCGGGTGCCCTCACTACCTACTGGCAGAAGACAACCTGCCAAGCTTGCTCTGGAGAGAATAAATGACTCAAATAACGCACCATTTTACAGTCGCGGACTATTTCAAAGCACGACTGGAAGAAATTGGCGTCGATCAAATGTTTGGTGTCGCCGGTAACTACACCGCGGCTTTACTCGACACCATACTGGCTGACAGCCACTCACCAATTAGAATTAATGGCAATGCCAATGAGATTTGTGCCGGATTTGCTGCCGATGCATATGCCCGATTAAAAGGCCCAAGTGCCTTGTACGTTACTTACAGTGTAGGCGCATTCAGCCTGCTCAACACCATCGCCGGATCTTTCGTTGAACAAGTACCGGTGATCCTGATCAACGGCGCCCCTACTAACAAAGAAGATCAGATCTCAAAGAATGCCGGACTGCTCTACTCACACACGACCGGTTATGAATTTGTCGATATTCACATGTTCAGACCAATCACCGTCGCGGCTGAACGTATCACCAATGCCAATCAGGCGCCTTATCAGATTGACTCAGCCCTGGCGGCTCTGCTGTCAGAGCGCCGACCCGTGTATTTCGAAGTCAGTGAGGATGTCTGGCGGGCAGAGTGCATCAAACCTGGTCAGCCTCTTGCACTGAATAATCCAGCCAGCGTCACCGTCAGCGAAGCACAGCAAGCAGCTAAAGCGACAGTAGAGCTGATGCTTAGCCAGCCAAAAAGTATTTTTTGGGCAGGCGTAGAGCTGCAACGTTTTGGCCTGCAAAATACCTTTTTGGAATTGCTTGAAGTGATCAATCGCAGTCATACGGTGCCCGAAGGACATATTCACTTTGTCACCTCAGCCTTAAGCAAATCGGTTATTGCTGAAACCCACCCGTGGTTTGAAGGCTGTGTCACTATGAGTCCCTCCGAAGTAGACTCCTTGGTTGGAGACGACGGAGTTTTAGTTGGTGTTGGAGCCTGGACGACCGGCAAAGATACTGGCAATCAGGATATTCGCAGCAACCGCACTGTGCTCGCTGCGCAAGGAGGGGTATATGTTGGTGCCAACTACTACGCCTCTGCGACCCTTGAAGATTACTTACAGTGTCTGATTGAGGAGTTCACTGCACTGGCAAAGCAACAACCTGCCAGTTTAAGAGGGTTACGTATGCAACAACCACTGATGAAGCGCGCAACAGCGGATGCCCAACTGGGCTATGACAGCTTCTTTGCTACCCTCAGTCAATGGCTTGATGAAGATGATGTTCTGGTCGTCGATGCCGGCTTCCCGCTAATTGGCGCACAGAGTGTAAAAATACCAGCACAAGATGGCTTTGTTGCTCAGGCAGCCTGGCTGTCCATCGGCTACTCTGTACCTGCCGGCACGGGCATTAAATGTGCCTTCCCGGATAAACGTGCGGTTGTTGTCGTTGGTGATGGCGCTTTTCATGAAACCTGCCAGGCCGTTGCTGACCAACATGCTTATGGACAAAACACCGTCGTGTTTGTATTGGCAAACGGTATTTATGGTATCGAGCAATACCTGGTCAACCCTAACCCGTTCAGAACGCCGCCGGTTGATTATCAGGACAAGCTACTCGACACTGTCTACAGCTACAATGACTTACCAGCCTGGAAAATCGCCAATATTACCCAGGCTTTTGGTGGTGAAGGACGGCGAGCGAATACCCTGAGTGAGTTGATGGCTGTGATGGAGGAGATCAGGACCGATACACACAACAACTATGTTGTAGAAGTATCCATTCCTAAAACAGATACACCTCACTCTATCAGCGTTGAAGCTAACAGCGCCGTCGGGGAAGACGAAATCGCGAACTCACAGTGGCCACCTGCCAACAAGTTCTGAGTCAAGTAAGCATTGGCCTCCGGATGCGGGGGCCAATATCAGGGCACAGACATCATAAAGCCCACTCCCTATGAGGCACTTTATTAACATAGCGTACGCCAGATACGCCGAACACGCTCAGGAACAGTTAAACGCATTATCTGAGTCGATTTTTCCCCAATCGTCGCAAATTGAACAATAATAAAGTTAGGCAAAGTCAGGCAGGGAAAAGAAATGGATATCCAGAGTTTGGATCTCGCGATACTTACCGTAAATAGCCAATGGCAAGTAATTGATTTCAATGAGGCTACAGAAACACTCCTGCAATTGAGCAATCATAAAGCGCAACCTGTCTGCTTTTTTGATCTGTGCCAAATTGCAGAACGTGGCGAAGCAGACAGTGACTTTCTCAGCCAGACAGCTGGTAGCACTGCGCTAGCCATCTTACCCTCGGGCATGCGGCTCAATATTACTGTCAGTAACCACCTCAGCGCTGATACCTGCCTGATTATTAATCCTATTAGCCATCACCACCTGCCACAACTCGGTGAACTGGCTGAACTGGCACTACAATGTGGTGATATAGGGGTCTGGCAGGTTGATACCACCTTCGAACGTCCTTACTTTTCTCAGACTTTTTGCGCACTCCTACACTGCCCATCCTTAACCGACTGGCATGATTTTACCAATTTGATTTATGAAGATGACCGTCCACTGGCACTGAGTTTCATTGAGGAGCATATTCAGTCTAACGTCCGGCTAAAATTTGAATTTCGTGTATTAATAGACGCTGTGCCACACTGGTTTGAACTCAGTGGCGACCAGCGCCATGGCTGCGGTGATCATCTGAGCTTGTTTGGTACCTTGCGTGAGTGCACTCAGGAAAAACAGATGCTCATCCACCTTAACAGCGCCCATGAAAGCCGTCGTATTGCCCTGGAAGCTGGCAAGGTCGGCACCTGGAGTGTGCTCAGAAAAAGCGCTCAGTGGTATTGGGACTGGGACCCACAAACCAGTAGTATCTTTGATTTGGCTGCACAGGATACCGGCCGCTATGAGAAGTGGCTTGAACGCATTCATCCGAAAGACCGGGAGCGAGTCTCAAATGGACTCAAAGAAGCCCTTGAAAGCGGCGATGATTTTGAACAGGTATTTCGGGCTATCCTGCCCAGTAACGAGGAACTGCACATATTCGCTAAAGGCGTGGTTGCACAGGATGATTATGGTAACAACTATCGCCTTGATGGTGTCTGCGTCGATCAATCCGAAGTATATCGTGCCAACATGGAGCTATCCAAATTAAATGCCGAGTTGGAAACCCGCGTCAAAGCCCGCACGTCAGATCTGAAATGTGCCGTCACTAAAGCCGAGCGCGCAAGCCGTGCAAAGTCTGACTTTTTGGCGATGATGAGCCATGAGCTAAGAACACCGATGAATGCCATCATCGGCTCACTAGAGCTGCTCTCACTGCAAAAGCATGATCCTGAAGAGATGGAGCTGCTCGAAACCGCATCCGTCTCAGCAAAGAATCTGGTCGACATTCTGAACGATATTCTGGATATCAACAAAATTGAAGCGGGCAAGTTAGAATTAGAGTTCAGAGAGTTTGATATTTCAAAAACGCTGCATAACGTACTGCTGACCTTTGCCTCCAATGCCGAAAAACGCCATGTCAGTCTCAAAGTCGTTGAATCACCGCAGCTTCCCACAATGCTTTATTGCGACGAAAACCGGATCCGTCAGGTGCTCTTTAACCTGCTCAGCAATGCCATTAAGTTCAGTGGTCCCCCAGCCAAAGGCAGTGGTAATGTCGTCATTGAAGTAGATTGGCAGCTCCAAAGCCACAGTCAGGGCGAGCTCTCTATTCTAGTGAAAGACAATGGTATCGGTATTGATGAAAAAACCCAGAGAAAGCTCTTTCACCCTTTTACCCAGGCCGATAAATCAACCACTCGGGTATATGGTGGAACGGGTTTAGGGCTCGCCATTTCAAGAAACATAATCAACTTGATGGGTGGGCGAATAGGACTAAAAAGCAAAGTGGATCGCGGCAGTATTTTCAGAGTCAGTATTCCAATCCACCGATTCTCACATCACTGTGACACCGCTTTATTCCAGGACATTTATGTCACGCCAGATCACCATAATCCGCCAGAATCATACCCATATTCAGTACTAGAAAGGCTAGCGGTACACATGCACCAGGTGGACTTAGAACAGCTTCCTTCTCCTATACCGGACAAGGCACTTGTGTGCTGCTTTATTAAGTCAGAACAGGACCTTACGGAATTATGTAACTATCAGGAAACACTTAAAACGCATCGAGTATTAATCTGCCACCAAACAAGTTTTACCGAACAACTGAAACACTTGCTACCCGATGCAACATTTCTGAATATCGACCTGGCAACCCGCTATGGCATCACACGCCAGGCGATGCATTTACTCACCTATTTAGCAGATAAACAACCTGTCTCGAGTGTTCCCCAGTCATCAATTCCCAACAGTTCATGCTCAGGTACTGACGAAACTGGTGCGGTAGCTGACCTTCGCCCTGGAATTTTGCTGGTTGAAGATAACACTTTTAATCAAAACCTGATGGTGAAACAGCTGGCGAAGCTTGGCTACACCTGCACACTCGCAGAAAACGGCCAGCAAGGATTCGAAAGCTGGCGTCAGAAAGAGTACAAATTGATCCTCACCGACTGCCACATGCCTATCGTTGATGGATATGAAATGGCGAAGCGTATTCGCCAGACCGAAAAGCAATTGGCGCTCAAGGCCATTCCAATTGTGGCTGTGACTGGCGCAGCGGTTAAAAATGAATTAGAAAACTGCCACTTGTACGGCATTAATGATTGTATTGGCAAACCCGTTCAGCTCGAACGTTTTAAAACCGTCATAGAGAAATGGTATGGAAAGTAACAACACACACCTAACCAGACTGAATCAACAAACGCTGATAGACTTAATCGGCGAGGACCTGCCCACCATAGCAAAATTTCAACGCGATTTTGTCACTCAGGCAGAGTCCAGTTGCAAGCTATTTTTAAGCGCCTACAGCAACGCAGCATATTTAGAACTAAAAGAACATGCGCACTTTCTTAAAACGTCCGCCCGGGCCATAGGCGCAGAGCGGTGCAGTGAATATCTGGCTCAGCTAGAAGAGGCAGCCCTGTCAGCTGATCGTCAACATTGTCGCTCGCTGTTGATCAATATAGCGCAGGAAGTCAAAGCCCTTAACGCGTTAATTAATTGAACTCAATTACACAACTCAACATTTGAAACCTGACAGAGTATTATACCAATTTGCTTCATTAAGTGTTCTATTTTGAGGCGAGGAAATAGGCTCGATAATCAGGCAGAATTTTGCTATTTAGTTGTTCTAAATGAGAAATTTATAACGCCGTAAGCGTCATATTTACTCCTTCAAATAGAGCGGGTATTGAGTGAAATTGGTATTACGCACACTCCGTGCCTAACAACTTATTTACCGCATCCAGAATACTGCGCTTTGTTGATGGCTTCACAATATAGCCACCTAGGCCCAAAGAGGCCCATTTCCTGATCAGGTCTTTGTTGCGATTACTGGTGAGCGCCACAATGGGTATGCCATGGCAATGTTCGATAGCCCGGACATTCTTTGTGGTATTGTAACCATCTAGACCCGGCATAAATAAGTCCATGAAAATCATATCATAGCGATGCTTTCTTAGCTCTTTGATCGCGGCTAGCCCGTTTTCCATGCCATCCACCGAAAAGCCCTGCTCACGAAGTATGCCTGAGATCATTTCTCGATAGATTTCATTGTCTTCAACTATCATAATCCGTTTATCCGTGGGCATCACGGGCTGAGACACCTGCGCAGCATCAAAGGCGTGATCGTGCTCTGAGTGTTCGTCATGATGATTCCCCGACACATGAGACGGTGCTATGGACTCGTGTGCATCAGGCTCACGTACCTCATGCTCAATGTGCGCCTGCTCGGCGTGTTCTAGCGCTTCTTTGTGCGCACCACCGTGGTCCAGAACAGACGTAAATGCCGACGCCTGTGAGCCACTGAACATGTCAACAAGTTCATTGAGGGTAAAATGACTGTCATTAAGTTGCTGAGTGATCTGTTGAATGTCTTTGATCAACTGTTGCTGCAACATGTCCAGTAAAGGTAAGACGTGTTTTTCTTTTAACTGCTGCAACATTTGCGCTTTTATTTCGTCTTCTTCTTGCGCTTCGTTTAATGATGCTCTGGCTTGCAGAAAAGACTGTTCAGTGTTAACCCGGTAGTTAGCCGCCTGATCAATCAATTGTTTCAACCCGTTATCAATTCGGCCGAAGTGCTCTTCTTTTAGTTCAGTGATCTGCTGCGTGTCTTCGGCTTGCTGCAACATATTATGTAAGATCATCCTGAGCCGATAATTTTCATACATAGGTTTAAAAACAAAGTAATCATTAAATATGTCTTTGATGCAGCACCGAAAAGCGACCCCCGATTCTTTATTTTCGCATAACAAGATACTCTTATGCGGGTAATCTAGCACGCCCCTGCGCGCCAAAGCACTGTATGACTCGATGCTTGCCTTAACGTGCAACATAGCAAAAATAAGCACAGGCGGCTTACCCGATTGGATTACTTTATATGCGTCTTGGGTCCCCTCCAAGGTTCTAAACGCTGTAACCTGAGAACTGATAACCTTGCAAACACCCACCATTTCGTGCGCATCATCACAAATCATTATCACTTTTGGATGTCGCTCTCCGTAATCCACCTCACCTTTATGCATACCTGTCTCCTGAGCCTCGGTGACCATCAATTCATTGACTGCACTTTAAGGATAGTCCAAGCAGAGGTGTTTATACTAATGCCTGTGCACGGCATTCATATATGAGATGTTTGCGCGATCAGCTACGCACAGGTGGTGGCATTAACTCGGCTTCGTTCAGCACCAATTTTTTGTTCATTTCTCGACGCAGTAGCAGATAGCTGATGACAGCCTGACAATATACAGTCGTTACAGAAAATACCCAGATCTGCTCAATCTCAAAGTCGTGCTGCCCTGCCAGCCAGACAACGGGCACCGCAAACAACACAAATCGACTGGCGGTGCTGTATAACGCCGGCCAAGTATTACCCAGCGCCTGAAACATACCCGAGGCTGTAAAGGTGTAACCTGCTGGGACAAAGTTCAAACACACATATCCTAAAAACGTCGCGGCAACCAATATGACCTGAGGTTCATCACTGAATGGAGCAAAAAACCAGCTTGCATTAACCAGGCATGCAAGCGTGAGTATGGTCATCAGCACGCATGTCAGTATACTGGTATAGCGGTAGGTTTGCTGTACCCGGTCATATTTACCAGCAGCATAGTTTTGGGCGGCAATGGCAGGGGCTGCAAATGCAACGGCCATAACGGGTAAAAAAAGCACTTGCATGATCCGGACACCCAACCCAAATCCAGCCTGAGCGCTCGCGGCAAACTGACTAAGTGCCCAGTAAATCACTGACATGTACATGAAAGTAAGTAAAAACTCGCCGCCTGACGGTAACCCCAGATTAATTACCTGAAGGATCCGTTTGCGATCAGGGCGCAGTGCTTTATTCGGCAGACTCAGATAATCGACTTTACTGATGAAGTACCACAGTGTCATCACCATAGCAGCGAACGCAGACAGAGAACTGGCCAGTCCTGCCCCTGTCACACCCAGGGCATTGCCCGTCCCCCAACCGGATATCAAAATGGGCGACAAAATAATATTCAGGACCACCGCCAGCATCGAAATCAACATAACGGGCTTAACAACTCCCGCTCCGCGCAGTGCAGCTGCCGTGACGGTGAGCCCAAACTGTAGTAATAAAGCGGGCAGAAACCAGTAAAAGTATTCTGTTGCTGCTTGGCGAGTCGCGGTGTCAGGCGTCATAAACTCGAAAAAAATGTGCCCAAATACATAGCCAAGCAAGGCAAACGCCACGGTGCAAAATCCGGCAATTAACATACTCTGATGGAATAATGCGTTTGCCTCAGCACGGTCCTTTTTGCCAACCGCATGAGCCACTAAAGTGCCACACCCAATGTTTAGAACCTGAGTCAGGGCCATGATAAAAAAGAACACACTGCCCGCATTACTCACGCCTGCCAGCGCAGTTGCCCCCAACGCCCCAACAAAATACAGGTCAACCAGAAAATACAGCGTCTGGATAAACATGCCAATCGCCATCGGAACGGCCATAGTAATAAGGTGGGTAACGATTTTCCCCTGAGTCAGATCCTTCATTAAAATCATTCCTGTATGATTCATTTATCCATTGTACCGTTTATTTTTAACTCGTCATTGACTATTTTGCGTCTCATGTGGGATAGCAAAAGGTGTAGCAGGCAAACTATGTCACTGTCATATCTATACAGACGATGAGTATGTGGCATACTGAACACTCTGTTGGTAAAGGTAATATTTATGGCAAAGTACACTAACAAAGCGCACACATCTCAAGATACCACTGTGGCGGTGACAGACATGATCCAGGCGATACATAGTCACAATCTGGCGCGCATAAAACACTGCTATGAACAAGCCACTGATACGCAACGCACGGCTCAGCTCAGGCACTGCTTTGAAGCAGCCAGCAATCACACATCAAACTATGAACATTACCAAAATATCACTGCCCACTGTATCAGCCAACATGGCCTGCCGACAGGAGTGATTGCGGGGATCAATACCACAGAGCGAGTCGACTTTTTTATGCCAGCGCTGCAGGCTGCAAGTGCATTTAACGCAACAAATCATCAAGGCAATACATTTTTGCACTGCCTGTTTGCCAATCCTGCAAACCCGCTTCCCCCATTTAATTATATCCGCTCACTGCTCCTTTTTGAGCGCAATGAATCTTTGGCCGAAGCATTAATTGTACGCAATCATCAGGGATTCAATGCACTGGAAGTTTATTTGAGTTTCAACCCACTCCCCCACGAACTCCCTCAGCACGAACTGACTGCCTGGCTGGCGTTATGCGAGGCCCTGCGCACCTTAAATGGGGTAAACAATGACAACCTGAATAAAGTGATGGCTCACCTGAGTGGTCCAAACATGGAAGGGATGCCAGGTAACCAGCATCGCCTCACGCTTATCGCCAGTTATTACCAGGTGCCAGTGAGTTCACTATCAAGGATGAATTAGACGTTATCGGCGTGTGTAGCCAAAGTGATCTTTCATCATGACGGTAAGTCATGACAGTCCCACCACTGGATTTGTCACGCAGGCAGGCGTATTCCACGGCCTCAAATGCAGAGCGGCCAAAGTCCATCGCAGCGATTGCCCAGTTGGCCCCACTGCCAATTGCCCAGTTTAAAGACAAGGGCTCCAGAAAACGACGGCCATGGCGAATTTCGCCAAAGAATACAGCCCCCTCATCATCAACAAAAAAGAAGGTGCAAGTGATTTTATCAAACTGATTATCGTGCCAGTGAGCCAGCAAATGTTCAATTTCGGCGCAATTGCCTGATGCAAACACATAGCCATCGTCTACACGATGGCACTTGCGTGTTGCCCAGGACACAATAGTTTGGCTGGTCGAGGTAAGGCTGTCAGTGCAGATGGTTCTTGAGTCATGATGGTAGGCGATGGTTGTCAAATGCGCTCCTTAGTGATGTTCCTTCAATTCAAAAATAACCTAATCTTATTGCTATGACCGGGCCTTTTTGACCTGATAATCACAATAAATTGCTGAACATCCGGTTTAAACATCAATATAAGGAGTAAAAAATTAATACAACATTAACAACCAATACATCATTGAAGACGAGTTGTCTGCACTTGACTTCACAAGCCCTACACTAGGGTGCGGCCACACCTGCGTGACAACAGCAACCCCTCATCGCCCGGCTAGCTTAAAACGCAGCCATACAGCGCTGATAATCAAGGTAAAAGTATAAACTTACGCTTAAACCATCAGCGCAACAACACCTATCCCGACAATCAAAACTGCCAAAGGCGCCAACCATTTCCAGGGTAAACTCTGCACGTCTTCTGAAAGCTGTTCAGCGCTTGCAGCGCTCGGTTCAGTCACAGGTTGAGCTGGCTTTTGCTCGGCCTCGAGTTGTGCTTCAACGGGCTCGGATGGCTGTACAGGCAGTTGCCACTGATAACCCTTTTTGGAGAAAGTCTTAATCGCGTCATCACCAAACAGCGCTCGCAAGTGGCCAATATTCTGGAACACTACTTGCTCAGTGACCGTTCTGCCTGGCCATACATGCTCAAGGATCTCAGCTTTGCTATAGATCTTCTGAGGGTCAGACAAAAACAACCCCAGCAACATGGCTGGCTTTTCTTTTATACTTATTTTTCGGCCTTGTTTTGACAATGCCAGGTTCTGGCAGTCAAACTCAAAATCTTGGAATGTTAACTTCATCGTCCTTCAGCTTTATAATTATAATAATTGTCACATTACAGGGAGCACATGACCATCTGATCAACGACATGTCCCTTTTGTTAGTTCAACAAGCTTAACATGTTCCCAACCTCGGATCAGTACTCCAATGTAACGATTTATAACATTTGCCTTTTTAGCTTATTGGTCAGGCTTGCCCAGCCGCTTTCACCAAACTGAAATACTGCCAGACTTACCATAATCACTGATGCCCCGACCAGTAAAGTCAGTGTGATCTGTTCATTGTTGATCCAGGCACCTAACAGCATGGCAAACCCCGGAGTGATTAACGTAGTCAACGCAACTGTGCTGGCTTGAAGTTTCTGCAGCACGTGAAAATAAGCAATAAACCCAACCAAAGAGCCAAAGACACTGAGATACACAGTGGCCAAAACGGAGCTGACTTGCCAGCTTTGCACATTCAGTTGACCATCGCTGAACCACCACACCAAACCAAACATAGGTGTTACCAGTAGCAATGCACCAAAGGTAGAAGCCAGTGGATGGATCGACAGTTGCACGCGTTTTATCATCACACCACTGAGACTAAAACAGCTCACCGCCCCAAGTACATACATCAAACCTTGAGGTGCCAGAGCCAACTCATTGAGTTGTGACATACAGACCAGGTACAAACCAACCATAGACAGAGCTAATCCCAGCCACTTGATGATACTAAAACTGGCCTCCCTCAGTAATCGCTGTGCCAGCAAACCAGATAACACAGGCGCAAGACCAAATATCAAGGAGATCACACCCGATGGTACGGTTTGTGCGGCGAGGTAACTCAATAACATACCGCCAAAAATACCTAAACTTGAATAGCTATATAATGCCCAGGCCTGCCTGGATACGGGAACCCGGTAACGACCAATCAATACGATGATAAAACACAACACCAGAGCGATGGCCATGCGCAAGAAAACACTCAGCGTTGGTGACATTCCCGCGCTGCTGATCACAATGCCCAACGGCGTTGTGGACCAGATGATGATAACCAGAATGTAAGATGCCTGAACTGGCATAATGAACTCCCCAAATCGGGGCAGTATAAGAGGCTGGAAATACACAATGATGACTAACCGCTGATACTGCCGCGGTTAGTAAGTGACTCCTACAAACCGCAAACAACACGCCACACACAGGCCAAATTATTCAGCCAGGTAGTAAGCGATGTAGACACGGTGATAAGAGTCATGAATTTATTCTTATTTATTAATGAACAACCTTTTTATCATGCCAGATACCAAAGTCAATGGCTGATATCCAAAAATTATTGTCTGTCGGCTATCTCGCCAATCACAGTGGCAAAAAGTCAGCCTCCCACCTTTATACAAACTCAAAACCCAGAATAGCCCTACTGAACAAATTTTACTCGTTTCTCTAATCGCGCCACAGTTAAAAAAGCACAAAACAAACAATAATTTAACAATAAAAGTTTACAACCTAGTTCTGACCCTGTTATAAATACATATAACAATAAAATAAAATAACCTTAAAAAACATATTGTTGAAGCATTTACCATAAAACCATGTAGAAAATGTGAACCACAAAATTAAAACTTAAATAAAACATTTAAAAAACACAAGTTAACAGGATTGACAGGTACATTAACAAGTCTCCATAATAGCGTTTAATGCAAAAGCAGTATTTCAACCAACTCAAAGTGCAATATTATGGATTTTCAGCTTTCCGACTATCAAACCGAGTTATACGATTCCGCGCTTCGCTTTGCTTCAGAGGTGCTCGACAAGGATGCGCACCAGCGTCAGCGCAATCATCACTTCGCACCTGAGCTTTGGCTGCAGGCTGCCCAATTTGGCTTCACCGGGCTGGCAGTAGACGAAACCTATGGCGGTGCAGATCTGGGGGCACTCAACACCATGTTAATGGTAGAGGCACTGGGCAAAGGCAGCCGCGATCTCGGTTTATCATTCTCCCTGTGTGCTCATCTGTTTGCCTGCGTGATGCCCCTCGCACGTTTCGCTAGTGACCAATTGAAGCGGGACTTTCTTGAACCACTGGTTGCGGGAAAATTGATCGCAGCCAATGCGGCTACCGAACCTGGTGCTGGCTCAGATATCTACAGTATGAAAACGACTGCCGTCAAAGAAGCGGGTGGCTACCGGCTTAATGGCCAGAAAACCTACATCACCAATGCGCCTGTTGCCGACGTGTTCGTGGCCTACGCACGAACCAATCCCGACCACGGTTTTATGGGGGTGTCCGCTTTCATCATTCCCAAGGACACGCCTGGGCTGTCAACTGGTGCCAGTCAATCTAAAGACTGTCTGGCCAGTTGCCCGATGGGGGATGTGTTTTTTGACAACGTGTTTGTCAACGAATCACAACGCATCGGTTTTGAAGGAGCTGGCGGCGCTATCTTTCATGACTCTATGATCTGGGAAAAAGGCTGTCTGTTTGCACTGTTTGTTGGTGCCCTGGACAGGTTACTTGAGAGCACGCTGAACTATGCCACTGAGCGCAAGCAGTTTGGTAAAAAAATCGGTCATTTTCAGTCGGTTTCTAACCGTATTATTGATATCAAACTGCGCCTTGAGCAGTGTCGCCTGATGCTCTATCGCGCAGGCTGGAAATACGACCAGGGACAAGATGCTGAGATTGACATTGCTATGAGCAAGCTGTTGATTTCGGACTACGCCGTCCAGTCTTCACTGGATGCCATTGCCACTTTTGGTGGCGCTGCAATCGATGCGGATATGGGCATTGTCCAGGTGCTCCTGGATACGTTGCCCAGCCGTATTTTCTCCGGCACCAATGATATTCAACGCGAGATCATCGCCCGAAAACTTGGCTTAAGAGGAGCCTGAACATGCTAGTTCAACGGATCTTTGCAGTACTCTATATGCTGGCCGGACTGGCCAAAGCATTTCCACAATTAGAAAATGTCCCCGACATTCTGCGCCAAGCAGCCGCAGCCAATCAGGGCACCTGGTATGCTGGGATCAGTAATCTGTTAGCCCAGCATGGTGATATCACCAATGTAATTGTCGCAATCGCACTATTTGGCTCAGGTCTGGTGTTATGGCTCAATCCACGCTGGACGCGCTTTGTGATCTACGGCCAGCTTGTCATGATGGCAGTCTTCATCACCTTACTGCATCGCTCTCAGCCACAAGTGATCCCGCTGGATGCCATTTTTATCATCGCAGCACTGGCGATGTTACGTCAGCAATTTCGCCGTACTGCTACTAAACGTGTATTTGCCAGCCAGGATTTTGCCAAACCCAAAGCGCAAGCAAAGTCACCCGACAAACCGAAGCTGGCAGATGAGTATGACGTGATCATCATAGGTGCTGGTATCTCAGGCCTGACCGCCGCCAGCGAATTTACCACAGAGCGTGTACTGGTACTGGAGAAAAGCCCCACCTTCGGCGGTAATGCGCGCTGTAACAGTCATCGCTCACTATCGCATCCGATTGCCGGGGTGTGTTTCCAACAGCCCGTGCCAGGCTCAGATATGGATCAGCTGCTGACTAAACTGGACCTGCAAAATAAATTTAAAACCAATGCCGAAGATACGTTAGTTTTCTTCGATACAGTTCTACTGCTCAAGTGTCTCAATGAGATCACTTTAGGCTTTATAAAATTTCCCAGCTACCTGCTTAAACCATCAGTTTGGGGGTTAACAGGCCAGCTACTGCTGAACGCCTTGATTGGAAAGCCTTATGTTGTTGCCGCCAAGCAACTGGGCGATCCCATCTTCGCTGACCTGTATCAGTTTCTTGACGAATTTGCTGCCACTACAGATCGCTTCCCACACGTGCCCTGGCATGAACAAACTGGCTGGAGCAAAGAAGAAATGGTGCAGCTGGACTGCCTATCTTTATACAGTTATCTGTTCGAGCCGGAAAAAACCGCATCATTCCCAGCGCATTTACAACCACCTCGTAAGCTCGGCAAGCTGGTTGAAAATGCGGTAACAACCACGCTCAGAGTCGAGTGTCTGGATATCCATGAAGTTTCGGCCTACGTAGGCCTGCACTTTCTCGTTGGTTATCTGCGTGGCAATTTAGTCACCCTACCAGGCGGTAATGGCCATATCAGCGAAGCTTTGGTTGCCCACCTGCACAAACAAACGAACATCACACTATTGAGCGATGTGGTACTGACCAATCTGGACAATACCGAAGCGAGCGTGCAACTGACCGCCAAAGTACAGCACCATAATATCTCGGTCAAAGCCAAAAAGCTGATTTGGGCCGCGCCCAAGCATCACGTGACAGATTGGCTCCCAACGCTACCAGAAACCCAGATCAAGGCCATCAAAGCCATTCGTCACGAAGATTATTATCTCGCCAATGCACTGTTATCACGCCCGGTGCTCAGCCATTCCTTTGGCGGTTACCTGATTGAACCCGACCGCCCAGAGAAACCGTACGCCTGGTGTAAAGCTGGTACCTGCCTGGTCGCTAACTGGATGGACAGCGATAGCCGCAGCGAAGGCGGCGTGCTGACCTTGCTCAAACCAACGACACGCGAAGAACGACAAGGGCGCACAGCAGAAAACGACTTTACCGGATTGCAGCAGCAGACCTACCGCGAAATCTCACTGATGTTAAATAATATCGGTGTTGACCCGCGCATCGTTGAAGACATTCAGATCTGGTACTGGCCTGACGCCTTGGTCACTTCGGTCATTGGGCAACAGGCCAGCGGCCTATTTCAAAGTGCCTCACAACCACATTTTAGCGTGCACTTTGCCAATCAGGACAGCGTTGGGATAGGTAACCTTGAAAGTGCCATCTTTGCCGGCAAACAGGCTGCAACACAAATTAAACGCGCATTACAACATACGGATACAACCGCCATTTCGCGTAATAAGGAGACGGTATAATGAGCCAATCACTCGTCGTCGCCCTCAGTGGCAACGAACAACTGGAATTAGGTCACCTAGGCGGCAAAGGCCACTCACTGAATCATCTGATCCGTGCAGGCCTGCCCGTCCCACCTGCTTTTTGCATCACTGCAGAGGCCTATCAAACCTTTGTTAACACCGCATTGCCGGATGACTTGCTCAGTGCGCCTGAGCTGGATAAGGTGCGAGATACTATCCTCAGTGCCGATATTCCTGAGCAGTTACGTACTGCCATTGCATCAGCCTATCAGGGACTGGGCGACAATGCACAAATAGCCGTTCGTTCGTCGGCCCTCGACGAAGATGGCCAGAGCCAGAGTTTTGCTGGTCAGTACGAAACTTACCTGCATGTGCAGGGTAACGACAGTGTGATGGAAAAAGTTCGCGCATGCTGGGCTTCATTGTGGGCAGAACGTGCTGCCGGATATCGCAACAGCAGTGCTGCGGATACCGCCATTGCCGTGGTGTTACAAACTATGGTGGATGCTGATGCTGCCGGAGTCATGTTCACTCAGGACCCGCTCAGTGGCGACACCAATAAAGTGGTCATAGATAGCTGCTGGGGCCTGGGTGAAGGTGTGGTATCCGGACAAGTAAGTACCGACAGCTTTATCCTCGACAAAGACAGCGGTGAGCTGCTGCAACAAGAGATCCGCGTTAAGCCTCAATATTGTCAGCGCAACGCACAAGGCCAGGTTACCTTGCTAAGTACGCCAGAGGCGCAACAGCAGTCAGCCAGCCTGAACGAAGCTCAGCTCGCACAGTTGCTCACTTTGGCTAAGCAGGCACAGGCACTCTATCAGACCGAACTGGACATCGAGTGGGCCCTGAAGGATGACAAGATCTGGCTACTCCAGGCCCGCCCGGTCACCACTCAGGCCAGTAAAGCAGAACCCATTTATGCGAACCCCTGGGAGCAGGATCAACGTATTAAAGAGGGGGCATTTTTTTCTCGTATGGACACCGGTGAAATCGTCACTGGACTCATGACCCCACTCGGCCTGTCATTTTGTGAGTTCTATCAGAAGCACATTCATGGCCCGGCCATCAAAACCATGGGCCTGGCTGACATCAGCGACTGGCAAGTTTATATGGGCTACATTCAGGGTCAGGTATATCTGAATATCTCCGGCTCCGCACACATGCTGCGCCAGTGCCCGCCCACCCGGGATGAGATGAAGTTCACCACCCGCTATGCGACGTCAGATATCGATTTCAGCAACTACCGTAACCCTTATGGACCTGGTGTAGAGGGCTGGGATTATGCGAAAAGTGCCTGGCACTGGTTAAAACAGCAAGTTCACAATATGCGCAATGCCGGTAAAATCGTGGATGACATGATTGCACTGCGCGAAAGCGAAACGAAGCGCTTTTTGGCGCTGGATTTGCCCAGTATGTCACTCAGTGAGCTGGACAAAGAGCTGACCCGAATCGACACCTACTTTTTGGACTCCTGCGCCGCTTACATGCCTTTCTTTTTACAGTCATTTGCGCTGTACGATGCACTGGCTGAGACCTGTGAAGAACACTTCAAAGATCAAGGCGAAGGGCTGCAAAATCGCATTAAAGCCTCCATGAACAACCTGCGAACCATAGAAGTGACACGGGGGATCCTGGATCTTGTCGAACAGGTTCAGAGTAATCCTGAGCTAAAAGCCGTGTTTGAACGTTTTGAGGCTGAAGAACTGGTAAGCATCCTCCCCGCGCATCCGCTGGGGCAACCATTCTGGCAGGGGCCATTTGAAGCCTTTTTGCTCGAATTTGGCGCCCGTGGCCGTCAGGAGTTTGAATTGAGTATTCCACGCTGGCGTGACGATCCCAGTTACTTGTTACAGGTCATGAAAATGTACCTGAAACACCCGGTCGATCTGGAGAAGAAGCTCAAAGAGACCGAAAGCTTGCGCGAAGCCGACAGCGAGCAACTCTTTAAAGCTTTACCCGCCGGTGCGCGCTTTAAACTTAAGACCATTATCAAACTATATGGGGTTATGGCAGAGCGCCGTGAAGCGACTCGCCCTACCTTTATTACAGAGACCTGGTTCTATCGCTGCATCATTCTTGAAGTACTGTCGCGCCTGGAGCGAGACAATCTGGCGAAAGTAGCCGACTTGCCTTATATCGATTTCAACCGCCTGCGTGATTATGTCGCCGGACGCATGGGGGCCGCTGAGGCATTCAGCGAATCTCTGCTCAATGCCAATCGCCACAGTCACTTGTTCAACTTGCATGCTGAAGAGCCACCAATGGCAATCATTGGCCCATATACGCCAAAAATGAAGACCACGGCACAAACACACAGCGATTCGATGAGTGGCCTGGCCGCCAGCCCCGGCAAGATAGTCGCCAAGGCACGGGTTATTACCGATCTGCAAGCACAGGCTGGTGAATTGGAGCCTGGAGAGATTTTGGTCGCACGCTTTACCGATGCCAGCTGGACGCCTTTATTTGCACTCGCCAGCGGAGTTGTCACGGACATCGGGTCCACACTATCTCACAGCTGTATTGTGGCACGTGAATTTGGCATTCCGGCTGTCGTGAACTTACACAGTGCAACCCAGGCGATTAAAAGTGGCGACACGCTGATCCTCGACGGAGATCAGGGCACGGTGATCATTCAGCGGGAATAATCTAATCCATCGCGGGCCACAGGCCCGCATCTCAACATTTAACTTAACAATACAACGGCAAGTAGCGTGCTGCCGCCGTTGCGGGTCGTTGCGTGCAGTTTTTTATGACGAACCGAGTTTTAGCAGGCAGCAGAAGGAATAAATTATGACAAGCATTACAGGATTAAGCACTCAGTCGAGCGCATCCGGCTTTGAGCATATTTGGCAAGCCGAGACACAGCGCAGTGGTGCAAAGCAGGATACCATCACCGTGGGTGTAATTGTCGTAACCCGAGATGAGCAATTCTTTCATACCGGGTTAAGTGTACTCAGCGACATTCGGGAGTACGTCTTTAACCGAGTACATATTCAATCAGAGCTGGCGTTGAAAAACCCGTCTTTAGTACCTTGCTCGCTGTATGACGAAGTGAGAGACAAAGCCATCCACTTTTTAAAGGGACAAAAGAAAGCCATCAATATCCAGGTGATCCAATGTGCCAGCCTGGCTGAAGCGACCGGAAAAGTCATTCACAGTAACGCGCTCAATGAGCAGCCCGATTTTCAGGTCGGCATGCTGTTTTATGATCAAACCTCAATGGGGTTTCAGGACGACAGCATAGATCAGATAGACCGGGACCTGGATGCCTTTTACCGGGCGATGCAGAAAATCGGCATTCCTGCTTTTTATACCAGCTTCTCGACCGTCACCTTTATTCGCTCACTGCGCACGCCCTACAGCTACCTCCCTCAGCAATATAGAGAGATAGTGCGCAGTACCGATCCGGCGACATTCCAGACCGAACTATTGCGTCTGTGGATGGATTTTTTCGAAATGAACTATGCCAATCGGCGGGTCAAGCCTGTCGGCTCGCTGGCGCTACACAACACCCTGGGCGACCAGCTCATCAACTTCTTTGCCCGTACAGCACCAGAGCACTGGCTGATGTCTTATTATACCGGCTCCGTCGTATCTAATTTGATCGGTCACCTGGACCGCCACGCCGAACAACAAGGCGCACTGGTGCTACGTGGTCCAAATGAACATGCAATTGCCTGTGGTGCCATGGCGAACTGGCAACTCTACCGCATGCCATTTTTGGCGGTCGTCACCTCTGGCATGATGGACGAATTCAAAGGCACGCTGGCGAATCTGAAAGAAACCGCCGCGCAGGGGATCATCGTCGTTGCAGAAAATCGCCTGAGTCAATGGTATAGCTTTCAGGGCACCATCACGGCCAGCGAAGATATGCGCGATGTATTGGCTGCTAAGCGCATTCCCTATGTATATATGGATGAAATCGAGCAGATCGGTGAAAATCTGGCTGAGGTATATCGTCTCTATCACCAGGGTCAGGGACCAGTGGTGATCCTGGCAACGCAAAATGTGCTGGAATCTTCAATAGAGCTGGACCTGCCAGCACTTGAGGCCTTGCCAGCCAGCCCAAGCGATGAGCCTGTTGAAATCATGACAGAGGAACTCCGTCAGGCCATCGACCTCATCAATCACGGGCCTGAAAAATTGGTCTGGCAACTCGGGCCCGTCAGTGATGACGAGTATGCCCTGATCCATGAAATTGCCCAGCAAGCAGGTATTGCACTGGTAGACAGCCTCGCCCACCCAGGCACAGCCCCTAAATACTATCAGGGTAAGCGCAACGACAATTATCTCGGCACCCTGGCTATTTATGGTTATACCCCGAGGGTTTACAACTATTTTCATACCAATGACAAGCTTAACAGCACCGATGAACAGTGTTTGTTTATGCTCAAAAGCCGTGTCGCACAGATAGCCACACCATTTTCCGATGGTCGCCTTGAACGTAAGGTTCATCTGGTCCAGCTAACCCAAGAACAAAGCCATCTGTCACCCTTTGCTGACCTGCATTTACACATGCGCTGTCGCGATTTTCTGCAGGCGGTCAAAAAGCACCTGAATGTCAGTGAGTCATTACGTGCCAGGCGTATGGCTAAGATCATGGCTTACCCGGATACGCAATCTGATGTACTCAGTAAACTGCCCAGTCTGCCCATGTCGCCTAACTATTTCTTCTGTCAGCTTAACCGTGTGATAGAAGACTTAATCGAGCACGAGGACTATGACTACACCGGGGTGTACGATGTTGGCCGCTGTGGCATTTCTGCGGTGCGCAATGTGGCAAAAACACGTCGCGGCTTTTCCGGCTGGTATGGCCGAGCATTGATGGGCGATGCCCTGCTCGCCAGCGGTTATCTGGCTTACACCAGCCCAACCAATGTCATTGCCTTTATCGGCGACGGGGCCAAAGGCATAGTGCCGGATATCCTCCCGGCATTTATCGACAATATTCTGACCCACCCACAGCTACTCGATAAGAGCATCAGTGTGTTTTATTTCTGCAATGGTGGCCTGTCAGTCATTAACACTTATCAGGAGCGGATCCTGTTTAATCGCACCTCGCGCCAGATGCGCCTGGTTAACCTGGCGCAGTCACAATTTGAACAACAAATTGGCGACTTTGATATTTCTGCGCAAACCCTGACCCAGTTCGACGAAACTGCCGTTCGCACAGCACTCACGGCACAAAAACGGCTGACCCTATTCTCTGTGGTCCTCGGCCACAACAATGAAGGGGATGGCATTTCTCTGGCCACAGCCAAAGGCTGGCAACGCGACAGTGCCGATCCCGTTACGCATAACACAGACTCAGACATGCCACCAGCACAGGAAGTTAACTCATGAAGTTTGGATTTATCGCCCACCCGACCTCAGTCGGCCTGAAACGTTACGTGAAAATGCTCGATCTACTGCAACGTAACACCCAAGATCAGCATACCGGCTATAACCGCGAGCTATGGGGCAAAGCAAACCTGGTGCCCTTTATGAACTTTGCCAAGATCACGTCCGCCAGCGGCGCAACCTGTGAGGGCATGATCAAATACATGCCACTGATCGCTGAGGAGATGATAGCCGATCCCAGAGCCATTGCTGAGCGTGTCGTTGCGGGCGTAGAAGAGTTTGTCGCCGACGGTGCTGAATTAGTTGGCCTGGGTGGATTTACCTCGATAGTTGGTCGTCGTGGAGAAGCCACAGCCGCCAAATCCCCCATTCCCATCACCTCAGGGAATTCACTGACCACCTATGCCGGCTACAAAGCCCTGATGCAAATTAAAGAGTGGTTGGACATCAATCCGGAAAAAGAAACCGTCGCTATCGTGGGCTATCCGGGTTCCATTTGCCTGGCACTCAGCCGGTTACTGCTCGCCGAGGGCTTTAACCTGAAACTGCTGCACCGCGCCGGTCACAAAGACAAAGCGGAAATGCTCAGTCACCTGCCCGAGCAGTACCACCACCGAGTTACTCTGACTGGCGACCCGGACGATCTGTATGACGAGTGCAAATTATTTGCCGGTGCCACCTCAGCCGGTGGCGTGATTGATGTAGCCAAGCTACAACCTGGTTCCATTTTCATCGATGTGGCACTGCCACGCGACGTCAATGTCGATGCCCGTCCTGCCCGCGATGACATTTTGATCATCGATGGTGGCTGTGTCACAGCCACTGATGCAGTCAAATTGGGAGGCGAGTCACTGAATGTCACCATTAAACAGCAGCTCAATGGGTGTATGGCCGAGACCATTATCCTGGCCCTGGAGCAGCGCCGGGAGAATTACTCTCTGGGCCGTTATCTGGAACCGGTCAAAGTGCTTGAAATCGGTGAGCTGGCTGAGAAACATGGCTTTTATGCCTATCCACTTGCCTCATTTGGGGAACGTATTGACCGCCAGCATGTCACCAACCTGAAGCGCTATTATCATCAGGACATCTATGCCATCGACAAGGGCGACACCAGTCAGCGTCTGACCTTTATCGACAACATCATTGCCCAGGACCCGGCCAAAGAAGACACGCTGGACCGCCACCACCAGTTTATTAACCCAATGATGGTGGAGTTTTTAAAACAACAACGCTGCGACAATGTGTTCCGCAAGGCACAAGGCACCATGCTCTACGATAACGACGGCACAGGCTATCTCGATATGGTCGCGGGCTACGGCTGCCTTAATCTGGGTCACAATCCCAGCGCCGTCAGCCAGGCAGTCAAAACCTTCCTGGATGAGCAAGGTCCCAATTTCATTCAGTATATATCCGTGCCGGAGCACACCGCCAAACTGGCTGAGGTCCTTTGTCACCTGGCTCCCGGTGAGATGGGACGCGTGTTTTTCAGTAACTCAGGAACAGAGGCCGTAGAAGCCGCCATTAAACTGGCCAAAGCCGCCACCGGCAAGCCAGGCATTGCGTATCTGAAAAACAGCTACCACGGTAAAACACTCGGTGCCTTGTCTATCACAGGACGGGAAAAACACCGTAAATACTTCCAGCCGCTGATCCAGGCCATGGTCGAAGTACCCTTTGCCGACCTCGACGCTTTACGCGAAGCTCTGCAAAGAGACGATGTGGGTGCATTGATGCTGGAGCCCATTCAGGGGGAAGGCGGTGTCCACGTGCCACCAGCCGGATACCTGAGCGCAGTGCAACAGATCTGTCGCGATACCGGTACCTTGCTGATGGTGGATGAGATCCAGACTGGCCTGGCCCGCACCGGCAAACTCTTTGCCTGTGAATGGGAAGGCATTGAGCCTGACGTGCTGATGCTGTCCAAGTCACTGTCCGGTGGTTTACTGCCCATTGGCGCCACTTTGTGTCGCAGCGATGTCTGGCAGCGTGCCTACGGTACCTCAGATCGCTTCTTAGTCCATACCTCCACCTTTGGCGGCGGTAACCTGGCTTCTGTCGCCGCACTCACTGCACTGCGAGAGATAGTCGCGCAAGATTTGGCAGCCCGTGCTGATGAGCTGGGCAGCTATTTTAAATCTGAACTACAAACCATCGCCGACCAGTACCCCTTTATCGCCGAAATTCGGGGTCAGGGTCTGATGCTGGGGATCCAGTTTGAACAGACCTTTGACGGCGCTGTTGCGGCTTCTGCCAGAGAGTTTGCCACCCGTCTGCCGGGTGACTGGCATAGCACCTGGAAATTCTTACCCGACCCGGTGCGGGAGCATCTGCAAGCTGCCATGACACGCATGGAACAAACACTGGGAGAAATGTTCTGCCTGAAGTTTGTCACTAAGTTCTGCCTGGATCATCAGATCCTCACCTTTGTTACTGCCAACAGTTCAACGGTGATACGGATCCAGCCGCCATTGGTGATCAGCAAACCCGAGATTGACCGCTTCGTCAGCGCCTTCGCCAGTGTCTGCGAAGAACTTTCGACCTTTTTAGACTAAGGAAAACGGGTCGCGCAGCCGAGCAGGCCCGACCCTAAACGTAATACATGATTGATAAGGATTACTTATGACTCTCAACAAACAAGATGTCGTTAACCATATGATGGGCTTCTTTCAGGCCAAAGCGGTAACCGCTGCATTATCACTCAAACTGTTTGACCATTTTCGCGACACCGACCTGAGCGCTGAACAACTGGCCGACAAAATCGACGCGCCGCTACGCTCAACGGAGCAAATGCTGATTGCGCTGCACGCCATGGGTTATCTCACCAAACAAGATGACCTGTATCAATTACCAGCACAACACCATTCCTTTTTGTTAAGTGATGAACCCATGTGGCTGGGCTGGCTGGGTCGTCATATCGACACCTTCCTGTATCCGCTGTGGGGCGAGCTAAGCAGCGCCGTGAAGAGTGACACCAATCAGCGTGAAGCCGTCTTTGGTGACAACCGCAGCTGGTTCGACATCTTGTATCAAAACCCAGATGACGTCGCTGATTTTCAGGAGTTTTTGGGTAAATTTGCCGCACCGTTCATCGAAGGCTTTGTTAAAGACTATGATTTCTCGCAACACCACTCCTTTTTAGATATTGGCAGTGGCATTGGCACCTTACCCATTGCCGTAGCCAATGCACACCCGGGCGTGTCGCTGGCGATCTGTGAACTGCCGCAGGCGTCGGCTTTTTTACGAGATAAGCTGGGTGAGCAAGGCTACGGCGACCGCATTGAGGTGGTCGAAGGCGACGTGATCGCCGGCAACCTGCCAATTGGCAACTATGATCTCATCCACCTTGGCTGGATGTTGCATGACTATGCGCCAGAAACCCAGGTCACCATCCTCAAAAATATCTATAACGCCATGCCTGCCGGTGGCCGCTTTATTGCGTCAGAAACCCCGTTGAATGATGACAAGTCAGGCCCAGAGTTTACCGCTTTGCTGTCATTAAACATGCTGGTATCCACCGACGGCGGTATTGAAAGCAGCAGTGAAGAATATCTGGCGCGTTTCCATGAAGCCGGATTCAGCAATGCCCGTATTCTAGAGATCCCCGGGCCACGGACCCTGATTGTCGGCGAAAAAGCCTGATCAGACACGAACAGAAGGAGTAGCAGGATGTTAGTCACTAAATTACTAGAGCATATCGCCGAACAGTTTCTCGACGGCGAGCAAGACGGCCTTGAGTCGCAGACCCCCTTGTTTGAGCTGAATATCGTTGATTCGGCGGCCATTTTTGACCTGGTCGATTACCTCAAACAAGAAACCCAGTTAAACATAGGTATGCAGGAGATCCACCCAGGCAACTTTGCGTCAGTCGATGCCATGGTCACCCTGGTTGAACGCCTTCAAACAGAGCAAGCATAAGGAGGCTTGATATGAGTGCCACAAACCCAAAAGTAAACCCGGATATTATGGAAACTCTGCAACAGGAAGTTCTGAAGACCTTTACTGAACTGACTGAGTACCCTGCTAATACTCTGGATCTGACCAGCCACCTGGAGAACGACTTCGGGATAGATTCTATTGCGCTGGCCGAAGTCACCGCGGCATTGACCAAGCAGTTGCAACTCAAAAACCCCCTGTCCATTCAGAACATTCACTGTATCGCTGACGCGGTTAAGCAAATCGCCGCACAGGAATTTCACCTCAGTGAAACCAAAACAACAGGAAGCAGTGATGGTAAGCAAAATGCACACAGCTGGTTGCGCGAACAAGTGATTACTGTGTTTGCCAGTTTCAGTGGCTACAATGCCACGGAGCTGAGTATGGATGCCGAAATTGAAAGTGACTTGGGGATAGATTCAGTCACCGTGGTTTCAGCACAGGGCGAGCTGCTAAAAGCACTGGGACTGAGAGACAACCTGAGCATCCCGAATTGTAAAACCCTGGCGGAACTGGAACAGGCTTTTGCTAAGCTACTGGTTGAAGAAAAAGGCACACAGTGGGCCGATGAGCTGGTCACCAAAAACCCCTTAATTGACGAACTGCTCAACCCTGCGACCCGCAGTGAAGACGTGCAACATCAAATCGACAGTGATGATGGCGATAACCGCACCATGCGCGACTTTGTCGGGATCCAGCACGGCGATCTGTTTCACAAGGCCCGTGAGTTCAAATCCTTTTACGACAAGAAAAAAGCGCAGCAACTATACTGGTATGGTATGCCGCTGGAAACGCCCTGTAAAAATCGCGCCGTTATGTTCGATGAAGTCACTGGCACCAGTCGCGAATTTCTGATGTTTGGCTCCAACAGTTATCTGGGTTTGTCGAATCATCCGGAAGTGATCCAGGCGATCCAAGACGCCGCAGCTCAATATGGCGCAACCAATACCGGTTGTCGGATCATTGCAGGCAGTAACGTGCTACATCTAGAACTGGAACGTAAGCTGGCCAAACTAAAAGGCCGTGAAGCCTGCATCGTTTACCCTTCAGGTTACTCGGCTAACCTGGGCTGTATTTCTGCACTGACCTCTAAACATGACCTGATCTTTACCGATGCCATTAACCATATGAGTATCACCGATGGCTGTAAACTGGCAGGTGCCCAGCGCAAAATTTACAATCACTCGCTGAACAGCCTGGAAAAATCACTGGCCAAGTATGCCGACCATCCCGGTGGCAAGCTGATCGTCACCGATGGCGTCTTCAGTATGCACGGTGATATCGTCGACTTGCCGCGTCTGACTAAGCTTGCTAAGCGTTATGGCGCACGCGTGCTGGTTGATGATGCCCACTCAACTGGCGTACTGGGTAAAACTGGTTCCGGTACCACAGAGCATTTCAATATGAAAGGCGAAGTTGATCTGGAGTTAGGTACCATGAGTAAAGCCTTGTCCGGTCTCGGCGGATTTGTCTGTGGTGATGGTGATGTGGTGGAATTCCTGCGCTTCTATTCTAACTCTTATGTCTTTGCCGCAACCATTCCAGCCCATGTTGCAGCCGGTGTGATTGCCTCAATCGATGTGATGTTGCGCGAACCAGAGCGTTTGACCAAGCTGTGGGACAATATTTATTACTTCCGCAATCTGTTATTACAGGCAGGCTTTGATCTGGAAAACTCTGATTCTGCCATTGTGCCTGTGGTTGTCGGTGATGATGCTAAAACGCTGGCGCTTGGCCGTGCTGTACGTGCCCGAGGCCTGTACTGTCAGACCGTGGTCTTCCCGGGCGTGGCAGTTGGCGACGCACGATTACGTCTGAGCATCACCAGCGAACACACTCAGGCCGACCTGGATGAGGCCTATCGTATTTTGGTTGAAGGCGCGCTGGAAGTAGGCGTCCCACTCAATCAGGATGTTAAAGCGGGACTGGCGGAGGCCTGAGTATGACGAAAATTCCGTCATCAGCCCGTTTTGCACTGAACCTGCTGAGCCATGCTCAGCAGACCCCGCATAAAACGGCGCTGATCTGTGCCGATCAGCAATGGGATTATGCCCAACTCGCTGCACGCGCCTGCCAGATAGCCAATGCATTGTGCGCACTGGGACTGGATCAGGCACCGGTGCTGTTAAACCTGCCAAAGCATCCTGACACTGTTGCCGCCATCTACGCCTGCTGGCTCAGTGGAAACCATTATATTCCCATTGATTACAGCCAGCCTGAAGCCCGGGTTGAACGTATTATCTCTGCAGCAAAACCTGCATTAGTACTCGACCAGGATTGGCTGAATACACTCGATAGCCTGAGCCATAGCAGCGACTACGAGCAAGACCTGAGCGCATACATGTCACGTTTGCGTCAGTACCGGGATACCACGCTTGCCGCTGTCCTTTATACCTCGGGCTCTACTGGCACGCCCAAAGGGGTGCAGATCAGTCATGACATGTTGGACTTTTTCATTGACTGGGCGGCGCACACAACTTGCATTGACAACGAAGACATCCTGGCCAACCATGCCAGCTTTGCCTTTGACTTAAGTACTTTCGACCTCTTTGCCACCGTGCGCGCCGGTGCCTGTGTGTGGTTGATCACTGAACAGGAACAAAAAGATCCCCTGGCCCTGATCAGCGGGATCAAGAAGCATCAGGTGAGTATCTGGTACAGTGTGCCTTCAATCCTGTCTATGATGGTACGCAGTGGAGAACTGAACAGTCATTGCACCGCGACCCTGAAGCAGGTCATTTTTGCTGGTGAACCATTTGCCGTGGCGGCATTGCAACGCTTGATCACTTGCCTGCCCGCCGGTACCGCGCTGCATAACTGGTACGGCCCAACCGAAACCAATGTGTGCGTAGCTTGGCAAGTTAACCGCCCCCAGCTGGACGGGCTGCGTCATCTGCCTATCGGGTCCTTGCTACCCGAATTAAAAGGCTGGCTGGAAGATGATACAGGAAAGAGGACACCACTGACTGAAAGCCTGGGCCAGTGTGGCGAGCTCATTATTGGCGGACGCTGTGTTACACCGGGTTATGCCAATGTGGACCTGCCCAGAGCCACAGCACTACACCAACAAAACTGTCATGCGACCGGCGACCTGGTTGAACTGACCGAGGCGGGACTCATCTATCGTGGCCGCATCGACGATATGGTTAAGCTGAACGGTTATCGGGTTGAGCTAGGCGAAATCGAATCGCTGCTGCATCGGCACCCGGCCATAGATCAAGCTGCATTACATCTCTCGCTGGGCGAACAGCAGCATCAGCTTATTGCCGTGATCGTTCTCAAAGATGGTGCAGAAAAACCCTCGCTACTGGTATTAAAGCAATTTTTAAAACAGCAACTGCCAGCCTATATGTTGCCACACAAAGTGATAGTCACAGCACAGCTACCACTCAATGCCAATGGCAAAGTTGACCGTAAACAACTGGCTGAGCTGATGTAATTATGAGAGGCGTATTATGAGCAGACCCCCTACTTCCCCTTTAGCCATAGTCGGGATCGGCTGTGCTTTGCCCAACGGCATGAACTTTGCTGACCTGGCAAAACAGGGGACACTCAATCCGAGTCAGTTTACTCATCCGTTTGGCTGGTCGGTCGCTGCTGAGCCACTCAGAGGTGGGCAAGTGCACACCGATAGCTTTGATTACAAGAAGTTTTCTATTCCCCCCTTGTTTCGCAAGGCGGTCAGTCGCGAAACCCGAATGGCACTGCTTGCTGCTGAAGAAGCGCTGAGCCAGCTGACCCTCAGTGAAACGCTGCGCGATCATTGCGATCAACTCTGTGCAACACATATGGCCAGTGACGCGGCTTATCGTAATGCCACCAAAGTAACTGCATTGCGGACTTTGAGTGAACAATTGGCTGATACTGACAGTGCGCAAATGCGCATCGATGAGTACAAGCAGGCGCTGGCAGGTACCTTTGGGGCCACCTCTCACGATCGGGTTGGAGAAATGGCCTCAACCATACCCGCCCGGATAGCACATTTTGCCCACACACGAGGGAAATGCCAGACCCTGGATGGCGGTGATCTTGGCGGTTTGCGTCTGTTACAGGCAGCGCAGGACAACTTTCGCTATGCAGACAGCCAGCTCGCTGTCCTCACCAGTATTCAATGCTTTCACCACCAGCCACAAGCTGAAATTCTCCATCATCAGGGCATTTCAACTCAGCAACCCTGGCTCGAAGGTGCCATCTCTCTGGTGGTCTGCCCTGTGACCACGGCCGAACAACAAGGCTGGCCGGTACTGATGCAGCTAGGGACTATCACCACCACAGCCACAGAGCAGGAAGCCACGCGCTATTTCGCCGGTGCAAGTCAGGTCTTTTATCAGTTACTTGAGATGCACCTGGGCCAGGAAACTCACTGTGCCGGCGCCGCAACTTTTGGACCACACTGGCAAATAAATAAGGCTGTATCACACGAAGACACCGACGCGAGTGACGACCAGGTGGCAATCACTCAATATTGCCCCATCACTGCACTGGGTGACGACAAAGCCCGTTTCTGGCAAACATTGGCCAATGGGGATGACCTGTTGCGATCGCAATCGGCACAGCAACTCAATGCATCGGCATTTGTCAGGGCAACCCCTCAGAAACTGAGCACCTACATAGACCAAGCAATGAGCTTTGACAGCCATAATCCGTGCGACCAGGTCCTGAATAAACCTATGATGCCGGCCAAAAAAGCGCGCCTGGATGTGTCCCAACTGCGGCTGTTGAACGCCACAGAGTCTGTCGAGATTGGGGAATTCAAACGCCCGGCAGTGATCCTGGCATGTAACCTGTCTCTGAATGCCGATCGTCAATTAGGCGCGTGTGCACTGTGGGATCAGTTACCAGCAGCCCCGACACATTTACCTCAACCCACGCCACCGCCAATCAATCGCTGGAGCTGGTATGGCGCAACAGGATTAGGGGGTGCCCGGTTGTTGGCAGAGCATCTGAAGATCCCACATGCCGACTGTATCGCCATTGAGGCGGCCTGTGCCAGTTCTATGGCCGCACTGCACAATGCTGTCAGAGGGCTGCAATCCGGACGCTATGACGGCATTGTGCTGGCCGGGATTGAAACTGCCACATTAGAGCGAGATCTGGTGCTGTGCGGCGCACAGATGATGCTCTCAGCTACCCGCATTCGGCCTTTTGCTAAGGGGGCCGATGGCTTCACCCCTGGGGATGGCGGTGGTCTGTTTGTCCTGCAGGCTAAATCGGACGCACCCAATGCCATTGCCCATGTTGATGCCATTTCAGGTTCCTGCGACAGTCGCTCTATGACCGCGCCCGACCCACAAGGGCAGGCACTGGCCATGTATAAAACCTTACAACTGGCATCGGTCAACCCGGAACAAGTACAATATCTTGAAACCCATGGCACTGGCACCACGCTCGGCGACCAGGCTGAGCTGGAATCACTCTGTGCAGCCTATCGTCGTGAACACATGTCCCCCCTCTATCTGGGGTCTGGAAAATATAACTTTGGCCACTGTTTTGCCGGTGCCGGCGCCATTAGCCTGGCAAAAATGCTCGCAGCGCTGGAACATGGCTGCATGCCACCGACCCCAATTCTGGGGGAGCTCAATGATGCATTGCCATTCGAAAACATTCCGGCTGAGGTGCCACAACAGGCGCAACCCTGGCCCTTGCTGGACACCCAACAGCGCATTGGAGCCATCAATGCCTTTGGGACCGGCGGCATCAATTATCATCTGACTTTAATACACGCTCATTCACAGGAATCATTATGAAACTTATCGTACACAAAATTCGCCTTAAGCACATTCAGCACCTGGGCGCCTTTCGCGACTGGGTCGAAACCACGGACTACAAGGCCTGCGAACAGCTTGATTCAGTCAAAGCCTTCGCGGTGTTTGAAGCGTCCGCCGAGGCAGATGCCCCGTTCCACTTTGTAGAAACCATCTACTTAGAATCCGAGCAGGCGTTTGAGCAAGATATGACCACCCCGCTGTTCCAAAGTCTGGTCAGTCGCTTTGACGAGATGGCCGAAGTCGTCGAGGAGTTTAAAGGCGAGCGTATCGCACAGGGTTATCAGCAGTGATCACTGAGCACTGTATTACGCCTGAGGGAGAGACACTTGTCTCGCCCATTTTGTACATCAGGCAGTATACCGACGCTCTATTATCCGCCCGCGCTCGTCTGAGCCAGGGACTTGCTGTCAAGCAGCAGTGCCGGGCACTGGCCAATTTCGCACTACAAAGGGCCTGCGCCAACCCCTCAGTCAGGCTCAATCATACAAAGTACGGGCAACCTTATGGCGACCAGGGCCAGGGAAAACCTGCTCAGCCTGTGTCTACTAGCCACAGCCATAATTGGTATGCTGTCGCCACTGCCCCCGCTCCTCTTGGTATCGACATTCAGGTTTATCGCCGCTTTTCTGTCACCAACCAGCAGCGTCTGTTTCACCATAACGAGGTGTTGGCCGACATAATCCCCCAAACCACGCGATGGTCTTTATGCGAGGCCTATCTCAAATCCCATGGCCGGGGCCTGCCGTTTGATTTACGTACTATCCACATCCAGCAATATGCAAGCCAAGGTGCCACCTCATACGGACGCATAACAAGCAAAAATGATACGCTGGCACCTGTCAGTTACTGGCTCTGGCAAACACTCTATTTTTGCTGTGCCGTCTGTATTGCGAGCGACCAGGAGGTCGTCCCCATACTCTCTTTACACAATGGAAAACCATCATGACACACACTGCATTTGAACAGACACTGGCAGAGGCTGTCGCACTGGCACGACTCGCCCCGTCTTCACACAACTGCCAGCCCTGGGCCGTTCACTTCGACCCCGTAATACACTGTGGCTACCTGGCCATAGACAACCGCCGTAAACTCACCGGTCTGCCGTCATTAGAGCGGGAAATGCTGCTCAGCTGTGGTATTTTCTTCCACTTTCTTGAGCAGCTGATATGCCTGCGCGGGTATCAGCTGCACTGGCGCTGGTGCGATGAGCAAGAGCAACAAGTATTGGCGGGCGAAGACAGAGCGCTCATCCGCTTTATGCCTGGACCTGAGCAGGCGCATCAGGCAACTGCATTTGCCGCTTTATCTGAGCAACTACAACAGCGTCATACCGTACGTTCAGCCTACTGCAACACGACGCTTAGTGAACTACAGCGTAACGAGCTAAGCTCGGTGCTAAAACCCTATCCGGTGACACTCGGGATTTATTACCAGCAAACCCATGGCAAAGCGCTGAGTCAACTGACGCAAACTTATGCCGGACTTGATTTTGCAAACAAAGCCGCATGGCGCGAAACCTACAGCTATATTCGCTTTGATGAAAAACGCCAGTACGAGGACGGCTTTTACCTGCACAATCTGTTTGGGCCGGTTTCTGGCGGTTTCAAAACCTTTTTTAAAGTCGCCTTTCACCCTTACCTGAGTGGCCTGAACAAATTGCTCAGATTGCCAACCAAAATGGCTCAAGGTCTTGCTGAACTGGTTGAAGCCGGGCCGCACTACCTGTCGCTAAATATGAGTAAAGAAGGCGATGAAGCGCTTTTTCGTGCGGGCTTAGGATTAGGTGCTTTATGGCTTAAACTACAACAGTGGGGATGGGCTCTGCACCCAATCAGTGTGCTTGTGCAACACGATACTGCCAGGCAAGCTTTAGCAGCCAGTCTAAGCCTGTCAGAATTACCCGTTTTTTTTGCCCGATTCGGTGAACCTCAGCAATCCGGCAGCCCGGCTCCGAGGCGACATTGGCAGAGCATTCTGGTTTCAGACACCCATAGCCTGACTAAACCCCCACCTACCCAGCGCGGATAACAACAGGAAAAGAATAAAAACCAAATCAAAATGCTCTCTAAGGACACTGCGCATCTGCCCGTACTGATGACAGCAAATGTTGCAGGTGGCAGATGCCCCCGTGGCAATGAGATAGACAACACAGAAGAACGCATTTGCACCGCGAAAACACTTGTTTCTGCAAACGAAATCAAAAACTCTACCCAGAGCATTTGTGCGGCCTAACTGCAAATTACCACGCCATACATAACACAAAGGCGTCAGCGTAAGCATGCTTTGTGCACTACAAAAAAGCAGTTGACAAACAAAAATTATTTCAGGTAGTTTGTAGTTGACCCATTGTTAAAACAAAAATAATTCAACAGGATATGAATATGAAACTAGCACTTAAAAAGAAACAACTAAAACATCTAGACAACACTATGCTGCTGGACAATCAAGCCACACCTCAAATTGGCGGCGCCGGTGAGAGCTCACCACCGAGAGCATGCCTCCCAACCGGGCACATTTGTGATCGTCTAAGTGGCAAAAGCGACCATACTTGCTGGTGCTAATTAAATCGCGGCAGTGCTACTGCCGCACTCAAACCACTTAACTTAACCAAAAATGCGTCAGACGCAGCAAACGGACTAATATTCTAGTACCGTATTTTTCCTTCTTATTGCCCTCACTTCAACAAACAACATGACCAACACGGTTCCACTCACACTTTCCTGGCTACCATTTACATAGCGTATTTTAATGCCATCCGGGCATAGCAATAAAAAATTTCTTGTTCCGGCGCTTTGTCCTGTCTTTTTTTCTTAGGTTCCCTACAATACCCGCCATAAGGAGACAGCATGCAGCAAAAAACCAGCAAACTATTGATTTTTATACTCGCTCTACTAGTGGTGTTTTGTCCACTGGGGATCGATCTGTACTTACCCGCATTCGTCAATATGCAACAAGACCTGGCCGTCAGCGAGGCCCGTATTCAGCAAACAGTGGGTATTTATATGTTAGCAGTGGGCCTTGGACAACTACTTGCCGGTCCGCTCGCCGACAAATATGGCAGACGCCCGGTTGCTTTGTCCGGCATTCTGTTATTCGGCATTGGGGCGCTGCTGGCCACCTTGCTGGATGAATGGCACTGGATCATGCTTGCTCGTGTATTGCAGGGCTTGGGGGCTTGTGCCACCTTTGTCAGCGCCTTCGCAATTGTACGGGATAGTTTCGGTCATAAAGGCAGTGGTCAGATGATCACCTACCTTAACGGCATTGTCTGCTTTATTCCAGCACTGGCTCCTATCCTGGGTGCCTGGCTGACCATAGAGTTTGGCTGGCGCAGTAACTTTACTTTTCTGACGGGCTTTGCCGCAGTTGGTCTGGTATTGGTGCTCGCACTGTACCGGGAAACGAAACCCGACACCACCGTCTACTCTGGCCATTTACTTGATTTTCGCCGCTTCCATCCCATGCTGAGTAGTCCCCAGTTTATGTTCAACGCCAGCATTACTATGGTGTGCATGGCAGCTATGTTGGTCTTTGTCGTCGGCGCTCCGGGCTGGATCATGACCGGGCTTAATCGTCCCGTTGAGGAATTTACCATGTGGTTTACCATCAACGCCGCGATTAGTATTGCAGCCAGTTTTACTGCGCCCCACTTCATTAAACGTAACTCGCAGCAGGCACTGAGATTTGGCCTGAGTTTATTTACCCTTGGTGGGATCTTGTTGTTAATCACACCGCAAACTCACCCGCTGGCGTATCTGTTACCTATGTATATCGCCTCTATCGGTTTTGCCTTTACGCTGGGGGCTGCCGCTGGCAATGCCCTGGCTCCTTTTGCCAATCAGGCCGGGACAGCTTCCGCGCTGATCGGAGTTATGCAAATGAGTGGCGCCGGGCTATTAGCGATGATCAGCCAGCCACTGGCGTTACCCGCTCCGGAGCAGCTAGCCATGCATATGCTCATCGGACTGCCTTTCTTATGTTTACTGTTCAGTCGTTGCAAAGATAATTTGCATAACCCTACCTGATCAATACCCCGCGAACCTGGTATCATTATCCTCATATTAGTCACAAAATAGATAATGATACCAATTTTCATTATTATAAAAGAATAAAAAATTCTGCATATCCAGACTTCCGCTAATATTATTTAATTATAAATAAAGAATAATTCATTCCTATAAATTCCAACAGCGTGGATAATTTCTCTTTACGTTAGCGCAATATTACGTCTATCTTAATATGCGTTAACCAATAGTTAGCAATGTAACCAAGTTAAAATAATTAAAACCAAGAGATAATAATAATGAAATTCAACAAGTTTACGACGTCACTCCTACTTGCAGGTTTATGTGCCACAGCAACAGCTCAGGCGACCGAAGACAGATTCATCATCCAGGTTGATAACAATAAAAAGGGCATAGTCAAAGCACTAGCACAGAAGGTGGGCGCACAGCTGCACATAGACGGTGATGGCTTCCTCGCCGCCACATTTAGCGGCAAAGAGCTCAGTGAAGTTAAGGGATTGCTAAACAACCCGCATATCAAATTGATAGAAGTGGACCAAAAGCGTCAACTGATGGGTTTATATAATGATGATGCCGGCGACCCAATGCAGCAACAGGTTGCCCCTTACGCCTATTATCAGTCGCAGGCAAACCAGGTGACCTTTGATGCTAATGCTGGCATGAAAGTCTGCGTCATCGACTCAGGTCTGGATATGTCCAACCCGGATTTCATCTGGGGCAACATCACAGGAGATAATGACTCGGGTACTGGTAACTGGTATGAGCATGGTGGTCCACATGGCACGCACGTGGCGGGGACCGTGGGCGCTGCGGACAATAACATTGGTGTGATTGGTATGGCACCGGGTGTAGACATGCACATCATCAAAGTGTTCAATGCAGAAGGCTGGGGTTACTCCTCAGATCTGGCTCACGCAGCAAACCTGTGCAGTCAGGCGGGTGCCAATATCATCAGCATGAGCCTGGGTGGCGGTGGTGCAAACAGCACCGAAGAAAATGCTTTCGAAAGCTTTAATAATGCGGGCGGCCTGGTCGTTGCGGCTGCTGGTAACGATGGTAACAATGTCCGCTCTTACCCGGCGGGTTACCCGTCAGTCATGATGGTGGGTGCAAATGATGCCGACAATAACATTGCTGACTTTTCTCAGTTCCCAAGCTGTCAAAGTGGCAAAGGTAAAAATGCTGGTCAAGATGAAACTATCTGCGTTGAAGTCACCGCCGGTGGCGTTGACACTCTGTCTACGTACCCTGCAGGTCTTGCAACATCGTCGAGCCTGAGCGTTGATGGTGCAGCGTTTGCTTCATCTGCGATGGAAAACAGTGGCAGCGTTTCTTCGTCAGTATATTTCATGGGCACAGCAGAAGCGACCGACAGCTCGGCAAATGGCAAAGTGTGCCTAATCGATCGGGGCAATATTTCTTTCCATGACAAAGTCGCCAACTGTGAAAATTCAGGTGGTGTCGGCGCCATCATCATTAATAATGAAGCGGGCATGCTTTACGGCACGCTGGGTGATACCAACACCACAAGCATCCCGGCAATTGGCGCGGCATTTGAAGACCGCACAGCCCTGCTGGCATCTTCCAGCGCAAGCATTGTGATTGGCACAGCGGATTATGGTCTGATGAGCGGCACATCAATGGCAACCCCGGCCGTGTCAGGTATTGCAGCCCTGGTTTGGTCAAACCACCCTGAGTGTACTGGCCAGGAAATTCGTGCAGCGCTCAAAGCAACGGCACAAGATAGTGGTGCGGCTGGTAAAGACGTGTACTTTGGCTACGGCATTGTTAAAGCAGCAGATGCAGATGCGTATCTGACTGCCAATGGCTGTGCCGGTGGCGGTAATGGTGGCGACCTGCAACTCACAGCCAACGGGTACAAATCAAAAGGCAGTAAATATGTTGACCTGAACTGGCAAGGTGCCTCTACCTCGCAGGTCGATATTTTCCGAAATGGTAGCAAGATTGTCACAACCAGCAACGATAATAGCTACACAGATAGCATCAGTGGTAAAGGTGGCGGTAGCTACACTTATCAGGTTTGCGAGCAAAACAGCACATCTGCTTGCTCTGCAACTCAGACTGTTGTGTTCTGATACTGACCTGCTGGTGTTATGACGAGACACACAGGCACCCTGCGTGCCCATCTATCTCGCTGCACTGAGCCTGGTTGGTATCCCCCAACCAATTAATAACCAATTTTTATGCGGGCGTATGCCCGCATTTTTTATAGGTTTTTTTATTTAAGCTGGTTACACTAAGTGCAATTATGTTGAACAGAGCCCGTCATGCTAAACCCGGAATTACTCGCCTCTTTTTTATTTGCCAGCTTTATTATTGCCATTGCCCCAGGCCCTTCCAATGCCTTTTTAATGGCTCAGACCTTTACCAACGGCCGCACAGCCGGAATGCAAAGTGCTTTTGGCTTTGCGCTGGGGGGAGTAGTCCATACACTGTTTGCAGTGATTGGTTTGTCGGCTATCCTTAAGGCCTCAGAAACCGCCTATACCACAGTACAATACCTAGGTGCGGCCTACCTTGCCTACCTGGGGGTACGCACTTTCAAAGACACTCTGTCTCGGCCAGAGAACAACGACGAAGAAAAGCCTCATGTCAGCAATAAGAAGCAACAAAATGTCATGTTTCAGGCTATGATGACAGAAGTGCTCAACCCCAAAGTGGCATTATTCTTTATTGCCTTCATTCCTCAATTTGTGGATCAAAGCCTGACAACGTCTACCACAGTGCAGCTTGCCATGTTCGGGTTACTCTATCCAATTCTGGCCTTTCCCATTGATTGTGTGTATGTTTACAGCGGCGATAAAATCGCCGGCTATTTTCGCGCTCATCCCAGTGCACCGATTTGGATAGACAGGATCTCAGCCTTTATCTTCGTCGCACTGGCAATTAACTTATTATTATGAGGTAAGTATGGATACCAAGTCGCAGGTCATTCCGGCTAAAAAACGCATCGCACTGGTCGCGCATGATGGCAAAAAACAGGCTATGGTCAGCTGGTGTCAGGGGCACCTGGATAAACTTGCTATGCACCAACTCTATGCAACAGGAACAACCGGTCACCTCATTGAAAAAACCTCTGGGTTGGAAGTCACTAAGTTACTCAGCGGCCCCATGGGAGGCGACCAGCAACTCGGTGCTAAAATCGCTGAGAACGAAATTCACATGTTGATTTTCTTCTGGGATCCGCTTGCGTCACAGCCGCATGATCCGGATGTCAAAGCGCTGTTGAGGCTTGCGGCAGTGTGGAATATTCCGGTAGCTTGTAATGAGACCACCGCAGATATGTTGTTGTCATCCATGATGATGACCACTCCGATTGAGCGCCAACTCCCCGATTATGAGCAGTATCTGGCGCATCGTATGGCGCTATAGCACCCAATACACTAGCGGTATAATTGACTCGCCCACTTGGTCAGACCGGCGGTAACACTACCAAAATTATCGCCATTGACCATAGGGATATCGCCCAGGCGTTGCTGTAGTGCCAATTTTAACAGTGGAGACTGGGCGCTCCCGCCTGTCAGATAAATCACATCGGGACGCGTGCCTGCCTCAGCTATTGCCTGCTCAGCCAGCACCGCGGCTTGCTCAAGACAGCTTGCCACCGACTCAGCCATAGTCTGCGCACTAATATCGACGCTCAGCTCGCTATCCAGAAAGTCCAGTATTGCCGTATGTGAATCCTGATCAGACAGCGCAATTTTTGCCAGCTCGCCCTGGCGCACGAATTGATGCGTCATCTTGCTGCGCTGAATCTTCAACAATCGCTCGAGTTTTTCCGGCTCACGGACATCTCTCAGCATACCGCTCAGCTCGCGCGCCATTTGCGCACTGTAGAAGTCACTTTGCATCTGAATATCATTAATTTTACATGCCTGCCAGAACAAGGGGTTAGGTAAAGGCAGGCCAGATGTAAACTGACTGCCCAGCCCACATACTGGCATCAAGGTATGAAATGCCAGTGCAATATCGAGATCATTCCCACCTATTCGCTTACCGGTGTGGGCCAGAAAGTCATCACTGCGATCCGCCTTAGCACGAAAGCCCGGTCCCATCTGCACAAAAGAGCAGTCACTGGTACCACCGCCAATATCCACCACCAGCACTTTCTGATCCTGGGTAAGGCGGGACTCATAATCAATGCCCGCTGCCAACGGCTCATATAAAAAGGCCACATCTTTAAACCCGGCACGCTTCGCGGCGGTCGTCAAAATATCAATCGCCTGGCGGTTGCTGTCCTCACCCCCAATGGCCTGGAAGTTGACCGGCCGACCAATGACCGTTTGGCTGAGCGGCTGCTCCAGATGACGCTCAGCACGGCTTTTTAGCTCCATGATCATGGTCGTTGCAATGTCTTCGAAAAATGCCAGCTGAGCTGGTTTCAGACCAACCGCACCAAAAAAAGACTTGGGCGACTTCACGAAGTACCCTTCTTCAGGAAACGCGATGTATTCTTCTATGGCTTGCTGGCCGACAAACACCCCTTGCTCGTCAGCCGCCAGGTCAAGCTCACGCCGTGCCATAGCTGCACTGCCTAACAAAGGCTTACGCGCTGCCTGGTAGTCCGTAGCAAATGCAGAGCCTGCCAGATTGTGCGCGACATACTCACTCACCAGGCTGTTGTGTAACGCGTACAGAGTTGACGGCAGATAAGGTTTGCCCTGTTCCAGAGGCACCAATGTGACATCGCCTTCGCGCATTACACCGATTGCGCAATTAGAACTACCGTAATCAAATCCTGCTATCATTTGTCACCTCACAACCATAAAAAGGTCGCGCACTGTATCACAGCAAAGTGGCAAGTAAAAGTCTCAGCGTGCGTCTATCACACAATCCTTAAAGTGATTGCCTGACACGCAAAAAGCGGGCAAATCGTGGTTTACCAAATTTTGTGACTCCCTGATATCGGTAGGTCACCTGACTGCCAATTGGGGGAGGCTCGCGACGCTGGTCATCCGTGAACCCCGAGCCTATTTTAAAGACAATGCCCTGTGGCGTTTTAACCCGGATTGCGCCCATCATGCCCTGATATTTACCCTTACCGGGCAAATGTGCCAAGACCTCAGCTTCGGCGTCGAAATAAGGCTTGTACTTCAAAATGGCCGAACTACGGCCAGCCTGGTGCAGTGCCTGACGTTCATGAAGCATGACCCCTTCGCCACCGCGAGCCAATACCTGCTCAAAAAATTCATCCAGTTCAGCCTTGGTTGTAAACCGATACTGAGGTACCGCGCGGACATGGGGCTGTACCAGCTGATCGATAAGCTGAGAATAGACGTCATACCGCTGTGCAAAGGGCACAGCCACGCTGGGCGCATCAAAGATCAGATAGTGGATCTGCCGCCAGTCCTGCTCGGATGCCTCATGACGCCGCACCACCGCACTGACAAATTCAAAGTTCTGATAGCCAGCCCACAGCTCTCCGTCCAGTTCCATATCTGGCAATTCAGAGGTGAACCAGGCGGGCGCATGGATCACCTGACCCGTGCGGGTAAGCAGCTGCTGACCATTCCATACCGCTCTGACGCCATCAAACTTTTCACTTACCAGATAATGGGAGACCGGCTGCTGTGCCTGATACACTTTGGCTAATTGCACACTGGGGGCCGGACTTGCACAGGCTATTTGCAGGTAACACAGGCAGGCCAACAGCCAACCTGTCAGTTGAATGTTCATCGCTACGCTCCTTGTAGGCAGAGTTAAGATATCCTCCCTCAGAGCTTAGCGCGGCGTCAGGAAATCGCCAGTCGCAAATTGGTAGTACTAACCTTTTGCGAGCAGCCCCTCAATAACATCTTGCGCCGAGCGCAGCGATTGCACTTGCCAGGCAGCCTGAGAAAAGTCCTGCTTTGCTGAATGTTCATTGGGGATCACCATTACCTGCAAGCCTGCGGCGCTACCTGAGCTCAGCCCGGTTGTACTGTCTTCCAGCGCAATGGCGTTTTCTGGCTCAATCTGCAATGCGGACAGTGCCTGCAGGTATGGCTCAGGGTGTGGTTTTGGCTGAACCACGTCATCTTTAGTGACAATACACTCGAAGAAATGCGCCAATCCATAATGATTCAAGACCGGTATCGCTTCGGCGCGGGTACTCCCCGTCACCAGCGCTAACTTACAGTGCGCTGACGCATAACTTAAGATCTCGTCTGCATAAGGCATGAGCTTTGGCTGCATAGTCGCTGCGGTGTCAACAAAAAAGCGGTTTTTATCGTCGCATAACGCCTGCGCTGTGCTGGACAGTTTGTGACGTTCAAGGAGTATTTCAGCAGTTTTTAGCGTGGGTACGCCAGAAAATTCATCACAAAAAGCCAGCTCGCTATACTCAACACCAAACGGTGCCAGCACACGCAACCAGCTGTGATAGTGGAGCGCTTCAGAATCCACCAGCGTTCCATCAAAATCAAATAAGATAGCCTTTAAACTCATCATCGCTCCTTCTTTATAAATATAATGTTATTAGGCTTTGGCAGGTGGCTCTGCGTGTGCAAGTTCACCGCTGTCTTTTTCTACCAGCTCATAACCACGCGGTTTACGTACCACTTTCAAAACAGGCTTATCAAATGCTGTCTGTAAACGGGTAAAATCGGCTTTAAGATCATCAATGCTCTGACCATAAGGTGACTCACCCGTTTCAGACCAGTTAACCGCTTTGCCATTCTCATTGTACTCAACCGCATGTACCTGATACTGCTCTAGCGCATCTTTACTTGCTTCACAATAGATAACGCGATAATTCCAAAATGCGGACATAGTTTCTTCCTCTAAAAATCTGTATTTACCCGGGTACTTTACCAGTACTGGGGTCTGCTTGCATGACAGTATTAATAAAAAACCCGTGGATGGTAACCACCCACGGGTTTTCACTTTAAATTAGGGTGAAATTAAAAGAATTTCACTTTGAACTCAGCACCCACAAAGCGCTCTTCGTTCAGCATACCTGTGTTGTTGTTAAAGTCTACACCACCGATAACCACCTGCTCATCAAACAGGTTACGTACGAAGGCAGAAACTTCATAGTCGTTGTCGCCCGAGTTCCACGCGTAACCCGCACGCACACCAGCTTCAAATAGTGCTTCACCAGTGAACTCTACTGACTCATACAGGAAGAAGTCGATTTCACTGCGGTATGACAAGTCGGTGTATACAAAGAACTCACCGTTTTCCAGTTCTGTGGTGTAACGCAATGTCGCGTTAGAGATCCACTCTGGCGCGTGCGGCAGGCTATTGCCATCCAAGATTGCGCGCGCTTCAGGACCATTTGGCCCATCAACCATGTAGGTTGGATCAGTCACGGTACACTGCGCACACACTGCAACGGCAAGCGTATCGTCGTCTAGCTCAGTTTTGTTATAACTCAGGTTAAACGTCGCATTCAACTCATCCGTCAGTACCCACTCAGTATCTAACTCAAAGCCATAGCCAGTTGTTTTATCAGCGTTAATAAGACGGTTAAAGTTAGAGCCACCACCTACAGCAGTCAGCTGTTGGTCATCCATTTGGAAGTAAAACACGGTTGCGTTAACACGACCCTGGCCATCCAGAACGTCTGACTTAACACCGAATTCAATCGAGTTCGTGGTTTCTGACTCAGCAACTGTCACAACGTCACCGAACAAAATACGACCCTGAACACTCGGCGCACGGAAACCATTTGCCAAACGACCGAACAGGTTAACGTCATCAGTCAGTTTATAAGTTGCACTCAGGTCCCAGCTTACGTGGCTGTCACTTGGATTCGCACGACCTTCCAGGAAGTCAGGAGAGCCGTTCCAAGGTGTTGGATTATCTGTTCTTTTTGCGTAAAAATCTTTTTCGTCGTCTGAGTAACGTAAGCCCAGAGTCACGTCCAGCTGCTCAGACACACTGTAATCGAAAGAACCGAACACAGCCCATGCAGATGTCTCTTGCTCCTGCACAGCGTAACCATTTTGCAGGCCATAGCTACCAGCGGCTTCATCGTATACACCAGTGTCAAAACTGAAGCTCTCAATAGTCAGATCTTCTTCAAACAGGAACAAACCAACCTGATAGTTGAAGTCACCAGAGAAGTTGCTTGAAAGGCGAAGTTCTTGCGTATACTGGTCATGCTCTGGAATGGCATCAGCCGTTTCAGAAGAAAATGGAATGAAACCAGGACCCATGGTCGGTGCGAAGTTATTACCGTATCCACCATCAACGTCTGCACGCGAGTAGATCTCAGCGCTTTCCCAGCCGGTGATTGAAGTAATGGTGTGCTCTTTAAGGTCCCATTCCAGCTTCAGGCTCAGACCCTGTGTGTCTACTTGTTGAGTAGCACGAGACGCGGCATCCTGATAAACCACATCGTTATCGTACAATGGGTTAATGTTGTTCGAACCTTTTTCAATCAGGTTCGCACGGAACGGGATCGGGCGACCTTCCAAATCACGTACGTGGTAATTCAGCAAACCGGTGAAGTCATCACCTTCATATAAGAACTGTACACGTGCTGCTTTTTCATTGTAGCCACCCAGTGAATCTTCTTTCTCGAATCCAGGTGCTTTTACATCAATGTAGTCCGGCTTATCTTGTACCAATAAAGATACACGTGTAGAAATTTTGTCAGTTAAACCTGTACCGGCTGCACCTTCAAAGTCAATTGAGCTGTTGCTGCCGTATGAAACCGCTGCATACCCATCGAATTCCTGGCTTGGTTTAACGCTGTCGAACTTAACCAGACCGGCTGGGGTGTTACGACCGAACAGGGTTCCCTGAGGACCACGCAGCACTTCGATGCGCTCGATATCAAATACAGGGAAGCCTTTAAGAATAGGGTTTTCCTGAACAACTTCGTCAACAACCAGAGATACCGGCTGAGACGCGTTCAGATCGAAGTCGGTGTTACCCAGACCACGAACATAAAAGCGTGGGAATGTACGTCCGAATGAAGATTCAACCGACAGGCTCGGGATCTTCGCATTCATAAAGCGGATATCCATACCAGCTGAGCTGTATGCGTCCAAGTTATCGCCTTGCAAAGCAGACACAGAAACTGGCACTTCTTGTGCGTTCTCAACACGCTTACGCGCGGTGATTTGGATCACTTCCAGTTGATTACTTTTGGCTTGCGCTTCTTCTGCAAGCGTAGTGAATGAAGTACCTGCTACAGCAGAGAACAACGTCGCATTGATTAAAGTTGCTAACGTAGATCTTTTCATTGCTTTCATGTTTGGATTTAACCTTTTGTATGCACTCTTAAGTTCAACGGTTTTGATTTGGGCGCCGTATCACAATGGCTGGTTCGCTCAATTTTACGCGCAAATGACAAGCAGCGCGGACCTCACTAGCGAGAGTGCAAAACGACTATATGAGGCTGAACGAGACGGCCGTAATTATAGCAGCAAATTTTCAAATTGCTGCAATTATGCATATAAATTTTCCACATTTTTGTAAATATCGTGAAAGTTAGCTAAGAGTTAACAACTTTTCGCAACAAAAAGCCTCAATATAAGGACAATTGTCCTTACCAAACTCTTGCCTATATGATGGCAGGAAAAGGATTTACCGAATTGAAATACAGGTGTCACTATCTCGCTCTTATCAACAGCCAGCTCTTCATACCGCGAATAGATACTCTCTAATCACAAGATCTGCACACGAGCACATTACTTTTTTGGATTGCATAGCAAAACCAACCAGACACATGTGGTGTTGCGCATTTTATGACAAACAATAAGGTAGCACCGAAAACCATCCGCCCATAGATGGTAACCGGTGTCATGAAAGCGATGCTATTGTATTAAAGCATCGTAGTGAAAAGGAGGACATTAGACCGCACCGGGCCAACTTATCCTAAAATCGGTCTCAATTCAGGTAGTCGGTGTGGCGAGCTTAACCAATTCGCTTTTTAACGTCTCTGGGTCATACTGGATCACCGCAACGGCAGCCGTTGCAAAGATCGGCATTTCACCCGGCACCAATTGATCAACCAAATAACTGACTATCGGCATATGCGCAACAACTAACCAGGTGTCTAAGGTGTCATGCATACTGATTAAGGTTTCGAGATAATCGATCGCAACAGCGGCATTGCCACTGGGCACAATATCCTGGCATGTCTCTTCGAATGATACAGGGTTGCTTTGCAGGACAGCCTGAGCCGTCTGTTGCGCCCTGATATAGGGACTCACTAGTACAGCCTGTGGCGGATAATGTTCAGCAAACCATTGACCCATTTCAGCAGCCTGAGCGTGCCCGCGTGAAGTCAGAATTCTGGCCGCATCGTTGGCCTGCATAGGGCCCGCTTCGCCATGGCGCATGATCAGAATTGTTTTCATAGCACTCCGAAAGTTGGCAAGAAAATTAGAAGCAAGCAGTAGCTATTGCCCCAAATTGTCCGCTATATTAAAACAAAAGCACCTAAACCTTAAGTTTAAATACAGGCTAATTCAGAGGTGACCGGCTATCGCAACCGTCCTGGTGGGCGCTTGCCAGCAGTAGCCCGGAAACAGCAGCCACGTCTCTAACTAATATATCGGCGGCACACAATTGAAACTGAGTAATAATGATAAAAGAAATTATCGTCACCTGACACTGGACAATGGTCTAAAAGTGCTTCTTGTCGAAGATACATCAAGTAATAAGGCAGCAGCCTCCCTCGCAATAAACGTCGGCCATTTTGACGATCCACAGAGCCGGCAGGGCATGGCACACTTTGTTGAACATATGTTGTTTCTCGGTACTCAGAGCTTTCCTGTGCGCGGCGAATTTTCGCAGTTTGTCAGTCACGCCGGTGGACAAAGTAATGCCTGGACAGGCACCGAACACAGTTGCTACTTTTTTGATTGTCGTGCGACATTGTTTGCTGAGGCTTTGCAACGATTCAGTGAGTTTTTTTATGCACCACTGTTTAGTGAAGAGGCATTACAGGACGAACGCAACGCCATTGACTCAGAGTTTAATCTGAAGGTCAAAGATGATAATCGCCGAATTATTCAGGTGCACAAAGAAACCGTCAATCCGGCCCACCCTTTTGCCAAGTTTTCCGTCGGAAATCACAATACCCTGGCCGATCACAGCGGTCAGTTTAAACAAGAGATTGAAGCCTTTTTTGCCGCCCATTACCAGGCACAATGGATGACACTCGTGCTAGCCGGGCCGCACCCTTTAGATGAGCTGGCCGAGCTGGCACGTCGCAACTTTACGCCTGTAACCGGTCAAAACATACCCAAACCGGCCATTCAAGTCCCCTTATATCGCCAGCAAGATCTGGGGTTATTACTCCACATTGAACCGCGTAAGCACATGCAAAAGTTGATTGTCAGCTTTGCCATGCCCGATGTAGAGCGACTGTATAAGTTCAAAAGCCTGAGCTTTCTGGCACACCTGTTGGGTTATGAAGGAGACGGCTCACTTTATGCAATTTTAAAGAAAAATGGCTGGATAAACGCCCTGTCCGCGGGCGGTGGCGCAGACGGCAGTAATTTTAAAGATTTTAATATCAGTTTCGCGCTGACTGACGAGGGCATTGAGTACTACGAAGATATCGTAGAAATGCTGTTCGAGTATATTAGTCTGATCCGAGAACAGATTGGCGCTTTACCTGCACTCTATGAAGACAAAAAGCGCCTACTTGAGTTGGCATTCGAAAATCAGGAGCCCAGCAAACTACTCGACTGGGTCAGCGCGCTGAGCATCAATATGCACCATTACGAAGACGAAGACACCCTATATGGTGACTACTGTATGAGTGCCTTCAATCATTCACTGCATGAAGAACTCATGGAACTGCTATCGCCGCATAACATGCGTCTGATCTTGATCCACCCTGATATTACCTGCGAGAACGATGCCACCCGCAAGGTAGCACAATGGTACAATACGCCCTACCAGGTAGAGCGCATCAATACGGAGTGGTTACAAACACTCGAACACATTACCACGCCACTGCCCGAAATGCGCTTGCCTGCTGCGAACCCTTACCTGGCGTTTGAAAACCGTCTGTATGACATAGAGCCCGGACGTAAAACGCCCACCCTGCTCACAGACAGGCCAGGATTTGCCTTTTGGTTCAAACAAGACACCCGCTTTCGGGTTACAAAAGGCCATTTTTATTTAGAGATAGATTCCCTTTGTTCGGTCGTGAACCATAAGAGCATGGCCATGACCCGGCTGTTCGCCGATTTGTTTATGGACAGTGTCGCAGAGCAATTTTACGCTGCGGAGCTGGCCGGATTGAGCTATCACCTCAGCTCCCACCAGGGTGGTTTAACCTTACAAACCGCAGGCCTGTCTGCCAGCCAGCTCAAACTGGTGCTGCAACTGGTCGAAGCTCTGCTGAAACAACCGATCAGTGCCACCCGCTTTGCAGAATATAAAAAACAATTGATCCGGCACTGGAAAAACCACAACAAGAGTAAGCCTGTTAGTGAGCTGTTCAGTTTATTGGGTGCCCATCTGATGCCCTGGAACCCAACCCCAGAGCAACTGGCCAAAGCGCTCAAAAACATCAGCTTTAATGAGTTTTGCCTGTTTCGGGATAACTTTTTCAAAGAGATCCATATTAAGGCATTTATGCACGGTAACTGGCAACTGGACCATGCACTCGATATGCAAAAACAACTACATGCCCTGTTTGCCTACAGCGAAATCCTGGACGACCTGAAAAAACCACTCAACCTGGTTACATCAAATCAACACGTGCAAATTGAGAAGTCCGGGGCCGAACATGCTTTTGTCGAGTATATTCAGGCACCCACTAACAGCGTGGACGATAAAGTCAAAGTGATGGCTTTCAATCAGTTAGTCAGTCAAGATTACTTTGAGTCTTTGCGCACACAACAGCAGCTTGGTTATCTGGTTGGTGCAGGTTATGCCCCCTTTAATACCCGCGCCGGCATAGCATTTTATGTACAGTCGTCCAGCTATGACAGTGCCACCTTGCTACAACGTCATCACCAATACCTGGCCGATTTACTTGTTCAGCTGGATAGCTATGAAGCCACCCAATGGACTCAAGTGAAAGCGGCATTGCATGCCCAGATTGCGGAGAAGGACAAAAACCTGAGGCTACGCTCTCAACGTTTGTGGATAGCCATTGGCACTGACGATCACGCCTTTTCAATGCAGGAAAAGCTCATTGCAGCACTTGAGGCGCTCACGTTTGATGATCTGAAACAGTATATAGTCAAACTGATTTCTAACGATTTTGCGAAAGTCACACTTAGGTGTAATTAACTCCCCGATATATCAGTGGCGCATCTTTGCCAATGCGCGCCACTGAGCAAGGCTTCAGCTGCTGTAAAGTGATCACCTCTCTTCAATCTTACATTTTCATGTCGTAATTGCCGTCTCAATGCACAAAATACGCGCAGACATACCGCTTAGGTCCGAAATTAGGGATTTTTTCTGACTTTCTTTTTGACTCTGCCTGGGGCTTAGATTAGATTAGCAAATGTAATTGAATCTTTAAGCCTTATGACGAAAACAACAATTATAAAAACAATTACATCTGTTTTGTTGCTTCTGGCCTGGCCGACAATGAGTGCGCCCCTGCCAGCAGGCATTATACAAAATAATTCTTCGACACTGCTCGTTTTGGTGGGCTTTGTCACAGCCGCCACTTTGCTCTACTTGGTTATCTTAAACCGCCGAACCAAACACTCCCTGAGGGCACTCAGACATTCAGAGCAACGCCTCAAAAGCACCGTAGAAGGCAGTGGAGACACACTGTGGGACTGGAACATACGCAGTGGTGAAATTACCCGTATAAACGATAAGTTTATGTTGGACACAACGCCAGGCACCCATCTGATCCCCAATGCCAGCCAGATACACCCTCAAGATCTCCCGCTGGTAGAAAAACAGCTCAAACTTCACTTTGCAGAGAAAACCGCCTTTTTTGAGGCCACTTATCGGGTCAAAAACAGCCTCGATCAGTATCACTGGGTGCTGGACAAAGGCAAAATCATAGAAAAAGATGAAAACCTTAACCCACTGCGGATGACCGGTACTATCCGTGATATTAACCACCTTAAAAGTACGGAAGAGCGCCTGAACCTGTTCGCCAAGTGTGTCGAATCTCTGACCGACGCTATTGCTATTTATGATCATACCTTCCGCTTGGTTGACTTGAATCCGAGCTATATTCGAATCTTTGGTGGTGTGCGTGAACAGTATATCAATACCGAGTTTAAGCTCCCTGGATATGATGGCCAGTTTATCAATCAGATAAAAGCCGCCTTAAGGAAAAGCGAGCACTGGCAGGAAGAACTTAAACTCTACGACCAGACGGGCACTATGCTGCCAATCGAGATTTCCATTGATGAGATTAAAAATAACCATGGCCACATTACCAATTACGTGGTGGTATTCTCTGATCTAACCGAACGCAAAAAAGCAGAATCACAACTGCACAATTTGTCGAATCGAGACCGCACTACGGGCCTGCCCAATCGAAACCTATTCTTTACCAATCTAAAAAAACTCGTCGACCAAAAACGCGATCATGCTTTGCTGGTTTTTGACCTGGATAACTTTAAGAAAATTAATGACTCTCTTGGCCACCAGCTGGGAGACAGCCTGCTTGCTAAGCTCGCCATGCGCCTCAATAAACTGTGCCGTCAGCAAGACACATTTTACCGCCTGGGTGGCGATGAATTTGCCCTGGTGATGTCAGGTACGAATGACATTCACACCATCAGTAAAGCCGCGAAACAGTTTCTGGCTGTTATTGCGACCCCCTTTAAGATGGCTAACCACGAACTGGTGATCACCTCATCTGTGGGCATTGTGCTATTCCCGGAAGATGGCAGCACACCAGAGATTTTGCTGAAAAATGCAGACACAGCCATGTACCATGCCAAGCAAAAAGGTAACCACTACCTGTTCTTCAACGACTCAATGAATGAACAGGCCGTTAAACGTCTGCAAATTGAAAACCTGATGCGATTTGGCTTAAAAGAGGATCACTTTGTCGTTTACTATCAGCCCAAAATGGACATTGCCAGTGGCGCGTTAGTCGGTATGGAAGCCCTGGTCCGCTTCATCACGCCCAAAAAAGGGGTGATCAGCCCAGGCTTGTTTATTCCCATCGCAGAAGAGACAGGTCAGATTGTAGAAATCGGTGAAGTGGTACTGGACAAGGCCTGTAAAGATGTCAAACGCTGGGTTGATATGGGGCTATTCAACGGCCGAGTTGCGGTTAACCTGTCTGCCCGCCAGTTTAGCTTACCCGATCTCACCGCCCGTATAGATCTCATCTTGCAAAAGAATCAACTTCCATCTTATTTTCTCGAGCTGGAAATTACAGAGGGCACTGTTATGGATGATCCACAAGAAGCAATTTCAATTATGCGCTCTCTCAGCTCTCGCGGGATCCACCTGGCTATGGATGACTTTGGTACCGGCTACTCCTCACTCGCCTACCTGAAACAGTTCCCACTGAACACCCTCAAAGTAGACAAAGCGTTTGTAGATGATATGAACACAGAACGTGGCTGTAACATGGTGGACTCCATTGTCACGATTGCACACAATCTGGGTCTGCACGTTGTCGCGGAGGGGGTTGAGCAGGAACAGCAGCTGCTTCAGTTACAGCGCCTGAATTGCCAGACCATTCAGGGCTATTACTACGCTAAACCACTCTCGGCCGAAGAGTTCGAGCAATTCCTGCGCGCGCAGCTGTCTGAAAAACCCACACTACAGCTGGTAAACTAACGGCCGCCAGGGCCAGATTAATGGTTCTCAGCGGCAAAACCTATCTAGTTGGACCCTTCAGCCCAATCCAGGTTTATTAACACAGGTTTCATCCAAAACATATGGCTTAAGAGGCTGCGCAGGTATTTTTTCCTTAATCACGAGATTTTCGCACACCAGAGCAGACTAAGGACATGGCGCATTACGCGTTAGCGCACTTCAATGGTTTCTTCAGGCACGCAAGACACAATACTGCGGTCCCACCTGTTTGAGCCAGGCGAGCCGGTAGTGCGCACGAAACAGGATCCACACCATAGGTCCTGCAAACGCAGCTAATAGCACCCAGGAGCGCCTTGTGACGCCCGTACAGCGAAGCTCATTCAGCATCAGCAATCCACCCAGACACATTAAAACAGCATACAACACCAACACATTGCCTCCGTATTTGAGATCCAAACGTGGACGCCAGGTCAAACTGTGCGACACGTTAAGTAAATGGGTAACTTTTTTCCCGCGCAGTGTACAATAAGTCTAAAAAGCACGCAAAAACACTTAAATTGTTGCAAAATATTGCATTATTTAATTTAATACGTCCCCAGAAACAATTGGTTTCTCACTCAGGTACCCGAAACAATGAGTATCTGAAATCGCAAATAGCTACTAACTTATTATTTTAACAAGGTATTATTTGCGCTGACGTAAAAATAAGCGCAGCAAAGTATGCCTTCAGATCATGGGCCGGTCTGAACACAACTTACTTTCGCTGGCGATCCTGTTTGATTTTCCTACACTTAGGTTAAGCCGAACGGGATTGAAAGCTTATGCGTGCCAATTTGATTGCACTTTCACTGCATCCGGAGAGGTTCCTGTCTCCCCTGAAGCGCGTGAATGTTTAATGAAGTGGGCATTTGTCATTTGGTCATGGTGTGGTTAGCAGTCAAAGAGCGGGGGGAGGCTCCCCCTTGAGCAGATTTGAAATTGGAACTGTAAAGATAAATGGACTGGTTAACCTCTGTGCGTTTTAATACGTATTTTTCTCAGTAGGGTGAAATATACTTATATTGTTGCGCAGCTTAGATAAGGTTATTCAGTTATATTCTTATTTGGTCTTAACTGACTGATAATTTTTACTTATTCCCAATTACAGAAATCTCACAAAAGCTGCTAAAATCAGCCCCATGTTGTTTTAATTTAATTTGTTATTTCAAGGACACGGGCGATGGATCAGAAATTCGTACATGAGTATTTACAGGCTAAGCCTGGGACCTTTATCACAAAACCGTTTGCACAGGACGTGGACGTTTACAAGGTGCAGCACAAGATGTTTGCCACCTTATATGAAGGGAAAGAGGGTCAATTGGGTGAAAATGGTGAGCCAGTTTGGTGGCTTAACCTAAAATGTGATCCAGATGAAGCACTTTTGTTACGCGACAAGTACGCTGCAATAGTGCCTGGCTACCACATGAATAAACGATTATGGAACACCATCGTACTTGATGGCAGCATCCCGGAAGAAGAAATCAAACGCATGATTGATGATTCGTATCAGATTGTTGTTGATAACTTACCCAGCGCGCAACGCGCAGAGCTTGATCGCCTCACTCAATCTTAGAGTGACCGTCATCATTGGCTTCCCTCGCACCAAGTGCGAGGGCCATTTTATTTCTCCTTTTATCAAAACCCCTCCTTTGTCATTCTGATGTCAATTATCCCTGTTTTAATGACAGTGATTTTCTCAACTTAGAATAAAGACAATGAAAAAAACACTGATCTCTTTAACGCTACTGGGCTTACTCAGTGGCTGCAGCCTGGATGGCGACAACGGACAAACAGGTGAACAAGGCCTGCAAGGTGAGACGGGCCAGGCGGGCACGGCAGGTGAAAAAGGCGATAAAGGAGACGCTGGCGCACAAGGTGAAACCGGTGCACAAGGGCCACAAGGCGAGACCGGCGCTCGCATGACGGGTGATCTGTCAGCACAATTGGTAGGCCGTGCCGTTTTAAACGTAGCAAGCCCGGAAGGCGCTGCCGAAATCGTCGCTTATCACGCAACCAGTCAGCGTATCTTTGCACTGGACAGCTCTGGAGACAGGCCGCAAATCGCCGTAATTTCAGCCGCACAGCTTGATGCCGACAAGCTCAACAAAGACAATCAGGGTGTAATCACTAACACCAACCTCACCGTGACAGAGACGATTGCTGTCAGTGATGTGGTTGCCGCTGATGCAAACAGCCTGGCGATCCATGGTGACCTACTCGCCGTTGCCATGGCACGCGAAACCGGTGAAACCGGATTTGTGCTGGTCTACGATATTGCCGCACAAACACCTCAACTGCTGAAGTCAGTCGAGGTAGGTTACCTGCCTGATATGGTGACATTTAATCAGGATGGCAGCAAAATTTTGGTTGCCAATGAAGGCGAGCCAGCAGGCGATTATAGCGTTGATCCACAAGGCAGCATTGCCATTATAGAAGTCAATAACGGTCAGATTGCCGAACAGGCTGTCCTGTTAGGGTTTGAAGCCTTCAATGACCAACAAGCCGAGTTACAAGCCCAGGGCGTCGTCTTTGCCAGCCCAACCGGGCGCACCATCAAAGGGCAGGCAATCAATACCAGTGTTGCGATGGATCTTGAACCCGAGTACGTTACTGTCAGTAAAGATAATCGTTATGCCTATGTCTCGTTACAAGAGAATAATGCACTGGCCATTGTAGACTTAAGTGATAACTCACTAACAATAAAAGGCTTGGGTTACAAAGACTGGGGTAAATGGACTTTGGATGCATCCGACAAAGATGGCGGCATCAATCTGCGTAGCTATCCGGGCTTGTATGGCATGTACCAACCAGACACCATCGCTAGCTATCAATGGCAAGGCGCGAACTTCATCGTCACAGCTAACGAAGGAGATGGGCGGGAGTACTTCTTCCCAGCTGCCGATGAAGCCGAGTGTACCGCTAATGGTGGACTAGACTTCGATGAGGACGATGGTTGTCTGGCATATACCGATGAGATCCGAGCCAAAGACCTGACATTGGCGGATAACTTTGCTTACATCAACAATGACAACGACGACCTGGGTCGCCTGAAAGTGTCGACTGTGATGGGCGATCAGGACAACGATGGCCAGTACGAAAAACTCTACACTTATGGTGCTCGCTCATTCTCTATCTGGGATCAACGTGGTGCTCGAGTATTCGACTCTGGAGACGAAATCGTACGTATCACCACCGCGCTACATGGTGAACAGTTTAATAACGATGAAGACACCAACGAAGGAGATACGCGCTCAGACGCCAAAGGGGCTGAACCAGAAGCGCTGACATTAGGCCAGATAGGTGAACGTACCTATGCATTTGTCGGACTGGAGCGCATGGGCAGTATTTTGATCTATGATGTCACCAACCCGTTCAATGTCACCTTTACCACTTACCTCATTAACCGAGGTCTGGAAGAAGGGGCTGACATTTCGGGTGACCTGGCACCGGAAGGAATGACCTTTGTAAGTGCCGAGCACAGCCCGACCAACACCCCATTGCTGATCGTCGGCAATGAAATTTCCGGCAGCATTGCCGTCTGGTCGCTGACTCAGAAGTAAAGCGCCCTGTCTTGTACTGTGGCTGCTCTGTGCTGTACATTAATCAAGGTGTATAGCTCAGCCACAGTACAGGGAACTGAATGACCAAAATTGCAATACTCACCAGCGGGGGCGATGCGCCCGGGATGAATGCCGCTATCCGTGCAATCGTGCATAGCGCTCAGCACAACCAGTATGACTGCATCGGTTTTTTCCATGGCTACAACGGCCTGTTAAACGACGAGTGGCAAACCCTGACACATCAGGATGTAGCCAATGTGCTGCAATTTGGCGGCACTATTTTAAAAAGTGCCCGCTGCCGCGCAATGTGCGAGCCACAAGGTCCAAAGCAAGCCGTCAATACACTCAGAAAGCACCAGATTGACGCTTTGATCGTAATTGGAGGTGATGGCTCATTTAGGGGACTTGAAGCAATACAAGCCCACTGGGAAGGTCAGGTTATTGGCCTGCCCGGGACCATAGACAATGACTTGGCTGGCACAGACAACACCATAGGTTTTGCCACTGCGGTCACGACTGCCACCCATGCCATAGATAAGATCCGCGACACCGCAAACGCCTTTGAGCGCGTGTTTATTGTCGAAGTTATGGGCAGACACAGCGGCCATATTGCCTTTCATGTCGGACTGGCAACCGGTGCTGAGGCCATTTTGTCATTCGAAAATTGTGATTCTGCTGATACCAGACAACAACTGGATCGGCTGATAAACCAGATCCAGGTGCAACAGCAATACAACCACGACAGCTTTGTGATTGTATTGGCTGAAAACCTCTGGCCTGGCGGACCTCAGGCCCTCAAAACACAATTGGCTGAGCAGGCTGGTATCGAAAGCGCAGTCTGTGTACTTGGTCATATCCAGCGCGGTGGCAGCCCGGCGCCAGAAGACCGACTACTGGCCACAGAACTGGGACTGGAAGCCGTCAATGCCGTAACGGATAACCGAACTGGGATTATGATAGGCAAACAAGGGACGGCGTTACACAATGTGCCTCTGACCCATGCAATCGGCACCGCCAAGCCGGTTGACGCTCGCTGGATTAAGGCACAGCATGATGTACTCACCGAGTACTTAGTCAAACACCGTAAATAACTCGGCGTTTAACCATAAATGTACCAGGATACTGGCGGCGTAGCCCAGTGCTATCACTGGCGTCCATTTCAGGTGACCAAAGAAGGTATAATAGCCTCTGGCCTGTCCCATTAATGCTACGCCCGCCGCCGAGCCAATAGAAAGCAGACTGCCGCCAACCCCGGCAGTCAGCGTGATCAATAACCACTGGCCATGGGACATCTCAGGCTGCATTGACAATACGGCAAACATCACCGGAATATTGTCGACTACGGCCGAAACCACACCTAAGAACACATTGGCAGCCGTCGCAGACCAGTCTCCATACAACACTTCCGACATCAGGCTCAGATATCCCAGAAAACCCAGCCCCCCGACGCACATCACGATGCCGTAGAAAAACAGCAAGGTATCCCACTCGGCGCGTGACACTTTCGCAAAGACATCAAAAGGCACCACATTGCCCAGCGCCTTCAGACGTTCCTGGTCGCCGGCCTGCTCTGCCTCAGCGCGCTTTCTGTCCAATGAATTGGGTAAAGTGGTCCGTAAAAAATAGCCAAAAAACTGCAAATACCCTAGCCCCATCATCATACCCAGAACCGGTGGCAGGTGTAATAAGCTATGGCAAGAGACCGCTGTAGCAATGGTCACTAAAAACAACACCATGATGCGCCGCGCACCACGCTTAAGTTCAATGTGCTCATCACTGGCTGCTGGCTTCTTATTCTTTACGAACAAGCTCATGATCAAAGCGGGCACCAGGTAATTTGCCAGCGCCGGGAAAAACAGAGAGAAAAACTCAGCGAAATGCACGATACCGGCCTGCCATACCATCAGCGTGGTAATATCACCAAACGGGCTGAATGCGCCACCCGCGTTCGCCGCCACAACAATATTAATGCAGCTGAGGTTAATAAATTCCTTGTCACCCTGACCTACTTTCATGGCGACCGCACACATTAACAAAGCCGTCGTCAGGTTATCCGCTATCGGCGAGATGACGAACGCCAGAAAGCCGCTGAGCCAAAACAAAGTTCTGAAGTTAAACCCACGACGTACCATCCATACCCGTAAGGCATCAAATAAGCGCCGCTCTTCCATGGCATTGATATAGGTCATCGCCACCAGCAAAAATAACATCAGTTCTGAAAACTCAAGTAAATTATGCCGAAAAGCATGCTCAGTCAGCTCAGGTATATCATGCAGTACATAGTAGCCGCCGATCAGCATCCAGATCAGTCCGGCGGCCACCAGCACAGGTTTGGATTTACGCATATGAAGCTTCTCTTCTAGCATGACCAGAATATAAGCCAGTACAAAGATAGCAATGCAGATCCAGCCAAGGGCGGCCGAGGTGAGGTCGATGGGCGTTGCAACGTGGTTGGCCGCAGCTGATATCGCTGTCGGGTGCCAGAGCAGAAAAATTAAGGCGAGCAAAACGTAAAGCGAGTTTTTCATGTGTTATCAGGTCCGAAACAGGGTTAAAACGTGGTTAACTTGAGCGCGGCTACTTGATAGCACACTTTTCGCTCCATCTGCATTCGACACAAGTCTAAGCCCACCGCCTTACTTAGAGTTGCTCTCCCCCGCCAGACAACAAAAAACGGGTGTATGAACAGTGTCACACACCCGTATGATAAGATGATGAAATTTTATCAGTTGACCACAGTTCAGTGCCAACTAGGCGTCTTTACGACTGATCCGCTCAATCATCAAGATCAGGGCGAGGCCCGCCACAGCTAATAAAACGCAACCCAGTACGTAAGGTTCCTGGCCAGAAATACGAGCAAACTCTCCCGGTAACACATTGGCTTGCGTTAACGGCTTCTCTATGCCCTTAGAATTAGTGTAAGTGGTTAACACTTGCTTCCAGGGCCACAATAAGTTCAGTGAACCAAGCAAAAAACCACATAGCAAAGCAAAGGTGACCTGCTCGAAGCGACTAAGCAGCCATGACAATAGGCGTGAAAATGCCATCAGACCAACCACACATCCCCCCAAAAACAAAGCAATCAACATCACCTGCATCTCATTGACCGCGCTAAGTACATGGCCATACATTCCCAGTAACAACAAGATAAAACTACCGGAAATACCGGGTAAAATCATGGCACAAATTGCGATTGCACCAGCGGCAAAATAATACCAGGTCTGTGGCACCGCTTCGGCAGGCGCCAGAGATGTGATCACATAGGCAATCGCTGCACCTGCCAAGCACGCACTGATGGTCGGCAGGTCCCAGCGAGAGACTTGCTTACCGACATGAATAAACGAAGCTATGATCAGGCCAAAAAAGAACGACCAAACAAATAACTGATGGTGCTCAAGTAAATAAGTAATGAGTTTCGCCAAAGAAGCGGCGCTGGTCAGCAAGCCTGCAAATAACACCACCAAAAAAGTGCCGTCTATATGTTGCCACGCGGCCTTTAATCCATCGCTTCTGAGTGTTTTAATGGCGTCCAGATTGACACTTTTAATTGCCCCAAGCAGACGGGCATAAATACCGGTAATAAACGCAATGGTGCCACCGGACACACCCGGTACTACGTCGGCGGCGCCCATACCTGCCCCTTTGAAAAACAACCAGATAAAATCACGTTTGGTGTCAGTTTTATTGCTCAAAGCACTCTCCATCGATTTTTTCGGCACGAGTTTACCGAAATTTTGTGACGCTGCACATAGTGACAACCAGAATGTCCTCAAGCTTTGCGGTAAATTGCCGATACAAGGGCATTAGCAAGGTAAGGTGCGTAAACATGCTCAATTATTCCCGGTTTTTTCTGACAGTCAGCCTGATGATAAGCCTGGTCGTGACAACACCAACTCAGGCCGCAGAGCAACAGAACCCACCGAGTAGGTCCTCACAATTTGACAGCGATCTACGCTACTGGCTGAGCAGCGAAAAGCTACTGACGATTAAGGATGAAGAGCAGGAAATCTCAGTTTTATTCTCAGAGTATATGGCTGCACCAAAACGTGGCATTATTATTTTGTTGCCCGGGATGGAACAGAGCCAGCTTTACAATAATGGCTTAAGTTACTTGCATCAGGCACTAACGGACGATGGCTACGATACATATACCTTGCCGGTACCCGATCTCTCAAGCAACGGTGACCTTGCAGCGAACATCATTGACGCGCAGCCCAATGAAGTAAAAAGTTCGGCGATCCCGGTGCTCAGTGAACTGGCGCTAGATAATTACAAAGCCGCATTGATTGCCCGTTTTGAAGCCCTCTATAAAACTCTGGCGTTGCGTCAGCAGGAACACATTGCCATTGTGGCATTTGGCAACAGTGCAGGCCTGTTTGCAGAGTACCTGGCTACTTTGCCCAGCGTTCGGGTCGATGCGCTGATCACTGTCAGCGCTCAGCTGGCCAATGCACAGAGAAACAGCCACTTGCCAGCCAGCTTATCACTCGTCGCGCCAGCTTTGCTGGATGTCTTTTATACATTCGACAGCCCCCTGGTTCTGGAAACCATAGACGATCGCCGCCGCTGGGCCAGACGTAACAGCAAACTTGATTATCGCCAAAGAGAGCTTTTCGGGGAGCAGCACCAGCCCTTGCAACATCAACGACTGCGTAAAGAATTAACCGGTTTTTTGCGCCGGCTCTAGTCTGAATTGGAGACTGACTTAACTACTGCGTTTTTGTTTCAGTAATTCATACGCTGATTGAATACTCTGGCTTTTTCGCTTAGCAATTTCCATCATGTGCGCAGGCAGACCCTGAGACACCAACTTGTCAGGGTGGTGTTGTGCCATCAGTTTGCGATACGCGCGTTTGATGTCCTTGTCCGATGCACCATCACTGAGACCCAATACCGCAAGCGCTTCGCTGCGTGATACGGCTGATGACTGAGGTTCACGTGCAGACTCTCGCTGTTGCCTTTGCTGACCCCCACTCTGGCGCTGCTGAGATTGCTGAGACTGCCATTGCGCGCGCTGCTGACGAAAACGAAATTCGGCCTGATAGCGGCGCAGCAAGAAATTATACTGAGTCTGAGAAATCCCCAGGTACTTGCTCACTTCGCGCAGTAATGCCTGTTCCTGCTCAGACACATGGCCATCCGAAAACGCCATCTGAATTTGAATTTCCAAAAACAATTGCAGTAAATCGTAACGCCTGGCAAACGCTTCTCTGACTTCCCGCACCGCATCTTTCACCGAAAAGTCAGCTTCCTTGCCCGCTCTGAACGCATGTTGTGCTTCACGCCGATCATCACCGGTTAACGCCATTTCATCCATAAAGGCCGTTGCCGCACGAATATGCACCTCGCTGACTCTGCCATTTGACTTTGCAATATGGCCCATGACAGAAAAGCAGCTGGAGAAAAACAGCGCCTGGCGTTCACTGAGATCGTCACCATTTAAAAAGCCCTGGAATCCGCCCACTTTATCAAAATCTTGCTTTAGGCTTTTGTCGAACAAATGACCCAGATAAAACCCGAGAATAGCCCCCAGCCACTTGCCAAACATAAAGCCAAAACCAGCCCCCAACAACTTACCCCACATATGTGTGCTCCACTGCGTTGTTGATCTCAACTAACCGCTCAGGCGTGCCAATATCGTGCCATTGCCCCAGATAAAGTTCCGTTGAGACGCTCCCCTGCGCCAAACCTGCTCTGAGCATCGGACCCAGAGCAACAAATTGTTCCTGCACTCCATTAAAGAAATCTTTGTGATATAAGCCAATACCCGCAAACGTATAGGCCTGAGTATGGGTACTTTGATGTGCCAGCGGAAAATCTCCGTCCGGATTATGAGGTGGGTTTTCCACCAATACCAGGTGGGCCTCACCAGGTAACAGATGCAAACGCGACAAGTCATGCACTGCATAATCGGTAAAAATATCGCCGTTGATCACAATGAAGGTGTCTGTTTCAGTGCACAACGCAGGCAGAGCCCGGACAATGCCGCCCGCCGTTTCCAGCCCCCCTTCAGGTTCATCACTGTATTGAATAGACACACCAAATGCACTGCCATCGGCGAAGTATTCACGTATTTTTTCGCCTTGCCACGCCAGGTTAATGACTATGTCGGTGATGCCTGCGTCTGCCAACCGTTTTATGTGGTATTCCAGCAAGGGCTTGCCTGCAACCTCAAGCATGGGCTTTGGCATAGTCGCCGTCAGCGGCATCATACGCTTGCCTCGGCCTGCGGCCAAAATCATTGCTTTCATTTTTGTTGTTCCAGCTTAGCCTGTACCAGGGGTATTATCTCGGATTGCAGACTGGTTGCAAGCCATTGAAATGTATCAACACACTTTGCGGCCTCATAAATGTATTGCAAAGTTGGCAGAATGTTATGCAAATAACCTGGCTTGCCATCTCGCAAATATAAACGTGCAAAGATCCCCGCAGCCTTGATGTGACGTTGTAACCCAGTCCACGCCAGTTGCTGCTGATATTCCTCAAAAGAACTGTGTGGTGCCAGCAGGCCGGCTTTGCTCAATACCTCAAAACTATAACGTTGCAAATGGGCCAGCTGCGCCTCAGGTAATCGGTAATAACAGTCTTTAAGCAAAGATACTACGTCATACGTTACCGGGCCCTGGACTGCATCCTGATAATCTATCACCACCCACTGCTGGTTGTGCCACATCAGGTTACGGCTGTGAAAATCCCGATGCATGGTCACCTGCGTTTGTGCCAGCATATTTCTGATCAGCGCCTGCTTTAGCGCAGTCCATTGTTGGCACCAGGCCTTCTGGGGCTCGAAACCCAACCAGCGATTAAGTAACCACTCACTAAATATTTCCAATTCCATGTCAATGAAGGCCGCATCATAGGGCTTCATAAGTGGACTGGCTGGCAGACGGGCCATGTCAGGCAACATATCAATCAAGGATTCATAGTCTCCCTGCACCTCAGACGCTGTAGCCAGCCGGTCGGCCAGATGCTCAGAGCCGAGATCTTCTAACAACACAAACCCAAGCGCACAATCTGCGGCAATAATCTGTGGTACTCTTATTTTGCCTTGGCTAAAAATCGTGTTCAGCTCAACAAATGCCGTGACGTCACCCATCTCAGGAGCTACATCGAGCAAAATAGATGAGTTGCCCTGGTGGGTAACACGAAAATAACGACGAAAACTGGCGTCTCCGTCGAGGGCAGTTACCTGCTCCGGTAAGGCATGATAATGATTGTGCAAAAAGGCCGCGCGGGCCTGCGCTCTTAGCGCAACCTCTGGTGACAGGCTTGGGGTCATTTTTCTTACTATTTCCTATTCTTAACTACTGTAATTAACACGCTTTTCATTTATCATGTCTGGCTTGAAAATGAATTTCGGCAAACAAGGTTGATAAATGAGCAAAGCTTGGGGCCTCTTCGTGCTTCCCCTAATCAGTACAGCGACTTTTGCTAATTCGAACATTGATGGCCTTCAGTGTAAAGACTACTTTCAGCCTAAAAACTGGCAACCCATCGCTGATTTGCCCAGTGGCGCTATCGATATTCAGTCTGACAATGTTGAATTACAGGGCGTCGACAGTGCTGAATTCAGTGGCAATGTCGTCATTAGCTCCAATATCATGAGCTTGTCAGCTCAGGCTGCCCTGATAGACAAACAGCAAGGATTACTCAATGCCACCGGCCCACTCGTTTTTCAGGATAAGTACACCCTGGTTAACAGTACCGGAATGTTTGCCAATCTCCAGGAATACGAATTCAGCCTGCTCGGTGCAGATTATTGGCTGACCCAACAAAATGGCCATGGCAGCGCCGAAAAACTGCATGCCACCGCCAATCAGGTTGATTTGCTCAATTCCAGCTTTACCACGTGTCCAGGAGAAACCCCTTTTTGGTCAATCGAGGCCAGCAGTATTGTCATGAATCGTGACAGTGGCTGGGGTGAAACGCATCATACGATCCTCAAAATACTAGATACACCGATTGTCTATGTACCCTATTTTACATTTCCCATAGATGATCGCCGCAAATCCGGTGTGCTCACACCGACGATTAGCAGCTCCAGTCGTCGCGGCTTAGGAGTTGCAATACCGTACTATTTAAATTTGGCCCCGAATTACGACGCAACCATCACACCACGCTACATGTCTAAAAAAGGCACTCAGCTGATTTCGGAATTTCGTTACCTGACCAAACATCATCAGGGCCAACTGGCCATAGAGTTTTTGGAACAGGACGATTCTGCCAAGCAACTTGATGAGCGATATTTGGTCAACTGGACCCAAAACAGCTATTTTGATGAAAACTGGCGCGCCAGCGTCGACATCACCAATGTCAGTGATGACGCCTATATTTCAGATTTAGACTCCCAATACGCCAATGAAACAGACACTCAGCTATACCGTACCGGTCAGCTCAGCTATTTAGGTGATGAATGGGCCGTTGACCTGAAGCTACAAAACTTCGAAGTTTTGGGTAACCACACTGAGTCATACGCGGTGTTGCCCCAGCTCACAGTTAACCATGTGACGCAAAACTATCAAGGGTTCAATTGGGGACTCACAGGCCAAATCAGCCACTTTACTAACGATGAACTAACCGTCACAGACGCAACCCGAATTCACTTCGAGCCAAGTGTGTCTTATGACTACAACGCCTATGCCTGGTCATTTGCCTCTAACCTGAGCCTGATGCATACCTATTATGAGCAGGACGGAGATGAGGCGTTCTCACAATCTCAATATAAAAAATCAGTTTCCCGTACACTCCCTAAACTGCGCTTACATGGCCAGTTAAACCTGGAACGGCCAACAAACTTCATTTTGCAACAAGGTACGCAAACGCTGGAGCCACAGATCCAGTATTTGTACACACCCAGAAAAGACCAGTCCGGTATCGCATTGTATGACACCATAAAAATGCAGGACGACTTTTTTGGCTTATTCCGCGAGCAGCGCTTTTCTGGCGTCGACTTTATCGCGCAGGCAAACCAATTTACGCTGGGCGCAACGACCCGATTGTTCGACAGCAACAACAGCGAGCGCTTTAACTTCAGCATGGGCCAGATCCTCTATCTCAGTGACTCAGCTAAACCCACAGAGCAATCTTTGGAAACCAACCTACTGACACAAAACAGCCAGGAGTTTGGCAGTAAAAACTACAACGCCTTATTTGCAGCTGAAAGTATGTTGCATTGGCACCGTCGTTGGTACTTCTCCGCCGGTTTGCAGTATGATGCTGACGAAAAGGAGCTGATCCAGTCTCACATGACACTCGACTATCGAGGCAGCAATAAAAAGCTCGTTCAATTGAACCATCACTACGCCAGTGATGTCTCAGGATACGAAATTGATCAAATCGGTCTGTTCAGTAGCTTACCCATAGATGAAAACTGGCAGCTGGTTGCCAGCTATCATCGTGATATGACGGCTAACCGCAGCGTTGAAGTATTTGCTGGTTTGCAGTACGAATCATGCTGCTGGGCGGTGCGCATAACAGGTAAACGTCAAATACAAACTGACCTTAACCAAACGATTTCGCGTGATGACGCAATTTTTGACACAAGCTTTGGTATCAATTTTGTGTTAAAAGGGTTAGGCAGCAAATCAAGATATGATGCTAGCCAGTTACTACGTTCGGGTATCTTTGGTTACCGCAGACCGTTCTTTTTAAATAATTAACAACAAAGACTCTTATGAATTTAAAAAAGCTATTATTAGTTCCAATTTTAAGTATGACGCTGGCACAACCCGTTTGGGCTGAGCGTGTCCAGCTGGACAAAGTAGTCGCAACGGTTAACGACGGTGTGGTACTAAAAAGCGAAGTGGACAAGATCCTTAACCGCGTGAAAGAGCAAGCAGAGCAACAAAACACTGAGCTTCCGTCAGATAACGTACTACGTATCCAGGCCATTGAAAAACTCATTGATCAGGTGCTGATGGAGCAAATGGCTGCACGTATGGGTATGGAAATCTCCGATGCTCAGCTTGATCAGACACTAGCCAGCATGGCCAAAGATCAAGGTGGCAGCATTGCCGATCTACGTAACTCGATCGAAGCCACAGGCGAGAGCTTTCAGGCATATCGAGAAGAGATTCGTACTGAAATCATGGTCTCGCAAGTACAACGCGCCGCGGTAGATCGCCGTATCTATATCAGCCCGCAGGAAATCGCCAATTTACAACAAATTTTGGCACAACAAACTGGCCAGTCAGAAGAATATGATATCGGCCACATCCTGATCAAAGTTGACAGCAAAGCGAACCCGGAAGACATCGAAGATGCCCGTGAACGTGCCGAAAAAGTCATTGAATTTCTCAATGAAGGCCGAGAATTTAAGCGTATCGCCATCGCTTCATCTAGCGGCGCTAAAGCACTGGATGGTGGTCAGCTAGGCTGGATGGGCATCAACGAAATGCCAACGCTGTTTGCAGAAGCGGTAAAAGGCAAGAAAAAAGATGACATTATCGGCCCACTGCGTTCTGGTGCTGGCTTCCATATTCTAAAAGTACAAGACATCCGCGGACGTCAGGTCGTTGAGCGGGTGGAAATGCGCTCTCGCCATATCCTGATAAAGCCGTCGATCATCCTTAGCGAAGAAAAAGCACGAGATATGTTAGCAGGCTTTGTGACAGATCTGCGTAATGGCGATGCAGACTTTGCTGAGCTGGCTAAAGAGCATTCAGAAGATCCTGGTTCAGCGCTTAAAGGCGGTGAATATGACTGGACAGATCCGACTACTTACGTACCTGCATTTCGCGATGCTTTAATGTCGCTAGAGCAAAATGAGATTAGTGAGCCATTCAGAAGCACTTTTGGCTGGCACATCGTTCAGTTGCTAGATAAGCGTGTTGCTGATAAAACAGAGCAAGCGAAAGCAAATCGTGCCCACCAACTTCTGTTTCGTCGTAAGTTTAAAGAAGAGAGCTTTAAGTGGATGCGTGAAATGCGCGAGCAGGCGCACGTAGAAGTAATCGACTAATAGAAGAACTAAGATGAGTTTAAGAATCGCAATCACCCCCGGTGAGCCGGCAGGGATAGGGCCTGATTTGGTCATCAAACTTGCACAACACGACTGGCCTGCACAGCTAGTCGCGGTTGTGGATAAAGACATCATGCTACAGCGTGCCAGGGAGCTAAATACGACCATTAAGCTCATTCCGTTTGACCCTGATGCACCAGCCGTAGCCGCGCCGCCTGGCAGTATTTATTACCTCCAGGTAGACCGTGGCTGTGACGTCACCGCAGGTGAGCTGGATGAACGCAACGGTCAGTACGTCTTAGATACCTTACGTATCGCCTCGGAAAAAAATATGGACGGCACATTCGATGCCGTCGTGACAGGACCCGTGCACAAAGGGATTATCAATCGCGCTGGTATTTCCTTCAGTGGTCACACTGAATATTTTGCGCAGCAGTCCAATACCCCCGATGTGGTTATGATGCTGGCCACAGAGGGACTTCGTGTAGCGCTGGTCACGACCCACATTCCGCTTGCTTATGTATCTAAAGCCATTACCCATGACCGACTCACGAAAGTGGCACATATTCTTTATCAGGACTTGCAAACCAAGTTTGGGATTGAAAAGCCAAATGTTCTGGTATGCGGGCTAAACCCGCATGCTGGTGAAGGTGGCCACTTGGGCAATGAAGAAATTGATACCATAGAGCCGGTGTTAGCCGAGCTCAATGCGCAGGGTATGCATTTTGTTGGCCCGCTGCCCGCAGATACTCTATTTCAGGCGAAATATCTCGAAAATACCGATGCCGTATTGGCAATGTATCACGATCAGGGTTTACCTGTGTTAAAATACAAAGGATTTGGCAATTCGGTAAATATTACACTCGGATTGCCCTTCATCCGCACTTCTGTTGATCATGGCACGGCACTCGATCTTGCCGCCAGTGGCAACGCAGAAGTCGGTAGTTTCGAATTAGCGATCCGCGAAGCAATTAAGCTCGCCACCAAAAAAACACAGAGTTCATGACAGATAAAGTACATTTGGGCCACCGAGCCCGTAAACGCTTCGGCCAAAACTTCCTTAACGACAGCAACATCATCGATAAGATTGTGACGGCCATCGATCCCAAGCCTACAGACAATCTGGTAGAGATAGGTCCAGGCTTAGGCGCCATCACTGAGCCCGTGATAGAGCTGAGTGACCAGCTAACTGTTGTGGAACTGGATCGCGATCTGGCAGAGCGCCTGATCCACCACCCTTTTATGGGACCAAAACTCACGGTACATCAAGGCGACGCTATGAAGTTTGACTTTTCTACGCTCCTGAAAGGCGATGAAAAGCTCAAGATTTTTGGTAACTTACCTTATAACGTCTCTACGCCACTGCTGTTTCATTTATTTGAATTTGCAGATCAGGTTGAGCACATGCATTTCATGCTGCAAAAAGAGGTGGTAAACCGCATGGTAGCTGGACCAGGCAGTAAAGCCTATGGCCGCTTGAGTGTTATGACACAATACTATTGTCACGCTATTCCGGTGATCCAGGTCCCTCCCACGTGCTTTAAACCAGCACCCAAGGTTGACTCTGCGGTCGTGAGGTTGATCCCCAAAGATGCGCAACAACGCAGTGCAAAGAGCACCAAAGTGCTGAACACTGTGTGTCTTGAAGCCTTTAATCAAAGACGTAAAACATTGCGCAACAGTTTATCGAACTTAATGACTGCCGAGCAACTGAGTGACCTTGGGATAGACCCGGGTTTACGTGCCGAAAATATTTCCCTTTCGCAATTTATTGAGATAGCAAACTGGATCTATGACAACAAAGAGTGAGATCGGCTCACCGATCAAAGTATCTGTAGAAGCCTTTTATGTTGAAGGCCAATCTCAGCCAGAAAAAGACAAATATGTCTTTGCCTACACCATTACCATTAAAAATCACAGCTTGTGTAATGCCAAGCTGGAAAGCCGCTATTGGTTGATCACCGATGCCAACGGTAAAGAAACCGAAGTCGAAGGTGATGGCGTAGTCGGAGAGCAACCAACGATCCGTCCAGGAGAAAGTTACCAGTACACCAGCGGCGCAGTGTTAGATACGCCAGTTGGCACAATGGAAGGCTACTATGTGATGCGCAATGAATTTGGCACTGAATTTCGCGCACCAATTCAGGTATTCCGACTGAGCCGCCCGGATATCCTGCACTAATGGCCAATTATGTGGTCGGTGATCTGCAAGGCTGCTTTGCACCGTTAAAGCAGCTGTTGCAGGAAGTTGCCTTCAACCCAGCGTGTGACCACCTCTATCTGGTAGGCGATATTGTAGCTCGGGGCCCAGATTCACTCGGCTGTCTCGACTTTGTGTTTCGCCACCAGGATTGCGTCACTATTACCCTTGGCAATCACGACTTACACCTTATCTGCAATGTATTACTGGGCAAAACACCCAACCCTAAAGACAAGCTCGACGCCCTTTACCAGCACCCTCAATTACCAAATTATCTGGCCTTTTTGCGCCGTCAGCCATTGTGCGTGTATCTTGATAACTACCGCACCTTTATTTCTCATGCAGGTATTCACCCTGATTGGGAGATTGAACAAGCCCTGTCATTAGGTCGCTGGGCGCAACAAAAATATCAAGGCGATGAGGCCTGCCAGTTTCTGCCTGCGATGTACGGTAAAGAGCCCCGCCTGCTACTGGATACTGATGAGCAAAGCCGCTTTAATACCATAGTCAATGTATTTACCCGGATGCGCTTCTTGACTTCGCAGTGGCATCTCGATTTTGACAATAAAGGCACACTGGATGATGCCGGCGAGTTACGTCCCTGGTTTACTCATCCACGCTTCCAAAGTGACGCCAATCGTTACCTTTTTGGGCACTGGGCAGCCCTGCAAGGGATCACAAAAGTCCCCAATGTCACTGCTTTAGATACAGGGTGTGTGTGGGGAGGACCGATGACCCTGCTTGATTTAGACGCAAATGAGCAAATTTCGAGCAATTAACTGTTTCTCAGCCGATTTTACTGAATTTTGAATTCACATCTGCTATAAAATACTTAACTATCGCGCAATAAATCCGATAAGCATTCATTCAGCTTTAATTTGATGGTACCCGTATGAATTTGACTGTAAGCCAACGTATCTGGGGTGGTTTTATAATAATCACTCTACTCCTGTTGATGATCGGAGGAAACTCGCTGCTAAGGATCGCCAATATAGATAATTCCACAAGACTGGTTAATTCGCTTTCATTGCCCGCTCTGGACAGCAGTGCTGCGTTACAAATTGAGTTCACTCAGATGAGTAAACTCGCCCAGGGGAGTTACTTTACGCAATCACCCGATGAGCTGAACTCACTCAAGGCAAAATTCAATGAACGTCAGCAAGCGTTCAATAAAACCTTTTCTGAGTTAGGTGCTGTGGTTGATCAAGACCCAGGTTTGGCGCAAAGCAAACGCCAAGTCGAATCAAGCTTCAACCAATTCTCGACCTCTGTGCAGGACTTGTTGAGTAACAAGGCCCGCGAGCTAATGTTGGTAAAGACACTTAAGCAACAACTTGAAGACACAGAAATGGCCGCCGAGGATGCCACGACAGTGGTATTGGATATCCTCGATTTAGACGGCTTACAGGATAGTGACAGCCGCGCTTATCAGGCAGCAACAAAATTAGAAAACCTGTTTAGTTCTGCGGTAACAACCAGCACAGATATGATGACCATCAAAGAGCGCAACACGCTGGACATCGTTGATAAGGAACAGGCCTATGTACTGGAAGAGCTGGAACGCAATATGTCTTTAATGACAACCACAGTCGCGCAGCTCGACAGCACTTTAGTAGACGACTTACAACAATACTACGATGACCTGCTAACTCAGCTAAAGGGTGCTAACGGCATTTCCGGCAATGTTGGTCAGCTAATCGCGGCACGACAAACAACTCGTACAGAGTTAGACACCGCTGAAGCGACCACCAACACCGCCCTGAAACAGCTTGGTGAACTGGTTGCACAATCAAAGCAACTGGCGTTTGATATTCAGGATGAAGTACGTGCAGACGTCACCTCTGCAAATATGTGGACCTGGGTTGGTATGATCATGGCTGCCTTGTTAGCAATCGTCATCGCTTACCTTACTGTCAGTCGTATTACTAAACCCTTGTCTGAAGTTAATCGCGTCTTAAATATCGTCGCTCGTGGCGACATGACCCAGACACTGGATGACTCAGCAAAAGATGAGTTTGGTGAACTGGCGCGCAGCTGTAACAGCCTCATAGCCAGTTTGCGAGAGTTGATCACCGGTATCGTATCACGCTCAACTCAGCTTGCTGCTGCCTCGGAAGAGACCTCAGCCATTACCATTGAGTCTAGCCAGGCAATTAAGAGCCAGCAGTCTCAGGTTGAGCAAGCCGCGACGGCAACCACTGAGATGAGCAGCACAGCCCACGGCGTGAGCAACAGTGCCCATCAGGCATTGCAGGAAATCAAGAATGCCGATAAAGAGGCCGAGCGCGTTAAGGGCATTTCTCAGGATAACAAGCACACCATTGAACAGCTGGCTCATGAAGTCGAAGCGGTGTCTGAAGTAATCAACAAGCTACATCAGGACAGCTCAGCGATTGGCGGCATCCTGGATGTGATCCGTGGTATTGCAGAACAAACTAACCTGCTTGCCCTGAATGCCGCCATCGAAGCAGCACGTGCCGGTGAACAGGGTCGTGGATTTGCGGTGGTTGCCGACGAAGTGCGCTCCCTGGCCAGCAAAACGCAGGAGTCGACACAAGAGATCCAGGCCATGATCGAATCATTGCAAAGCGGTGCAGAAGAAGCCGTCAGCGCGATGTCGAAAGGCCAGCAACAAGCTGAATCTTGTGTTCACCAAAGTGATGTGGCCAATGAAGCACTTAATTCAATCACGGACGCCGTGTCTCGTGCACATGACGTAAGTGAAGAAATTGCCAACGCAGCCAATGAACAGCAACAAGTCTCTCAGGAGATCAGTGAACGTCTTGAATCCATTGTGACCATCGCCGAACAAACGGCTGAAGGGGCAAACCAGACGTCTATTTCAAGCTCAGAAGTGGCCAAACTAGCCGAAGAACTGAGACTGTCTGTTGACCAGTTCAGAGTCTGATATCTGTTAATGAGTAATGTCAAAGGCCCGCTCAGTGAGCGGGCCTTTCTGTTGCAATCAAGACAACATTTATACCAATTTTTTACTTAAGATAAATAGTGCTTTTCTGATCAGGACATACAGGCCCATCGTAACCACTCCGTCAACAGTTGTAATTTAAGGGACAATCCTGCACACTTACGCGGTTTTTAACGGAGTAAAAAATAATGAAAAAAATACTGTTTCTAATTGCACTTTCTACTTTACTGGGTGGCTGCTACTCCAGCCCTGAATCTGTCAATAGCACAGCGCGTTTTGCAAGCCCGGAGGTAAATAAATCCCCTTTTCACCTCAGTCTGTCTTTGAGCACAGATACCCTTAATGTCATCCCGCTGAACACCACCGAATACGTGACTGATGATTCGCATTTACGCGCTGCAGCAGAGCTGTCTTTGGGCAACGGTTTCGAATTAGGCTGGGCAGCCGGAGGAGAAGGAAAATACAGTCTGAAATACCAGTTTTACGGCAAAAGCAGAGAAGAGGCCAGCAGCGGCGATGTCTCCCATGCCGTGAGTATCAGCTATGTCAGTGGTGATGACTCTGGAGTTGAAGCAGGCAATTATATCGGCGGTAACGCGTATAATAACGCTCACTGGGAATTTGATAAAAACGCCATCGATGTGGCGTTGATTAGTGGCTATCGCCTGACCCCGGAGCTTTTGCTATATGGTAGCGTGTTCTATCAGGACGGCGACATTGACGGTCGTTATTACATCCCAAACTCCAGCACTTGCAAAACAAAATGTAAAACGGACCTCATCAACAGTGATGGTAAAAACTACGGTGTCAGTCTAGCGCTTGAGTATACTTTCACACGCAACCTATTTGGTACGCTTGAGGTCACTCAACATCACGCCGATTGGTTTAACAGAAGCCAGTCAAAGTCTACTGCAAACTTTAATTTAGGCTATCGGTTTTAACAACAAAATGGCTGGTATATGGCAGTCTATCTTATCAACCTGGCGATAAGATATGTCTGGATGACCCATGCAGTCATTGCCAGCCCAAATGCCTCTGCGATTCCTGTAAGCACAAAGAGGCGACAACTTGCAAGGCAGTCTGATTACACTAATTCAGCCACCTCACTAATTTCGTGACTCCGAATTACACCACCTGCATGTAGACAGTATCATTGAGGTGAAAGCGAAGTGAAGTCCAGCAATAGACCCAGTCAGGTCAGGCATAGCCATCACTAACAGGATCTATATCCTCACTTTTACTTTGGTTAGTTTATTACAGAAAGTATTGGTATTAACCAGGCTGCAATGGGTAAACATCGCTCAAAGTGTGTCTGGTCCAACTGAAATGCACTTTCATGGCAATTTCTTATTTTATAGTAATCAGGCAGGATATTGCTCTCACCAATTGTATCTGCCGCAACTAAACCGGGCGCCAACGGACCCTTAAATATTCTTAAGAAAATTTGATCTCTGGCCGCTTCCGCACCCCAAAAATAGAATGGCCTCACGCTATACTGACGTTCATAGTCTCGCTTTTGATCTTCATGACCATGCTGTCTAGGCAACTTCGGCGATCTTTCCATCCAAGCATGATTACCGTCTAAAGACGCTATCCAACCAAGCATAATATTACTATTTGGAACATGGCGAATATCAACCCCAGCGTTACGGGCGAGACGATTAAGCTCACCTTTACCTAACAGTGCTAACTTAGAGAGCTGAATTGCGTTATAAACAGGCGCAAACTCTTGAGGACTGAATTTCCCATTTTTTAAATGCATGTCCCCTTTTATTCTTTCAGAAACATCTGGAATTAGAAGTAGCTTCTTATTTAATCCATCCATTTTGAAAGCATTATTAATCACATCATCGGAAGGCGGATTGCTAATCCAGCGAAGCATTTTTTCCTGATCGTCATTGAGAATTTCTTTAACGACATGCTTACCAATCCTTTCAGATAACGCGTTAATATCCTTTTTTATCTGATTATACTGAGAGTAAATACTTGCCAAACCATTATGGTCTTTAGCTAGGTCTTTTAGAGATTCAGATAATTGGCTTTGTAAATTTTTAAGCTTCTTAGCCGCTTCACACATGTGAGGAGTAACAGTTCCTATTGGATCGCCCGTATAAATAGGACCGTAACAAGCCAGCCATTCTGTAATTGGCTTAGCACTAACTGTATAATTTTTACCATCCGCGATTAGTTTTGCCGTACTGATATTAGCGCTAATGTATGCTTCACCTGCTTTTTCTACTGAATACTTAAAAAACTGTGAATAGGCGGCATCCAACGCAATTGCTTTTACATCTAACTCATAGCCAAGGGCTAATGCGGTCGTAACCAAAGCAAGTGCCTGTACAGCTTCATTCTTTGACAGTTCTTTGATACCCAGCGCCTTAGCTGTTTTTTTAAGCTCAGGATTACTGTCCCAGATAGATTTAAGTTCAGATTTTAATCGTGCTAACTCGTCCTCTTTCTTTTTTAATTCATCAACTATACGTCTTGCATGATCGTCACTCCACAAACACAACCCTTTCCTTTCCTGCTCTTTACGATATTCATCAGCATCCTTACAATTCCTAAATGGGTCATCGAAAGAAGGACAAAAAGCAGATGGAGAGAATGGTAAGAGTTCACATACCACATAGTTACCTATGTTCCCCCGGTTAAGTTCTTTTATTTCTTCTTCAAGTCTTGAGATATTTCTTTGCTGCTCTTCGCGCTCGGCGCCCCCCTTTTCATACGCGGCAATCAGATCATTGTAATATTTTTGCCGCTGCTTCGAGATATTGATCCAACTCTCTAGTGTCCGTTTTAAAATACCAAGAGGCTTAGCTTGCTCAGCCGCTTCATCTTCAAATGCTTTCATACTTTGAAGGTGTTTTGAAAACGTTGACTTTTTATATTGAGCTGACACGCCATCGTTATCCAGCAATTTCTCTTTAATTGCCTTTATTTGATTGGACGACACATTAAGCACACTGCTTGCCTGTAAGCTGTAAGGTTGATACTTAGAAATATACATTTCTAGTAATTTATGTCTTATCTCTACAGCAAATGCATCAGAATCACCCAGATCAAACGCATCACCCGCGTAAGAGTTAACATAAGTATGGGCAAACACATCGCTGGCGGCATGGCTTAAATACCCTGAATAAAACGCGCTCCATTCGGAGGAAGATATGCCATCTGGCTTTGTCGACAAATAGGTTAACCACTGGTTACTATTCCAACCGGTGCCTGCATGAACAGTGACTTGTCCGCCAATAAAGTCAGGTAAAACATCGGGACCATTTGTACCCAGTAAGTACAAGTTTTGATTTGCCAGAATAGCACTTGCTAAATCTTTATTTACAGCAAAGTCACCATAAGGGGGGATTGATACTTTATGATCACGTAAGTCATTGATGACCTCTTTACCAACATACATATGCGTTTTTAGTTCGAAGGCAGCAACCATGTTGCTAACTAACGCAGACAGAAAAAATAAAAATTTAAAAAACTTCATAATTATTTTATATAATTACTTCTTAATAATGAGAAGCAACTCCTTTTTCGTTAAATTCGAGCGCATTATCCATTTATCGCGCAAGTTCTCAATTACTATTTCCACATTTAATAATTTAACAAAGTTAAAGGCAGGAATTATTAACAGAAAATCACAATCAAAATAAAAACAGAAATAAATTAAAAATATATCTTTTATTTATAATTTAAATATAACAAAGGTAAGGCCACTGTTTCACTCTCCCAATGGGCACTCCCTACAAGATTAAATTGCTCACAGCATATCTATCGACATAAGTAAATGTGTTACTCAGAAATATACCTGGAAGTAACTGGTTCTTCAGCACTGAATATAAGTCCCAAGCCTGCGAGGCCTGTAGTGAGCATAGTTTGAATAATGGATTAACGGTTATCTGTGGCTCAGACACTTACATAGATTAACGAGGAGCACTCCGGAAATGACAGTATCAGTTAACCAGTATGACTAAACTACAGCAGCCTAATTATCGCCCGTTTGTACCAATGGTTTGGTTACACTCTCGCGCTGACTTCATCTCTCACCACAAGTCTTTGTCCAGTGCTGTACAGCCAGCCCAGCGTAAACTCTCCACCCTAAGCGCAAGATTGAAAACGCTCGATTACCTTCATTGTAAGTTGGTCCATAGCCATGGCTTTTCTCATAACTGTGAATGGCCGCCTTGACTACGAGCACAGGCATGAGAGGTGACAAAAATATTCCCAATACCCGTGTGAATTTTTTCAGCAAAATGACTCTTAGATTGCTTAGCACCTCCCAGGATGGGTACTGTCACATATCCTGACACGCAATCACTCTAGATGATAAAAAGACTGTCAGCCATCATGTGAACCGTTATCCAGATCTTTTCACCTGACACAAAAAAGCCGCTTAAGTTTCCTTAAACGGCTTTTTCAATATTAGCGTTTGAGCTTAATTGAACAAGGCATTCGCCTTAGCAACCACATTCTCAACCGTGAAGCCAAAGTGCTTAAACAGCTCAGCAGCCGGCGCTGACTCACCAAAAGTGCTCATGCCTACTACTGCGCCATTCAAGCCTACATACTTGTACCAGTAGTCTTCAATACCCGCTTCAATCGCAACACGACGTGTCACAGCCGCTGGCAATACTGACTCTTTATACTCAGCAGATTGTGCATCGAACGCATCGGTAGATGGCATAGACACAACACGTACGCGCTTGCCACTGTCACGAAGCTTTGCAGCCGCTTCTACAGCCAGCTGAACTTCTGAACCAGTTGCAATCAGGATAAGCTCTGGCTCACCGTCACAGCTCAGCACATAACCACCTTGCTTAATGGCTGCTACCTGCTCGTCGCTACGCGCCTGTTGCTCAAGCCCCTGACGGGTAAATACCAGTGACGTAGGGCCATCTTTACGTTCGATAGCCTGCTGCCAGGCAACCGCAGATTCAACCTGGTCGCACGGACGCCAGTTAACCAGGTTTGGTGTCATGCGCATGCTCGCAAGCTGCTCTACCGGCTGGTGTGTCGGGCCATCTTCACCCAGACCGATTGAATCGTGGGTGTAAACGAAAATGCTTGGTTGCTTCATCAATGCAGCCATACGCACTGCGTTACGCGCGTATTCCATAAACATCAGGAAGGTCGCGCCGTAAGGAATGAAGCCTTTGTGCAGAGCAATACCATTCATGATGGCTGACATGCCGAATTCGCGTACACCATAGAAGATGTAGTTACCTGACGCATCGTCAGCGGTCAGACCTTTAGAGCCGTCCCATAAAGTCAGGTTTGAACCCGCCAGGTCCGCAGAACCACCCATAAATTCAGGTAGCAATGGACCAAACGCATTCAATGCATTTTGTGACGCTTTACGAGTTGCCGGATTGGCTGGGTTAGCTTGTAACTGTGCAATGTACTCTGCACTTTTCTGTGCCCAGTCAGCAGGTAACTCGCCTTTAGTACGACGTTCAAACTCTGCCGCCAACTCAGGGTAATGCATCTGGTACTCAGTGAATTTAACCAGCCACTCGCTCTGAATTTGCTGACCGTGCGCCGCAGCATCCCACTTAGCATATACAGACTCAGGAATATCAAACGCTTCGTGCTCCCAGCCAAGGAATTCACGTGCCGCTTTGATCTCGTCGTCACCCAAAGGTGCACCATGACAATCGTGGCTGCCCGACTTGTTTGGTGAGCCGTAACCAATCACTGTCTTACAGCAGATTAAGGTTGGCTTATCCGACTCAGCGCGCGCCGCTTCGATGGCAGCGGTGATCGCCTCGCTGTCATGACCATCCACATCTGCAATTACGTGCCAGCCATACGCTTCAAAACGCTTAGGTGTGTCGTCGCTGAACCAGCCTTCTACTTCACCATCAATAGAAATACCGTTGTCATCCCAAAATGCGATGAGCTTGCCCAGGCCCAGAGTGCCTGCCAAAGAACATGCTTCGTGAGAAATACCTTCCATCAAACAGCCATCGCCCAGGAAAGCATAGGTGTAGTGATTCACGATGTCATATTCATCACGGTTAAACTGTGCCGCCAGAGCCTTTTCAGCAATCGCCATACCTACCGCATTGGTAATCCCCTGGCCAAGTGGTCCAGTGGTTGTTTCGATGCCTGGAGCATAACCATACTCAGGGTGACCTGGTGTTTTAGAATGCATTTGGCGGAAGTTTTTTAGTTCATCAATTGACAGATCATAACCAGACAAATGCAATAGAGAATAAATGAGCATGGAGCCATGGCCATTTGATAATACAAAGCGGTCACGATCGACCCAGTCAGGGTTATTTGGGTTGTGCTTTAAATAATCGCGCCACAATACCTCTGCGATATCGGCCATACCCATTGGGGCACCCGGGTGACCGGATTTGGCCTTTTGAACTGCGTCCATGGACAGAACGCGTATGGCATTTGCAAGTTCTTTGCGAGATGGCATGAAGTCTCCTACTTTTTTTGTCATTTGAGTGGCAAATCTGTACCTAATATACCCGTGTGGCGACGTTGTCATGTTTACCTTAATGTGTGGCAATTCAATGCATGACACGCCGAAATGCAGGTAACTCGATTAGAAAATTGGTCCCCATTCTTACCTATTAGGGTAACCACTGCAATTAAAAATCAATGAATTCTTAGCGTCACCGGGGACTTTTTTACTGCGTTTTTCGCAAAGATTTAAAATTAGACGTCTAGGCGTAAAAAAGCTATGCAGCCGTGCGCGTTTTCGATAATATATCGCTCTGATTTTTTCGCGCTATTCCTGTTGTTTGTGAAGCGCAATATTTGTGAGCATAAATACAATGGCAAAACATTTATTTACTTCTGAATCTGTTTCTGAGGGTCATCCGGATAAAATCGCCGATCAGATCTCTGATGCGGTACTAGATGCTATCCTTGAGCAAGATCCAAAAGCACGTGTTGCGTGTGAAACTTACGTAAAAACCGGCATGGTGATGGTCGGTGGTGAAATCACCACTAGCGCCTGGGTTGATATTGAAGAACTAACGCGTAAAACGGTACGCGAGATTGGCTACACTCATTCAGATATGGGTTTCGACGCCGACTCATGTGCAATTCTGAACACCATTGGTAAACAATCACCAGACATCAACCAGGGTGTTGACCGTACTCGTCCCGAAGAGCAAGGCGCGGGTGACCAGGGTCTGATGTTTGGTTATGCCTGTAACGAAACCGACGTATTAATGCCGGCACCTATCACTTACTCACACCGCCTGGTTCAACGTCAGGCGCAGGTGCGTAAAGATGGCACTCTGCCTTGGTTGCGTCCTGATGCGAAGTCACAGGTAACATTTGCCTATGAAAATGGCAAAGCAGTGGGTATTGACGCGGTTGTTCTGTCAACTCAGCACTGTGATTCAGTTTCCCAGGATGACCTGGTTGAAGCAGTGATGGAAACCATCATCAAGCCAGTTCTACCAGCTGAACTTATCACTGAAGCGACCAAGTTCTTCATCAACCCTACTGGCCGTTTCGTTATCGGTGGCCCAATGGGTGACTGTGGTCTGACTGGCCGTAAAATCATCGTAGATACATACGGTGGTATGGCACGTCACGGTGGTGGTGCATTCTCAGGTAAAGATCCATCAAAAGTTGACCGTTCAGCCGCTTACGCAGCACGTTATGTTGCTAAGAACATTGTAGCAGCAGGCCTTGCGGACAAATGTGAAATCCAGGTGTCTTACGCAATTGGTGTTGCTGAGCCAACGTCTATCAGTGTTGAAACCTTCGGCACAGGTAAACTAGAAGAAGCACGCCTGATCGAATTGATCCGCGACCACTTCGACCTGCGTCCTTATGGCTTGATCACTATGCTGGACCTTGAACGTCCAATCTATCAGCCAACTGCGGCATACGGTCACTTCGGCCGAAATGAATTCCCGTGGGAAGCAACAGATAAAGCAGAAGCACTTAAAGCCGCTGCTGGTCTATAATTGTAAACTCAGATTTACAGACAAGGCGCCTTAGGGCGCCTTTTGTTTTACGGATTGAAATAATTAATTCCCAGAAATCAGAAACTCTTCAATATCTTCTTTAATATCCACATAATCATCATCGTGAATATTTAAGACAATCATTATCTTATCTTTAAATGCATGCCAGTCGGCACAATTGCGAAAGTACTTTCCTTCAAATGCGAGGTTTTCTGCCAGTTTAAGAATGGCAAAGGCCTGTTGTTCGCTCTCATCACGCTCTTCTTCCAGGTACTGCGGATCATGATGGCGTAAGATAATCTGACACATGGATTTGGGAATATTCCAGGAGTTCGCAAGATAGTAACCCACCACAGCGTGATTGGTCGGATACAGCTCCTCCTCATAGTGCGCCAGAGTATATTCGGGCCGCTGAATGGCGCGTGTCATAACCTCTTTGTAGTTGTCATAACGCATCGCCATGGCCGGTATTCCGGCATCATGAAACAAACCGAGTAACTGTAAGTTCTCAATGGGGACGTTCGCGCGTACCCGCTTGCCAATTAACATCGCTATCTGAGAAATATCAATGGCATTGTCCCAGAAGCGCTCTAACGAAATACAACAAAGACTCTGGTCGAACGCTTCTTTCAATAAGTAGCCAGTAACAATCTGTGTGATGCTATTGAGCCCCAAAAACATCACCGCCTGTTTAATGTCAGACACCGTCCTGGACATCCCATAGGCCGGAGAATTAATCACTTTTAGCACCGCGGCCGATGTTGCGACATCTTGTGAAATGATGTTCGCAACACGATTGAGCTCGGGCTCTTCACTATTGAGTTCATTCTGAATGTGTTCCAGAACTTCAGGCTTTGCAGGCAGATTAAAACCGGAGCGTAACTCCGCCAGTGTTTTTTCATCAATATTGAGCATAACAACAAACAAGTCAGGCTAGTTTGATTTTAGTGTAGACGATGATCCAGTGATGATCATTCGAACGGGCAGGTATTTGCGGGCGTAATGGCCCAAGCCTTGGCATTGCGCGCCTGTGCCTGCAGTAATGCGTATAGTGCGTTAAAAGAGGCGCGAGTGTTGCGCAATGCTACTTTGTCGACAAACCACTGCGGCGCATCGCCCTGAATATCTGCCGAGATCTGGTAGTTTATTTCAACGCCATCGTCTCGTTCCGTCAGAACCCATTGCACTATGACAGGTTGAATGCGGATCATTCCCGGTTCAGACGGATACTCGGTGACTGAGCGTATCGTTAGCACATAACTGGCGGGCGACTTTTGCAATAAGCAGGCATGCGTTACCATATCCCGCTTGCGCAGTGGCCAGGGCAAATCAAAGTGGGTCAAAACCAGCGTCTGATTTGGCGCAGGACGAGACAAAATCGTGACGGCGCTGACATGCTTAACCCACTCAGAAACACGGGTGGTATCATGTAGCAGGTTAATCACCGATTTTGCACTGACGCCAGGCCATTTTCCGGTGACACGGATCCTCAAAGGATGATCAGGCGACTTCTGATAACTGATAGAAAATAAAGAAGAGTGATACCAGGGCTGCCAGCTTGTCTGGCTCTGCACGCTGTGACCAGCAGCCGCAAAGCAGACTAGCCACAGCAGCATGCTCAGACATGCTAAACGCGGAGTATCACCAGTAAGGTTCACTGTTTAACGAAGCCTGACGACTTTGTTCCATCGCACTAACAAGGAAATCAGCCTTTTGCTGCAGCCAGACCAAGATATCCTGCAATGCCTCATTTGGCTGACCTTCACACAATTGGCGAAGATAAAACAGCGTTTCCAACTCATAAATACCATAGACAATATCAACCCAGGGCGCTCTAAACGCCTGACGGGTTTCTTTGTCGTATAACTTACCCAGACAATGACCGCTAAGCAGCATGTTTTCCAGCGGCTGGCGGCATTCCAGGTATTCTTTCACTGTCATGGTACGATCAGCCGGATAAAGCGTCGTAATCTTGTTCCAGTCGTGGTCGTAAGCACGCTTGGCCAAGGTCTCGACCGGACTTTGCGCAGCTGTTATCGCGTTTTGATCCCAGTTTTTGCGCCAGGATTTGTCCAGCAACCAGCGAGTCAGTGCCAGGATCAATCGGTTGTATCGCGAGCAATGGAACAGATCTTCAATATCAGTCACGGTTGGCTGAACGTCTTTCATATCGGCAATGACCTGAGCCAACTCAGGTGCATTGGAGATTCGTTTGAAATAGGCATGTCGCTTTGAAGTATAGGTTTTCAGATGAATAGCATTTTCCACCCAGCCCAGTTCTGACAATAGCCACTTGAGTTCTTTGCGTAAAAATTCCGTTGACGACTTATCAACAAACTCCTCGAACAACCAAAATGCATGGCGGATCAGGCTGACGCCGTCAATGACGCGCTTCAGCGTTTTGAGACTCGGCGCATCAAGATAACACTGCTCGTGTTTCTGAACAAACTGAATACCGTGGTTTACGGTGGCGACCAGTGCTTGCTCTTGTGAGCAACCACGAGGCAATTTAATCACGCCCAGAGTTTTATTCGCCTTGAGCGGTTTATCATCGGCGATACGATAGCCTCTTGCCGCCTTGGAGTATAATCCGAGCCTGAGCCCAATATGCTGTAACAAATGATCGGCCAGCAGAAATAAATCATCTCTGTCGCCATCAATTAACTCAATTTCAAGCTCAGAAATTGGCTCAACGACCCCCTGTGCACTGATCTCACCTTTATCCAGTACTACCTCAATTTCACTACCTGCCTCGGTCTCAATCAACCAGGTACGGCGAATAAAGTTGGTACTGAAGATCGGGAATAAATTACTGGCGATTGATTCCAGCTGCACACCCATAGGCCAAATACTGCTGTCAAAGGCATGAATATCTGGTCGACTGCCCTGAATGGGTAGATTGTATTCTGGACGCTGATGCAACCCTCCAACCACTTCACCCGCAAGTTTGATCGTCTGCTCGCAGTCGTCATCATTGCAGCGTGTGCGTAAGCCTATGTCCAATGCACGTAACTCCCGGCTAGGGGTATCAAAGTAGGCATTTTTCAGGTTTTTAGCGGGCTTGTTGCTGACTTTTTTAGCAAACTGGGTAATAAGGGCTGGGATCAGCGGAACTTCATTGTCTGAAACCAAAAATTTCAGTTCTATCTCAGTGTCCATCAGGGGTGTGATTTACCTATGTAATTTTCGAACCTTCAAAATATACAAAGGGTCCGCACTTTGCAAACCTTTTAGTAATTATTAGCGCATTATCACCACCAATCCCAACCGGTTTCGTCAATTACAGGTGTAAACATGTACACCTATCTTCACCATGAACGCCCTCACAACTGAGCTGAAAACCAACTGTTCACCCTTTTCCTGCAAAACCTGCCCCTTGCCTTTGCGCCGGGAAATCCCTACTATTTTGTTAACTTTATAACGATATCAATATTTAAGGCCTGTAAATGCTGAAAAATATCGCTTTGCCGCTGCTGCTGTCTGTGCTCTCATTGAGCGCAATGGCGGAGCAAACCGAGCTGCAAAATGAGCCCACAGAGGCACAGTCAGCAACTGACAATAATGGCTATATTGTCGACGATTTATACTTATTCATGCACACCGGACCGGGCAAGAATTATCGCATTCTGGGCTCTGTTGAAGCCGGAAGCCCGATCACCATCCTCAATGCAGAGCAAGACAACTTTATTCAAATCAGAGATGACAAAGCACGCGAAGGATGGGTAGAAAGCCAATTCGTCACATCAGAGCCAGGGTTGCGTCAACGACTCGACAGTGCCAACCTGGCACTCAGCGATAGCAGCAATGAGCTCAATACGTTACAGAGCCAAATTCCACAACTGGAACAAGCTAATCTGCAACTACAACAAGATAATGAGGCGCTGAAAAACAATATCACTGAGTTAGAAAAAGCGCTTGAAGCTCAGGTAGAGTCAAGTAAAAACAAAGCACAAACAGAACAACACATGCTATTGAGCTATGGTGGCGGTATTGCCATTGCAGGCATTCTGATTGGTGTCATATTAACCCTGGTGTTGTCACGGCGTAAGCGCTACGACGGCTGGGCGTAAACAATCACCAATTAAAAAGGCCTTTACGGCCTTTTTAATTTCTGTTACTCAATACCCAATAACTCAACTTCAAAAATCAACAGTGACCCCGGCGCTATTTTCCCGGCTGCTCTATCACCATAACCAAGATCAGGTCCGATAAAGAAACGATACTTATCACCCACCGTCATTAACTGAACGCCTTCTGTCCAGCCTGCTATCACCTGATTCAGACCAAAGCTAATTGACTCTCCGCGCACCACTGAGCTGTCAAACACGGAACCATCCAGTAAAGTGCCATGATAATGCACGGTCACTTTATCGGTGGGCCCTGGGTGAACGTCCCCATCCCCTTTGCTCATCACTTCATATTGCAGGCCTGATTGCGTGGTCGTGATCCCCGGCTTTTGGCCGTTTTGCGCCAAAAACTCAGCGGCTTCAATACGATTCCCTGCCGCCGCCTGCTTTTGCTGTTTACCGTTTTTGAAAATAAGCCATCCCAGCACAACGATGACCAGGACGAGAACAATATTGGTTATTGACATAGTGACTACCTAAATTATGAATGATCTTTATCTTGTTCAGTTGACGGGTCGCTCTCAGCGTCTTTGTCATCGCCATTAACCACGTCGGCAATTTGCGCAAGGCGAGCCAGTGCCAATGCGTTGATGCTTTGATCCGGATACTGGCCATTCACCAGCGCTCCTGCTTCTCGCTGCATCAGCAAAGACAATGCCTCGTCGACTGTCGCGACCGCGAAAATATGGAACCGACCTTGCTGTGCCGCAGCCAGCACTTCGTCATCCAGTACCAGGTTGATCAGGTTGGAGCGAGGAATGATCACGCCCTGACGCCCGGTCAGACCGCGCATTTTGCACAACTTAAAGAAGCCTTCGATCTTTTCATTGACCCCGCCAACAGCCTGCACTTCACCATGTTGGTTAATCGACCCTGTCAGAGCCAGAGACTGATCGATAGGCAGCTGAGTGATTGCAGAGAGTAAGCCACATAACTCGGCCAGAGACGCGCTGTCGCCGTCAATAAAACCATAACTTTGTTCAATGGCAATATTGGCACTGAGCGTCAGGCTAAAGCTTTGCGCATACTTGTTACCCAGATAACCGGTTAATAGCATCACCCCTTTAGAGTGGATAGACTTGCCCAGCTCTGCTTCACGTTCAACGTCTATCACGCCATCAGCGCCAGCATATACAGTTGCGGTAATACGCGCTGGGGTACCAAAAGCCGTATCGCCAATGTGCAGCACTGTCAGACCGTTGACTTTACCGACGGCTTCACCGTCAGTAGCAATAAGCGTGTGCCCCTCTTCAATGTCGCTGAGCATATTCTCACTCAGCTGGCCGGTTCGATACTGTTTGCCGACAATGGCTTCATCGATATGTGGCGCATCAATCTCGCTCAACCCGTCCTGTTTAGCGTAATAGCTTGCCTCTGCCACCAGTTCCAGCACGTCCGCAAACCGCGCTGACAGCTTGTTCTGATGCTCGGCCTGACGATAACTAAACTTCAGTAAACGCGCCAGCGCCTCGCCGGTCAGTGTGCACTTCAAAGTCTGCTCACAGTACTCCTGCACCTTAGTGACAAACTGGTATTGTAGTCGGTCACTGTCCGGCAGATAGTAGTCAAAATCGGCCAGCACCCGGAACAATTCTCCGAACTCTTCGTCGTACTCACCAATGGTGTAATACAAATCACGCGAGCCCAGCAAGATGATCTTCACGTCCAGCGGGATCAGCTGAGGTTTAAGGGTAAAGCTGCTGCCCACCGAGCTGTCCTGATAGGGCAAGTCGTTTTTAATCTGGTGCGTTTTCAAAGACAGTTTGAGTCCATCCCAGACCTGTGCATTGGCCAGCACTTTGTCAGCGTCCATGATCAGGTAACCACCGTTGGCACGGTGTAACGCACCCGGCTGAATAGAGCGGTAACTGGTGATCAGGGTTCCATGGGCGTTGGCATACTCTATTTTGCCAAAGATATTGCCAAAGGTCGGGTTAGGCTCGTACACCACTGGCGCGGCCTGCCCTTCTTTAAACTCCACCAGAATATTAGGCGCAAAGAAGTCGCTCAGCATGCCTTTGGCATCAAAATCGTCTTTGCTCTCTTCTGACGAACTATCGTCATCGAGCCAGTCGAGCACAGCATCGACAATTTCTACCCGTAAATCTTTGAGGTAGCGGATCACACCAATGTGGCTGGCATACTTATGCTCCAGTGCCTTCAGCAGAGGCTTAGTCGCCAGCTCAATGGTAGTTTTCTTGAGCTCACGGAGCTTTTCTGACGACTCCCGCTTCCAGCGCGGTAACTCAATCAAAGCCTCAATCAGGCAATCTTCGAGCTTTTCAATGGCATCGAAGAAGTGTTCCTGAACCGCCTCCTCCAGTGCCATAAATTCGGCATCATCAAGCGCTTTGCCATCCACCACAGGGGCAAAACTCACCACCCCTTTTTCTTCCATCATAGCGACGCTTTTCTTTGCGGCCAGTTCTTCCACCGCACTCAGGGCGGCGTTGTATTTGTTATCAAAGTCCCTGTCGAGCGACTTTTTCTTACGCTGATAACCTGGGTTATCAAATGCAGCCGGAAACGTATCCACAACTTCATCAAGGAAAGAATCAATGTCGTCAGCCAGTACCTTGCTTTCACCTGCCTGCATAAACAAGGCAATGGGCTCTCTGTGGTCGTCGTAATTATTGACATACAACCACTCTTTGGGGGTCGGGCGAGTTTTACAATGTGCTTCGAGTTTATCCTTCACCATAGTGAATCGACCCGTCGCCGCTTCGCCCATGACAAACACGTTGTAGCCGGGCAACTCCATACCCAGAGCAAAATCCAGCGCACTTTGCGCCCGATTCTGACCGATAAAAGGTAAAGGATCCGGATAGGGGTTTTGCATGCACGTGGAGATGTGTGGCAAAGACACACTGGGAGCCAGCTGTTCGCTGCTCAAAGGCTTAATGGTTTTCGTCATTCCTAACTTCTTTCTCTTGGCCGGCCGCACGACATCCGCGCGCAGGGCTGTGATTAAGGGGTAAGTGCCTTACGAGCAAACTCACCGTGCCCACATTCGCTGCACGACGGAATTTCCAACGCATAATAGACATTCGTTTTATGGCCGCAATTTTTACACACTAATTGCCCCAATGCTATCCATTCCCCTTGTTTGTAAATGCCATCGTGTTGAAAGTCCTGCACTAATGCCTGCCATTCGAGCTGAGTGCGATCTTCCAATTGGGCCAATTCATACATTACGCTGGCTTTAAGCTCTTCCCAGGCCACATCATCGTAATGGTCTTTGTGTTCACTCAGATGCGCCAGGTCACGCTTTAGAAAATAACGATAATCCGCCAGCTTGTCTTTTGACAGCTGCTTAACCGCCTCCTGGGCATCCATAAACTCCCTGAGCAATTTTTTTAGCTCGTGCTCTTTGACGTCTTTCAGCCATAATGAAAAGTCATCCAGCCAGCGCTTGTAATCCGCCATGTTTGCCTCCCGACTCACGCTATTTCGCAGCCTATTTTCAGTGTCTACTAGTCAGTATAGTTCAGCTAACGTCACAGTCCTGAAACAAATCATCATCACTGTACCAATTTGCGCTCATAAATCCGCTTTGAAGCGCTGTGATCAGCGCGTTTTTTCGGGTATGCTATCGGCAATTTTCTAATTAGTTTGCAAGAAGTCTGGAAACGTCAATGCAAGAGCAATACAACCCGCAAGAAATCGAACCTAAAGTTCAGTCCCATTGGGAACAAAATAACAGCTTCAAAGTTGTTGAAGACGAATCAAAAGAAAAATACTACTGTCTGTCCATGTTCCCATACCCAAGTGGTCGTCTCCACATGGGTCACGTTCGTAACTACACCATCGGTGATGTGGTCTCGCGTTTCCAACGACTCCAGGGCAAAAATGTGATGCAACCTATGGGTTGGGACGCATTCGGCCTGCCTGCGGAAAATGCTGCAATCAAGAACAACACGGCGCCAGCAAAATGGACCTACGAAAACATTGATTACATGCGTAACCAGTTAAAGCTGCTTGGCTTTGGTTATGACTGGGATCGTGAAATCGCAACCTGCCACCCGGATTACTACAAGTGGGAGCAATGGTTCTTCACTAAACTGTACGAAAAGGGCCTGGTTTACAAAAAAATGTCAACCGTAAACTGGGATCCGGTTGACCAAACCGTATTGGCTAACGAGCAGGTTATCGATGGTCGCGGCTGGCGTTCAGGTGCCATCGTTGAGCAAAAAGAAATTCCACAATGGTTTATTAAAATCACCGACTACGCGCAAGAACTACTGGACGATTTGGACCAGCTTGAACACTGGCCTGAGCAAGTAAAAACGATGCAGCGCAACTGGATCGGTCGCTCAGAAGGTCTGGAAATCGACTTTAAACGCGCCGACAACGATGAGCACTTCACTGTTTACACTACACGCCCGGATACCTTTATGGGTGTGACTTACGTTGCTGTAGCAGCCGGACACCCGATTGCTCAGGAAGCAGCGCAAAACAACGCAGACATCGCTGCGTTTGTTGAAGAATGCAAAAATACCAAAGTTGCTGAAGCCGACATGGCCACCATGGACAAAAAAGGCATCGCGACCGGTTTCTACGCTATCCACCCGCTTACCGGTAAGCAAGTGCCTATCTGGGTTGCGAACTTTGTTCTGATGGATTACGGCTCAGGTGCCGTGATGGCCGTACCAGGTCACGATCAGCGCGATTATGAATTTGCCAGCGCCTACGGCCTGGAAATCAAACAAGTGATTGCCCCGGCAGCTGACAGCGAACTACAAGCTGATTTAAATGAAGCGGCGTTTACCGAAAAAGGCGTGTTAATCAACTCTGGTGAGTTCGATGGCCTGAATTTTGAAGAAGCCTTCAATGCCATCGCTGAAAAGCTGGAAGGTATGAATGCGGGTAAGCGTAAAGTGAATTTCCGTCTGCGTGACTGGGGTGTAAGTCGTCAGCGCTACTGGGGTTCACCAATTCCAATGCTAAATAAAGCGGATGGCAGTGAGCTGGCTGCCAGCGCAGACATGCTGCCAGTGCGTCTGCCGGAAGACGTCGTAATGGACGGTGTAACATCACCGATTAAATCAGACCCTGAGTGGGCCAAGGCAACCGTTAATGGTGAGCAGGTATTCCACGAAACGGATACCTTTGACACCTTTATGGAGTCATCCTGGTACTACGCGCGCTACTGTAGCCCACGTTACGACGAAGGCATGCTGGAGCCAGGCGCAGCAAACTACTGGCTGCCGGTAAACCAATACATTGGCGGTATCGAGCACGCTATCCTGCACCTCTTGTATGCACGCTTCTTCCACAAACTATTGCGCGATTTTGGTCTGGTGAATTCAAGTGAGCCATTCGAGCGCCTGCTGTGTCAGGGCATGGTATTGGCTGAAACTTACTACCGCAAAGATGAAAAAGGCGGTGACATCTGGATTTCACCAACCGACGTAGAAACCGAAACCGACGACAAGGGCCGCATCACGAAAGCCTGGCACAAAGACGATGGTGAACCGGTATTCTCTGCGGGCATGAGCAAGATGTCGAAGTCAAAGAACAACGGTATCGATCCACAAATCGTTATCAAACAGTACGGTGCCGATACCGTACGCTTGTTTATGATGTTCACGGCACCACCAGAGCAGACGCTGGAATGGTCTGACTCAGGTGTAGAAGGTGCACATCGCTTCTTGCGCCGGGTTTGGAAATTTGCCGTAGACGTTAAAGCTGCTGGTACCGCTGAGCTGGATCTGAACGCCTTGAACAGTGCACAAAAGACGTTACGTCGTGAGATCCACAAAGCGATTGCTAAAGTAACGGATGACGTTGAGCGCCGTCAGACTTTCAACACCGCTATTGCTGCAATCATGGAGCTGTCAAATAAGCTGGCCAAAGCGCCTCTAAAAGACGCCCAGGACATTGCACTGGCCAATGAAGCACTGGAAGCCATGATCATTATGCTGGCGCCTATCACACCTCACCTATCACACGAGCTGTGGGAACAACTTGGCAAGCAAGGCGATATTCTGGATGCACGCTGGCCTCAGGTTGACGCCGCAGCCCTCGTAGAAGACGAGAAGCTGATCGTAGTACAGGTCAATGGTAAACTGCGTACTAAGCTGACTGTGGCGGCAGACGCAACCCAGGAGCAAATTGAAGCACTGGCATTTGCCGATGAAAACGTGCTGAAGTTTACCGAGGGTAAAACCATACGTAAGAAAATCTACGTACCAGGTAAACTGTTCAATGTGGTAGCCAACTAATGGCTGCCCTGCTGAATACCCCTTTATTCAGTATGACAAGGCGCTGGCATGGTTTCATGCTGGCGTTGTTTGCCTGTGTGGCGCTGTCGGGGTGTGGCTTTGCGCTTAAGAAAGCCTCGTACCTGCCTGATGACCTCAGGGTCCTGTATCTGAGTGGCACCGACAGTAAGTCAGCGCTTTACTCAAGCCTGAAACAGGCTCTGAGACGCGCCCAGGTTGAGCTGTTGCCCTCTCCCAAACTGGGTAATGGTCAGAAGGCCGTAGAGTTGCACCTGTATCGTGATTCCCTTGAACGCCAGACACTAAGTCTGTTCAAAAATGGTCAGGTCGCACAATATGAGCTGGCCTATAGTGTTCGCTACCGCCTCACGCGCCCAGGGTTTGAACCTGTCGAACAGGAATTTGAACTGTACCGCAACTATCAGGATGATCCGGACAATGCCCTGGGTAAAGCGCAAGAACGTGAAATCATCCTTAGCGAGTTACGAGAGCTTGCCAGTCGCCGTATTATTCGCGAATTATCTCAACTCTGATGCGTTGTTATGCCAATCAATTAGCAGGCCAGCTTAAACAAGGCCTGCATCCGTTTTATCTGATTTTTGGTGAAGAGCCTTTCCAGGAAGCCCAGTGCGTTACCTCGGTGCGCCAGGTGGCTAAACGACAGGGCTTTGATGAAGTGATAAAATTCAGCCTGCTGCCCGGTTTTGACTGGCAGGAGCTGGTCAATCAGTACAACAGTATGTCGCTGTTCAGCGCCCAGACACTGATTGAATTCGATCTTAATCAGCAGAAGCCACCCACCCAGGCCGTGGCCATCTTAAAAGAGCTGGCGGCAAACCCAAACCCGGATGTGATTTTAATCCTCAAAGGAGCCAAGGCCTCGCAGGATATTCAGCGTAGCGCTTGGTTTAAAGCACTGGATAAACAAGGTTTGTTTGTGCCCTGCTATGCCCTCACCGGCTACCATCTGCAACGCTGGCTCGACGATGAGTGCAAGCGGCTCAAGTTGAACCTCAATAATGATGCCAAACGCAGTCTGCTGCAGGCGACTGAAGGCAACCTGCTGGCAACCCATCAGGAGCTGGAAAAGCTATCTCTGTTGTATAAAAATACCCCCATCGATCAGGAAAAACTGCTCAGCGGTCTGCTCAATCAGGCTAAGTTTGATATCTTTGACCTAAACGATGGGCTATTACGTGGCAACCCTCGTACTTTAATCAAAGTATTGAATAAATTAGCTCACGATAATGTTGAGCCTGCCAGCATTGCCTGGACACTGCACAACCAGGCTCAGCTGTTGCTCAACCTTAAACACTTAATACAAGCAGGCACACCGACACCGGATGCATTCAAAAAACACAATGTGTGGAAAAATCAGCAGCAGAGCACCCAGCAAGCCCTTGATCGACTGAACACTGCGCAACTGGAACAATTGCTCGTGCTGCTGGCCGAATTTGATTCCGCTTATAAGCGCAATATTCTGGTTGCGCCTTACCAGGCGTTGGCACACATTGCACTGAGCTTTTGCCAGTCTCTGCCTTTTTCTCTGCCCTACGAGGAGTTGGCATGATAGCAGTGTTCGGCGGTACCTTTGATCCTGTGCATCTGGGTCACATCAATATGGCCACACAGTGCATGGCTGTACTCACACTTTCCGAACTGCGCTTTATCCCCAACGCCGTACCTGTTCACAAAAAAGGTCCTTCTATCAGTACCGAAGACAGGTTGGCCATGTTACAGCTGGCCACTGCGCATGACTCCAGATTCACCATTGACCGAAGGGAACTCGAGCGCGATACACCTTCGTATTCTTTGCTCACGCTGGAAGAGCTCAAAGCTGAGTATCCAGATCAGGCCCTGGTGTTTTTAATGGGCATGGACTCGTTTAACAGCCTGGACAAATGGTATCGCTGGCAGGATATCGTGTCATTATGTCACCTTGTGGTGTATCAGCGCCCGGGCGATGCCTTTGCGCCGTCAGCGGCGTTGCAGACTTACCTTGAACAAGCGCGCTGTAGCGGACCTGAGCAACTCAGCACGCTGCCTGCTGGCCTGTGTTATTTTTTGCCAGGCCAACCGTTTGAGGCTGCGTCCAGTACCATCAGAAATGCGATAAAACAGCGCCAAGCTGTTGAACCTTGGCTGAATAATGCAGTCCTAAAGTATATTCAGGCACATCAATTGTACCTAAGCAGTAGCGACGACACCTAACCCGGACAGCAATGGATAGACAACCTCAGTCACAGACTTGAGTTTCCCCCTGCTAACCGTGTTACAATTGCCGCTTATTTGTAGCAAAGAGACAGAGATTTGGATTCAAAACAATTACTAGATTTTGCATTAGACAAAGTCGACGACATGAAAGCCCGCGATATCGTTCACCTCGATGTAAGAAATACCTCTTCCGTCACCGATTACATGGTTATTTGCTCTGGTAACTCCAAGCGCCATGTGCAGTCGATTGCCGACCATGTGGCCAAAGAAGCCCGTCATGCCGGTGAAACCCCGCTAGGCCATGAGGGTCAGGATACAGGTGAATGGGTACTGGTTGATTTGGGCGATGTAATTGTTCACGTCATGCAAGACCAGACACGTGACTTCTATGACCTAGAGAAGCTCTGGGGTTAATGTGAAGATCCAGCTAATCGCAGTCGGTACAAAAATGCCTGGTTGGGTAGAAACTGGCTTCAAAGAATACCAGCGGCGTTTCCCTAAGGATATGCCGCTGGAGCTTATCGAGATTTCGGCGGGTAAACGCGGCAAAAACGCCGACATCAAGCGTATTTTGCAACAGGAAGGCGAAAAAACCCTGGCAGCCATTCCCAAGGGCAACCGCATCGTGACGCTGGAAGTAACAGGTAAGCCCTGGGACACGCACCAGCTCGCCAGCAATATGGAAAAGTGGCAGCTTGATGGCCGCGATGTCAGTTTGTTAATTGGCGGACCAGAAGGCTTAGCGCCGGAATGTATCGCCGCCTCGGAGCAAAAATGGTCACTGTCCAATCTGACACTGCCTCACCCACTGGTGCGCATTGTGGTAGCTGAAAGCCTCTATCGAGGCTGGAGTTTAAATAACAACCATCCTTACCACAGGGAATAAGCGCCATTATGCTCAATCATAGGCCGACGATCCGTGATCACAGCGCAGAAGCAAACCTGTTTGCGCGTCGCGCCTTTATTGGCTTTGTCTTCGTGGTTACTCTGATAGGTATCCTGCTACACAACGTGTACAAATTGCAGGTGACGGAGCACGAAACCTACCAGACCCGCTCCAATGATAACCGCATCAAAGTCATCCCGGTCGCACCAAACCGAGGTCTGATCTACGACCGCAACGGCATCATTTTGGCCGAAAACCGCCCGGTTTATAACCTGGAAGTCATTCCCGAAGACGTGGACGATCTCGAAACTGCGCTCACGCAGGTACGCACCCTTATCGACATCAGCGATCAGCAGGTCGAAGAGTTTCGTAAAGACATTCGCCACAATCGTCGCTTTAAAAGCCAGATCCTGAAAGGCCGTCTGAATGAGCAAGAAGTGGCCACGTTTTCCGTTAATCAGCACAAATTTCCCGGCTTCAGTATTGAGGCCCGGCTGGCACGCTATTACCCTTATGGCGATACTCTCACGCACGCGCTGGGGTATGTCGCCAAACTGAATAAAAAAGAACTCGCCGAGCTGGAATCAGAAGGTAATGCCAGCAACTATCGCGCAACCCGGGATATTGGTAAACTGGGCATTGAAAAGTTCTATGAGTCTCGTCTGCATGGCGTGGTCGGCTCACAACGCGTCGAAGTCAACAATCGCGGCCGTATCATTCGCACCCTGGGCGTGGAACCGCCACAACCCGGTGACGACCTGGTCCTCACCATGGATATTGGTTTGCAGCAAATAGCCCAAAAAGAACTCGAAGGTGTACGTGGTGCCATTGTTGTGCTCGATCCTAAAGATGGCGGCGTACTGGCCATGTACTCTAACCCCAGCTACGACCCTAACTTATTTGTCCACGGGATCAGCAGTAAAAAATATCGTGAATTGCTCAACCCCGACAGGCCCCTGATCAACCGAGTCACGCAGGGTCGCTATGCACCCGCATCCACAGTTAAACCGCATTTGGCCATCCTGGCATTGGAAGAAGGGCTGGTCACAGAACAAACTAAACTCTGGGATCCGGGCTTTTTTCAGATCCCCAATGTTGACCACCGCTGGCGTGACTGGAAACGCTGGGGACATGGCCACGTTGACGTCTACAAAGCCATTGAAGAATCGTGTGACACCTATTTTTACCATACTGCATATCAGCTGGGGATCACCAAGATCAGTAACTTTATGAGCCAGTTTGGCTTTGGTGATTTATCGGGCATAGATATCCATGAAGAGACCTCTGCCATTATGCCCACCACAGACTGGAAGCGTCAGCGCTTCAGAGAAAACTGGTGGCCAGGCGACACCATTTCGGTTGGTATCGGTCAGGGCTACTGGACCGCAACCCCGATCCAAATCGCCAACGCAGTGTCTATTTTGGTTAACAAAGGAGCACACAGACCGCCGCATCTGGCACAAGTTGCCCGTCATGACAATGAAGTTACCCAAATGTACATCGATGAGAAACCCCCTGTGGTATTAGAGAACCCTGATCACTGGCGTATTGCCCTGGAGGCGATGCACAACACGGTCTACAAAACCACAGGCACAGCGCACAAAGCGTTTAAAGGTGCAACTTACGATCCTGCCGGTAAAACCGGCACGGCGCAAATCGTCAGTATCGCTCAGGGTGAAGAATACGATGCGGAGAAGCTACAGGAAAGGCACCGCGACAATGCCATTTATACCGGCTTTGCCCCTTACAACGACCCACGTATTGTGGTTGCCATTGTGGTCGAAAACCAGGGCGGTGGTTCTGCCATCGCAGCTCCGATAGCCCGGCGCCTGATGGACTATTATTTTGCCACCTACCCTAGTGACACGGAGGGACAATGAGCCCGTTGAATCAACAACGCACAATCTGGCAACGGCTACATATCGACCTGCCGCTGTTGCTTGCCATGCTGGCGATGATGCTCGGTAGTATCACCATAGTCTACAGTGCCAGCGGCCAGGATATGGACATGGTGGTGCGCCACAGCAAACGCATGTTTGCCGCCTTTGCCGCTATGCTCATTGTGGCACAACTATCTCCCAACACCTTAAAAAGGCTGGTGTTTCCCATGTATACCATCGGCCTGCTGATGCTGGTTGCTGTGTTGTTTGTCGGGGTCAGTAGTAAAGGTGCGCAACGCTGGCTGGATCTGGGCATTACCCGCTTTCAGCCGTCCGAAATCATGAAGATCGCTGTGCCTATGATGGTTGCCTGGTACATTGGCCGTCACCATATGCCACCACGCTTTATCCATATTATTGTTGGCTTTGCCATGGTGCTGGTGCCGACTTTGCTGATCAAAGAGCAGCCCGACCTGGGTACGTCTATCCTGATCGCCAGCTCGGGGATTTTTGTACTGTTTCTTGGCGGGCTCAGCTGGAAGCTGATCGGCTCCGGTGTTCTGCTGGCCATTCCGGGCGGATTTGCCCTGTGGCATTTTGGTATGCACGCCTATCAAAAGCAGCGAGTACTGACCTTTTTAGACCCTGAAAGTGACCCGCTGGGGTCAGGCTATCACATCATACAATCAAAAATCGCCATCGGCTCAGGCGGCATTGAGGGCAAGGGCTGGCTGCAAGGTACGCAGTCCCAGCTGGAATTTCTGCCGGAGCGTCATACTGACTTCATTTTTTCCGTGTTAAGTGAAGAATTCGGACTGACAGGTGTGGTGATTTTACTCAGCCTGTACCTGTTTATTATTGGCCGCGGACTGTACGTTGCCGTGAATGCGCAAGATGCCTTCAGTAAATTATTGGCCGGCGCACTGACACTGACCTTTTTCGTATATATTTTTGTTAATATCGGCATGGTTTCGGGCCTGCTCCCCGTCGTCGGGGTGCCCCTGCCACTGATCAGTTATGGTGGCACCTCCATGGTGACCTTGATGGCCGGGTTTGGCATTATCATGTCGATAGCCACAGATAAGAGGATGTTATTGAAGTGATCAAGAGGACGTTTAAACAGGCCGCACTACTGGGTTTTGTTGTTGTATTAAGCGCCTGTAGCAGTCGCTATCATGTGAAACAGGACAAAGCCCCCGTGCGCGCGCCTACCGAGCTGGAAATGCAGGATGCGCTAGTGACCAGCGAAGCCAAAAGTGTCAGCGCAGGTCGCCCCTACGAGGTTTTGGGCAAGCGCTACACGCCGATGTCGGATGAAAAAGGCTATCAGGCTGAAGGCACCGCATCCTGGTACGGACGGAAATTTCATGGCTACTACACCTCAAATGGTGAAGTATTTAACATGTTCGATATGACGGCTGCACACAAAACGCTGCCGTTACCGAGCTTTGTCCGGGTCACCAATGTTGAAAATGGTAAAAGCGCAGTAGTACGCGTCAATGACCGTGGACCTTTTCACGAGGACCGCCTGATTGACTTATCCTATGCAGCAGCCTACAAGCTGGGCTTTCATCATCAGGGTACAGCACAGGTTAAGATTGAGGCCATTACCATAGCGCGCGATACGCCCAGGCTAACCTATGTGCAGGTGGCCGCTGCCAGCAACATCGAAAATGTGCAGGCACTGGCCAGCACTTTGTCGCAGCAATTTCAGCTCGACACACCCATTGCCTTTGAGGACAACTTATACAAGCTAAGATTAGGCCCGATCACCGACGATAACACGGCGCAACAACTCTTAGAGACATTGCGCCAGGGGGAATTTAATCGCGCCTTCTTGCTTTACACAGAACATGAACTTTAAAATGTTCTGTAATGACTTTAAACATGCCGATCAACAACCAAAAAGCGAGCATAATGACAGTTTTCAAACCTAAATTTATTAAACACTTAGTGGGTGCCGTGTGTTCGTTCACCCTGTTTTCGGCCAGCGCGCAGATCTTGCCTTCGCCACCTCAGGTCAGTGCTAAGGGCTATTTCCTGGTCGACTTTACCACAGGTAAGGTCATTGCCGAGGGTAACCCAGACACCAAACTGGCACCGGCCAGTCTGACCAAAATGATGACCAGCTATGTAATTGGTACTGAGCTATTGGCCGGTAACATCTCCAATGACGACATGGTCACTGTGAGTGAAAAAGCTTGGGCAAAAAACTTTCCGGAATCTTCTAAGATGTTCATCGAAGTGGGTAAACAAGTCAGCGTTAAAGATCTTAACTATGGCGTGATCATCCAATCAGGTAACGATGCCTGTGTGGCCATGGCCGAACATATCGCAGGCAGTGAAAGCGCCTTCACGGATCTGATGAACGCCCATGCCGAGAAGCTGGGTATGAGCAATTCACACTTTGCCAACAGTCATGGTTTGGACAGCACTGAGCAATTTACCACACCTCGAGATATGGCCACTCTGGGTGCCGCACTGATCCGTGACGTACCGGAAGAGTACGCCATCTATAAAGAGAAGTCGTTCACCTTTAATGGTATCAAACAATACAACCGTAACTCGCTACTGTGGGATGCCAGCCTGGACGTCGACGGGATTAAAACCGGTCACACTTCTGAAGCCGGCTACAGCCTGGTGACTTCTGCGACCAAAGGCGACATGCGTCTCATCGCCGTCGTCATGGGCACAGCCAGCGAGCGTGCACGTAAAGTAGAGAGTAAGAAACTCCTGAACTACGGTTTCCGCTTCTTCGAAACCATCACACCTTATAAAGCAGGCGACAGCTTTGCCGACCAGCGTATCTGGATGGGTAACAAAGAAACGGTTTCTCTGGGTATAGCTCAGGATACACCGATCACCATTCCACGTGGTCAGCGTAAAAACCTCAAAGCCCACTTTGAGCTAGACAAAACCCTCGAAGCACCACTGGCGAAAGGCAGCAAGGTCGGTACTTTATTCTTGCAACTGGAAGGCGAAGACATCGCTCAGTACCCACTGGTTACACTTGAAGAAGTGGAAGAAGGCAGCTTCTTCAGCAAGATTTACGACTACTTACGTTTACAGATCATGCAATAACCCCGGTTTTAGTGGGTTTATAATCCAGGACGCCTCCCACCGGAGGCGTTTTTTTTTGCCGCAAAAATGCTAGAATGCCCGCCAAGATATGTAGTGTGCCAGGGTCTGTTCAGACCCAGCCAAGTAGTGAGGATACCGTTGTGGTAACACCTGTAAAAAATACTAAGTTTGACGAGTACTTAGAGTTCCCTTGCCCGTTTACCTTCAAGATCATGGGTCTGGCGAACGTCAACCTGACCGATCAGGTTGTGGCAAAGATGCAAACTTTGGCACCCGGAGACTATGCGCCAAAGACCAAACCTAGCAGCAAAGGCAACTACGAATCCGTCACTTTAGTAGCCACTGTCACGTCAAAAGAGCACATTGAGCAAATCTATACCGAGATAGGCTCGCTGCCAGACGTCAGATACGTGCTATAAGGCGCAAGCGAGATATGAGCAACCGCAGTATCATAGTTCGTCAACTGGGCCGTCAGGCTTATGAGCCAATCTGGCAAAAAATGCAGTCGTTTACCGACACTCGTGATGATGACAGCCCGGATGAGATCTGGCTAGTTGAGCACGAGCCGGTATTTACTCAGGGCCAGGCTGGCAAAGCCGAGCACCTGTTAGCACCCGGTGACATTCCTGTCGTCAAGGTCGATCGGGGTGGTCAGGTAACCTACCATGGACCGGGACAGCAGATGATGTATGTGCTGTTTAATCTGCGCAGGCTAAAAATTGGTGTACGCGAGCTGGTGACCTGGCTTGAAGAAACCATCATAGACATGCTTCAGGAACACGGCATTGAGGCCTATGCCAAGCCAGACGCACCAGGTGTCTATGTCAATGATGCTAAAATTGCGTCTTTGGGACTGCGGGTCCGTCGGGGTTGCTCGTTTCATGGTCTGGCGCTAAACGTCAACATGGATATGAGTCCATTTTTACGCATCAACCCGTGCGGCTATGCCGGCATGGAAATGGTGCAAACCAGTCAACTTAATGGCCCTGCTACGCTTATCGAAGCGGGCAATGGCCTGGTAGAACATATGCTCAAGCGCCTCGCGGCCGAGCAGGTTATACACACCCAGGGGTTTGAAAACGAATGAGTAAACCAGTGAAAATTGAGCCAGGGGTAAAGCTCCGCGACGCAGAAAAAATGGCGTTGATCCCGGTTAAAGTAATGCCGACCGAGCGTGATGAAATGCTCCGTAAACCGGACTGGCTGAAGATCCGTCTGCCTAAATCCAGCGAGCGTATCGATGGCATTAAACAGGCAATGCGTAAACATGGCCTGCACTCCGTCTGTGAAGAAGCCTCGTGCCCTAACCTGTCTGAGTGTTTTAACCACGGTACTGCCACCTTTATGATCTTGGGTGCCATCTGTACCCGTCGTTGCCCGTTCTGTGACGTCGCACATGGTCGCCCACTGAAGCCGGATGCAGCAGAGCCGGAAAAACTGGCGTTAACTATCAAAGACATGAAGCTTAAATACGTGGTGATCACCTCGGTTGACCGGGATGATTTGCGTGATGGCGGTGCACAACACTTTGCGGACTGTATTCGCGAAATTCGCAAACACAATCCGGGTATTACCATTGAGATCCTGGTACCGGACTTCCGCGGCAGAATGGACCGCGCACTGGAAATCCTAACTGAAACACCACCGGATGTGTTTAACCATAACCTGGAAACTGCACCACGCCTGTACAAAATGGCGCGCCCGGGTGCCGACTACAAATGGTCACTGGAGCTATTACGTCGCTTTAAAGAAGCGCACCCTGAAGTAAAAACCAAGTCAGGCCTGATGGTTGGACTGGGCGAAGAGATGCCAGAAATCGAAGAAGTACTGCGCGACCTGCGTGAGCACAACGTCGACATGCTGACCGTTGGTCAATACCTGGCACCGTCTAAGCACCATCTGCCGGTAAAACGCTATGTGCCACCAGCTGAGTTCGATGCGCTGAAAGAATACGCCGACGAAATTGGCTTCAGCCACGCTGCCTGCGGCCCGTTCGTACGCTCCAGCTACCATGCTGATCAGCAAGCTGCGGGTAAAGAGGTAAAATAACGCCAAATTTGTCGTTACTCTTGCCAAAGAAAAGCCGCACTTTTGCGGCTTTTCTGCTTTTTACAGCTCAAAGTTCCATAATTAATAGCTAATACCAATTTCACTTAATACCTGTTCAATTTAAAGGAGCAAATATGACGCTAACGGCGTTATAAATTTCTCATTTAGAACAACTAAATAGCAAAGTCTTCGTCTCGCCTACATGAATGTAGATGGCTCAGCGATAGCAGGACACGAGCGTGATGTTATCACCCCTATTTTCTGACTTCAAAATAGAACATTTAATTAAGCAAATTGCTATAACTTGTTAAATCAGTCTCAATATCAAATTTGTACCTTACTCTACATATCTTTAACCTTAGTTTAAGGACCAGTTTCTACATACTTTTAAACCAGCGCTTTAGGGGCGCAGTCAACCTACTCCAAGTGGTCAAAGACATCTAGATCTTAAAAAACGATCCCCTTAAAAACCAGTGCAATACGATTAATGGCAATTACAACGTGTGTGTCGTTTTCAATCAGCGATGCTAAGTTAACAGCCAACACGTCAAAACACAGCGCAGTGGGGAGAAATATCTCCTCACTTATTAGACTAGGATGATCGTATCGATAGCTAAGCCAATTCGTATGATCGATTAAAAGTGAAAGTTGCAAACTCATCCCAAGTTACCAGTCATTCAACTCAAAACCCATCCTTTGTTCAAAAAACATTCTTGACATATTCACAATTCGTTAATACTGTGGAAATGCGACTTATTATTCGCAACAACAAACAATAGAAGGAATTAATTATGAAAACGATTAAAGCTAAGCTACTACGTGCACTCGGCGTTCGCAGTGCAAAACCATCCACCTCAGCGAAGTATTTCTGGCATCACTACAACAACATCTAATCAATGAAATAGAAGGAATTGACTATGAAAACACTGAAAAATAAGGTGCTTCGGGCACTGGGCGTTCGCGCAACATCCCCTTCTCAGTCCAAGCGTTACCTATGGATTATGTACAACAATATCTGATTGATATTGCCTGACTAACCACAACTTAGAAGGAATTGATTATGAAAACACTGAAAACTAAGGTGCTTCGTGCACTGGGCGTTCGCGCTACCTCTGCCTCTCAGTCCAAGCGTTATTTTTGGATTATGTACAATAATATCTGATTGATATGACCTGAATAACCGCAATCTAGAAGGAATTTAACTATGAAAGCACTTAAAACAAAAGTAATGCGCGCATTGGGCCTTCGCACCGCCACTCAGTCAAAGCGCTATCTGTGGAAGTTGTATAACAACATTTAATTCCGCTCTTCAGCCCATGACCTAACCCATGGGCTGTTTCACCACCTCTCCCCAGAATGGCAACCCACAGAGCGAATAATAACAATGATGATACCCAAAGAGCGCCCTGACATTGCGGCAATGAGAGAAGATTGCAGTAAGGGAAAAGAAGATTATCAGGTTGACGACCAGAGCTATGCCTTTTTTAACCCACAAAGTGCCCGGCTGGCGAATCAGCTGAACTTTGCCGACATGACCCTGCCGGAGTCCCTGTTTGATACCCAAGACGACGGTCAGCAGGCAATGAGCTGGCAGCATATTCGCAGCGGCTGGCTTAAAACCCTCAAAGAGTTAGACACTCAGGCCGCGCTCAGTCAGGTCAAACAGACAATGAAGACGCATTTACTGGGTGCCGCAGGCAAGCCTGCTAACCTGGACCTGCTGATCCAGGAATGTATTGCATTTTCTGTCCTGGACGTAATGATCTGCGATCTCACCATACAGCAGCGGGCACTGATAACCCGCCACATGCGCGCCCAGATCCAGGTGTTACTGAAACCCGAAACGCACACTCGACTGAGACAATATCCCTTGCTCTGGTATAACCTGCGTGCGGCTCAGGTGATCCGCAAGGCGATCCATAAACGCCGAATAAGCAAGGAGCCCAGGCTCGACCTGCTACAAAGTGTTGTCGATAACTACGCTGCGCTGGGTATCGACAGAGCACTGGACGCCATGATGACCCTGGTCACCGCGATTTCCGGCCCGCCCGGCGCGGTCGCCAGTTGTATGGCAGCGCAGCTGCTGCAATCTCCCCAATGGCAAGACAAGCTTCGCACAGAACTTAACGCAGCCCCCACTCAGGTGCCCGCTCTGCCCTTTAAACACACACCGCAGTTACACTGGTTTATCAAAGAATCGCTGCGCATGTGGAGTGTTCCAATTGTATTTCGTGAGGCACGCTGTCCGTTTAGCGTGGGTAAACTGACCGTGCAGGCTGGCGATACCTTTTTTAACAGCAGCTACTTTGTGCACCGTAACGAGCAGTACTGGCCCGAGCCTCATGTGTTCGATCCGCTGCGCTGGCAGCAGGCAAACGTGCAACCCAACACCTATGTGCCATTTGGCTGGAACCCACGCGCCTGTGTTGGTGCGCAGCTGGGCACCAACCAGCTGGCTATCTTGTGTCAGCTGTTATTGTGTGATCTCAACATCACCCTCACGAGTCCGTCGGCGCTCGCGTTTGAAAATATGAACATCCCCTCTGTAGCCGGTTTTGAGGGCACCATTAGCGAGCAACAGGCATGAGATTAGAAGACACCGAAGAAAAATTTAATAAGCCTTTTCAGGCGCTGGACCAGGCACTGTCCAAGTGTCCTGCACACATTGAGTTTGAGCAGGACAATTACTATGTGACTGACTTTGACTCCGCGAAACAGGCGATGGGCAACCCCGACGGCAATTATGTTGAACAATCCGATTTTTTTAGCGTTAACGGCGCGATGTTTTCGACCCGGGATGTACAAATTGCCATCGGCAAAGACGCCATCCTCAGCCTCAAACGTTACTATGAGCAGCGTCGGAGCAAGATAATTGAGCAATTCAAACATCAGATAAGCCTTGGCCAGCGCTGGCCGGATAGTGCCAATGACCTGATGTACAATGCGTTTTATGACTTTCTGGTCGATAACCAGCGCAGTCCCCAGCTACGCAAACTGCTCGATCAGGTGCTCGTTTATTCTCTCTACAGTGGTCAAAAAACCCATGGGGCTGGATGGCGACGCGCCTTTATCCGCATGCGGGTGCACCGGGCACTGCGCGCAGTATTTAAGGCACGCCGCCAGCAAAGTCCGTATCAGGGCAATAACCGCGATGTGATTGACATCTTGCTGGCATCGAGCCCGGAAAACGAGTCACCCAAAGCGCTGGCACAGATTTTTTTATCCTTCTTTTTTGCCATTAACAGCTCCATGGCGTTTACCCTGGCCTGGTCTTTGTATTTTTGTGCCAAAGAGGGCGGCGTTTTGCACCCGGCCCCCTGGATTGTCAAAGAAGCTTTGAGGCTCTGGCCCGTCGCCTGGAACCTGCCCCGCACACCCAGTAAAGCCCATACCCTGGGGGAGCTGGACATCAAGCAGACGGATACCGTTACAGTATGCCCATACGTGCTGCATCGCCACCCGGACAACTGGCCGCAACCCGAGCGCTTTTATCCGCCACGCTGGGAAGATGCCCCTGCTGACGCGCCTTATATGCCGTTTGGCTGGGGCACCCATAAGTGCATTGCCTCTGCCTTTGCACTGACCTTTACCGCAGATCTGATTGGCGCGATACAAGGCCAGCAACTGACATTTGAGCAGCTGTCAGACGAGCTGCATCCGGAGCCTGCCATCGCGCCGCCCGCTTTTACAGTCACGGCACATAACCCGGCCTGATCCTATCCTGAAAAAGCCCGCTCTGCGGGCCTGCTCGGGGACCCAACTCCCTCACGTAACCTGTTGTAATAGTTATTACACGACTTTGCATCTAGAGTTTCATCAGATACCGATCGGCACAGCGCAGCTATACTCTCAGTGGGTTGGCGTGAATCGTCATGCCCGGTCGGGACAGGTAAACGGCGTATCTGTGGATCACGCGTCAACTGGCGGGTGAGCATGTGCGCCATTGCAGTTACCTGACAAGGAAACATAGATAAGCGGAAACCGTTATGAGCGATAAGAAAAAACGTAGTAAGCAACAACAAGGTGAACTGGTTAACCCCAAGTATCTGGATAAAAACATCAAACATGCCCCAACCGCCAACAAGGTGCAGTGCTGGACCGGTGGCGATGACTACCAGCCTATTGAGCTGGCCACTCAACGTCTCAAAGAAATGTTTGTTGAAATGGGACAAAAAACCCGTATTGAGCGTGGTCAGAAACCCGCAGAGCGGGCCGTATTTCGAAAGCAACATGGCATCGCCTATGGTACCTTCGAAGTACATGGAAAACTCGATAAAGCCCTTCAGAAAGGGGTGTTTGCCAAACCTGCCAGTTACGACTGTGTAGTACGCTTTTCCAGTGATACAACACCAGATAGCCCGGATCTGCACACCACCTTAGGGGTCGGCATCAAACTGTTTGGCGTGAAAGGCCAGAAGCTGCTGGGCGACAACGACAATGTTGATTTTATCATGCAAAACATCGATCGCTTTTTTGCCCGCGATGCTTCACAAATGTGTGCCTTTACCACCGCAGGTGTCATCAACCGCGATTATCCGGCTTATCTTAAAAAACACCCAAAAACGGCCGCTGTGCTTGATGCCATGACCAAGGTCGAAGCCAGCTGTCTGAGTGCGCATTATTGGGCAATACTGCCCTTTAAACTTGGCGAGCAAAATGCCGTGAAATACCGTATTCGCCCTGTGGATACCTATCGCGGTGCGCCGGCACAAGGCAATAATTACCTGGCTGATGATCTACAGATCCGCCTGCGTCAGGGTGAAGCCAAATTTGTGTTTGAGATCCAACGTCGTCCAGCCAATGCCTCAGAAGAAGACTTTCCCATCGACAACGCCATGGTGGTGTGGCCGGAAGATCAGGCACCTTTTGAACCCGTTGCCACGCTAACGCTGCCACAGCAAGATATTTGCGCCATTGGCCAGGCCGAGTTTGGTCGCAACCTCGCCTTCAATATCTGGCGGACACTGGCCGACAATGAACCTCTGGGTTCCATCGCGCAGGCACGAAAAGTGGTGTATCAGGCCAGTGCCGATACCCGCCACCAGGCCAATGGTCAGCAAATGAATGAGCCCGATGCCATTGACCCAAAGTTCACTGGTAATACAGACGAAGACAGCACCTGTATTGTGCGTGCCGGCATTTACCCACCCATAGGTGTGATGCGGGTTGGTGGCAGTAACGAATACTTTATCGGCCCGCAAGTGCCTAACCCCAAACCCCGGCTGGAAAAAGATGCCTATCGTGATGGCAAAGGGCTGCTTAAACGTCAGGCGGCCGAATTCCGTATCTATGGTTTCAATGCCGCAGGTAAGGCTGTCAAAGAGCTGACCATGGATAATGCCAAAATCAGCTGGCAGGTGCATTTGGCCAATCAAAAGTCGTCCTGGTATGAATTTCAGCTAGCCCTGGATGTACCGGAAGCGGCCGATGCGCCACCTAGCCTGCTGCGTAACGCCAACGTTGCCGATCGCAACCGCTTGCTGATCGATGGCGGCAGCCACACGCTCGATAAGGCCAAAGTGAAAAAAGGCCCGCAATTCCATGGCGAGTTTATGGGAGAAGAAGTCTATCTGGGTGAGCTTAAATCCGACAAACAGGGCCGTTTGGTTGTCCTAGGCGGCAATGGTGTATCACGTAATATCAATGGCGATATCGCGATCACCTTTGCCAACAATGAAGGCTGGCACGACGACATTTCCGACGGTCCGGTCACTGCCGAGGTAGAATATGAGGGCGTTAAGCTCCAAGTTGACCCGGCCTGGGTGGTATGTGCCCCACCTGACTATGCGCCAATGCAAAAATCCGTGCGTACCATGTGGGACTTAATGCGCTCAGTGGCCGTCAATGCCGGTATGCTCACCCGCCCGGCTCGGCCTTCTTTCAGACAGGATATTTTGCCCATTTTCGAGCGTATGACCGACTTACAATGGGTCAATGCGGGGTTTGCCGCGGGGTTTGGATTTAAAGCCCCCTTTAACTACACCAGCGAAGAATGGAAAGCCAAACTCGGCAACCCTTCCCCGGCTTATAAAGAGCTGCGTCGCACGCTGTCGAACAATTTCCGTCGCTACGGACAACCTGGCGCTCAGGCAGCGCAACTGTGGCCCTGGCTTTATGGCGATGCGTTATCGATCCCGCCGGCGGGTTCTGAGCGACAGCACTCCACGTTATCAGCACTGCAATTGTCTTTCTTAGATCAGTGGGTTGAGGGCGACTTTACGGCCGATTATATCGATCCAGCAATTTGTCCGCATGCGGCTGAACCGGATGACATAGATAAAGTGCCGGTTGCCGAGCAACCCGATATGCTGACCCGTGGCGCATTGGATTTTTGTCTTGCTGATGCCTTCCACCCGGGGTGTGAAATGACCTGGCCTATGCGTACGGCCGGTATGTATTCAGCCCCGTTCCGTATCAAGCATGCTGACAAAGCGATCTGTAAAGACACCACCTATTATGGCGCGCAAATCAATGGCGATACCATTACTCTGGCACAGGGTCCCATTCTGGGCGGCCAAGTTGCCGGGGGTATTACGCGCTGGATGGCCATTCCCTGGCAAACAGACACAGCCAGTTGCCGAGACGGCTACACACCAGAATACGACCCTTACCTGCCTACCTTCTGGCCAGCGCGGGTACCCAATAATATTCTGGATGTCGCGCGCTACGAAGAAGCAATCAACCCAGCTCTGGATGCCCAAACCCGCGTCGAGGCATTCAATTATCGCAGTGACTGGCTGGATGCTCTGCCGCTCTATGGTCAGCCTGCAACCTACACCGCACAGATCAACAGCATGATCAAAAACTTCGACAAGCTCGCTGTGGTACAGGGTCGCCCGGGCGCAACCGACGACGTCGACCTGCCCGCTAATATGCAAGTCGGTATCACGGCTGAAGATCATCGCGAGGGGCTGGCCAGCGAAGCCGAAACCACCGAACTGGGCAAACTACAAACCATTGCTGAACTAGCTGCTAATCTGGTGCCCAGCCCCGATGGCCGCGATCCAGCTCAACCGGTAATGGCAACCTCGCGTTCTCGGGTCGATCTCGGGGTCATAGAAAAGGTCAGCCGCTTTGCGATGAACTTCCCCAAAGACTTTAAGTAAGGTCGAGCGCAATGACACAGGTAAAACACTGTCAAATTGCGATCATGGGTGCCGGGGTGGCAGGCTGTATCGCCGCCCTGGCACTGAGTCGCCACTTTCAGGTACTCTTGATTGATAAGCAAGCTGCCTGCCCCGACAAGGTTGGAGAATGCCTGCCGCCTGCTGCGGCGCGGATCCTTCGCAGCCTGGATCTGTTGCATGCTTTTGAACAGCGCCAGGATCTGCATATGCCAAACTATGGCATTCGAAGCCATTGGGGCAGTGAACATGGCCTTATCAACGATACCCTCAGTAACCCGGATGGAACGGGCTGGCAGCTTAACCGGGCCGGATTTGAAAACTGGTTACGCGAGCAGGTGACTGCGCGGGGCATAGAAACGCTCTGGCCTGCTAAGTTGCTGGATGCTCAGCCTGGCAGCGATGGTTGGCTACTGCATCTGGCTAAGCAAACACAAGTTCAGGCCAGTGCGCAAAGTATCGCGGTGCCCTGTCACTTTGTGATTGATGCAACCGGACGTCACAGTGCGTTTGCCACCAAACTCGGGCTCAAACGTAAAGTACTAGATAAGCAAATTGCACTGTGGGCCAGCCTAGATTGCGCTATGGAAAATCAACTGGCATGCATCAATACAAGCCCACAAGGGTGGTGGTATAGCGCCAAATTACCCGCGCAGCGTCGCATACTGGCACTACAAACAGACAGCGATTTACTCAAAAAAGGACTGCAACATGACCTAAGTCAGTTTTGCCGCCTGGCACGCTCACAGGCAGGGTTAAAAGCACTGCTACCAAAGGGGATTGAACAATCAGGGAGCATGCAGCTGCATGGTGTGGTATCAGCCAACAGCACCTGCCTGACCCAAACCGCAGGACATCGCTGGGCCGCTTTGGGCGATGCGGCATGTAGCTTCGATCCTTTGTCTTCGCAGGGGATGTTCAATGCCATGGCAACCGCCATGCAGCTGACCAATAGCCTGATAGGCCATGGCCTGACCGATCCCAGTGCCATGATTGACATTGCCCGCTTGCATCAGACGCAAATCGGCACAATCTGGCAGCACTATCTGTCTCATCGGGCGCATTATTATGGCCAGGAGCAACGCTGGCCCGATGCTCCCTACTGGCAACGTCGCCATACGCAAAAAAACGCCGAGTTCAGTTGAGCCCGGCGTGAGGTTCGCAATTCAAGTCCTTTTTAGATACCTGTCCATTTTTATATTTGCTCATTTGGGGGGGAGCAAAGTGGTATTATTTTACAATCAGCTGATCTTCATAGGTGTAGATGCTGTTTGGATCTGTCAGGTTAAAGACTTTCACCGCCATGGTCTTACCTACTGCGTTTTCACACTCAAGGATTTGATATAGCACTGGATTCTTAGCCTTGTTATCTACCACAGTGTCCAGAGTGAAAACGTCAGAATGGAATGGACCCTTGCGATCTTCACCATGGAATAAGCCCAAAGACACACCGCGGTCTGCAACTATGCTACAACGCGCGTCGTTGTTTTGGTTATCAATGACCAGACGGCTGCTGATGTGATAAGCCGTGTGATAGCCATATGAGTATGGTTGATTCACGAAGTCACCAGCGGGTGTCAGCTCGATTTGCCAATCGACAACAGGCGCTCCCGGCACGTTAACCAGTACCTTGTACCAGTCACCCGCCGCATCATAACAGCTGACATGCAGTACTTTCTTTTCGGTTAGCGTCGCTTCAGGAATAGCAACGCCCATTTCAACTGTATTGCGATCCGCAATCGTCTTCACACCCAGGTTAACAATATGACGACCGTCATTTGCAGAATACAGGTTTGCAGATTCACAGTAAGCACCTTCACCACGCAGGATCAATTGCGCTTCAAAGTTATGCGCAAACTCACCGGTTAGTAATGCTGAGCTTACCGGGCCTGAGGTATAGTTAGTCAAACGCTCGTATCCGTCAGTATCAAACACATTTTGATAAGCCGTAGCCTGGCTACCAAATGCACTGAACAAAGCGACTGCAGCAAATGACAAAGATAAGGTTTTCATGGTTATGTCCTTTTAGAAAGTAACGAGTAAAAAATATTAATGATTAAACAGCGCAGCGCAGATCAACGATTGACAATCATGCCTAACCTTTGCTGGCTAACTGAGGTCACCATAGCAAGAGAAATTCGCCCCGGACAAATTTCATAAACAAGTAGGGTTACTTATCGAAAATCAAAAAATATCAAATATAATCAAAACCATAAAAATCAAACCACCTACACTCCTAAGCATTGCTCAGGGTTTCAAAACCCACTCCTAAGAGACCCTGTTTTATTCTGTTCAAAAAATAATGAAACTTCATCTGAGTCACTTTATTCCCATTTTTATAAGCTGATAAAGCTTGATCTACGACAAAAAAATTTGTCACTCAGCAGCAAAATTTCTCGTCGAAGTAAAGCTTGCACGCCTACCCCATGCGCCCTACTATTTGCGTGTTTTCTGAAGATAGCCAATCCGAGTACATCGCGGTGGTGTGTTTAGCATGTCGAGTCAATGAGCCCGTCATGATGTGGTCACCCCGTGGCAAGGCAATAGAGCAACTATCCAGGATCTGTAACTGGTTCAGGTCAAGGTAATACGCTGATGCGTCATCAATACCTGAGTCACTTTGCTCAAGACCTGAGGCGTTGATCGTGTGCACCACAAACAAGCACAGATCACACTGACAGCCTGCCGGTCGTTATTCGCTGATACTATTTGGAGTCGCTATGCCTATTCAGCCGCAAGTACAAAATTTTGATATCGACGCAACTCTGGTCACCGACTTAGTTGCTCAGTACGGCTCCCCCTTATTAATGCTTGATTGTGCGCAAGTGCGTGAACACTATCAGGCCCTTGCTGATGCATTGCCCGGTGTACGTTTACACTATGCATTAAAGCCTTTGCCACACCCGTCGGTGGTGCACACTTTGCTTCAGCTTGGCGCCTGCTTTGATCTGGCAACCAGTGGCGAAGTCAATTTGGTCCGTGAGCAGGGTGTGCCGCCTGAGTGCACAATCCATACCCACCCGATCAAACGTCGCAGTGACATTGTCGATGCACTGGACTACGGTTGTCAGGTGTTCGTAGTTGACAACCTGAACGAACTGGCCAAGTTTCGCGAGTTCACCGAGCAGGCTGAAGTACTGGTCCGGCTGAGCTTTCGCAACAGCGAAGCCTATGCTGATCTATCGAAAAAGTTCGGTTGTAGCCCGGCCGATGCAATGACGTTCATACGCCAGGCACAACAATGGGGTATTCGGGTGAAAGGTCTGTCGTTTCATGTCGGCTCACAAACGGCCAATGCAGACAAATATGTCGCGGCTATTGAAGCGTGCAAACAGCTGATGGACGACGTGGTGGCTGCCGGATTACCGGCGCTAAGCTGCCTGGACATCGGGGGGGGATTTCCGGTCTCTTATGCGAGCAACCAGGTGGATATTCGTGCCTTTTGCGCACCGATCAATGCGGCACTGGCCGAGCTGCCAGAGACAGTACAGCGGATTGCCGAGCCAGGGCGCTTTATTGTTGCCGGCGCCATGACCTGTGTTGCCTCGGTCATGGGTCAGGCACAGCGTGAAGGCCGCACCTGGTATTATCTCGATGATGGAATTTATGGCTCTTTCAGTGGGCTAATGTTTGATATGGCCTGTTACCCGTTACGCACCTTAAAAGCCGCAGATGTGGTCTACCCCAGTGTGCTGGCGGGGCCGACCTGTGACAGCATAGATGTGATATGTGATGCCGTTGAACTGCCCAAACTGGAAGACGGCGATCTGGTGATCACCCGCATGATGGGTGCATACACCAGTGCAACAGCAACCGACTTCAATTTCTTCAAACGTGCCACCACTGTGGTACTCAATGAAGTGATCCAACTTCACCAGGCCGAATTCGGCAGCTAAACGCCCACCCTTCTGAGGCCCCCTCGGGCCTCTTCGCTTCATTATACCAATTTCACTTAATACCTTGTCTATTTGAAGGAGCAAATAGGACGCTAACAGTGTTAAAAATTTCTTATTTAGAACAACTAAATAGCAAAATTTTTGCCTCGCCTACATGGACGTAGGTGCCTCAGCGATAGCAGGACGCGAGAGCGGTGTTATCGACCCTATTTTCTCGCCTCAAAATAGACCACTTAATTAAGCAAATTGGTATTAATTTACGCACACACAGCTGCTGCGCAATCAAAACCGTGTTTTATCGGGAGAGTGGGCTGGGCATTTCAGGCAAGTGCAATAATTTACGCAACTGTATTTCATAAAAAGTAGCGTAACACAGGTACATGTAACTTAATCTAACACCGAAACAGAAAGAATAATCACTTCCATAAACACTAACAAAAAGCATTATATAGACCACATATCAGACCAGATAAGTTTTTTTATCCAAATCGTTTGACTTTTGTTCATTTAAACCTAACTTTTAAAACAACTCGACACACTGAGTTAACCAAATAAAAACAATTACCTTTATGACAACAGGAAAAACGAATGAAACATTCTTTAATTTGCTTATCGATTGTAAGTGCTCTATCCAGCGCCGCTGCGGCGGCGTCAGAACCCGACTACCAGGGTGCAGCCGCTGAGCTGACGATTAACAATACCTGTATCGTCAGATTCGACGACAAGACGGAAAAACTGGATGTTGAGGGCAAGGCCAGAGGGTTGCTGGCACGTGCAAACGCACAAGCAAAACACATCTATAAGCATGCAATGAAAGGCATGGCAGTTAATATGAGCTGCGATCAGGCACGTACCATGTTTGCCGCAGAATCGGCCATAATGCGCTTTACGCCAGACGGTGCTGTCTATGCCAGCCCGGCAAAAAAACTTGGTAAACCCGGTGGCGGCACACAAAACCAAACCATTCCATGGAGTGTCAGCCGCGTAGGTGGCCCGGTGGATGGCAACGGCTATACAGCCTGGGTTATAGATACCGGTATCGATGTTGATCATGCAGACCTGAATGTTGACAGCAGCCGGGGTTTCAGCGCATTTAGTAAAGGCAAGAATGCCGGCGTTGATGATGCCAATGGTCATGGCACCCATGTTGCGGGCACCATTGCTGCGCTGGATAATAGCCAGGATGTGGTTGGTGTCGCGGCCGGGGCCACCGTTATTCCGGTGAAAGTACTCGATTCACGCGGCTCTGGCAGCTGGTCTGGCGTATTGGCTGGTATTGACCATGTCGCAGCCAATGCATCACCGGGAGATTGTGTCAATATGAGCCTCGGTGGTGGCTTTAACCAGGAGCTGAATGATGCCGTTGAAAGTGCAGCGCAGCAGTCTGGTGCTTTCTTTGTGATTGCAGCAGGTAATGAAAGCCAACATGCCAGCAACGTCTCACCTGCCAGCGCTTCGCATCCGCGCGTATATACCATCTCAGCGACGGATGCCAATGACCGCTTCGCCAGCTTCTCGAATTATGGTAACCCACCTGTTGACTACGCGGCTCCGGGTGTCAGTATTTTGTCAACACGCAGCGGCGGTGGTACGACAACCATGTCGGGCACATCCATGGCATCACCTGCGGCCTGTGCCGTGATAATGATGAACAATGGTAACCCCAGAACTGATGGACGTGCATCCGGTGACCCAGATGGAAATGCCGACAGCATTATTCATTTGTAAGTGACTATCAGCAGTTCAGCCTTCGCGCTGAACTGCTGCCAAGTCAGACATGTTTAATTAACAAAACAGTCCTGACTGGCCTCACAGGTTCAGACCGATATCCCCTGCGCTTGCATCGATCTGACACCAGCAATCGCCTGCATAATATCCATAAAATACACATCCTCAAGCAGGGAAATCACATCATTCCATCTGGGGTTAAATTCGTTATTTTCCCAGCGTCTCAGGGTACGCTCCTCAATACCATAACTCGCGGCAGATTCGGCCTGAGTAAATCCTCTTAATTTACGCGCATACTTTAATAACTGTGCCCCCCGGGGAGCACGCAACAAATCAAATGCCTTTGCATTGTCTTGCTGCAATGATGGCACACCTCCTCCCAGAGCGAACGGGCTAATCATAGTGTCTGTTGGGATCTTGCAGTTTGCTGTGCTGGTCATATCCACTTCCTTACTTTTTTACGCAATCTTGTCTTGTTACCCATACATATTGGTGTAATTGGGTCATTATCTACTATCAGCAATGGCTGTTAACGCGGACTGAATCCTTAAAATACCGCCAATGCGTAATTTATGAAAGATGATAGTTTAGTTTTTTACGCAGATCAATGCGTAAATTTCAAATTTTTGCGTAAAAATTTGAATTGCGTTTTCCCGGTTAAGTTCCTATAATGCCTTACTGCTTAAAAATGGGACACCAGAGGCGTGGTATCAAACAATGGAAAAACAACAAAATACGGAAGCTGACAGCTCGGCATTCGCTGAACGCGTTGAATATGCAATAAAACCGCATAGCATTCGTGCCTTTGCGTCAAAAATTGATATTTCTGAAGGCACCTTAAGACGCATACTCAAAGGTGAAGATCCGAAACTGAGTATTGTTGAGCGCATTGCTCAGGTCGCCAATGTTGACCTGATGTGGCTGATCCAGGGGGAAACCGCAGCAGATTGCCCCCAATCCCCCATCATCACCCAACCTCTGGTCAAGCTCGATGAATTTAACGAAGCCTTTGTCTTAGTGCCTGGATATCATGTTTCGGTCAGTACCGGGTATGGTGCCTTTAATGATAATGCCCAGGTTGCGCGCCATCTGGCATTTAGAAAAAAGTGGATTGAGTATAAAAACCTCGATAAAAGCGAACTGGCTGTTGTGTTTGCCAAAGGTGACTCAATGGAACCGACCATCCACAACAACAACACCATTTTGGTCGATCTGAGCGATAAAAAGCTCAGCGAAGGCCTGATCTATGTGGTCCGGCTGGGTGAAGAGTTATATGCCAAACGGTTACAACAGTATCTGGATGGCTCAGTCAGACTGATCAGTGATAACAAAGAATACGTCGAACAGGTTGTCCGTGCAGACGAACTTGAGCAACTGGAAATCATCGGTAAAGTGGTGTGGATTGGTAAAGATTTGGCATAACGAAGCTACCAAAGGTCACTAACGCACCGAATTTCCTTACCTCAAAAAGAATACTGAAATATCAGGTCAGTACCAACGGCCCCGTTCTTTTTCGCTTGTGACTATGTCACCCTGATACAGTTGATTGCGCCCTGCGCCTCCGTTCAGGGTGTCGTAACCCGCACCACCGGCCAGGATATCATTGCCCTCTTTGCCTTCCAGTACATCTTTGTCACCGCCGCCGTTGAGGGTATCATCGCCAGGCCCACCCACCAGCTTATCACGCCCGGCAAAGCCACTTAATTCATCATTGCCAGCACCACCAAATAGCCTATCTCCGCTGCGGCCTCCCATGACCTCATCATCACCGTTACCTGCCCAGATATGCTGCGCTATCGTAATAGTACGACCATCGTAATTGTCATCACCGTCGCCCAGATAAACCTGAACTTGCTCAACCTGGCTGGCATAAATAAACACACAACTGGCCCTGTCTGACGTCGCCCGCATCACTTTAATACGCCGACCGTCTCGTGTCAGGCGGTATGTTTCGGCCTCAGCAGTGCCAACAATATTCAGTACAACCAGGTATTTTGCTGATTTCGCCGTTCTCAAAGCCATACGTTTGACCTCAACAACAGCGCCCCCACTGAGGCCGGTACACACACCATCTGATGCAATAGCAATGCGCGTATCAGCAAAACTCAACGCGCTCAGTAACAGTGCAAACAAACCATACTTATTCATATCCCTATCCCTCTCATAGTCCCACTCACTCGGGCTGGTTGACAGCGCAGCAGCGACATCAGCCAAAACTGTTGTTATTTTAACCATAGAGTGTGGACACAATGTGCAGATATCACACAGGGTTCAGGTTGTAGACCCGCTGTAAGTCATAGCTATACGATTAATACTTCCAGCCTCAGCAATGGCACCATACTGATAAGTAAACACTTCTAGCATAGCATCTAGTGGATGAGATGCTGTTCACACAAAGTGCCCAGATACTTGTGGCTATGACAGCGCCCTGAGAAGCGTTAACTGCGCCTTTCCTCATCACAAAATATTTTAATGCACAACCTTACGATTACTGATGCATGACGGTACACCGGAGCTTATAAAATCAATAACACGAGAAAATTTATGGACTTATTTCTAAAGTAGAAAATCAAAATGAGGGACTTTGATTCGCAATCTGGCAAACTGGCCCCACTGAATAAACAGGGTTTTCATTTGCTGCAATGGGAAGAACCTCTGCGCATAACCATTCGCAGAAACTTAACCTATAACCATCAACAATGAGTTCAAAGCGTTATCAGAACGCCATCCACATGATTCATATCCTTGTATGTGAGCACGGCTAACAACAAAAATGAGCCCTGATTTCAAGGGCTCAGGTGACATTACACAATGCAGCGTGTATTAACACATACACTGCCAGAATTGATTGCCCGTTTCAGACTCAGCCGGGCGACAACGGTAAGTATATGGAGCACCACCCGCGATGTTTGGCGTTTGTTGCTGTGCAAGCTGTTGTGTTTCTGTCAGACGTTTCAATGCAGACTTCTTAATTTGTAGTTTCATATTCATTTCCTTGAGTTGAATTTTTTATGATCATTAATGTGATGATCATAAATAAACTGACACCCGGCGGACAAAAAATCAACGAATTTATTACTTTTTCATGAATCATCTGTCATCCACTCAGCCATTCTGGCGATAACCTCCTCTTCACTCAAATCTTCCTGATGCGTCCCTATGGTCCAAACGTGGCCGAATGGATCCTGTAATGTACCCGCTCGGTCACCATAAAACTGATCGACCACAGGGCGAAGCTCTGTGGCACCAGCGGCAATCGCCTGGGCAAAGGTACTGTCAACGTCAGGCACATAAAACATCAAGCTCACGGGCGTACCACCGAGCTGCTTCGGGCTCTTGAAATGGGCATCCGGGCACATATCAGACAGCATCAGATGGGAGTCACCGATTTTAAGCTCAGCATGCGCCACACCACCGCCCGGCATAGGCAATTGCATTATCAGCTCAGCGGCGAAGGCTTTTCGGTAAAAGTCTATCGCCTGAGCCGCATTCTCGGTTATCAAATAGGGCGTCAGGGCATGATAACCATCCGGTATCGCTGAAACTGTCATGGTGATTTCCTCACAGGTTACGGGCAGTATCACACTTTGTCTGTTTGTCGTTACCTATCGCCGATAATCGCGATACTGCTCGTCAGGCAAACGGTACATTTAAAGCTAGCCTAGTTCAGTGAAATGTCGAATTGTGACAGCGTTGAGAGAATTCGCTTTACAGTGTGTTCATCGCTTTTTCAGCACGACAAAAAGCGCTAAACTAAGCGCTTTTGACGCCTTATACAGTGAGAGCATGATGCAACGTAAAAAGCTGGTAAACCACCTCAATGAATATCTTAAGCCGTTCCAGATCAAAGACTACTGCCCGAATGGCTTGCAGGTCGAAGGCAAGCCTGAGATCCGAAAGGTCATCACCGGCGTTACAGCCAGCCAGGCCCTCATCGATGCAGCCATTGAAAAACAAGCAGATGCCATACTGGTTCATCACGGCTACTTCTGGAAAGGCGAAGACCAAACCGTAACTGGTATGAAAAAACGCCGACTCCAGGCCCTGCTCGCACATGATATTAACCTGCTGGCCTATCATCTGCCGCTGGATGTGCACCCAGAAGTGGGCAATAACGCGCAGCTGGGTAAGTTGCTTGAGCTGACATTAGAACGTCCACTGGAGCCCTGGAACAGCAACAGTGTTGCGGTAAAAGGCAAACTCAGTGAACCCATGTCTGCAACCGACTTTGCTGCTTTAATTGAGCAAAAACTGGGACGCAAGCCGCTTGTAAATCAGGCAGGCGATCACCTGATAAAAACCATTGCCTGGTGCACAGGTGGTGGACAGAGCTTTATCGACCTGGCTGCCAGTCAGGGGGTCGATGCCTACCTGACCGGCGAGGCGTCAGAACAAACCATTCACTCATCCAATGAGCAGCAGATCCACTTCTTCGCAGCCGGACACCATGCAACGGAGCGTTACGGTGCCAAAGCACTGGGCGAGTATCTGGCCGCCCAGTTTAACCTGGACGTTGAGTTTGTTGATATCGATAACCCAGTGTGATCTATGGCTAAGCACAAACAACGGACCCTCAACCGAAATGAGGACCGCAATTTCGGCGAGCTCACTGGCAAATTTAAAAACAACATTTACGGCACCACAAAGGGTAAGCTGAGAGAGGCTGTGTTGCAGCGCGATCTCACTCAGCACGTGCCCTGGCTCGGAGTTGACCTGGATAAAACTGTACTTGATGTAGGTGGTGGCCAAGGTCAGCTAGCACTGTATCTGGCCCAGCTCGGGCACGCTGTAACACTCATCGATATCTCTGAAGAGATGCTGGCACAGGCACAACGTCAGGCCGACACAGCGGGCGTGAGCGAGCGGATAACCCTGATCCATGCACCGCTTCAGGCACTCCCGGATCTGGCACTCGGCCAGTTTGATCTCGTGATGTGTCATGCCGTGTTGGAGTGGTTGAGTGAGCAACAGCAAGCTTTATCACTGTTGACACAGCGACTGACGCCACGTGGGTTTTTATCACTGATGTACTACAATCGTGCCGCTCAGCGCATGGCCAATATGGTCTATGGTAATTTTGATTACGTGCGCAATGGACTCAAGGTAAAGCAAAAGGTCGGATTGAGCCCGAATCGTCCACTTGAACCGTCTGACGTCGAGCATTGGCTGAGCCAGCTACCGCTGCAAAAACAAGTGCAATCAGGGGTACGGTGTTTTCATGATTACTTGCGCGATACAAGTAAAGCCAGTGATGAATTTGATGCATTACTGGAGTTGGAGCTGAAGTACAACCAGCAGGAGCCTTATGCCTCACTCGGCAGATATACGCACCTGGTGCTAAAGCACCTCAGCACCCCATCAGATGCATAAAAAAGACCCTGGCACCGATTACAAGTGCCAGGGCCGAGACATGTGTCCAGGTCTTTAATCCTGTCGTCATACACTCACATTGCTCAGCAAGTGCATGTCAATGCCAAAGGTCGGGAGAGCAACAATTTAACCGTGGCACAGCACTGTAAAAAAGTCATCAATTATCCTTTGAATCATTTGGAAAAGCATTATTTTCATACACTTACAATGATTTATTTCTTTGCAAAGTGCGATAATATCTGGCCATACAACTGGGGCCGTTCAGTGGCAACCCCCTGCCCACCACTGGTTTTAATCACTTCAAGCATCTCCTGATTGTCAATCAGGGTATAAAAATAATAAGGCGTATGATCGCCCTCAGATCTAAGGTGTTGCAACAACTTCAATCCCGCCAGAGGCTCCTGTGCCCGACCCATATCTGAAATAATCAAATTGTATTCGTACATCTGCAATAGCAATAATGCTTCTTCACTGGATTTCACGGTATACACACCAATATGGTGGCGCTCAAAGTAGCGTTTTTCCTGCAGGTTATTCGTCGGATTGTCATCCACCCACAGTATTCGCCCAATCGCATCACTCGGCTCGCCGTAATGTAATCTCGGCGTCTGTTCTGTGCTGTGTGTCATCAACCCAACAAAGCACAGACAGGCAATCACCAATACAGGTAACCAATATCGTGCTGGTAAAGTGTTATCGCTGCTTTGGGGAGATACCACCTGCGTAGACTGCTCGTTCACCTGCGGCGTCTGTGCGCTCATTAAGGCGCTAGTTAACGGATGCTCACTGACCTCAATTGCGGGTGCAAACCGGTAGCCCTGACCACGCACGGTAACGATACAGTTTTGCTGTAAGCCTGCACGGTTTAACTGGCTGCGCAGATCGGAGACCAGCTTTGGTAGCGACCAGTCGGATACCACGGTATTTGGCCACAGCAATTTAACCAGATCGGCATGAGAACAAACCTGCGGCCGGCGCTGCAAAAGGCAGTGGAGAAGCATAAAGGCACGGTCGTCTAATTGTGTCGACCGCTCATCGATAATGACGCACTGCGTCGCAATATTCAAACGCGCGTTGGCGAATTGAAATTCCATAACCCTGACAATATTCTTGTTATTATCGCACCAGCCTAGCGGATTTTTTATTCACATGCTAGTTACATGCACTTGAATAGTTATCAACTTTGGTCTTACTGGTACTGTGATTTATACTGAAAAAATCAATTTATAATTATTAAAATCAAACAACTAAGTATTTTATTCAAGCCACTCAAAAGCACGCTTTAAAAAGGCAACAGCGTCTTTTTCAACGATCAAACCATGCGCCATGATCAGGCGCTCGGGTGCCCAATCCAGGATGGTGTTCAGGTGCGTCCTTGCCGTGTCATGATGAAAGATAAAACTTAATCGCCAGTCCAGTGGAGTATGCCCTTCGGGTGCCACTACGCCAGCGCCTTTCGCCACAAAACGCTGGAATGTATTCAGGCTGTTAGGATCAAAGTTCTCTATCAGGTCTGTGACCAGCAAAGTGCAACTTTGCGGGTGGAAAAACACCGCCTCTTCCATTGCTGGTGAGCCGGTAAAAAGCAGTGTTTTTAGGGTATTATCCCAGGGATAATGCTGTCCATTATCGAGGATCCCATCAAAGCTAAGTGTCTTGCACTTCTCTTTTACCTCTTGGGTGCCAAATGTTTGTGCTTCCGGGTAGGCCTCCTGCCAGGGCGACATGAACAAATGGTGCAGATGATTGGGTGCCAACAGGTAAAGTACAGGTCCAAGCGCATCCACTTGCGCTCGCAACTCAGGCGTAAGGCGGATTGGACTATGCACCCAAAGTCCACCGCATGGCAAACGTATTATGGTCATCCGGGTAGTGAAAGGCATGGTAAAAAACGACACGGCTTCACCGTCGAAGATCCAGATATTTTCGTCCAGCTGTCTCATATTAATCTCCCTGGGGACCTGATTTCCCCTTATCAAACTTATCTAATATAAGAAAAAATAATGAGATTAGAGACTAACACACCTGATGATATTTTACCCAACACACTTCATAGCAAGGCCAAATAACCCGTACATTTAACTTTACTGACAGACGTCTTTGAGTATTTGTGCCCCCAGATCTCGCATGATCTGTGGCTCCGGGTGGGTATGCGCAAAGGTACGTAATCCATAAATACTGACAATGAGGCTACGCGCCCTATCCAAAGCACTGCGCGTGCCCGCCAGTTCTCCCTGCTCAGCAATACGCTCAAATACTGCGCAAAGGGCATTACGCCACATCGCACATTGCTCACTGAGGATAGCTTGTGCCTCTTCATCTTGCTCGGCCAGTTCGTTTAGCGCTTTTTGTGTCAGGCATAATTTTTGTGGATCATAACTCACACATTCCTCCACAACATGCGTCAAATATGCTTCCAGTCCGACACTGGCAGAGGGGTGTTGTGAAAACAGCGCCTGTAACTCATCGCTGCGATCTCGGTTATATTGCTCCAGTGCAGCCAGCAACAGTCCTCGCTTGTTTTGAAACGCGCAGTAGATAGAACCCGGGTGCAATCCTGTTGCCGCTTTGAGATCCTGCATACTGGTTTTTGCATACCCCTTTTCCATAAAAGCCGTCATCGCGGCTCTGAGTACCTGCTCTTTATCAAATTCAGCACTGCGCATTCATTACTCTCCTCATCAAACGTAATGCATTTTACTCATTTTTGAACATTTGTTCAAAATATACTTGAACGATCGTTCAAACGATCATATCTTGAATAAGCATTCAAAAACTAACTGGGTCCGACTATGACAAGCAAACTGTTTGAAACTTATGCACTAAATGATCAAATTTCACTACAAAATCGTATTTTGATGGCGCCGCTTACCCGCTGTATGGCGGATGATAACTTGGTGCCAACTGATGCAATGGCCGACTATTATGCACGCCGGGCCGATGCTGGGCTTATTATCTCTGAAGCCACCATCATTCGTCCAGACGCTCAGGGTTATCCGAATACACCCGGCCTGTTTACGAGCGAGCAAATTGACGGATGGCGCAAAGTAACCGATGCGGTGCATGCCAAGGGGGGTAAGATTTTTGCACAGCTATGGCATACTGGCCGGGTCGCTCACCCGCACTTTTTTAATGGTGATAAAGTACTGGCACCCAGTGCCGAGAAAGTGGAAGGTACTGTGCCCCGAATGCGGGATCTGAGCTACATCACACCAACACCAGCCACACTTGATGACATCAAACAGCTCATTGCTGATTATTCGCAAGCCGCCAGCAATGCCATTGATGCCGGTTTTGATGGCATTGAAATTCACGCAGCCAACGGTTATCTGATAGACCAGTTTTTACATTATGAAAGTAACACACGTACTGATGAGTATGGTGGAACCCCTGAAAATATGAGTCGTTTTGCCCTGCAAGTTATCGACGCTATCGCAGATCGTATTGGTGCAGAGCGCACAGCCGTGCGTCTAACACCAGGCGCTTACTTCAATATGCAGGCTGATCCCCGTGATAAATCGGTCTTTGATTACCTGCTGGCACAACTGGAACAGCGTACACTGGCATTCGTGCACATAGGTATCTTTGATGATGCTATGGAATTTGACTTCCTAGGTGGGCGCGTTTCTGATTACGTCAGAGCAAACTACAGTAAAACGCTCGTCGGTGTGGGCGGCTTTACACCACAATCAGGTGAACAAGCGCTGCGTGACGAACGTTTTGACTTACTGGCTATAGGCAGGCCTTTTATTGCCAATCCGGATTATGTTGAAAAAGTCAGACAAGGCGAAACACTGACGCCCTATTCTGAAGAAATGTTGGCAACCTTAGTGTAACCAGCTGACAGAATATAAACAGGTGCGGATGATCATCTTCCGCACTGTTTCTCCGATTTCGGTGATTACTGCTCAGTCTTTGTGGTGCCGGGCATAATCACGGGAAGCTCAGCAGCTTGCCAGTCACGAAAGTCACCACTGAGGTGCAACAGGCTAAAGCCACGCTCAGCCAACGCTTGTTCAAAAATCGCTGCACGACGCCCGGAACGACAATAGACCACCAGCGTTTGAGGTTTTAGCGTATCCAGTAAAGATTGGTGTTGTGAGATCTGGTCAAACGGAATATTAATGGCTCCTTTGAGATGCCCAGCCTCGAACTCATTTGGGCTTCTGACATCGACTATGACATGCGCCCGGGCTGACATCTGATTACGCAGCAGTGCCTGCTGACTAATGATATCGGTTGCTGCTTGTGCAACGAAACAAAACACACTGAGCAACACAAAAATACTCATCCTTACCACATAACCCTCTCTACTTCTTAGACTTGCCAGTAATTGATAGCGTAGCAAAAAAGTCCGTTATCCACCTTAAGAATAATTTATATAAAAAAACAAAAAAACAGGAATAAAAACCTTTCTTAGTTTAGATTTACTCGCAACAGGCACATCGCGCAAGATGGGAATTTTTCATACAGAAGGCTTACCATTTATTTTACAATTACTTAGTTATTTGATCTGGCTCATTGGTAAGACAACTAAGGCTATAGTCTAATACTCAGCAGCTTGTTTTACTCCTATTACTAATACTTTAAAGATAGTGAGCACTTGGCAGATCAGTGAAAAAGAAACATCAGAGCAAAGCTTGAGCTTTTACTCTATTTTGCTATATTTTTTATCAAACCTGAGATAGCTATACCTTACCCCTCAATAAGGGACAGAACAAAAATAACGAATAAACAGATGAAAATTTGTCTTGGGAATTAAATATATCGGTTATGAATTCGTCACAATGGCGAATGACAATAACATCAGTTCGTAAACCTTTTCGGTTGTATTAAACCCAACCGGAAACGTGGCTTAGAAGTGCGATAGTTGAGCCGCCTTAAGTTCGGAAGAGCAATATGGAAAGCAAAAAAATCGCAGTCGTCACTGGTGCACTGGGTGGCATCGGTTCAGCTATCGTTAAAGAGCTGGTAAATGCAAACTGTTTTGTTGTGGCTGTTGCCAGCCCGCGACGTACCTCAGCGGATATTGACGCCTGGCTCAATGAGCAGTCGATCAACCCAGCTGCGGTACATGGCATATTCCTGGATGTAACTGATCATCAGGCGTGCCAGGAACAGCTCGATGACGTCATTGACCAGTTTGGTCATATCGATATTCTGGTCAATAATGCAGGCATCACACGGGATACCTCATTTAAAAAGATGACCCTGACACAGTGGCAGGAAGTTATCGACACCAACTTTAACTCTATGTTCAACATGACTCACCCGGTCTTTGCACACATGTGTGCAAACAAATCAGGCCGCATCATCAATATTTCCAGCGTGAACGGCCAAAAAGGCCAGTTTGGCCAGGCTAACTATTCAGCTGCCAAAGCTGGAATGATCGGCTTCAGCAAAGCGCTGGCTTACGAAGGCGCCCGCGCAGGCGTAACCGTAAACGTGGTTGCCCCTGGCTATACGGCCACCCCTATGGTTGAAAAAATGCGTGAAGATGTGCTCGAAAGCATCAAGGCACAAGTGCCGATGCAGCGCTTAGCCACGCCACTCGAAGTGGCTCAGTCGGTCGCTTACCTGGCGTCTGATCAGGCTGGCTATATCACAGGTGAAACGCTGGCGATTAACGGCGGACTTTATATGAACTAAGCGGCGTATATCAGGATTGAGCCTACGCTCTGAAGTACCTGGGCAGTAACGCTACCTATACGGACTTTTTTGATAAACAGGAAGCACACCATGTACAACGATCTAATGAAAACTTTTACTGAGCAAAGCGAGCAGTTTTTCTCTCCGGCAATCAAGTTCAACCAACTGGTTGCTAAAAACATTGAGCAACTGGCTCAGATCCAGCTTGATGCAACAGAGAGCTTTACTAAAACTTCTGTTGAGCAGCTGAAAACAGCCGCTGAAGTAAAAGATGTTAAATCTTTCATCGACTTCAATGCAAGCCAGCTCACAGCAATGAACAAGCTGAGCCAGCAAATGATCGACGATGGTCAGAAGCTGACTCAACTTGGCAACGAGTTCAAAGAGCACCTTGACGCAATTTCTAAAGACAGTGTTAAAACCACTGCAAAAGCTTAATCGCTGTCGTCTGCCCCTGCCTATTGCAGGGGCATTTTTTTAGCCTGTTTTTTGTAGTGGCTGATCCGCTATACCAAACACGACACAAGACACGTGCAATCAATTTGCCTATTAGGACACGAGTAATGGATACCGATAACACAGATCTTAATAAAACGCTGACGGCCTGGTGGCAGTACAATCAAGATCTCTACACTATATTCAGTAATAACCTGCTCAAAGAAAACCCCGTTCAACAAGCCCTGAACGAGCAAAGTGCCCGGGATTTTGGTGTCTGGTTGAACGAAATAGCGAAGCAGCCAGAAACCTTTGTTCAGCATCAGTTTGACTGGTGGCAGGAACAAATCAAAATTATGCAACAAACCTGGGGACAGGGGTTCGACACCGAACAACCTGATATCATCGAAACAGAGCGTGGGGATCGCCGTTTCAAGGCCGATGAATGGCGTGATAACCCTTGGTTTAATTACATTAAACAAAGCTATTTGCTATTTGGTCAGTCTTTACTGTCGTCTATCCGTGAAACACCGGGACTGGATGACAAACTCAAAGAGCGTCTGGAGTTTTTTGCCCGCCAGGTGGTGAACTCTATCTCCCCGAGCAACTTCATTTCCACTAACCCTGAGCTGCTTAAGCTGACGTTAGATTCAAAAGGTGAAAACCTGATCAAAGGGCTGGACATGTTTAAAAAAGACCTGGCCAAAAGCGGTGACATGCTGCGGATCAGCATGACTGACGAACACGCTTTTGAGCTGGGTAAAGACATCGCGACCACCCCAGGACGCGTGGTATTCCAGAATCATTTATTCGAACTTATTCAGTATGATGCCACCACCAAAGATGTATTCAAAACGCCTTTGCTGATCGTGCCGCCTTATGTCAATAAATACTATATTCTGGATCTGAAACAGCAGAACTCGCTGGTAAAATGGTCTGTTGATCAGGGCCATACAGTGTTTATGATTTCTTGGAAAAACCCGGATGCCAGTATGGCTGATGTGGGTTTTGAAGACTACATTGTAGATGGGGTCATTGCGGCACTGGATGCCATTGAAAAGCAAACCGGTGAAGCCTATGTCAATGCCGTAGGCTACTGCATTGCAGGTACTTTGGTCACCACAGCGATGGCGTACTTTGTTTCGAAACGTATGAAGCACCGTATTAAGAGTGCAACCTTATTAACGACCCTGTTGGATTTCTCACAACCAGGTGAGATTGGCGTGTTTGTCAATGAGCCAACGATTTCTGCGCTGGAAAAATACAACCTGCAAAATGGCATCATGCATGGTCACCTGCTGGGTGTTTCTTTCAGCATGCTGCGCGAAAACAGTCTGTACTGGAATTACTACGTTAATAACTACCTTAAAGGTGAGGCCCCCATGGATCTGGACCTGCTGTACTGGAACGGCGACAGCACCAACCTCACCGCAAAATGTCATAACTTCATGCTGCGCGACCTGTATCTGGAAAACCGCCTCGTACAACCTCGTGAAATTGAAGTCAGAGGCACCAAGATAGACCTCAGTAAAGTCAAACAGCCTGTGTACATGTTATCAACACGAGATGACCATATCGCCCTGTGGCAGGCTACTTTCCAGGGCATTCAGCACACCAGCGCAAAAACCACATTTGTACTGGGTGAATCTGGCCACATTGCTGGTGTGATCAACCCACCAGCCGCGGAAAAATATGGTTTCTGGTATGGCCCGGAAGCAACCGGTGAAGCCAATGCCTGGTTGGACAAGGCCAAGCATCAGAGTGGCTCATGGTGGCCACACTGGGGTAAATGGTTAAGCCAGTATACCGATGAGAAAGTGCCCAAGCGCGTCACCAGCAGCAAAACCAATCCAGGCATTTATGCTGCGCCCGGAGAATACGTTAAAGTTAAAATCTAACCGACTAAGAGGCTGCCAATTGGCAGCCTTTATTTTTGCCGGAGCAGCTCACTGTGTCTGGCTGACATCATATGTAAACCACTCAGCCTGACGGCCTGCTTGCTTAATCTTGGAAAATCCTGACGTAGCTTGTAACTGTGATAAAGATTACTGAAAATACTGCTGCGAGAGAGCCTGTCCAGCTGACTCAGAAACACCTTTGCGCTATCTGGCTGTCCTGCTGGTGCCTGGGCCCTGCAACAGGTCTGATAACGCTTTAGCAAACTCACCAAAGTCAGAGCAGGATCTTTTTGCCGCAATGCCAGCTCCGCTTCTATAAAAAATGCCGCACCACTCCAGTAAACACGCGCGTGAGCCCTGAGCCGCCACATATCCTCACTGACCCGGGCAAGTGGACCCGGTGTCTCCCAGGTGCCCAATCGGCCCCGCTCCAGACCCGCCATGATCCGCTGTACGTACTCATCAGTGGTGATCACACCGCCGTGCAGCATAATGACGTTTTGTAAATAGGTGGCAAGGCCTTCAGCTAACCAGAAGTCCGGATAATCGAGCAAAGGATGATACAGGTGGGCCAGCTCATGATACAGGGTCCAGTCGCTGATCAGTTGCTGCTGCGTTGCGAAATAGCTGATATGCAACTCAATTCCATCCACTTCGGAGCGGTTTACGGCCCCCCAGGGGACCGGTTCACTACTCAAATAAACATTCTGTAGCTTCACAGGCAGATGAGATTGTGCCAGGGGGCCCAAAGTCTGCTCAGTCGTTCTGAGCCCCTGGTTCAGCCAACTTTTAACAATGGCTTGCTGCTTGCCATCGAGCACATGCAAATCCTGATAAACCACTTCTGTGGCCCAGCACTGCGAGCACAGTAATACGGCCCCTATCAATCCGCGCATCACGCCTCCTGTTAGCCTATTTCTCTCACCATAACATACACCAGCTACTTGTTCCCCGCCTTGACAAAGTGGGCGTACGTAATTTTGTTTTATGGCCAAAAGCGCTGATTGAGATCACTGAGATCACTGAGATCACTGAGAACACTTACATCCTCTCCTGCCTGGCTCTGAGTCACACTCCTTCAGTGAAAAACTCACTCGTAAAGAGCAAAATTTCTTGTTAGACACACAAGTCGATTGTCCGTTTAATGCGACCCATCACCAAGACTTATTGAAATCACTTTTTACCTATTAAGGAAGTTTAATGACAGATTTGATCTCTTCTGAGCAGGCACGTGAATGCTACAACGTGCGCCACTGGAGCCAGGGCTTCTTTGGTATCAATGATCAGGGAGAGGTAACCGCCATGCCAACAGTAGATAACCCGGGGCACGCCGTTACTTTGACACACATTGCCGCGCAGATTAAAGCGCAGGGCTATGGTTTACCGGCTTTGGTGAGATTCCCGCAGATTCTTGAGCAACGTGTCAATGACATCTGTCAGGCGTTTAATACAGCAATTGCAGATTACCAGTATCCCAAAGACTATCTGCTGGTTTACCCGATCAAAGTAAACCAGCAAAGAGAAGTGGTTGAAGGGCTGATCGCCAGTCAGGCCGGCAAAGAGAAAAAACAGTTGGGCCTTGAAGCAGGCAGCAAAGCTGAGCTATTGACCGTGCTGGCATTGAGCGAAAAAACCAGTGCGGTGATCGTTTGTAACGGCTACAAAGACCGTGAGTACATTCGTCTGGCACTGATCGGAGAAAAACTGGGCCACAAGGTATATATCGTACTGGAAAAGCGCTCAGAGCTGGATCTGGTACTGGCCGAAGCCAAAGCTTTGAATGTAACGCCCAGACTGGGCCTGCGTGTACGTCTGGCTTCTCAGGGTAAAGGGAAGTGGCAAGCCAGCGGCGGTGAAAAGTCTAAGTTTGGCTTGTCCGCTTCTCAGGTGTTAACTGTGATCGAGCAGCTAAAACAAGCAGACATGCTGAGCGCATTGCAACTGGTGCATTTTCACCTGGGGTCGCAAATGGCCAATATCCGGGATGTACGTTTGGGCGTAAGCGAAGCCGCACGATTTTACTGTGAGCTGCGCAGATTAGGCGCAAACCTGGTCATCCTGGATGTGGGCGGCGGCCTGGCGGTGGACTATGACGGTACACGCAGCCAGTCACACAACTCAATGAACTACAGTCTGGCTGAGTACGCCAACAACGTAGTTTATACCATAGGTGATACCTGTCAGCAGTATAACCAGCCGATGCCGACGATTATTTCGGAATCGGGCCGGGCACTGACGGCACACCATGCGGTGCTGATCACCGATGTGGTAGGCACTGAGAGCTATCAGCCTGAGCAACTAACTGCGGTTACCAGCGATGCGCCTCAGCTGCTGCGCAATATGTGGCGTTCATGGCAGGCACTGAGCAAGCAAAGCGACGACAGAGCGCTGATTGAGCTCTATCACGACACGCAAGGCGACCTGGCGGAAGTACATGGACAATTTGCCATGGGCATGCTGTCGCTGGAGCAACGCGCCTGGGCTGAGCAGGTAAACTTGCGTATTTGCTACGAATTGCAGCAAAGAATGGACAACAAAAACCGTTTTCATCGTCCGATCATCGATGAGCTGGGCACCAAACTGGCCGACAAGTTCTTTGTGAACTTCTCCTTGTTCCAGTCACTGCCCGATGCCTGGGGCATAGATCAGGTATTTCCTGTGCTGCCGCTGAGCGGCCTGACACAGGCGCCCAAAAAGCGTGCGGTGCTGCTCGACATCACCTGTGACTCAGATGGGGCGGTGGATCATTATGTCGATGGTCAGGGTATTGAAAGTACCCTGCCTGTACCTGAATACACCGCAGATGCCCCCTACTTGCTGGGCTTTTTCCTGGTCGGTGCCTATCAGGAGATCCTGGGCGACATGCACAACCTGTTTGGCGACACCCACAGTGTGGTGGCCCGGGTGGATGCACAAGGTCAGCTACAAATGGATGATATTGATCCAGGCGACAGCGTGGCGGATATGATGCGTTACGTGCACCTGGATGTGGCGGCATTTAAGGAGAATTTTATTGCCCAGGTCAATACTCGACTGGAGCAAGCCGATCAGGCGATGTGTCTGACCGAGCTGGCGTCGGGTCTGGAAGGCTACACCTACCTGGAGGAGTGCTAAGTGAAGCAGTTGTTCGACCATTGCGATCACTCGTTATACTCAAACGGCATGACGTTTTTACGTCAGCCCATGGTGCGCGACATCGCCCATATTGAGTCCGACGTAGTGGTGCTGGGGTTGCCATTTGATTTGGCAACCTCGGGACGCCCTGGTGCCCGTCTAGGTCCGGATGCGATCCGTCGCGCCTCGGTCCACTTAGCCTGGGAAGGTAAACGTTACCCTTGGCAATTTGCGCTATGGGACAAAATTAGCCTGCACGATGCTGGCGACTTTACTTATCCGGTGGGGGATCCGGAATACTTTACCGCGCAGCTGGAGTTGGCGGCAGAGCAGATCCTCCATCAGGGTAAAGCCTTACTTGGATTGGGCGGCGACCACTTCGTCACCCTGCCCTTGTTGCGGGCGCATCAAAAGATACATGGCAAAATGGCATTGGTGCATTTCGATGCTCATACCGACACCTACAGCCAGGGCTCACGCTATGACCATGGCACTATGTTCTTTCATGCTCCCAGAGAAGGGCTGATCTGTCCCAAGCACTCCATTCAGCTTGGGATCCGCACAGAGTTCGAGCAAAGCAATCATGGCTTTGCCGTCGTTGATGCGATGCAGGCCAATGATATGGATGCACAGACCATTGCCGAGCAGATCAAGGCCAGAGTCGGCGACCTGCCGGTCTATCTGACCTTTGATATCGACTGCCTGGACCCGGCCTTTGCACCCGGTACTGGCACGCCGGTCTGTGGTGGTCTCAGCAGCAACAAAGTGCTGAAGATCCTGCGCGCACTGCAGGGGATTAATATCGTTGGTATGGATGTGGTGGAAGTCTCTCCCGCATATGACCAGAGCGAGCTGACGTCTATCGCCGCGGCCACCATCGCCTACGAATTGCTCCATTTATGGGCTATTCGCCACAAATAATTTGAGGCGCCTGCGGGCGCTTTTTTGTTGCTATCAGCACAAAACTTCCGCGCAAAAAACGTCCCAAACCATGCCTTTTTCGTATCCTCTTTGTTTACTATCACTGCTAATTTATTGCTGTGTGAAAGGCGGTTGCTCAGAACGTCGCCTTTTGCAGAGGTGCAGTGCGCTCTGTCACAAAGTGATGTGCACTTAACTCACAGCCACACAGCGTTGTATAGCACACTGCAACAAAATGGATGACGTCTTTTTGGTCAATTGGAATGGTCAAACTTATGAAAACACCTAATTATACAACACTCACTCTCGGAGCTTTATCACTCGCTTTTTCTCTTCCTCTGCTGGCAGCAACCAGCGATAACGCCAACTCAGGCGTGGGGATTAATCTTACCGGCATTAATTACTGGTCCAGTCAGTGGACCACGCTGAATGTCATGAAGCACGCTTCTAACGGCAGCGGTCAGCTATGGGCAACCAGTAATGCTCATACCTGGGAATACAACACCGGCCATCAAGCGTTACTGGACCTGGACGAGCAAGGCTGGCCGCGATCTTTACCTAGCGACTCACCCGATGCGCCTTTTCACTATGTCACCACCATTATTTATCACGATAACCCGCACCACCCAGTCGGTGAATTTGTGATCTTATATGAAGGTGAAGGGGAGCTCTATTACTCGGGCCCTGAACTCATCAGCTCAGAACCCGGACGCGACGTGGTACGTATGTCTGAAAATAGTTTCTTCCATTTACAGATCCACGCCACTGACCCAAACAATACCGGCAACCATATCCGCAATATCCGTATTATTGCGCCGGGCGGAAGCTGTAGTAACGCCGCTACGGATTACGCCGCCAATGCGGCAGACTGTGTTAACCCTGAGCAGTTTGTCGCGTTCGAGCAAAGCTATCAGGAACGGATATTCCATCCACTCTTTTTGGATGATATGCGCCAGTTCCGTACTTTGCGTTTTATGCAGCTGCTCAGCACCATAGATAACCCGATCCAGCACTGGGCGCAGAGAAACCATTACGATTACGCCAGCTGGGCCCTCAATGGCGGCAGCCCCTATGAAGTGGCCATTGCCATGAGTAACAAGCTGGGTGCCGAACCCTGGTACACGCTCCCAGTCCGGGTGGATGATGAGTATATCCGTCAGTTTGCGCAGCTGCTAAAAACGCAAAGCGAAGGCAACTCATCAATTTATGTAGAGTTTGGTAACGAGCTGTGGAACAACGCCTGGCCGTATATTTTCGATGGCCTGTATCTGGAGGAGCAAGGTAAAACCCTTTGGCCCGACACCAGCTACCACGACATTGAATATCGCATGAATTACTACGGGCTGCGCAGCGCGCAAATGTGCGACATCATTAAGACTGAGTTTGCAGAGGATGCCGGCCGTATACAATGCGTGATGGGCGGTCAGACTGGGGTACCCTGGATAAGCGAGCAAGCACTAAACTGCCCTATTCACGCAGCTGGCGTCGGTCAACGCTGCGCCGATAATATGGATGTACTGGCGGTGGGCAGTTACTTTGCCGGATACTTTGCCGATCAAAAGTATCTGCCTATTTTACGGGATTGGGCCAGTGACGGCGCTGAAGGCCTGAATAATCTGTTCGAGGAAATGGACTCGGGCATACTGCATGGCCTGACTTACAACCCCGATGAGCCACCCTGGTGGCAGGCTCCTGAACAGGGTGCACTGGCGCAGGCCAGAGACAACATTCAGGGCAACCTGGCACTGGCACAGCAAGATGGTTTGATGCTCGCAGCTTATGAAGGCGGCCAGCACCTCACCTATGCCGGAGATATTCGCGATGGGCGAGATACCATTAGCGAGGCTTTATTCCTGAGCGCCAATCGTGACCCGCGCATGGCGGCGGCATTTACCAACCACCTGAACGATTGGCAGGCATCCGGTGCTGGACTATATGTGGTGTTTGAAAGCATCGGTCGCTGGGACAGCTGGGGCGCATTTCCGCTCAAAGAATATCAGACTCAACCCCGTGAGCAGGCACATAAATACGATGCCGTGCTGAGCTTTATAGAGCAGACGCCCTGCTGGTGGACTGGGTGCGAGCAAAACATACAAAGTGGTAATATAGAGAGCGTCCCCGCAGGTGAGGGCTCACCCCAGGCCGCGATGTTGAACCTGAGCTCGTCAGCCTTGTTTAACAGCAATGGCGTTGGTCTGAGCTGGCAATTCAATGATGTTGCCGAGATACCGGTGAAGTTTCAGGTCTATCGCGATGCGCAACTGATCTGGCACACCACCGCCAACAGCTACGAAGATCACTGGCTCCCGCTTAATCAGGCCTACCAGTACCAGGTTCGTGCTATACACAGCGAAACGGGCACAGTGATAGCAGAGGCAAGCCTGAATACCAAAGCCGGTGACAGCGAACCACCCACTGCCCCCGCTCAGTTCAGTGTGCAGTCGGATGGGGCTTATGGCGCAACATTGCAATGGCAACCCAGCGCAGATAATCAGGGCATTCGCTTTTACAAGATTATCCGCAACGGCCAGCCCTATACCCTGAGTGATACAGCCCACTTTGACGACCCCTGGCCACCCAAAGGGGAAGTCAGCTATCAGGTTATCGCCATTGACCTGGCCGGCAATCAGTCCGATGCTTCGCCTGTCGGCACTTTGCTGATCCATTGATATATTTTGGTTGCCAGCCTCAACTGGCAACCAATGCCAACCGGCAAGGCCTCATTTATCACGCTTTAGGTGCCGTAAACTAGCCACACATGCCGACACAAGCCACCTAAATCATGCCTTATTGATTGATTTGTCATCAGTCTGACATTTTTTTAAATTTTTTGCTAAAGAAGTCGCACAGCCGGACGATACACTAATCATGGCAGGCAGCGACTATCTCTTCCATCGCCATGACTTTAAAAGCTTTATCAACTTATACCCCAAGATAGTGCAAATCGATACGGCTCGTTCCTGGTTTTTTGGCTTTGAACGAGCAATCCCCTTTTTCATACCAAAACAGCCGCAAATGGGACGTCCGTCTTGTCATTAAATCGACAATACATACAAAATTCACCAAGCTTAGGTTAAAGGTACGATTACAATGAAATATTAGTCGCTGTTGGCTCCGAGCACTGTTCAAGTAACATATCGCTTATATGCAGATGGTGCCTATGCCCTGAAAATAATGCGCTCAAACAACCACCCATATACATCTTAATATAAAAAAGCCCCACTCCGTGGGGCTCAATTTTAAATACCAAGCAAGTCACCGTAATGGGCGACCTGGCAAGCTAGCAGCCTATATCCTTAAGCGCTTAAAAATCCAAAGCAGAATTTTAAAGGATAACGCGTAAAGCGAGATGAATAAGACAAAGGCACATCCCAGCACACCCAAAACCAACTCTCCCGGGTGTTCACTTCCGGGTGTATTTGGATCAACCCCAAATGCTATCGCAATTTTATGGATCAAAATAATAGACACATAGGTTATGGCACTGCCATTAATTATATGAAATAAGGCCCGAAGCCTTTTTCCCCCTTCAGTTCTGGCATCTGAAATTTTTAATGAGTTCATTATTGGCACTCTGAATGATCTATACATATTTTATCCGCAGCGGTGACACCTGCTGCAGCCCCCGAGCTATAACCCGCCCCAACTTGTAAGTCTGCCACAGCAGATTTAGTTGTTGCATTGGTCAAAGACTGCGAATCTGACAGTACCCGCTGTGAGGTCGACGGTGTCATATTGTGTGACGCATTGGTGACCGAGTTATTAGGCAGGTTTTTCGTAACCGCTTTTTTAACGGCTTCCCCAGTATACTTGGCCAGCGCCCCCCCTGCCAGCCCCGAAGCACCGGCGGTCAATACCTTAACCGGCTCATAAGTCCCTGTCATAGTCTGGTTTGCCATCTCGCCAATCGCATTGGCTGAGCCCCCTAAGAATGCGGAAGAAGCAACCCCGGTGCCCAGTGAAGACCCCAGCCCTACAAGGCCTCCTACTGCCGATGCACGCCCCAGCGAGCCAATTGTCCATTGATCATTTGTAAAGTATTCCGTTGCTCCACCGATCACAGCGCCAATAACTGTGGCAGCGATCTGGACAGCAAACTCACCATCCGGATCGACATACTTATATGGGTTATTATTGGCATAGGTATAACGGTTAAACCCATGAACAGGATTGCCTCGCCCGATATGCCCCATCACATCAACAGGATCATTAGAATAAAAACGACCTATCGCTGGATCATAGTATCGAGCTTGCATATAACTCAGACCAAGCTCTTTATCGAACTTATGCCCAGTATAGCCTACGTCATCGTTATTGCTCTCTAGCGTCTCACCGTACGGCAAATAGTTTTGCTCATCAGCGAGCACTCCCTTCGGTGTTACGCTGCCATACTTGGCAATCAGTTTCTTGCCTAAATAGATATAATTTACGCCTTCGCCACTTACATGGTGATTTTCACGATACATCAACTGGCCAGCCTGACTGTACATGCTGTAACTGGTACCCTTCTGCTCTACCTGTTTAACGCGTCGGTTATGGCCATCGTAAACAAAATGATTGCCATTTGCTGAGGTCATCTGGTTGGCACGATTATATGCCAGAGAGAATTGACCATTGTGGGTAATATTTCCTCTGCTGTCATACTGAAACGTACCATACTTGCCGCTATAGCCAGACACACTCGTTAAGCGGTTAGTTGTGTCACTATAGGTATAGTTGAGCGTTCTCTTACGATTCTGATAGTACCGAATATTACCTAGCGCATCATAACGCATGGTACTGCTGCCAATTGAAGCGCCGCCACTCACCTCTACCAGCCTGTTTAAACCATCATAAACCAGGTCGTTCAAGCTATAGCTTAGGCTTGTAAGGTTTCGTATTGAGATGACATTTTCATTGTTATCAAAGCCATACTGTAGTGATACCACTTTACCCATGTTACCTTCATCTCTCACCCACTGAGGTAAAAGGGAATCTGCATCAAGTATAGTGTCGTGCTTTACACCGTTGCCGTAGTAAAAGCTACTAAGGGTGCCGTTAGGGTGATACTTGACCAACCTGGCGAAAGTCTGCTCCAAGGAACCATCTTGATTATAAGACCTTACCTGAGTAGGTTGCCCAAAAGCATTGGGCTTGTAAGACACGTTTGTGCCATCTGGATAAACGACTCGACTGATATGACCAAACTTGTCATAGCCATAATCCAACATTAATGGCGCATGGTTTTCTATGTAGAGCTGTTCATCTTCCAGCAAGCCACGGTTATTATAGCTGTACCTATGTTCTACATTACCAGCAGTCTGGGTGAGAACATTTCCGAGCTTGTCACGGGTAATTTCTAAATCAGGCGTACCTTCCGGGTAGTTGACTTTATGCAAATCACCCAGGTTGTCATAGGTGAATATGGTTGCATTACTGGGTCGAGATGACACACATGAAGTGTTCGAGGCTCCCTGGAGGTGCCAATTGAGCGCTCCCTGTGCATCTGTACTGACTAAAGTGTTACCTACATCCGTACGTTTAATCAGGCACAAACCCTGGTGTGCATCATATACACGAGTCTCTGTTAGTGACTTTCCAGCACCTTTTTGCGTGATGTGGGTGAGTTTATTGAATATATTATAAGTAAATTCAGTAATAACCCCTTCAGGTGAATCTATTGCTGTTGGCTTGTCCTGCTTTGGTGTACCTTTGGCATCATAACTTATAACCGTGACATTGCCGTTGGCGTCAGTTTTTTTCACCTTACTATTCGCCAAATAGCTAAAATTAGTAGTACCTAAATTGCTTTTTGACACAGACTTCAAACGTCCGAGCGTATCATATGTATAACGAACCCCCTTAGTTTCTGTCGAAGATGCTGACTTATATGATCGAAACACAATTTGATTTCTATGGTTATAGCTAAACTTCTGGTGTACAACTGAATGCCCAGAGACAGCGTGCTCTGAAAGATCCGTAAAGGTCACCTGCTTTAAACGGTTCAGAGCATCAAAATAGTGTACTTCACGAGACTTGGCTGGTCCGTCACATGTCTTAGTATCGGTATTCAATTGACACCGAACAACTGTACGCTTATTCGCAATATCATCCCAGGAAACTTGATAACCATACCAGCTCCCCAGAACAGGATCATTCTCAAAGAGTATTGCTGAAACCCTACCTACCTTATCAAAAGAATAATAAGATTTTACACCGTTATAATCCTCAACCCTGTAAATATTACCGTCATTATCGACATTTTGTACTTTTAGCATCACGCCTGAATCATAGCGGTTTTTTTTGTTTATTCTCCTTGGTATACCACGTTTGTAACCGTCATACTCAACATACTGAACGCCTAGCCCATTACTATTATATTCAACACGCTTAACATTCCCTCGGTCATGATACTCAGTATAACGCTTTATCCATCGTCCATAAGCTAACTCTTCATAAGGCTGCTTAGCTCCACTGCTATGGTATTTAATCTCTCGTACAGTCTTATATCCGTAGTCTGAATTCGAGACTTTCTCTGTTCTTAACTTTCCCAAATCCCATAAGTCAAGGTCATGCTGATAACTGTATGCACGATACTCTTTTTTTCCACTAAAGCTGTTACTCTCAACTTTCTTTGTGTAATAGCCATATTTATCATATCCTTTGTACTCAGTTGTATACACGGTATTTTGTTGAGAAGCGTCACTGGACAGCACTTCCACAGCTTTAGATAAATTCACCCTAAAATCTTCAGAACTTAAGTTGTTATTTAAATCACAGCGGATTGAGTTTCCATCTCTTAAACCTGACATCCTGTCACAGGTATTTAGTATTTCCCGGCCTTTAGCAAAGTAACTAAGCTCTTTCTTCTTGAGCTTACTACTAGACTCATCAATAGAGTATATGGCTTTTACTTTGCCTTCAGAATAAGAGTTTGAATTACGATCTATGTAATATATGATTTTTTCATTTTGCCCTGAGATAGTCGTGGTTTTAACATCCCGATTTTTTGACACTGACGCAGGTTTTCCGTAAGAAAAAGCAACTTCAATCGGCCTGGTTATACGACGATTTACCTCTTTTATTACATTACGACCATCATCATGATATAAACCAGCATTCTCAGAGTAACTGTACCTCCATGTCATTGCGTTAATTTTATCACCTGATATTTGTTTATAAACCAAGTTCCTTCTAGCAGAACAATTAGCTGGGTTAAAATAGGTCTCCAACCTTCCTGGCGAGTATTTATCTTCGATAAAAACCTTTACATCTTCACGCCCATGATATATTGTTTTTATTCCGTACTTTATATTTAATCCATTTGGTGTGGTGACTGTAAAGTACTTTGTTTTTCTATCATCTAGATCGCTAATTTCACATTTACCCGGGCTTTCACCAACACGGCTTTTGAATTTAGTTGTAGCACGATACTGTGCATCATAAAATTCAGCGGGATATTTCCACTCAGTTTTATTTGGCAGAATAACCCTTTCCAACTTATTATCATCTGAATAAATATATTGCCACACCTTGCCATTTGCCCTAGCTTTAGTGAGCATATTATTTGAGTAAATTAGATCAATAATTCGACTATCATTACTAAATACTCGTATAAGTTTACCGTTAGAGTATTGATACGTAATAGTATTACCATACTTATCTTCCACCTTAGTCGCCATCATCATCGCTCTACGACCCATATTACCAATCGGAAAGGGCAGACCGTTTGGTCTGACCACTTTATGGTCGAAGTAATATTTAGTGCCATCCGGAGAAGTCACTTCGAAACCTTGTCCCTGACCATCCGCTCGCTGATAACAATCAGTCACTTTGTAAAGGCTCTTAGTAATCTTCATACCGCTAAAGTCACCACTACCTTCACGGATATCTTCAGTTACTTGCCCCGGAATATGTAGCTTCACACCACTCCAGTAACCTCCTAATTCTTGGTGGCTAGCACTGCCATAAGCATAAGTGTACCACCTGGAGCTATCGCTACATTCATATCCATTTTCCCAGCCACGCCCATTTCCTTGAATACGAAAGCTGTGAGTAAGGTCACTTGAGTCAACATACGTAGCACGGATATAAGGCACATCCAATAGCCATGTACCCATTCCCGTGTTTCTAACATCTCCAAGCGCATTCATGAAAGAAAAAGGACTGTGTACACGTTTAAGTTCAACCGGAAGTGATGAGTTTCCAGGAATTGAGATGTCTGTAACCGCAAAACTTATGGTGCCTGATATAGGGTCATATGCATCCCCTTCGGAACTGGCTGCATTGACGCTGAGTGCGCGCGACTTTGTATCCTGTTCCAGGATATACTCATCAGCATACACAGAAGTGATCGAGAGACTGACAGATAAAAGTAACGAAGAAAAACCCTTTTTGAATGTCTTTTCCATGCTTATTGTTCCTCCATATAAGACTCTGCAACGGGGCTACCTAGCAAGTCAGTATGAATAAATACCACTTTCTTCCTAAAAGAATAACCCAGAGAATAAGTGCCGGTATTAGTACATGTATTATAATTACAGGCTACGACACGTACCTGAAAATATTCAGAGTTTTTTCCTGTATAACCACTATGAAGCTCGAAGAATGTCTTATCCGTGATAGCGACATCTACCCAAATACCTTTTTCATTAAGTACCTGGATTTTATATTTACTGGCATGCTTTATATCATCCCATGAAATAGTTTTCCCGCCACTAGAATCTGAAATTCGAATATTCTTTGGAGATGAAAACTTATCTTTGGGAATATATGGCAATATAATGGTGATTTTGCCTCTCTTAATAGGGATCCAAGTTGTACTTGCCGATGCAGAGCCTATAGATAGCAAAGCGAAAAGCAGAACTATTTTTTTCACATTTCTTCCTGATTTATATTGAAAATATCATTCCCCGAAAAAACAGTACGGTATCGGCTATAACCTATAGTCAAAGTTCGTATACTGAAGCAACGGGAAACATAAAAACAAAAAGGCATATGCAGTATGCATATGCCTTTTTTGACTGCGCAGTTAAGCGCGAATTGGAGTTAAGCTTTGCGCCAGGTCGTTTTACCGGCGCTGTCTTCCAGCACCACGCCCATTGCGGTCAAAGCATCACGCGCGGCGTCGGCTGCAGCCCAGTCTTTGTTAGCACGGGCATTTTTACGTTGCTCTATCAGGGCTTCTATTTTTGCCACTTCGTCTTCGTCCTGGTCACCATGTAAAAAGGCTTCCGGGTCTTGCTGAGCAATACCCAATACTTCTGCCAGTTTCACCAAAATAAAGGCATGTTCACCCGCCGCTTTGGCATCTGAGTCTTTCAGCAGATTCACTTCTTTGGCCAGTTCAAAAATCACCGGCAGCGCTTCCGGGGTGTTGAAGTCGTCGTTCATTGCTGCTTCAAAACGTGCAACGAACGGGTTGCCCTCCAGTTCCGTTTCAACCAGTTCAACGCCACGCAGTGCCGTGTAGATACGCTCTAATGATGAACGTGCCTGCTCAAGGTTTTCCTGTGAGTAGTTCAACTGACTGCGGTAGTGACCGTTGATCAGGAAATAACGCACGGTCTCGCGGTCATACGCTTTAAGCACTTCACGCACGGTAAAGAAGTTGCCCAATGATTTAGACATCTTCTCTTTATTGACCTGCACCATACCAGTATGGATCCAGGTATTCACATAACACCCATTATTGGCACAGCATGACTGAGCGATTTCGTTTTCATGGTGCGGGAATTGTAAGTCCGAGCCACCACCATGAATATCAAACAACTCACCCAGATGCTTAGAACTCATTGCGCTACACTCAATATGCCAGCCTGGGCGACCCTCACCCCAGGGTGATGTCCAGCTTGGCTCACCCGCTTTGGCTTTTTTCCATAACACAAAGTCCAACGGATCGTCTTTGCCTTCTGCCACTTCTACCCGGGCGCCGGCCTGGAGCATATCCAGATCCTGCTGAGACAGCTTGCCATAGTCTTCAAAAGTAGAGACATCAAACAGCACATCTCCATTACTGGCAACATAGGCATGGCCTTTTTCAATCAGGCGCTCAATCATTTCGATGATCTCGTCCATATGCCCCGTGACAGTCGGCTCAATATCTGCGGGCAGAATATTAAGCGCTTCAAAATCTTCGTGCATGGCCTTGGTCATACGCACGGTCAGTGCATTGATCTCTTCTTTATTTTCTGCGGCACGTTTAATGATTTTATCGTCCACATCCGTGATATTACGTACATAAGTTACTTCGTAGCCTAAATGACGTAGGTAACGATTCATGACGTCAAAAGAGACATAAGTACGAGCATGGCCTACATGGCAGAAGTCATAGATAGTGATACCACACACGTACATGCCTACTTTGCCTTCCACAATCGGTTTAAACTCAGTCTTTTGACGTGTTAGTGTATCGTAGATCTGCAACATGTAGCTTTTTTCCTAAAATTTATCCAAATTCCCAGCAATCATATCACTTGCACCGCTCTGGCTCTATAAAAAATCTTACTCTCATCGGATGAAAAAGTAACAGTTAGTTGACAATTTCGCCGCTCGTCCACTCTGGGACTTTGTAGTTATCGATTTGTGCTATAAAATAGGCTCCTAATATGAAACGTGTAAATCAAGGACCTGTTATGGTTGTTTTACAAACAAACTTTGGCGATATCAAAATCAACCTGTTTGCTGACAAAGCGCCGGCAACGGTTGAGAACTTCTTAAAGTACGTTGAATCTGGTTTTTACAACGGCACTATTTTCCACCGTGTCATTGATGGCTTTATGGTTCAGGGCGGCGGTTTCGAGCCTGGTATGAACCAAAAAGAAGTCGGTGCGCCAGTTAAAAACGAAGCCAATAATGGCGTAGCCAATAAAATAGGCACGCTGGCAATGGCGCGTACGCCTGATCCGCACTCTGCAACGGCACAGTTCTTTATCAATGTGAACGACAATGACTTTTTGAACTTCAGCAGTGAAACGGCACAGGGCTGGGGTTACTGTGTGTTCGGTGAAGTTGCTGAAGGCATGGACATCGTGAACAAGATTAAAGACGTAGCGACTGGCTCTGCGGGTTTCCACCAGGACGTACCGCTGGAAGATGTTGTGATTGAAAAAGCATTCGTTGCTGAGTAAACGACTGCTTTTACAGCTTGAGAGGGATGTACAACACATACGTCCCTCTTCTCCTTTCCAGCCCTAGCCTGAAGTTGTCTCCATGCGCAAAAGCTACTTTATTTCTGATCTGCATTTAACCGAACACCGCCCTGACATCACTGCCGCCTTTTATAGTTTCCTCAGTAAACATATGCAGGATGACGTCGATGCCTTGTATATTTTAGGTGACTTTTTTGAGGTCTGGATTGGCGATGACGAAGGCAATCCGCTGGCACTGGAAATTGCAACCAAGCTGCGCGCAATTTCCGAACGTGGTATTAAATTGTTCTTTATTCACGGTAACCGGGATTTTCTGGTGGGTCAGCACTACGCAAAGCTGTGCGGCATGACCTTACTGCCGGAGCAAACTGTGATTGACCTGTACGGCACCGCGACCGTCATTTTACACGGTGATGAAATGTGTACGCAGGACGAGGTGTATCAGAAATTTCGTAAAAAAAGTCGTGGCTGGTGGTGGCCGAAGCTCATGCTATCTATGCCCTTATGGTATCGTCGTCGGGTAGCACGTAATGCCAGGGAAAAGAGCAAGCAAAGCCAGATGGGAAAAGCACCGGAAATTTTAGATGTGACCGAAGAAGCCGTGCTGGCAATGTTTGCCCGTTACAAAGTCAGCAATATGATCCATGGCCACACACACAGGCCTGATGTCCATCATCATAATGGCCAGACCCGCACAGTACTGGGTGACTGGTATAGTCAAAGCTCTTATCTGGTGGCGACTGAGCAGGGTCAAACCCTCACTCAGCATTCTTTTTCAGACTAGTTCACGCAACCAGCTGTGGCGCTCCACTGTGAAATTTAAAATCACTGTCCGGAGCTAAGATCAGCGCGTTTTCGATCTCTTTGAATTCACCAACCCGGGCCACAATATCGAATCGCTGTGGATCCGTGGCGTCGGCAACTTGCTGTGCCAATTCCAGATAATCCTGATAATGACGTGCTTCTGAACGCAGCAGCGACACATAAAAGCGTCCAATGTCCGGCTCAAGATACGGGGCCAGTTTGGCAAACCGCTCACAGGAGCGCGCTTCGATGAAGGCACCGATGATCAGTTTATCAATCAATGCAGCAGGTTCGAACGTGCGCACATGCTTGATCATCCCAGACGCATAACGGGATGCGTTAAGGCTCTGGACCCGCAACCCTTTCTCGTTAATGATATCCAGCACCTGCTCAAAATGATGTAGCTCTTCTTTGATTAGTCGCACCATCTTATCCAGAATATCCTGATTGTAAGCATACTCAGGCTTTGCGGTTAAGCTACCAATGAGCTCATTCTTACTGGCACTAAACTGACCATCGCCAATTTTACGATAAACAAAGTCTTCATAGGGCTTGATCCAGCCCAGCAAAGTTTGTGCAGAGGCGTTATCTACCGCATATTTACGGATTAAAAAGGCGGCGCTTTGTGCGGCTTTCAGCTCACAATGCATGTGATCAACCAGCAAGGCTTGAAGATGTTCTGGTTTTTTCGCTTCGTCTATCCAGCTGTTGGGCGTTTCACATCCCAGAAACTGATAAATGGGTGCCAGCAGGTCGGCGTACTTCTCTAACATGTCTCAGGTAATCATTCGCAAAAATTGCCCCATTCTACCACAAGCGTGCCAGGGGGCACTATGAGAGGCTGCGAGTTAACACAAGTTTGTGCCAGATCAAAGACGCTGGGATTTCAGATTTGTTTCTTGACAAAAATTAACCAATCTTTCATAACTAAAGTGATGTTGTATAAATTTCATACTCACAGGCGTCGCCAGTGACCCCGTTTTTATGGTGATTACGCAGATTAGCCGCATCCGCTCATGATGTTACTAAGCTGTTATAAAAGACAAGGATTGCACCCGTGATCACCGGGCAACTTAGGCACGTCGGACAACAATCTTTTTTGAGGGGCTCGTTATGATTTTAAATCATCTGTGGGGCTTATATGCCCACCCAATTGAAGAGTGGCAAACCATAGACAACCGCCACGAAAGCGCTACCTACAGTCTATCTCACATTGCCTTGATTGCCCTGATCCCAAGTTTAATGGGCTATTATTCTTCCGTTTATCTTGGCTGGAAAATAGGTACCGGAGATGCCGTTTTCCTTACTCATAACAGTGCCGTATTGATTGGCATTGCGATGTATTTTGCTCTGATCATTGGTGTATTCGCACTGTCTTATCTGGCACACTGGATGGCCGTCACTTTTGGCGCTAAGCCAACCTACACACAAACGCTGGAACTGTCGGCGTATACTGCGACCCCCGTATTTATGTCGGCGTTTGCCGCCTTTTATCCGGAGTTATGGTTTGTGGTCTCGGTGGGTCTGGCGGCGCTTGCCTACTCAGTCTATCTACTCTATACCGGGGTACCTATTCTGATGCACATACCGGAAGAGCGTGGTTTTATCTACGCCAGCTCAGTGGTGACCTGTGGCCTGGTTTTATTGGTGATAATTCTGGCTGCAACCGCGATATTGTGGACGAATGGCATAATCAGTCCTACATTTACCTAGGGAGCGCGCTTATGCCCCGCTAAGGTGTATAGGTCAGCTCGCTTCCTTTGCTTTTATCCTATAGAAATCTAACAAAAAGGGCCGCAATTGCGGCCCTTTTTTTAAACCAATTTGGCTAGATTACTCACCTTCACCAGTTTCCTGATTATGCAGCTCAAGACTAGCCGACATCGCTTTTTCACGTGTCGATTTTGCCGAGTCATTACGCAGTGCATCGATGCGGTTCAGGTAATCCTGATTGACGTCACCAGTGATGTACTGGCCGTCAAACACCGAGGTTTCAAAGCGTGTGATACCCGGATTCTCAAGCGCAACCGCATCTTTCAGATCCGAAATAGACTGATAAATCAGGCCGTCTGAGCCGATACTGGCATTGATATCTTCCACGTCGCGGCCGTGCGCGATGAGTTCCGCTGCCGATGGCATGTCGATGCCATAGACATTCGGGAAACGTACTTCAGGGGCAGCCGATGCAAAGTACACATTTTTAGCGCCTGCATCACGTGCCATTTCAACGATCTGTGCAGACGTGGTACCGCGTACGATAGAGTCATCCACCAGCAGTACATTTTTACCGGCAAACTCTCTGTCAATGGCATTAAGCTTACGACGTACCGACTTTTTCCGTTGCTCCTGACCAGGCATAATGAAAGTACGGCCAATGTAACGGTTTTTCACAAAGCCCTGACGATAAGGCAAGTCCAGTACGGATGCGATTTCAAGCGCGATATCACAAGATGTTTCTGGGATAGGAATGACTACGTCAATGTCTTTATCAGCCCACTCACGCTTAATTTTTTCACCCAGCTTAGTACCCATGTTGACGCGAGTCGCGTAAACCGACATGTTGTCGATGTTCGAGTCCGGACGTGCAAAGTAAACAAACTCAAAAATACACGGCGCGTGCATGGTTTTGTCAGCACAGATCTGCGAGTAGAACTGACCGTCTTCAGTCACATAGATGGCTTCACCCGGCGCAACGTCACGAACAAATTCAAACCCGTCGATAGACAAGGCCACACTTTCGGATGCGAACATATACTCAACACCACGTTCCGTTTCGCGCTTACCAAATACCAATGGGCGAATACCGTGCGGGTCACGAAAAGCCAGAATACCATGACCAATGATCATCGCGATGGTCGCATAACCACCAGATGCCTGTTGGTTAACTTCGCTGATGGCGTTAAACATATCCGCCGCATCCAGCTTCATTTTATCGTTTCGACCTAACTCATAAGCCAGGATGTTCAGCAGCACTTCGGAGTCAGACGTTGTATTAACGTGACGACGTGCTTTAGTGAACAAACGCTCTTTTAGCTCTTCTGCATTGGTTAAATTACCGTTATGCGCCATCGCGATACCAAACGGTGAATTAACATAAAAAGGCTGTGCTTCTGCCGAACTGGAAGAACCCGCTGTAGGATAACGCACATGCCCGATGCCGATGTTACCCTGCAAACGCTTCATATGACGGGTATGAAACACGTCTTTTACCAGGCCATTGGCCTTGCGCAAGCTGAACGTATTGTTGTCAATGGTAATGATGCCGGCTGCATCTTGGCCACGGTGTTGCAAAACAGTTAAGCCGTCATAAATCGCCTGATTAACAGGAGATGTTCCGACTATCCCAACGATACCACACATTAAAAATTTCCTCGCCGATTAACGGTTTGCTGAATTCAAAAAGCTTGAGTTATGCTCTAGATAGGAAAAAAACCATTCTATTACAAAGCCAAATTCAGGGATTACTTGGGATGCCTGCCACCACGATGTATCGGGGGCTTTGGTGAAGGCATCCAGAAAAAACAACGTGGCGCTAACGACCAGCACGCCCCGCATCGCACCGAACACAATGCCAACCAGGCGATCGGTACCAGACAAGCCCGTACGCTGTACGAGTTCACCTAAGATATAATTGACAAACCCACCTAACACAAGTGTCGCAATGAAAAGTATGGCGATTGCGGCGGCATTTCTTAAAAGGGGTTCTGAAATGAAGGTCAGGAAGGTTGCAAGATATTGGTAAAATAAGCTGGATATGAAAAAGGCACCGATCCAAACCACGAGTGACATGGTTTCTTTTACAAAACCTCTCATCAGGCCAAACACTGTCGAAATACCGACAATTGCAAAGATGGCGTAATCAACCCAGATCATATAAACCAATAAGTCGTTAATTTGGGGCGCATTCTATAAGACACGCCCACCAATTACCAGATCATTTTACCACGGTAAATTGAGTCAGGCGGCCGTTCAACTTAGTTAATTTCTTTAATTCTGGGAGCTTAGCTTCGAGTTTTGCTTTATTTAAATCTGGTCCGACAAACACTTTAGTTAAGGTCCCATTAGGCGTTTTCACCGGGCGGGTAAAGGTCTTGAAACCATTTTGGGTAAGCTTTTTCGTCAATGCGTCGACATTGGACTTATGAGAGAAGCTGCCTAACTGGATCACATAGGCCATTTGCGTAAAGTTAGAGGACTCAGGACGCTTTAACGGCTCGCTTTTTACCTCAGGTGCGGCTGTTGGCGGCGGACTTGATTCAGCTGCTGGAGCAGTCGGCTCAGGCTGCACAGTGTCTTCTCTCGCAACTGCCGTTTGGTCACTCTCAGAGTTATTTGTTTGCGTGTTTTCGGACACTTCCTCGCTCGATTCAGGCAAAGATAAATCAGTACTTAACTTGGCATCATCCGCTTTGATGTCTTCAACCGTTTCTGCCATCGGCTCAGTGCTTAGTGATGCACGTTCATCGACCCGTGTTTTTAACTCTATGGTCGAGAACTCAGGACGTTCCGGGATAGGCTTAAATCCCTCCTTATAATGGACTTTTTCGCCATCCAGAATATTGGGTATAAACACCACCGCTGCAATCACAACAATGCTGGTGCCGACCAGTCGGTTAATAAATCCTGAGTTCACAACTATTGCTCTCTACTGTTCAAAGTACTGCATGGCCGCAGCCACAGTCACAAATGAGCCAAATACAATCAGTGCCGTGTCCTGATGTTGCTGAGGAAGCAGACTTTGCAGGGCCGAGTCGACACTCGGGAATACCTGACTGTGTTCACTATGCGCTGCAGGCAACAAGGTCAGTAATTGCTCAGCTTGCTCGCCACGGGGGCCTTCCAACGACGCACAGCTCCATTTTTCAACCACATCTGACAGGGCATCAATCACGCTCGCTTTATCCTTATCAGCAAGCATAGCGACTAAGGCATGAATTTTAAAGCCCTGATTTTTCAAACGCATTAATTGCGTTCTCAGGTAACGGGCCGATTCCGGGTTATGTGCCACATCGGTGTAAATCAAGGGTTGCTGGCTAAGCTGCATAAACCGCCCTTCGACTTGTAACGCATCCAAAGTTTGCTTTACAAGCTCGGCATCGGGCAATAAATTAAGCCTGGCAAGGACGGTTAATGCTGTTGCGACGTTTTGTGCAGGAATGGCAGGCTGCGCCAATGTCAGGTCGTGCTCACCATATTGCCAACGTAACCCATCGGGCAAGGGCGTAAAGTGGAAATCGCGTTTTGACAGAATAAGTTCAGCGTTAATTTCCTCACCATAGTCCGTCACCGTATGCGGAATGTTCAGGTCACCTACAATTGCAGGCGTGCCTGTGCGGAAAATACCCGCTTTGTCATAGCCCACGAGCTCACGTGTATCACCCAGGTACTCTTTATGATCGAGATCTATGGTGGTGATCACACTGGCATAAGGTGTAACAATATTGGTGGCATCAAAACGCCCACCCAAACCCACTTCAAGGAGCACGTAATCCACTGCGTGCTGCTTAAACAGCCATAATGCTCCCAATGTGCCGTACTCAAAGAACGTCAGCTCAACCTCTCCACGACCCTGATCCAATGCATAGAAGGCATCAACATGTGACTGATCAGGTAAGGTGTTACCATTGATCCGAACGCGCTCGTTATAGTGGATTAAGTGCGGGGAGGCATACGTACCAACACTATAACCTTGTGCCAGCAACATGGCTTCAAGGCAACGCGCCGTGGTGCCCTTGCCATTGGTGCCACCAATGAGAATGATTTTACTGCTGCTATTGAGCAGATCGATATTGTTGGCAGCCTGCGCTACGCGCTCCAGGCCCATTGCAATGTTGGCGGGATGTAACTGCTCTAAATAACAAAGCCAATCATTTAGAGTCGATGATTGGCTTGGTGTGGTCTTTGACATAGTGCGCTCAAATTAAAAAATTTACGCTACTCTATGCTCTTGTTCTGTAGAAGGCAAGTTCATGAACTTGGCCAGAATACGTGCCAGTGAGTCACGCATTTCACGACGGTCGATGATCATGTCGACAGCACCGTGCTCCAGCAGGAATTCGCTGCGCTGGAAACCTTCAGGTAGAGTTTCACGTACCGTTTGCTCGATAACGCGAGGGCCCGCAAAACCAATCAATGCTTTAGGTTCAGCCACGTTGATGTCGCCCAGCATAGCCAGTGACGCGGATACACCACCCATAGTCGGGTCAGTCATGACTGAAATAAACGGTAAGCCACGCTCACTCATCTTAGCCAAAGCTGCACTGGTTTTAGCCATCTGCATCAACGACATCAGAGCTTCCTGCATACGTGCACCACCTGACGCTGAAAAACAAACCAGCGGCATATTATGCTCAAGACACTCGTTCACAGCATCGACGAAGCGGGCACCAACAACAGAGGCCATTGATCCACCCATAAATGAAAACTCAAACGCGACGGCAGCAACCGGGATACCTTTAAGGGTACCTTTCATGGCCACCAGGGCATCTTTCTCGCCACTGACTTTTTGTGCCGAAGTAATACGATCTGAGTACTTTTTCGAATCTTTAAACTTGAGTACGTCCTTTGGTTCGTGCTGCGTACCCAGCTCGACGCGACCACCATCGTCTAAGAAACTCTCCAGACGCTTACGCGCACTGATCCGCATGTGATGATCACACTTAGGACAAACATGTAGTGACTTTTCCAACTCCGCTTTGTACAGGATTGAATCGCAGTCTGTACATTTTGCCCAAACGCCTTCAGGGATCTCTTTTTTGCCCGTCGATTTAGCCGTTTTAGGTAAGATTTTTTCTAACCAACTCATTTGCAACTCTCTTAGTGCTCAGTCTGTGTCGCTCTCTGCAGATAGCAGATATATTTTCTCAATTAAAACATGATTAAGACATCAGTGATATAAAAAACTGGTCTTAGTTGTATCAAATGATTAAGACGCTCGCGCTCAGTTTTGCTTTAGTCAATATTTAACTAAATTAACGAATAGTCACATCTGGTAAGAACAGCGGCCCGGCAGGCGTTGACGGGACCTGCCAACGTTCAGGGTAATCTACATCGACCAGGTACAAGCCATTCGGTTTCGCAGTCGCACTGGCCTGAGTACGGTCTTTAATACGTAATAACTCGGCCATCCACTCTGGCGGGTATTTGCCCACCCCAATATCCATCAAACATCCCGTGATATTGCGCACCATGTGATGCAAAAACGCATTGGCTTTAACATCAATAACAATATAGTCGCCAAACCGATCGACCTGTAAATGATGAATATTACGACACGGCGAATTTGATTGGCAATGCACTGCCCGAAAAGAGGAGAAATCATGCTCACCAATCATTACAGGGCAAGCTGCCTGCATAAGCTCTGCATTCAGCGGGTGGTAGTAATGGGTCACGCCACTGCGTAAAATGCCCGGACGATTGACACTGTTGTAAATCACATAACGATAGCGTCTGGCCGTTGCACTAAAACGGGCACTGAACTCTTCATGGACCGGTGTGGCGTAGCGCACAGCAATGTCGTCAGGTAGTTGAGAGTTCACTCCGAGTGTGAATGCTTTCATATCCCTTTCAGCATGGGTATCGAAATGGATGACCTGACCAGTGGCATGCACACCCGCATCGGTTCGCCCGGCACAGACCACGTCAACCTTGTGATTACAAATGTTAGACAGGGCTGTTTCCAGCTCCTCCTGAACACTATTTACATTGCACTGACGTTGCCAGCCACTATAATTTCCGCCATTGTATTCAATCCCCAAAGCTACACGCATAAACTACTCAAACTCTCATTTCGAACTTAGCCGCGCATTTTATGCGATCGCCGCCGATAATACCAACTTCATCGTCCCACTCGTGGCAAACGACTTATTTGATCTGCTGTTGGAGTGCCAGCGCTTCAGCCTGTACCGACTCAGGCCCATCAGAAAGAATTTCCTCGACCGCGTTTTGCGCTGAATCAAAATCACCAATTTCAATGTAGGCACGAACCAGGTCGAGCTTGGCAGCATAACCATCTTCTTCCAGATCAACATCGGTGGCATTTTCACCGGCTAGTAGCTCTTCAAAGTCCCCCAATCCCACATCCATATCCGGAGATTGATAAGGCTCTTCCTGTGCAGGTTCATCTTCGCTTTGTGAAAGCAAATCGTCTATCTCCAGGAAGTCCCCTTCTGCCGCAGCCGTTTCGGTGTCGACGAAATCACTGTCGGCTGGTTCATCGATATTCTCAATTTCCAGATCCTGTGCCAACTCTTCACTCAGTAACGCGTCAAAATCCAGCTCTGGTTCTTCTGACAAGGCCACTTCGGAGGTATCCGGTTCTGCCGATTCATCGAGTAAGGCACTGAAATCAGTGTCATTGAGCTCTGCAAGAAACTCATCTTCGATGGCCGCTTCGTCAATATTAATTTCGGGCTCAGGCGTTTCTTCTGTATCATCCTCGTCGGCCAGCTCTCCAAGCTCATCCAAAAATGCCTCAGGCTCTTGTGCGAGTGCCGGTTCTTCAGACGCTTCGGCTTCTTCTGGGTTGCTTTGGGCCAGTTCGGCTAAATCGTCATCCGTGAGCATCAGATCGGATAAATTATCCTCCAAATCTTCAAGTTCCAGTTCCCCTTCCGGCTCCGACGCCATGGCACTGAGCGCATCTTCTTCATTGAATTCAGGGAAGTCTTCTTCTGCCAGCACATCATTCGCAAGCTCCGCTTCTTCTGAGAGGGTCTCTTCTGCCGCTGCGGGCTCAGCCTCCATCGCTTCTAGCGCATCGTCTTCTTCGAATGCCGGGAAGTCTTCGTCTGCCAGCATGTCATCCGCTAACAACTCTTCTGCTTCGACTTCTTCTGAAAGAGCCTCTTCTGCCGCTGCTGGCTCGGCCTCCATCGCTTCAAGGGCATCGTCTTCTTCGAATGCCGGGAGGTCTTCGTCTGCCAACGTGTCATCCGCTAGCAATTCTTCTGGTGTTTCAACTTCTTCTGAAGGAGCCTCTTCTGCCGCTGCTGGCTCAGCCTCCGTTGCTTCTAGCGCATCGTCTTCTTCGAATGCCGGGAAGTCTTCGTCTGCCAGCGTGTCATCCGCAAGCTCCTCCGCTGCTGGCTCGGCCTCAATCGCTTCAAGGGCATCGTCTTCTTCGAATGCCGGGAAATCTTCGTCTGCCAACGTGTCTTCCGCTAGCAACTCTTCTTCTGCTTCGACTTCTTCTGAAAGCGCTTCTCCTGCCGTTGCTGGCTCAGCCTCCATTGCTTCTAGCGCATCGCCTTCTTCAAACGACGGGAAATCTCCGTCTGCCAGCGCATCATCCGCTAGCTCCGCTTCTTCTGCTTCGACTTCTTCTGAGAGGGTCTCTTCTGCCGCTGCGGGCTCAGCCTCCACCGCTTCTAGCGCATCGTCTTCTTCGAATGCCGGGAAGTCTTCGTCTGCCAGCGTATCATCCGCTAGCAACTCTTCTGGTGTTTCAGCTTCTTCTGAAGATACTTCTTCAGCCTCTGGCTCCGCCGCTGCTGGCTCTGCCTCCATCGCTTCTAGCGCATCGTCTTCTTCTAATGCCGGGAAGTCTTCCTCTTCCAGCGCGTCATCCGCCAGCAACTCTTCTGGTGTTTCGGCTGCTTCTGAAAGCGCTTCTTCTGCCGTTGCTGGCTCAGCCTCCATCGCTTCTAGCGCATCGTCTTCTTCTAATGCCGGGAAGTCTTCGTCTGCCAGCGTGTCATCTGCTAGCAACTCTTCTGATGTTTCAACTTCTTCTGAAGGAGCTTCTTCTGCCGTTGCTGGCTCAGCCTCCATTGCTTCTAGCGCATCGCCTTCTTCAAACGACGGGAAATCTCCGTCTGCCAGCGCATCATCCGCTAGCTCCGCTTCTTCTGCTTCGACTTTTTCTAAAGGTACCGCTTCTGCCTCGGGCTCCGCCGCTGCTGGCTCGGCCTCCATCGCTTCAAGGGCATCGTCTTCTTCGAATGCCGGGAATTCTTCATCTGCCAGCGCCTCATCCGCTAACAGCTCTTCTTGTGCTTCGATCTCTTCTGCTAGTGTGTCTTCTGCCGCAGATGGCTCTGCTTCCATCGCTTCAAGGGCGTCGCTCTCTTCGAATGCCGGGAGGTCTTCATCCGCCAGCACGTCATCCGCTAGCTCCGCTTGTTCTGCTTCGACTGCTTCTGAAGGGGCCTCTTCTGCCTCCGGCTCCGCCGCTGCTGGTTCAGCCTCCATTGCTTCGAGCGCTTCGCCTTCGTCAAACGCCGGGAAGTCTTCATCTGCCAGCGCCTCATCCATTAAATCGTCAGCCAGTGAGGTGTCTTCCCCTACACTCTCTGCGGCTGGGTCCACACTCTGCTCATTATCCCCTTCCAGCTCTATTTCGAAATCGGGTCCATCCAGATCATCAAAGTCACCACCGAAATCCAGTAAATCATCACCATCTTCGTCCAGTTCATCATCGAGTAAACCAGCTGTTTCATCTTGCTCCAGACTTTGCGCGAGTGCTCTTTCAGTCTCACTGACTGCCGACTCAAGGTCATCATCCAGAGAAATCACTTCCTCTTCTGATTCGTCCATCTGCAATTCAGGATAACTGCTCAGTTCTTCGCTGGGTGTGACGGGATCAAGTTCGGTGAGCTCTTCATCTTCGGACAAGTCTATATCTTCGTCGGCGAGTGGATCATCACCAAGGTCAATCTCTACGTCGTTGTCCAGCGCGGTGTCAAAGTCATCCGTTTCAGCTTCGAGCGCTTCCAGTAAGTCATCAACATTTTGCAACTGAGGCGGCGCCTGAGTTTCAGCTTCTTCTGATGGGTGCACCAACTCCTCGGCAAACTCATCAAGTAACTCATCTTCCGTTTCAGCTAACGCGGGTTCATCCGGTTCTGTAACTGAATCAGCGACCTCTAGATCTAATTCAACAGGGCCTTCGGCCTTATCGTGCAATGACTGAAGATCGGCTTCCTCTTCAAGCATACCATCCAGGTGACCCGCACCAGTCGACGAAATAGCCTCAGATTCGTCCTCTAGCAAGCTGTTCAGATCAACTGGCTCTTCTGTTAGCAGTTCATCTTCCAGCGCTGAGTCAGGTTCTTCTTCTAACAAACCATCGAGGTCATCCGGCTCTTCTGTTAGCAGCTCATCTTCCAGCGCTGCGTCAGGCTCTTCCTCTAACAAACCATTGAGGTCATCCGGTTCTTCCGTCAGCAATTCTTCTTCCGGCGCTGCGTCAGGCTCTTCTTCTAACAAACCATCCAGATCATCCGGTTCTTCTGCTAGTAGCTCGTCTTCTGGGGCTGTGTCAGGCTCTTCTTCTAGCAAACCATCGAGGTCATCCGGCTCTTCCGTCAGCAATGCTTCTTCCGGCGCTGCGTCAGGCTCTTCTTCTAGCAAACCATCGAGATCATCCGGCTCTTCCGTCAGCAATTCGTCTTCCGGCGCTGCGTCAGGCTCTTCTTCTAACAAACCATCGAGCTCATCCGGCTCTTCCGTCAGCAATCCTTCTTCCGACGCTGCGTCAGGCTCTTCTTCTAACAAACCATCGAGGTCATCCGGCTCTTCCGTCAGCAGCTCATCTTCCGGCGCTGCGTCAGGATCTTCTTCTAACAAACCATCGAGATCATCCGGCTCTTCTGCCAGCAATTCGTCTTCAGGCGCTGCGTCAGGCTCTTCTTCTAACAAACCATCGAGATCATCCGGCTCTTCCGTCAGCAATGCTTCTTCCGACGCAGCCTCAGGCTCTTCTTCTAACAAACCATCCAGGTCATCCGGCTCTTCTGCCAGCACTTCTTCTTCGAGAACCGGCTCAGCAACCTCTTCTAACAAGCTATCTATGTCATCAGGCTCTTCTGCCAGCATTTCTTCTTCAAGAACCGGCTCAGCAGCTTCTTCTAACAAGCTATCTATGTCATCCGGCTCTTCTGCCAGCATTTCTTCTTCGAGAACTGGCTCAGCAGCTTCTTCTAACAAGCTATCTATGTCATCCGGCTCTTCTGCCAGCACTTCTTCTTCGAGAACCGGCTCAGCAGCTTCTTCTAACAAGCTATCTATGTCATCCGGCTCTTCTGCCAGCACTTCTTCTTCGAGAACCGGTTCAGCAGCTTCTTCTAACAAGCTATCTATGTCATCCGGCTCTTCTGCCAGCACTTCTTCTTCGAGAACCGGCTCGGCAGCTTCTTCTAACAAGCTATCTATGTCATCCGGCACCTCAGCCTGCAAATCGTCTTGCGCAGCTGAATCAGAGACTTCCTCCAACAAGCTATCTATGTCATCCGGGACTTCCGCCTGCAAGTCGTCTTCTATATCAGTAACAGCGGCTTCGTCTATGAGACTATCTATATCATCAACATCGAAGTCGTCCTCTGCAATATCCGGTTCATCATCCAGCGCACCATCGAGCAAGTCATCGATGTCGTCCGCACTCAGAATACCGTCATCGGTTGCTGCTCCCTCAGCCGCTGGGGACTTTGGGGGCGACTCCCCGACTTCATCGATCAGACTGTCTATGTCATCAAGATCAAAGTCTTCATCAGCCGCTGTATCCGAATTATCACCCTCTTCAAGGCTTTCTTCGGCTAACTCCTCACTTAATGCCGCAAGCGCATCATCGCTGACATCCAGCGTATCGTCATCGGCCTCATCACCGACTTCATTAAACAAGTCGTCAATATCATCAGCACTGAGTATGTCGTTGTCGCCCTGCGTGACTTCTGCGTCAACATCCAGCGTAATTTCATCACCCAGGCTATCATCAGCTTCATCAAAATTCTGTTGCAAGAAGTCATCGAGGTCATCGGTACTGGCTTCTTCATTATTAACATCAGACTCATCGTCAAACACAATGTCGTCATTGAGTAAACTGTCCAGCTCGTCCTGTTCGAGCGTGTCGTTACCCTCTTCAAACCCATCGTCTTCGAGACTGTCAAAAACAATCTCGTCATCAGGCAGAATATCGTCATCCAGCTGCACACCTTCGTTTAAGGCATCTTCAGCACTGTCTTGCGGCATATCCAAATCGAGCGGGTCAACCGCTGCTGTTGCTGCGGCAGCAGCTGCCGCTGGTGCAGGTGATTGTGGTAAGAACTCATCGTCTTCCTCAACTTGCTTGGCCTTGCCTTTGCGCAAACGCATGACAACCGCACCGATGATCAGTAAAGCAGGAATAGTCGCGAGTAAAGCAACAACCAACGGGTTGGCGAATAACTTAGCAATGCTGAATTCAGCTTCTGCCTGTGCCTGCATTTGCTGCTGAGCAATTATCTCATTTTGCATGTCAATCACAGCTTTCAGCTGCTGTTGAATTTCGCTGTCTCTGCCGAGCTGGTCCTGTACATTTTTAAGCTCTTCAGAAATGTTATTCAGCTTTCTCTCAAGCTCGTTATTTTCTTCAAGGATTTCCTCAACGCTACGCACAGAGGTTTTAAACTGAGTTTGCAGTTCATGGAGCCGAGAATCTTGCTCCATCTTGAGCGATTTGAGCTCATTGGTTAACGCCTCTCGCGCCTCCTCTACATCAACCTTGCGCGCCTGAGTAACACGTTTGTCAGCAGCATCTATGGTGGCCTGATCAAGCTTACCGCTTTTTTTCAGCTCCCATAGTTCATCATCCTGATCCGATTTTTGTCTTGCCAGTTGCGGATTAACACGGCGGATCTCAGCCAGTGTAGGAATTTTAAGGTAAGCACCGTCACGCATGTGGTTAAGGTTATTGTCGAGAAAAGCCTGAGGGTTTTTCTCATACAAAGCTTGCATGACCTGATAGATTGAAACCGAGTCGCTCGGGCGAATTTTATGCGCGATACGCCATAAGGTATCTGTTGACTTGATTGGGCCAACTGATCGCCCCTGAAGACCGAGATCCACTCCCTTTGGACCTTTAAGAACGGTCCCATCTTGAGTGTGAACGGGCGCTGCAATAAGGGCCATTGCTAAGATACAAATAAAGGCTAAACCGCGCATGCTGTTCCTTTGTATACTCTTCTTGCGCTACCATGACGGCAACGCGACTACTGAATTGTGCTTAATAGGGCTTGTGCAAGCTCTGTTCCAATTGCCAACTATAAACCAGATAACAGCGAATATCCATCGCCAAAGTATTGAAAATTAACATTCTTATCATGCTTTTTGATGAGTTAGCTATGCATTATTTAAGCCGCTGAATACCCTCAAGGATAGTCGAAATACGTCAACTTGGCGGGACAGAAATCAAAAGAGGCAAATTGCTGCCGTTCAGGGACAGCCGAGGCGAAATGGGTCTGTCAGAATAAACAGACCCTGACAAAGATTATAAGTAGTGCGCAATCAACTCTTCAGCAATTTGTACGCTGTTCGTTGCGGCACCTTTGCGCGTATTATCAGATACAACCCATAGATTCAAACCATGCGGGTGAGAAATATCTGCTCTCAGACGGCCCACATAAACAGTGTCATTACCACTGGCATCACTGACCGGCGTAGGATAATCCTGTTCATCCTCAATCAGTTCAATACCCGGTGCATCATTTAATAGTTGCTTAATATGCTCCAGGTCGTAAGGCATGCGAGTTTCCAGATGAATGGCTTCGGCATGACCATAAAATACGGGCACACGAACTGCCGTAGGATTGACCATGACACTGCTGTCGCCCAGGATCTTTTGAGTTTCCCACACCATTTTCATTTCTTCTTTGGTGTAACCATTATCCTGAAACGCATCAATTTGCGGGATCACATTAAACGCGATCTGCTTGGTAAACACCTCGTTTTCTACTGGTCTGGCGTTCATCAGATTAGCCGTTTGCTTTGCCAGCTCTTCAACCGCTTCTTTACCTGCACCCGATACGGCCTGATAAGTAGACACATTGATACGGTCTATACCATAAGCATCGTAAATCGGTTTTAATGCCACCATCATTTGAATCGTCGAGCAGTTTGGGTTGGCGATGATGTTGCGATTGCGAAAATCTGCCAGACTGGCACTGTTTACTTCAGGCACCACCAGCGGCACGTCATAGTCATATCTAAAATGTGAGGTGTTATCAATCACAACACAGCCCGCTTCCGCTGCTATCGGAGCATATTGCTCAGACACGCTGCCACCGGCAGAAAATAAACCAATATGGGCCTGGCTAAAATCAAACTCAGCCACATCCAACACTGTGAGTGTTTCGCCGTTAAACTCTATTTCCTCACCCGCACTACGGCTACTCGCCAAAGGATACAGGTTGCCAACCGGGAACTTTCGCTCTGCCAGTGTTTCAATAATTTGCTTACCGACCAACCCGGTTGCACCGAGCACCGCCACATCGTATTTCTGCGACATATTATTCCTCATTCGAATTAACTACTTTAAAACCAAGCTGCTGTAACTGCTGCCCACATTGGGGGGCATTTTGTACCGTAAGGGTATTGAACTCGCGGCGAGGCGGATAGTTTTTGCGCAACATATCAAACCCCTGACTGGCGATATTACTGCGTATCAGACCATCGTCTCGACGAATATCATAGACCAGATGCACCAGTCTGCCGAGCTCCTGTTCACTCAGCGTATGCTCTGCATAGCAAGAAGTCAGTGCCGGAATAGGTAAAAATGACTCAAGTGATTTACTCGCCTCTACCCCCAACTGATTACACAGCGCCTGATATAACATTTGTGTACCGCGTGCCTTTCCTTCTAAGGTATGGCCGGCAATATGGACCGAGGCAAACAAGGTATGTTCTAACAGCGGCATCAGAATGTCTGGCTCGTTTTCCCAGACATCCAATACCAGATCAACTGCTTGCCCCGCTTCAAGCGCATTTAACAACGCCTGATTATCAATCACATCGCCACGACTTGCATTAATGACTAACATGCCTGGTTTCAGGTCTGTAATACGCTGCGCATTGAGCAGATGACGGGTCTGATGTGTACCAGTTCTAACCAAAGGCACATGGAAAGTAACTATGTCAGCCTGTGCCAACAAGTCATCTAGTGGCATATGCTGGTCTAAGCTACCGGCCTCATGACGAAGCGGGTCACACAGCAACAACTCAATGCCGCTAACAGCCAGTTTCTCACGTAAACACTGACCAATATTACCCACCCCAACTATGCCCAGCTTTTTGCCTTGCAGATTAATCGCTTTGTGTTGTGCGTAGGCATACAATGCACTGATCACATACTCGGCAACGGCAACCGCATTGCATCCAGGGGCACTGGCGAAACCAATATTACGCTCAGCCAACAAAGGTCTGTCGATATGATCAACACCTATAGTCGCAGTGCCAACAAACTTGAGCTGTGCTGCCTCAGCCAACAGTGTGCTGTTCACCTGAGTCACTGAGCGTGTCAGCAGCACATCTGCATCTGCCAGCTGGTGTGGAGTCAGACTGCGGCCATCAAAACGTTTTACTACCCCTAGCTCTGAGAAAAACTCTTCAACCAGGGGCATATTCTGATCTGCGAGGATCTTCATTTATACTTCCCAAACGATACACGGACCCCGTATTGTAACGCAGCCATCGTCCAGACAACAGGCTAACGTTTGCTGACACCAATACTGATAGCCGCAAACATCACGCAAAGTAAAAATATCACCAACACTTTAATACTGGGTTGCTCGGTCAGGTTAATCCATGGACTAACTAAAAATGCCTGCACATTGCACCAGGCTAAAAACATGGCAATGATACTGGCCCCCTGGTAACCATACATGGCGCACAGAACGCAGCTGGCAAGATTAAGAAATACAGCAGGTTGATAAAGATGTGCTGAAAGCAGCATCGAAAAAAAGGTCGCTGACGCGACACACAATGTTCCATATTGCATGACTATTCCCTCCTAGAATCATCTCTTCAACTATAGAAGAAAACGTTAAAATTACAAACTCATTACATAAAAACAACACCAAGGTGGCTAACTCGCGTGGCAAATAAATAGCAACTAAAATAAAGATAAGATGCTATTTAGGCTTGAAATCACTGGTCCAACAAGCTAGCCTAGCCAATGTGGTCAGACCTCTTACAAGGAATAACAACATGACACTATTATTTACACTCGCTTTAATCGCACTGGTGAGCGCTGCCTGCTACCACCGTGCGAGCTGGAACACCTGTCTGGGTGTTGCTGCGGCGACGTTGCTGATCGGCACCTTTGCCGGGGCCTTTGGCGCGTTTGCCTGGTTAATATTCTTAGCCATTGCAGTTCCTCTTTCGATGACCAACGTGCGTCAACAGTACATTGTTGCGCCTTTGTTCAAGGCGTTCAAAAAAGTGACGCCAAGCATGTCAGAAACAGAAAAATCGGCGATTGATGCCGGTACAACCTGGTGGGAAGCGGATCTATTCTGTGGTAATCCTAACTGGAATAAGTTGCACCAATATCAGGCTCCACGTCTTACTGCGGAAGAACAGGCCTTTATGGATGGCCCGGTTGAAGAAGTCTGTGCAATGCTGAATGACTGGGAAGCAACACACGAGCTAACCGACTTACCGCAAGAAGTATGGCAATATCTGAAAGACAACAAGTTCTTTGCCATGATCATCAAAAAGCAATACGGTGGTCTGGAATTTTCAGCGTACGCACAGTCTTGCGTATTACAAAAGCTGACCAGTAAGTCAACTTTGCTGTCTTCTATCGTTGGCGTACCTAATTCATTAGGTCCGGGCGAATTACTACAACACTATGGTACACAAGAACAGAAAGAACATTACCTGCCTCGTCTGGCAAAAGGTGATGAGATCCCTTGTTTTGCACTGACCTCTCCGGAAGCAGGCTCTGATGCGTCATCAATCCCGGATTTTGGTATCGTATGTAAAGGCGAATGGGAAGGTAAAGAAACCTTAGGTATCCGTCTGACCTGGAACAAGCGCTACATCACACTTGCACCAGTCGCCACCGTATTGGGTTTGGCGTTCAAAATGCGCGACCCGGATGGCCTGCTTGGCGACAAGAAAGAAATTGGTATTACCTGTGCGTTGATCCCAACTAACACACCGGGTGTTGAAATTGGCCGCCGTCACTTCCCGTTGAACGTGCCATTCCAAAATGGTCCAACGCAAGGCGAAGGCGTCTTTGTCCCTCTTGATTTTATCATTGGTGGCCCGAAAATGGCCGGCCAGGGCTGGCGTATGCTGGTTGAGTGTTTGTCAGTGGGTCGCGTGATCACCCTGCCATCTAATTCAACAGGCGGCATTAAGTCTCTGGCACTGGCCAGTGGTGCGTACAGCCGTATTCGCCGTCAGTTCAAACTGCCGATTGGTAAAATGGAAGGGGTTGAGGAAGCATTGGCTAAGCTTGGTGGCTATGCCTATAGCAGCGATGCGGCCGTGAGCATGTCAACCGGCGCTGTCGATTTAGGTGAAAAGCCGTCTGTTATTTCTGCCATTTTGAAATATCACCTGACTGAACAAATGCGTACCTCGACCATGCATGCAATGGATGTCCACGGTGGTAAAGGGATTTGCCTGGGTCCAAACAACTACCTGGGCCGTGGTTATCAGGGTGCCCCCATTGCTATCACAGTAGAAGGTGCAAACATTCTGACCCGTAACATGATCATCTACGGTCAGGGTGCTATCCGCTGCCATCCTTTTGTTTTGGCTGAGCTTAATGCCTGTACCATCAAAGATAAAGAAGAAGCCTTAAACAGCTTTGATAAAGCCTTGATGGGCCATGTAGGCTTCACCATTTCTAATCTGGTGCGCACTAAATGGCTGGCACTGACTGGAGGTCGCTTCAGCAAAGTACCATTTAACGATGAAACAGCAGATTACTACCGTGCTGCTGCCCGCTTCAGTGCGTCACTGGCACTCATGTCCGACATCTGCATGGCAGTGTTTGGTGGGTCTTTAAAACGTAAAGAACGCATTTCTGCGCGCCTTGGCGACTTACTGAGTTACCTGTACCTGGTTTCTGCGACGCTGAAACGTTATAACGACGAAGGTCGTCGCAAAGAAGATTTACCGTATGTTCAGTGGGCCTGTCAGGAACATTTGTACCTGTGTCAGCGTGCACTGGCAGATCTGATCAACAACATGCCGTCAATGGCATTGCGTGGTCTGCTTAAGCTCATCTTATTCCCATTCGGTCGCCCGGTTCGCAAACCAACAGATCAGATGGAGCATAAACTGGCGCAGCTACTGCAAACACCAAGTGCGGCCCGTGACCGTCTTGCCTCGCATATCTATCTGCGTGATGAGCCGCTTAACCTGATTGGTAAACAAGAGCAAACACTGAAAGACATTCTGGAAGTGGAACCGCTATTCGACAAAGTATGTCGTGCCAAAGGCGAAAAGCTGCCATTTATGCGCCTGGATAAAGTGGCTGAAATGGGTCGTGAATGTGGTGCGCTTAACAACGACGAAGCCGATAAACTGGCCGCCGTTGAAGCGAAGCGACTCGAGGTTATCAATGTGGATGACTTTGACCCCGCTGACCTGCTGGCTGGCAAAGCCAGAGTGGTTGCAAAAGATGCGGACGCCGCATAACTTGTCTCTAACCTAAAGGCCAGCCATGCTGGCCTTTTTTGTACCTGGTATTTTATCTGCACTAAAGAAATAACACTTTGAACATCATCAGTGCCACACTGATACTGCCCCAGACTACCGCTAAACGTCGCGGATGATGCGCAACAGCCCACATCAATAGTGGCGTGCTCACTATTACCGCCAAACTAAACAGCTCACCATTAAGCAATACAGCGACACCGAGCCAGCTTGTAAAGCACAAGCCGTAAATCAATAACGACTGACTGAGTATAACTTTAGGGTACAGCTCAAGGCTGCGCCAGAACTGCCTGCGCCCCGTAACGTGTTTATCGGTATCCAGATACAAACTACTCCACCACAATTGATTAATCAGCAAGATCACTAAGGTATAGTAATGCAGCAAATCGGGGCGCTCTTTGGCCATGATCAACCCTGCCCACAATGTGATCAATGATGCCCCTGCACGCCACACAATCATCCAGGGAGACGTCTTGATGACGTAATACCAAAAACTAGCAGGGGTTAGTGAGGGCTGTGGCAAAGCAAGCTTTATTTCTGGCCTGAACCAATCCAATGCCAGCCACAGTGTGATGACAGCCAGATAAATTGGCAGACTTGGCGCCAGCCACACGGCAATAAAGGCGACCAGCAAGGAACTCAATAAAGCCTGCGGGCGGTAAAGCAAAATTAATGCAAAACACCACTGCAAAAGCATAAATGCAGGCAGCTGTGGTGCCTGCCAGAGCTTGTCAAAGCCAATACTCATAGCCAGGATCAGCGCAGCAACAAAGAGCACATGACACCCCAGCAAGAGTATCCAATCTGCTGCAATTTGATGTAACCGGCCGCGCAGCAATGTGCTGTGATGAGCACGATGTGCTGAATCCATGATTGCAGGTTTCAGTGCCTGTAACAGCAAGCTCTGTAGAAGCAAAAAGCCAAATGCCACTTTGATGGCAAGGTGATGCGAATCAAACGAGACCAGCTTTCCCAAACCATAAAACACCCCAATGACCAGCTGGGGAATAAAAATAAAGAACAAGGTTATCAACATCATCGAGAACTGTTGCAGTTGCTTCATCAACACAGCCAGCTGAACACGACATGCCCGGTAACGATACTGATAATAATGTAACATTTGCCCCTCACCGAAACAGTGGTTGTGTCACAAAGCCAATTTCTATAAAGGGCTGAGGTTCATGGCAGCTGATGATCACTTGTGCCGGATGATGTTTCAGCCAGCCCAACAACACATCCAGGCTGGCGTGATCCAGTGCCGCACTTGGCTCATCCAACACCAGATAAGGCGTATTACGCATCATGGCGTTTATGAGCTGACACTTTTTCTGATTGCCGGATGATAACGCACCGTAACGGGTATCCAGGAATGGCTCAAAGGCCAGTTGGTGTATCATCAGTTCGGGCCAGGGACACGCCCAGCTCTTTACCGTCAATTGCAGTAACTGCCTGGCTGTCAAAAACTCGGGAAAGGGAATGGACTCGCTGGCAAGCGCAACGACTCTCTGGGCAGCTGGCTGGGGTTGGCCGTCAAATAGTACTTCGCCATGAAAGGCGTCGTCCAGACCTGAAATGATCCTGAATAAGGTGCTTTTCCCCAATCCGTTTGACGCTTCGATACAGAGCTTTTGCTCTGCCAGTACAGTACTATAGTCAGAGAAAACCGGGTCGTGCAGATACACTTTGGTAAGGTGTTTTATTTCTATCATACAGGTCCTTGTTCATTGCCTGTTCCGATATTAACAAAACACCCCGGCGCCGCATATGCGCCCGTCGTTACAAAGTATGTCGGTTAAAAGCGCGCCCAGCATACTCAGAGATAAAAGTTTCGATAGCGCCACGCTTTTGCATCGTCACAAAGACCTGCTTACCATCTTTCCCACCAAAAGCAATATTGGTCGGATACTGGCCCTTGAGTGCAACCTTGCGCAGCAACTTGCCCTGCGCTGAGAGTATCACCACTTCGCCTGCGCCATAGCGTGCAACATAAAGATTACCGGCTTCATCACAACGCATGCCGTCCAGGCCATGATCCTCAAACTCATAAAACAACTCAGGCTTACCTGTCATGCCCTGCTCATCGAGCGAAAAAGCCCAGATCCGGCGCTGCACACTCTCATTGACATACAAAGTACGATTATCCGGACTGACTTCGATACCATTTGTGGTGCCCATATTGGCGCGCAGCAACTGAGTTTGTCCATCGGGTGAGATGCGCCAGAGTTGCCCCTGACCATTTTGCCAATCCGGGTCACTGGCGAAGAGCACGCCATTATCGCTGATCGCCAAATCATTGGGCTGGTGCATTTTCGGATTATGCGCCAGCACAGAAACCGACTTGTCGGGAGCCACTTTCAGGACATTGTGACCCGTGTAGTCAGCGATATACATATTGTCCCGGGCGTCAAAGCGGATCCCATTGCCCGTGCTCCCTTCTGGTAAGGTCAGGTATAAGTTCGCCTCGTCGCGTCCGCTCACCTGGCCGACAGTGCCCTGTTGCGCAAAATTAACAGCAAATAGTACCCCATTACGATTAACTGCCGGACCTTCTACCCCCTCAGTGAATACCCCATCCGCCACCCAGTCCTGTGACTGATATAACGCAGGTCCCGATTGAGAAGAAACACAGGCAGCAAGCAAGCTCAATGTCGCACCCAGGATAAAAACATGTCTTATTGGCATAGCTTTGTCCCTAAATATAAAAGTCTGAGTATGCGGTTTCGCCCACGGGCTGTGAATTGAGAAATATTCACGCAGAACTAAGGGCAGAATGCCCCTCAGAACTTATAGCGCACTTTTAACAATACCGAATCCTGCATTGGGGCTTGCCAGAGCTGCTTTGCACTCTCCAGCCAGGCCTCTGAGCCAATCTGGCTGCGGGGCAACCTGTCACCTGTCGTTGCGCCACGGCGATAAACCAGAAACAAATCTGACAGCGCGCCCATCCGGTAACGAAGTTTAAACTGACTCGACAAGCGGCGATCTTCAAAGCTGGTGTCTACCCCATTTAATAACTGTCGCTGGTGGTCCTGTAGCGCAAAAACCTGATCACTGCGCGCTTCCAGTACCGCCCACTCTAGGGTTGAGGAGAACTCCAACTTATCCGTTATCAAGCCACTGACCTGAATTTTATTAACGAAAAAATCCCGTTCATACTGTGTGACCTGATCTGTATCGCTTGCCACCAGCCAGCCATCTCCGGTGCGATAAAAATTATTAAACTTAAGTGTCCAGTTTGGATGTGGCAACCAGGTCAAATCAACAGCATACTGTTGCGCACTCCCCTCAAACCCTTCCTGATCATATTCAAAGCTGGCAGCCCATGAGAATTTACCTATGTAGGGACTGATATACATGACTCGGGTTTCCCAATTACCCGGCACTTCGAATGCCTGGCTCTGGCGACCTATGTTGTCCTGCCAGCCACCATTGATCCGGTCAATATGAAAGTCAACCTGACCCCCATTTGCCAGCAACCATTGGCTGAGATAGGCCTGCCGGGCCGGTAATTTCAAACCCTCACTATCGGCTTCATAACGAACAGTAAGTGAGTGCTTAATACGAGCTAACCAATGACTCTGAGTATTGATTGCATGACTCAACTTCGCCTCACTATACTGCCAATTGTTCCGCTGGGAATACCCTAAATCACTGTTATTAAATCTTTTATTTAACTTAAGGTAACGCCCTTCCAGACTCGTATTTGGCGAGAACTGATATCCCAGCTGCATCGAGGCCCCATTGCCCGTTTGTTCGCTCACGTGTTCAACCTGGCTTGCCAGTAACGCCCCCTGAAACGACCAGGTTGCACTTTGATATTGGCTGTCCCAGGCCATAGTCAATGCGTTGCGATCCAGCCAGGGTCGATCGGTATAAGTGGCCAGTAATCCTGACTGCCAGTGCTTCTGGCGATATTTGGCCCGGGCGGCATAAAAGCGCTTACCGGCATCACTGTCTAAGTCCTTTTCTTTTACTGCAAACGCCCCCACTTGCAACGTCTCGCCCTGATGCACAAACCGGGTAGCCAGATCTATGGGTGTAATAAACTCACTGCCATCATCGCTGCCCGCACCAATTCGACGGGTGTGGATAAGCTTAGTATCCTGCAATGCCTGCACATTGAATACGGCAATGTCCTGGGTGAAGAAAGGCCGCTTGTCACTACGGAGTGTTTCAACCGCACTGTAATTGATATCCACTTCATCACTGTCCACCTGGCCAAAATCCGGATTCACCGCCACCGACAATTTCTGATGATGATTGGGCTTGTAAAACAAATCGAAACCCACGTCGCTGTTGTCCGTGGCCTGGTCGGCAAAATGTTGCTGATGACTAAAATAGGGCACAAAACTTAACTGACTATGGCTGGGGATCGCCGATGCCAGCTTAGGCATGGCAAGGAAAAAATCGCTATTACTGGTCGTTTGTTTTTGATTTGCATAGATATAATTTTTACTGAGGTCATAAAGCTGAATAGATACGCCGATTTCTCCTTGCTCACTGTCCGCATTATGTGCCGGATTATAAAACGACACCGTATGCCAGGGGATGAACACCTCTGTGGACCAGTAATCTTCCGCTTCAAATATTGCCGACTGCCAGTCTCCATCCCAGTCACTGTCCTTAGTCAGCTGTGGCGTAAGCACGGCGTCCTGGGTACCTCCGCCCAGTGTAACGGCAAACTCATACGCGCCACTGCCATCACCGGCAAAATCCACAACAATCCGGTTAAACTCAGCCTGCATAAAGGCATCCTGAATATTAAACTGCTTCTGCCTGCTTGCTTCATCCTGATAGTTGATGATGCCTATGTAAACACCTGATTGGTCGCTCAATACAAGGGCATGCACCTTATCAGTATGCTCAGTTAAGGTTGCCGGAACCACCTGGTAAAACCGATTAAATTGTCGGGCGGTTTGCCACAATGCTTCGTCCAGACGACCATCAAGCTTGATGTGCGTGTTGTGTGTTTGATTTGCCCATAGCGCCTGACTGCTCAATGCCCCACTGATGTATAGGGCGAGATAATACTGCTTCATATGACTGCTCCCGATATGAGTGACTGCACTCATTGCAACAGAAAAGCGCAACAGAAAAGCTGAAAGTTTCCTGAAGAAGCGTGATCAAGCTCTGATGATTATTGACTTTGTTCTGAACTAGGTTAGTTTCTGCTAATAATACGTGACCGGCTTAAGCTAACAGCTGCTGAGTTTTAAAAATAACAATGATTGCAATGAAAAAAGCCAGAGCCCAGAACCCGGTTGCAGCACAGATAAAGACTGCAGGCATGGAATCATCAACAAAGGATCCAATATGGAAACATCCACACGCGCTCAACATTATCACTTCCTGTCCTGGCAGTTTGATGCCAGCCAGGATGAATTGCGCGCGCCTGACAGCCAGGTTGCGATAAAATTAGAACCTCAGGTTGCCAGGCTGCTAGAGCTGTTTGTCTGCGCACCGGATCAGGTGTTGTCACGCTCGACGCTGAATGAGGCATTGTGGCCAGACACCATTGTCGAATCTAACAGCCTGTATCAGTTGCTGACTAAATTACGCCGGGTGCTGAATGACAGCGCCAGGCAACCCCGTTTTATCAAAACTGTGCCCAAACGTGGGTACGTGTTTATTGCGCCGGTAGAACGACATCAGCCGACCTCTCAACTGAACGTGCATACTGATACTGAGATCCAGCGCGCCGCCGGGAGCAATCCTCATATCAGATTCAAAAAGCGCGCATTGATGGCGGCAATACCAGTCGTCACCGCGTGCTTCAGTGCCATAGCCTACTTTTCCACAGTACCTGAGCCAATCACGCTTCCTCAGTATGAAGTCGAAGATATAACCTATGAACTGGGACTGGAATTTGATGTTGCAGCCCACACCACGCTGCCGCTATTGGCCTATGTTGACAATTTTAAAACCCTGGTCATCTCAGATAAACAAGGCAATGTCACTCAGCGCCTGCATTTTGATGACCGGGTCGCAAAACCAGCCTGGCACCCCACTAAAGGCTGGCTGGCATTTTGGCAATATCAGGGAGATGGCTGTACCCTATTGATTGTCAATGCGCATGGGCAACAACTAAATCAGTCGCAGGCCATCCCCTGTTATCATATTCAGGCACCAAGCTGGCAATCAGACACCCTGCTTATTGCCACGGTACGCACCCAAGCAGGGACACTTCCTTATCAGTATAATATTGATAGTAATAAATATATTTCTATTCCACTCAAGCTGAACGACGATGAAAAGCTCATCACAACACTACGAGGCTGGGACAACCAGACCTACTACCTGATCAAAGATGCCAGTCAACACAGCCGCCTGGTTACCCTCGATGGTAAAGTTCAGATGCGCTGGTCTTACCCTGTCTGGTTGATTGCCTACGATCCTAAGCATCACAGCATGATCACCAATGACAACAGCAAGCACCATAATCTGATTGCCACCACCCGCGATGGACATGAATACCCGGTTATTGCCACGCCGCAGGGGATCTTCAGTAGTCTAAGTGTTGATGGCGAGGGGAACATCTTTAGTGCCGCAGAAAGCTGGCAGGTGAATATTCGTGACAAAGACAATCTGCCAATTTTCTCGAGCTCAAGCCATGACTATCTGCCGGTTACCAATAGCCTCGGCGAAACCGCCTTTATGTCACGCCGCACTGGCGCCTGCGAGATTTATCTGCACAGTCATGATCGGGTTATTCAGCTCACGCATCACAAAGGCAGTGACTACGTGAACTTTGTCACCTGGAGCCCTGACAACGCTTACATCCTTGCCAATCGCGAAACACGATTATTACTGCTCGACCGCACCGGTGTGCAGAAAACCTTTACGCCTCAGCTTGTACTGCCTCTCAGACACTTTGGCTGGTTAGATACCGATACCCTGTGGGCCACAGATGGTCATGAGGTCGTTATTTACAGTAAAAGCGGGCAATTCAAACACCGTGTTGCTATCGCATCTGACCTGATACTGTACGACTATCAAACCCAAAACTGGCTGATTTTTAAAGACTCGATGATTTATCGCACAGCAGATCTGGCGAGCACGTTTGAAGATGAAATGCCGCTCACTACGCTTGAGCCCCAGGCTTATCATCAGGTGACAAACCCCAGGCTAAGAGATGGCTTCCTGTACTGGCAAAGTGCCTGGTCTAAGACAGATCATATCTGGCGCCTGGCGCTTGATGGCAAAACCCAGCCAGAACTCCTGAAAACGCAAAACTTGTTGTGGCACTACGATATCGCAGCGGATGGCACTTTACTGATTGCCAAAATGGAATCTGTCGAAGGAGACATTAAACGTCTGAGCCAAAAGTCCGACGCAAATTAGCGCCCACAGTTTAATCCTGCCGAGGAATGAACTCACCCTTGATCAGCCGTTGCCACTGACGCTCAAACTCACCTGACGCTTTGAGCTTTTTCAGGCTGGCATTAAAACGCTCGCGCAGCGCACTGCTGCTCGCTAGAGAGTTTGGAAACAGTACATGCGCCCGATAGTTTAAAAAAGGCTTAGAGTGCGCCTGTATTTGGTCTTTCGGCATAGATGGAAAGTGTTCTGCCAGTAAGCTTTGCATCGCTGTTTCACTGAGCAAAATCAAATCAACGCGATCATTAAGCAGCATGTTGAGGTTAAGCCGGTCATTGCTGACCATAATCACATCCAGCTCCCCCTTTTGCATCGCCTGATGAAACTCTGGTACATATTCGTATCCTAAAATCGCGCCTATCCGATAAGGCTTGAGATCATCAATGCTGTGCCATTGTGGCAACGGCGTCTCAGCCCTGAAATAGAGTAACAGCTGGCCACGATAGAGCTCATCGCTACAATAAAAGTGTTGTTGATATTCGCGCTCGCAAACCCAGTAAGACGCCATGTCATACATACCTTGCTGCGCAGCCTGAAAACTGCGCTTCCAGGGCAAATAAACAAACTCGGCGCTCAGCCCTGCCTCTGCAAGTACCTGACGTATGAGGTGATTGACAAAGCCATCGTCAACAAGCTTGCTGCCGGTAAACGGTGGATACTCCCCAGTTGCAATGCGAATGGACTCACTTGCCCGTGCAAAACTACAACCAACCAGCATTAATAAAACCAGGGTCCAGTGCATGTTGCTTCACGACAATAAACTAAGCCTTGCTGATACTATAGATGTACCTGACTGATCGCGCTATGTAGCTTGTCAGACTGAAACAACAAAGCACAAGGGCTTTTAACAGTGCCTAGACTGATTGTCTAAAATGTGTGAGGTGCAAGCACAAAAAAAGTGAGTGTGCTTTTAAACTCAAGCTCAGGAGACAGCTTTATGTGATATACACCAAAATAAAACAATGATCTATTAATGACATAGACTGTTGTTATAAGTCCTTATCTTGGCGCTTCTTAGCGAATTGCCAACCATATAAACAAGCAATCAGCATGCTAATGGCGCTAAAAAACGAGCTGACTTCTCTTTGCAGTATGGAAACGAAAACCAGCAAAATTGAGCATATTCCGAAAAAACACAACACATTTTAAGGCCATGATTGCTTAATAAACCTCCCCCTTTACGAGGTTTATTAAAAACCAATCGATAACCTGGTTTGCCAAACCACCAAGAGCACAAGGCCAACGCAAGTGAGCCTAAAACAGCAATAGAACCAAACGCAGAATTCGCGAAAACCACACCAATCAAAGCTGCAAAAACGAGCGCAATGAAAAGAAGTATTAAACCGACACAGACCTCTATACCTCTGCCTGATGATTGCTCATAAAAGTTCATGTAATTCCAAGGACATAACACCAGGCAAAATTGAGACACCAAGTGGAACTGAGCCTGGATTCAATCGCCTCTCTTAATTACTTTGCCCGGTGGCTTGTTGAGAAAACCACACAAGCGCGAACAAGTTCATAAAATAAAACGATAGCCGCAAATATTAAACAATGATCTGCGGTTGAAACATAAGAATCACCACAATCCCCGTTATATGCAGTTCTGGTGTAAACGAGTGAAGCAACTATCAGTGCAATAGTGACTACTGAAATATAAGCCTTGTTCCTAGTTCTGCATAATCGAACAAAGCTGGCGACAGTAATCAGAATAAGTGCAGTAGTTGCGTAAGGATCGGCATGCGCAAAACTTCGCTCATAGGCACTTCCATCAAAACAAGCTATTGATGAAAAAGGAAAAAAGCACAAGAAAATAGCGGAGAATTTAATCGTTTTCACTGTCGCTTAGTGACCTGTAGTTATGTTAAGGGGAAAGAAAAGCACTACCAAAGCTGTCACGCTCACCTCAGTTGCCAAAAACAACGCACGGTAAAGACGCCACGCATTACAACTTCTTATCAGTCATTTGCTGTCGTTCTTTTGCCCACAGTTTATCAGACCTAAATGCGTACATAAAAACGGGATAAGATATAAACAAAAGTAAGCCGAATGTCCCCAGAGAAAACACCAGCTGAATTAAACTAAAGTGATTAATTGTAAATGCAACTCCCCACAAAACAACCAAACTACCCGGAACTAAAATCGTAAGTACGAAGATTAGGATAGCTATCGCTTTGCTTCCAATTGCAACCCCGTAAGCATAACCATACATAGGTATGAGTATTGAACAGTACAATATGAGCGATACAAAAGTGTTGAAATCTATATGCTCTTTAAATGGTAAGCCAATAAACTCAAGTGCAGTGATGAAAGCTGAAAAGCCAAATAGTATTTTCCACTTTTTCACAACTATCCCCTTAATACATCACGCCTCAATCAACGGCAAAAAGTAGCGGGCAAAACTTTAATCAAGCGCCACCTGTAACCGCATTCTTCACAAAGTTCCAGTTTGGCAATAACATCTTTAATCTTTATCACCGCCCCCATATATTCAGCCTTAGCTGCCAGCGAATCAAAGTCACATTTTGCGTCCAGTTCTTTCTGTTGATTTTTAATACTTTAACTGCTGGATTCATCAATGCACTCAATACAGGCAACAACCAAATGTCCCTCAAATCATCAGGGCATAAACTGACAAGGCGCTTATATTATATGACTTTACCGCCAATATAAGTAAGTGATCACAAACTAAATGACAGACTACAAATAGGATACCAAGACAGATTAAGCGCAGGCTTTGGTGTAATTAAACACGGCACAAATAACCGACCTCACTAATGACAAATGGCGAACTTATCACACACTATTTTTTACTGGCCGGACAACGCGGTATTAAGGGTTTTTGGCTTTGGATCAAACAAGGGATAAGAAAATTATAAGCTTAAGTGAGAAATGATATTAGGGTGATAAAATAGAGTATTACTGAACTTTATAAAAAGTGGCGGAGTGGACGGGACTCGAACCCGCGACCCCCGGCGTGACAGGCCGGTATTCTAACCAACTGAACTACCACTCCGCAGAGATATAATGCAATTTTTTACTCGTTAAAATGTTGGCGGAGTGGACGGGACTCGAACCCGCGACCCCCGGCGTGACAGGCCGGTATTCTAACCAACTGAACTACCACTCCACGAGTAAATAACGATGTTAGTGACGTCGTTTTGTCATAAACTCAGACTACATTGAATCTGATAATCCAAACTAAACCCTGGCTAGATGGCGGAGTGGACGGGACTCGAACCCGCGACCCCCGGCGTGACAGGCCGGTATTCTAACCAACTGAACTACCACTCCACGGTGGTTTAGCTCGGTGTACTTCTTAAAGATCTTGGCGGAGTGGACGGGACTCGAACCCGCGACCCCCGGCGTGACAGGCCGGTATTCTAACCAACTGAACTACCACTCCAAAGAAGTACTGCACAGAATAAGCGATTGGCGGAGTGGACGGGACTCGAACCCGCGACCCCCGGCGTGACAGGCCGGTATTCTAACCAACTGAACTACCACTCCAGCGTGCGCTTATAGAGAAAAAGTATGTGGCGGAGTGGACGGGACTCGAACCCGCGACCCCCGGCGTGACAGGCCGGTATTCTAACCAACTGAACTACCACTCCGCAGCATCTTGTTCTCTCGCTGTTCAGGTGTGCTCCCTGACAGCGGCGTGAATAATACGAATGCCCCCCTTAAGAGTCAACACCTTTTTTGAAAAAATCGGGGATTTTTAGTCATCCGACATCGAAAGGTTCAAAATATCAGCTGATTTGTCATTTTTTGAACTTGGTTTGCCAGAGTTTTCTGCATTCTGATCTAACTCTTCCAAATCTAACTGCTTTTTCTTACCGATAAAGGGCAGGCTGATTTTTAATTTGATGGGCTTTTTCTGTACAAAAATGCGCACGGCCAGCCAACCCAACAGCAGGATCAGCAAATTACCAACAACCACAATGGCAACAATGGCACCGGTGCTGAGACCCGGTTCCGGTTCAGGCGGTGTGACCACACGCTGCGTTGGCCGCTCTGACTCAGGTAACTCCGGTACTTTTTCAATCGGGCGTTCTATTTCAAAGTTATAATCTGGCAGGCGGGCCATAAACTCTCGGCCGTTGATGTTTTCACCAAAGGCGGACAACTCCACACTGTATCGACCCCAATCATAATTTTTAATTGCCAGCTGGCGGTACAAACGCTCTTCGCCATTGAGGGTGAACATTTGCTCTTCACCATTGGGGTATAAGATTTTTCCCTGAAAGATCACAGTCTCCGGTTTCACCACCTCGGACTCCAACCTGATAGTCAACTGGTGCTCAAAGTCTTCCTGCCCTGCCAGCATCAATTCAAAAGAAAAAGGTGGCTCTGCAATAATGATAGGATCTTTCACTACACGACGTTTGAGGATGGGCGTTTCTATATAGAATTCGGGTTGCCACTCACCGGCTGGAAAATTCAGACGAAATTCACCAGTAAAGATGCCATCCAGAGGGCGCTCATCAAATTCCCGGCCATCATCTTTAAATTCGGCCACACTTTGCGTGCCCGCACCAAAGTTAGCGTACTGATCATTATTAGTGCTGACAAACTCGACATACAGAGTAACAACATCACGGAAGTAACCAATATCGACAGGCTGGCCATCGTTGGTGACTTGTCCCTGAATTTTCAGCATTTCACCACGGAAGATCAAAGGCGGTAAGGGGTCAACCTGCAACTCAATATCCCCCAACACCATAACCCGGCTGTCCTGGCGGATCTGACCTAGTACCTGCCAGGGGCCAGGCATAGGATCGGTCACTATCACCAGGTCATAACTGATCTCGTCATACCATTCGAGCTTTTCGTCAGCAATAGCATGCGTGGCGTAGTATTTACTGCCGTCGGGTTTAACCAGCACCACGGCAGGCGTACCCGGGGCACGAAAGAACAACAACGTAATTTTCTTAACATTGTGGTCAATGCGAAAGCGATTATCCAGTAAAGGGATCTCATTGACCTTGCCGTCTCGCTCAAGCAGCGTAATTTGCGGTGTGTCGGCCATCATCGTCGCGCTAAACACTGCGCAATATAACAACATCAATCCTGTTAAGCCGATCCGCATGCCACTTTACCTCATCATAAATTAATCGTTCTCTTGCACTACAGGTGCGAGCCTGAGTGCAGCTACTGCTGCCACAAACTCTGCCCGCAGGCTTTATTGACCAGCTCCATGCGCGCTTCATGCGCATCTAGCTCTTCTGCCGTCGCCAGCACCACATTCAGCGGCGCACGCTCAGCACTCAAGCGACGGATCCCCCCGCCACTACCCTGCTGTGCCTGTTCATTGTACTGAGCCAGATTAAGCTTCTTCTGGCCTCCTGTCATAGCCAGGTAGACATCCGATAAAATCTCGGAATCCAGTAAAGCGCCGTGCAATGTTCGTTTTGAGTTATCTATATCATAACGGCGACATAAAGCATCAAGGCTGTTCTTCTGACCCGGATGCAAGTCCCGCGCCATCACCAAAGTATCGAGTACCTCACATACCTCATGAGTTTTTGCAAACCCCTGATTAAGCATAGCAAACTCATGATCCATAAAGCCGACGTCGAACGGCGCGTTGTGGATCACCAGTTCGGCCCCCTGAATATAGTCATAAAACTCTTGCGCAACGTGATGGAAAAAAGGTTTGTCTCGCAGGAACTCATTGGTAATACCGTGAACGTCAATGGCCTCTTCTTCAATACTACGTTGTGGGTTGATGTAGACATGGAAATTGTTGCCAGTCAGGCGACGATTCACTAATTCCACACACCCGATCTCGATGATCCGGTGACCTTCTTTGGGGTCAATGCCCGTGGTTTCTGTATCCAGTACTATTTGTCTTTTATGCATATCGTCGATTGCCTAACTTTGCTATGGTTAGCGTCTATTGGAGTATTTTACATAAAAACAGGCAAATTCGTGCAAAAATCCGTAGAGATCTATACCGACGGCTCCTGCTTGGGCAACCCGGGTCCTGGCGGCTATGGTGTGTACCTCAGTTACCAAGGTCATGAAAAGACCCTCAACGCCGGATATCGGCTTACCACAAATAACCGCATGGAGATGCTGGCAGCGATAGTTGCACTCGAAACACTCAAGCGTCCATGCCAGGTGATCCTGTACACAGACAGTCAATATGTGAAACAAGGGATCGAATCCTGGCTGGCCAACTGGAAAAAGCGCAACTGGAAAACAGCCGCCAAAAAGCCAGTTAAAAATGTCGACCTATGGCAACGACTGGACGCTGCGGTTCAGCGTCACACCATTGAGTGGCGTTGGGTTAAGGGCCATGCAGGCAACAAATACAATGAGCTAGTGGACGACCTGGCACGCGAAGCCGCTGGCGGTGCGGTTCTGCAAGAAGATACCGGTTACCAGAGCGAGTAACCGACTAACTTTGTTCCTGATTACGACTGTGCTTCAGTCGCGCGCCTTTTACCGCTGGCGTCCATTTAGGACGCGCATGCCATTTGGGTTTAATCGGCGTTAAAGGTGCGACCCGTTTGCGGGCCACCAGCAAATAGACACTGCCCATCGGCTTCATGTAATGACGACAAAAACGTCGCCAGGGCGCAAAACGCGACAGCCGTGAACCTCTTGCCAGTGAGGCATGGACGAATCGCTCATCGGCAAGAATTTCAAACCCCAGCAGATCCAGCCAGTCCTTAACCCGGGACGGGGTAAAAAAGCGTCCCGACCAGGGCAGTTTTTCTTTGCTAAATGGCAGCAAATGCGCCAGTCCACACAAACTAAATGGATTAAACCCGCTGATCACGATATACCCACCCGGGATCAGTGTTCGGTGTGCCTCCCGTAAAATATGATGGGGATCAGAATGATATTCCAGACATTGACTGAGAATACATGCGTCTACGCTATGTTCATAAAAGGGTAATTCATCGATTTCTGCTAACACGCCAACATGCCCCCCCTCTGGCGCAACACAAATCTGATGACTGATCGGACTTTGTGACGTATCCAGCTGACCACTCAGGCAGCCCAGCTTGAGCATATGATAACCAAACATTCGCGGCAGCCAATGAGCCATCCGCCTTTCTATGCCTGCGCGCACATAATCTCCATGTGGAAAATCCTGCCACTGGTAGGGTTTCGGACCCTGCTGAAAACTTAGAGCTGGTTTCATGATACGCACTCGCTATACTTGTTACACCTTCACTTTATAGAGCAATGAGTTATGGCGCAAGTCGCAGTGCAAATCCACCCTATCAACGCCTTCAATGACAATTATATCTGGGCAATATGTCGGTCAGATAGCAATTTAATGTGGGTTGTGGACCCCGGGCAAAGCGAGCCCGTTATTGAATTCGCCACAGCACAACACAAACAACTGGCCGGCATCTTAGTCACGCACCATCACTGGGATCATACCGATGGCATCGCACCTTTGCTGGCACATTATGGCAACCTGCCCATCTATGGCCCCAAAAATACGCCATTTGGCGGCATCACACACCCTTTGAGTGACAGTGATAAGGTCACCATTGCCGGGCTGGACTTTACCATTGCGCATACACCTGGACATACACTGGACCACATCTGCTACCTGAGTACTGATTTGGCATTTACCGGAGATACCTTATTCAGCGCGGGCTGTGGCCGTTTATTTGAGGGTAGCCCGGCACAGATGTGGCGCGCTATGCAAGCTCTTGCCCAGCTCCCTCCCGAGTGCAAAATTTATTGCACGCATGAATATACGCAGGCTAACCTGACTTTTGCCGCTGCGGTAGAGCCTGGCAATCACGACATTACTACATGGCAGGAGTGGGGCCAGCAACAGCGCGCACAGGCGCTACCAACCTTACCGACAACCATCGCACGTGAGTTAAGCATTAACCCTTTTATGCGGGCAAATCTGCCACATATGCTCGATACTGTACCGTCTGAGTTACAAGCTGACTGTGATGAAGACTGGCAAAGGTTTGCCGTGCTCAGGCAATGGAAGGATAATTTTTAGGCACTGCTTTAATTTTTACAACTAAACAGTTAACATTGACGGGTTTTAGCTGTGGATTTTCTGCGGCACCGTACCCTGACAATGGATCAATGACCGAGTTTTATGAAAAAGCCTCTCTTGCTGCTGTTAGTATCAGCACTGTTGAGCGGTTGTCAAACCACGTTCGACAGCCCCACAATTGAACAAGCCGAACAACTGGACCACGCCAGTCCAGCCGAAATCAGCGACACTCTGATGAGTGCCATTCAGGAACCCGTGGAAGCCGATGAGCCACCACCTGTGTTCGACGACGTCTGGGAGCGGATCCGCTATCAGTTGTCTATTGACGTGCCACAAAACCGGCCCGTAGTTGCAGAACGTAACTACTACCAGCGCCACCAAGCTTACCTGGATCGGATTTCAAAGCGCGCCGAACCCTACCTGTACTATATTGTAGAGGAAGTTGAGAAACGCGAAATGCCGATTGAAATTGCATTGCTGCCAATCGTAGAAAGTGCGTTCGATCCGTTCGGTTATTCTCACCGCAGCGCGTCTGGGATCTGGCAGTTTATGCCACAAACCGGAGAGCGGTTCGATCTTAAACAAAACTGGTGGTATGACGGCCGTCGCGACATCGTTCAGTCAACTCGCGCCGCACTGGAATATCTCACTTACCTGCATAAGACACTCGAAGGCGACTGGCTCAATGCCATTGCGGCCTATAACTCAGGAGAAGGGCGACTACTCAAGGCGATCCGGAAAAATCGTAAGAAGCACTTACCAACCGATTTCTGGTCTTTAGATTTGCCACGTGAAACCACAGCCTATGTGCCTAAATTGCTCGCCCTGTCTGACTTGTTAAAACGCCAGGATGAGTTTAATGTTAAATGGAATAAGATCATTAATGCGCAGGTGGTTGATACCGTCGAAGTAGGATCACAAATCGATTTGGCGTTAGCCGCCGAAATGGCAGATATGTCGCTCACGGAGCTTTATCGTCTAAACCCGGGTTTTAACCGCTGGGCCACAGATCCGAACGGACCACATACCCTGTTGCTGCCAGCAGATAAAATCGAAGCATTTCAAACCCGCCTTGCCAGTACACCAGTCAAAGATCGCCTGCGCTGGCAATACTACACCGTTGCGCGCGGTGATAGTTTATCAGTGATTGCCAAGAAGTTTACCACCAGCACCAGTGCAATCCGTTCACTGAATAAATTGGATTCACATATGATCCGGGTTGGTCAGAAACTGCTGGTCCCACTGAGCGACGGCGAGTTACAAAGCGAGCATTTACCAGATGCCGTGCGCAGCGCTGCAAACAAAGCAACACGCAATAAAAAAACCCATACAGTCACCAGTGGCGATACCTTATGGGATATCAGCCGCGAGTATGACGTCACCGTGGCGCAGCTTGCCAAATGGAACAGACTCAAAGCCAACGCAGTACTTAAGCTGGGACAAAAACTCACCATTTATCAGAGCCAGAGTACCACTCAGCCTGTCGCAAACACGACCGAGCGCACCATTACCTATAAGGTACGTAAAGGAGATTCTCTGACACGGATTGCGGCCAAGTTTAATCTCACTGTCAGTGAAATCGTAAAGTGGAACAAGCTTGCCGGTCAGAAGTATCTCTATCCCGGTCAAAAGCTGAAACTGACCGTGGATGTCAAACGTTCATAACGTTAAAAGCCGCTGACAACAGCGGCTTTTTATTGGCTCTGGGCATCACGCCTTTGTCAAAGGTGTTGCAACCATTTCTGTAGCCAGGGCGCGACCGCTTCATAAGGCTCAAAATGCTCACACGCATCCACATCCAGCCTGGGCTCTGTCACTGTGGCATTGAGCTCCTGAACCAGCACATCGATCTGGCGCCCGGCACCACAAAAGGTATCACCGTAACTACTGTCGCCCAACGCAACAACCCCTACGGTTTTCCCCGTCAGCATGGGAAACTGACTTTGCATTTGCATTTGCAATACTAAGGGTAGCAGGTTTTCCGGAATATCGCCTTGTCCGGTTGTTGAAGAGATAAACAGTAAATTGTCCGCTGAATTGACATGTTCGAGCGTAGGTGCTTCAGCGATCACTGCGCTATGCCCTTGCTGCTCAATGTCGTTTTTAACTTCAGAGGCTAAGTTTTCTGCATTGCCAAATACTGAGCCAACAAAAAGCGTAATGGATGCCATTATAGATAGTCCTTTTCTGTGTCTGGCCAGCCCAGTTGTTTGCATAAGTTCAGCATTTCTTCTCCCAAACTGGCGCGAATGATGATGGGTTCTTGACTATAAGGATGCAAAAACTTGAGCTCAGTTGCAAATAACATCAAACGACGAATACCAAAATGCCCCTGAAAAAAGTGATTTTGCTTGTTATCGCCATGATTCACATCGCCAATTATCGGATGATTCAGGTGATTAAGGTGACGACGGATCTGGTGTTTACGACCCGTTTTTGGAAAACACTCCACCAAAGAGTATCGAATGCTGGGGTATTTACCCAGCGGTATATTGAGCGTAGCCTGATGCAGACAGTTGAACTGAGTTTGTGCTTCCTGTGGCGCTTTATCCTGATCCGCAAACTTATCAGCAATTTTATCAAGCTGCTCTTTCAAGGGTTTATCAACATACACATCTTGCGGTGCAAAGCCCCGTACCAAAGCCAAATAGCGCTTTTGCACCGTGCCGTCGATGAAGATCTGATTCATATCACGCGCAGCCTCGGAGCTCAGCGCAAACAACAAAACACCGGAGGTCGGCCGGTCAAGTCTGTGCACTGGGAACACATGCTGCCCCAGCTGGTCCCTGAGCATCTGCATCGCAAACTGCGTTTCACGTTTGTCTAGAAACGAGCGATGAACCAGTAAGCCTGATGGTTTATTAATGGCCACATAATGTTCATCCTGATAAATGATCTCTAACATCCAGGCCTACTCCGAAACAGCTGAGTCTAGGCGCTGTAACACACCCAGCAATGCGTTAAACTGGGGGTGTTGCGCTAAGTTGACTTCTGCCATGGGCGCGATGGCCATATTGGCAGGTAAAGGGGCGCCGTTTTGCAACAAAGTACGCATCTTGACGATAAAAACAAACTGTAACCATTGCTCAAACCGTAACGTATCGCAGCAAAATGGCTGAGTAGACTGTAACGCCTGTTCCGAAACGGGCTCTGCCTGCCAAAGTTTAGCCTGGCGTAACGTGTGTTCGAGCTCATCAAGCAGTTGCCATACTGGGTGATCCATAGTGCTTCCTCAGACAAATACAAAAGCCCCATTATACCCGATCCAACCCGGGCGTTTGTATCTTTATGGTCACCCTTATCAGTCACCAAGAATAAAGTTATAATCGCGCTTCAACGCAATTAAGTGAGATGAAAATGACAGCGCAAATTACGACTTTAGGTGAACTACTAACTTCAGCAGGCACGCAATGGCGCGCCTATGATATTGGCCGTCGCATAACCAAAATCGATAAAAAGCAGTTTGCGCAAATAGAAACCACTCAGGTGTCCTACCCTTACCCACTCGCTGGCCATGCATTATTAGCGATTCAATTTTGGGACAACCAAGCCACCCAGGATCCCTATGTGTGGTTTTTGAAGCTCCCCCTGGATGAACAGAGTAAACTGGTTGCTGCCAGCCGTGACCACTTTGCCTCTATGGTCATCGATGCCTTAGGCACTCAGCTCACCGGCGAAGCGGCGCAAGGTAAGCTGGATAACAATCCCTATGTCTATGCACCTAATGCCAATAAACTGGCCGCGTTTAATGCGTTGCTGAAAACCGAGCTCAAGCGCCCTGCGTCTCAGTATTATGAATATGCCGAGCTCTATATCGCTGGAAAACTGGGGTTAGATCAGTGGCAAAACCTGGCAGTACAAGGTCTGGCTGACTTTGCCATGCGCCTGGAGCATGGTAACAACCAGAACAATCTCAAGGCCCACTGGTCACAATTACCCAAGGAAGTTCAGTCACCTCTGGCGGCCATGTTAGAACATGTTGCCATTGGTGTTGAGCTAACCGAGCACTTATTGGCTGGCCTGAAACAAGCCGTGAACGATCAAGACTTGACTGCGTGTATCAATCATCTCAGAGCATTATCGGGTAGCCATAGTCTCGGGCTCATCGCTGATGCTGTTGACGCTATATTAGACTCACCACTGGCTACCCAGGCCGATCTGCAACTCACGATTACCGGGCGCTGCTGGGAAACACTGACTGACTCCACAAGGCTCGTTAAGCTCATGGACAGTGCGGCACATAACACTGAGGTGGACGGCTTATTTGAAAGCATTTTCGCCGATCTGGTTGCAATTCCGACATTGCGCCCACATGTCTTAGCTCTACTTAGAACAGAAAATCGCAGTGAAACACTGTCCAGAGCAATAGGCAGGCTATTTAAACGATGATCACTCTTTGGCTTTTTATTCTTATTGGCGCAATCATTGCGTCATTTTGGTTTGGCCGTCAGATTGCTGAAGCGGCACAACAACACGCTGTAGGACAAGCAGAAAAGCTCAATGTCCAGTTACTCAGTGTCGCCTGTGTTAAACGCAGGCTCGGTGTACTGAGTAATGGAAAACTGGGAATAAAAAGCCAATTTGCGTTTGAATTCAGCTCAGATCAGCAAAGTGCTTACACCGGCACTATGCACCTTGAGAACCTCCGTCTGAAAAAAATGGATGTTCCACCCCACCGCATGCTGTAATTTCCATAGTCGGGTGACAGATTAAAGTGCGTTTTTCCGAACGGTCATACATGGTCAGCGTGATAATGGTGAGATGTGATAATGGTGAGATGTGAGATTAAAGAATGGTTTCGAGGTGTACTTTCACAAAGCAAAAAACCAAGGCGTAACCCTTGCGCTACGCCCCAATCTGACGAATTTCCTGGGAGGTATCCAATTCCTCTGCCTACAACAAACTAGCAAGCCGCCAAGCTTCATCATCCCCTGAACGGGTATACATCCTGACATACCCGATCTTCTTCCCTGACTTCATCCGATAGGTTACATCCTGTAGATATCCTTACCGCATCCAAGCACATCCTTTGTCGACTTGTGTAAACTCTGTCACACCGCTCGACTTGTCTTCCCTATTCCTTTTATAAACAACGTCCTTTTTGTGTCCTAAGCCATCCTGGCCTTGTCCACTTCGCTTATCCTAAGCGCTCCTGACTTCCGCTGTTAAACATCATCCTGATGTTACCCGAGTCTCCCTTGACTCTGTCCACTTCGCTTATCCTAAGCGCTCCTGACTTCCGCTGTTAAACATCATCCTGATGTTACCCGAGTCTCCCTTGACTCTGTCCACTTCGCTTACCCTAAGCGCTCCTGACTTCCGCTGTTAAACATCATCCTGATGTTTCCTGAGTCATCCTGACTCTGTCCACTTCGCTTATTCTAAGCGCTCCTGACTTCCGCTGTTAAACATCATCCTGATGTTTCCTGAGTCATCCTGACTCTATCCACTTCGCTTATCCTAAGCGCTCCTGACTTCCGCTGTTAAACATCATCCTGATGTTTCCTGAATCATCCTGACTCCATCCACTTCGCTTATCCTAAGCGCTCCTGACTTCCGCTGTTAAACATCATCCTGATGTTTCCTGAATCATCCTGACTCTATCCACTTCGCTTATCCTAAGCGCTCCTGACTTCCGCTGTTAAACATCATCCTGATGTTTCCTGAGTCATCCTGACTCTATCCACTTCACCCTTTCCTGGCACTGATGTCCTTCCGTCCTTGAACACGATTAAGTTTACGCAATCCTGAATAATGGAAAAGGCGCTTTTTCTCACACTTTTTTTCGTCATCTTCTTGAAACATTCACAAAAACAATAAATTTCAACAACTTAACTTATTGCAGAGGGTTAAAACACTGATACTAAAACGCCTTGACCTACATTCATGTGAGAAAAGTCTCACAGGCTTTTTTCCATAATGGCGGTTCGACTTTTAAACAGCAGTTCACCCTGTACTGATTTGAAGGTTAAAACCTGAAGTTTTTCATAGCCATGCTGACTAAAAAAGAAGTTCTGCTCGGCTTCAGACACAAATACCCCGAGACCACTGGCCAACGGATTTTCTTTAACTAATTCGTCCAATGCATCCAGTAAATGATGACCCAATCCTTGACCCTGATAGTGTGGCTCTACGGCAATAAACGAGAGAAAATAATAGTGCCCGCAATCTGCCAATGCTTCACGTATGGTTTTCTCTTTGTCTATTAATTGCTGAGTTTGTAAATATCCAGCGCTCATCATTAATCGCAAACGCCAGTCCCAACGTCGCGATGCTTGTAGCTCTGTCTGAGCTTCAAATACACAGGCAATCGCCAGTAAGTCTTCTTCCTGGTAAAGACCGATTAAAGGTTGAGCGGACTGGCCGAAACAGGATAACTCCTCACGGATCAAAGCACGGAGCCGAGATTCATAGGTTTGTTCATCCGCACCACCCAGTACATCTTTGAATAACTTGTCATCATGGTAGGCTCTGTATAGCAAGCTGG